>NZ_CP151949.1:2735000-3335000 GCF_038592965.1 Paenibacillus sp. FSL L8-0158 | reverse complement strand
TGGAACACAAATCTATCTCGACGATCAACAGTTAAGTGTCCCTAGTGGTGCTAAGGCACAAGTAATTGGCGGAAGTACAATGGTCCCGCTACGCGTAATTTCTGAAAATTTGGGATATGACGTGACATGGAAGCAGCAGGCGCGAACCATAACGATTGAGAAGGACAGTACCTCGATCCGAATGATAATCGGAAGTAAGACGGCGACTGTCAATGGAAGCGACATTAGTCTGGATGCTTCGCCTCTGCTGCGTTCCAATTATGCCCTTGTACCGCTTCGTTTTATCGGCGAGCAAATGGGACTGGACGTAAAATGGGACAGCAGCTCCAAGTCCGTAAAATTATATACCCGCAGTAGCGGGTCTGGAAACGGGGAATTTACACCTCCCAAGTCCGGAAATAACAGTACAGGTACTGGAAATGTAACTGCACCAACGAATAATGCGAACTCAGGTGTTACACAGGTGCAGGGAGTCAGTTTCAGCCAAAACCGTTTAACTATCACTACAGCCAGTGCAGTCAAGCCGAAAGCGTTTACGATGACAGGTCCTGATCGGGTAGTGGTGGATTTGCCAGCGACTGCGTTTGCTGACAATTTTGGAGACCAGCAAAAGCTGGATAGTAACTTAAACGGTTCGCTGGACATTGAGAATGAAGCGGATGTATCCGGTATCCGTTATGCCTTATTCCAAAAGGAACCTTCAACGGTGCGCGTTGTTATTGATTTGAAACATGCCATGAATTATACCGCATATAATGATGGCTCGAATCGTGTTATCGTCGATCTGGCTTCCAAGGATTCAGTGAATACCACGCCAGACGCAACGTTACCAGATGACTCACAGCCGGATGACACACAGACATCACCAACTAACAGCAATGGTAAAAAGGTCGTTGTTATTGATGCTGGTCATGGAGCAAAAGATTCTGGAGCAGTTGGTGTTTCGAGAAAAAATTATGAAAAGACCTTCAACCTAGCGATGGCTCTGAAAGTAGAAAGCATTTTAAAGCAGAACCCCAAACTTGAGGTTGTGCTGACACGCAGTGATGATACATTCTTGGAGCTTAAACAGCGCGTAAAAGTAGCTGAAAACCTTAATGCTAACGTGTTCGTGTCCATTCATGCTAACAGCAGCGGTAGCTCAGCTTCCAACGGTACAGAGACGTATTACCAGCGTAGTGCAAGCAAAGCGTTCGCTAACGTTATGCACAAGTACTTTGCTCCTGCGACGGGCCTGACAGACCGCGGCATTCGTTATGGCAATTTCCATGTAATTCGGGAAACGACTATGCCAGCCGTATTGCTTGAAGTAGGATATCTGAGTAATGCAAAAGAGGAAGCCACACTGTTTGATGAAGATTTTCAAAACCGGGTAGCTCAAGGGATTGCAGATGGAATCACAGAGTATCTCGACGTAAAATAAATCTTCAACAAATCGCTTGTCAACGTCAAGCAAGGAGGGGGACATATGAACAAGAAAATCGTAATTGCAGGTCTGCTGGCACTGTTTTCCATTGCAGGTGCAGGGTGCGCCTCCAAGCAAACAACGGCTCCTGCGACTCCATCTCAGGAAACACAAACTTCTAATGCACAAAATAGCACACCCGAACAGACGACCCCTGATCCATCGGATCAGTCTACTGAAAATAATGGGGCGAGTCAAACACCTGCATCTCCGTCAACAGAGCCTACAAAGACCAAGACGGACACGGAAAATTCAGGAGATCGACAAACACAGCAGATTACGGTGTACTACACGGATACACAAGAGAACGGCTTGAAAGAACAGAAAAAGGAAATTACCTATCCAAGCGAGCTGGAAAAATTGCAAAAAGCGTTTGAAGCTCTGCAAAAGAGTGGGGATTCTACTCTAATCCCGTTGTGGTCCGAGAAAATTTCCGTGCATAAGATCAAATTGGATAACGGTGCATTGACTTTTGATATTTCCCTGCCGGACGAGGCTCGATTGGGAGCTGGCGGCGAGGAATTGGCTATCGATGCCTTGAAGAAAACGATGTTCCAATTCAAGGAAGTCAAAACGCTGGATTTGCTCGTAGATGGTCAATCTCTAGAGTCCTTAATGGGGCATGTAGATTTGGATCATCCCATGAGTCGCTAACCGATCAGACGGTATGAAAATTTCTTGGGAATTTGCACACTTTTCACGTGCAATCTGTGACAGATAATGATAATATAGGAGTGTATTTCTCGCCTATGCAGGCAGTCATGCACAAATAGTATTCGTTTCTTTCCGGATGATTATTTAGAGTGACCGTCTTGATGCGGGCTATCCCGTATCAAGACGTTTTTTTTGGTAGGAGGTAGGATTTCCGTGAATGCAGCAACCGCACGTCATATATTGGACACCATCGGTACGATGTTTCCGGATGCCCATTGTGAGTTGAACCATGACAATGCTTTTGAATTAACGATCGCCGTGTTATTGTCTGCTCAATGCTCCGATCAGATGGTCAATAAAGTAACGGCAGACCTGTTTCAAAAATACAAGTCACCTGAGGATTATTTGGCTGTTCCTCTTGAGGAACTGGAGCAGGATATTCGCAGAATCGGCTTGTACCGAAACAAGGCCAAGCATATTCATAACCTCTGTCGTATTTTAATAGACCAGTACGGGGGAGAGATACCTTCGGAGCACGATCAACTGGTTAAGCTACCCGGTGTTGGCCGCAAGACGGCTAATGTCGTTGTATCTACTGCTTTTAATGTACCAGCTATTGCGGTAGATACGCATGTAGAGCGCGTTTCCAAACGACTCGGCTTTGCAGGGTGGGATGATTCAGTGCTTGAGGTGGAAAAAAAGCTGATGAAGAGGGTTCCTAGGGATGAATGGTCTTTGACCCACCACAGGCTCATTTTTTTCGGACGCTACCATTGTAAAGCTCAAAATCCTCAATGTCAGGTGTGTCCGTTGCTTGATGTATGCAGGGAAGGCAAGAAACGTATGAAAACGTCTCTTATCAGAAAAGATAAGGAACGTAGAGCTTAAAGACCCACAAAGGTAACAAGAGGGTTTAACCATTTATGTGTAGAAAAGGATGAAGAGTATGAAGTGCATTTCGGTATATACAGACAATTTTGAAGCATTCTCTGATATTTTTGAGCAAATTGTAACAACAGAATTTGCTGAAAACGAAGAGCGCGAGCTTGAGGGAATCACGGTTAGTCATTCCGGTGATGTACCTGAGCATTATCTGGAGCGTATGTCACAAAAGCCAGAAGTGGTAGTAATGAAGGACAAATCCCGTGGGATTACGATTTTACAGCATGGTCAAGTATTTGAAATTTTGCTGCCAGTGCTTGAGACTGCAGCCAATTAATTTCAATTAGCGGACGACATGCGTTGCATGTTCCGGTATAGGCGGCTCGGCTGGTTTAACCAGCCCGAAGGCGCATATATACACGAACCTTGCAGACCATCCTGATATGGATAGAGCCTCTTCCAATGAAGTGTGCATATATTTTGTACCCTGAATTATGGTGTCTCGTTCCGCATGTTCCAAAAGGTGAATGTACGTGATGAGCAGGCTCACCCGTTGTTTACATATCTTGCTTCGTCGTTGTCCCTTAAGGACTTTGATGAAATGCATCCGGTTGCCTAAATACTTATTCCTAATGTCCGTTTTGGACAGAATAAAATGAACTTATTGTTATCATGTACGAAAACAGCGTTCCCTAAAGCCAGGTACTGGCGGGGAGCGCTGTTTAGTTTTTTTGATGTGATGATTCTCACAATGGCTTAGGAATGCTACAATATAGCTATTTGGTGCAGACAAGTGATAAGGAGTGGAACCGTAGCTTATGATGCAAACGATTACAGGAGATGCGGGAAAGTGGTTGGATACGATAGAACAGATACAGAATACACTGCGTAAAGCCGGGGATGAAGCGGGAGCGAAGGCGGTAGGGGATCTGCTGGAAAAAGCATATGCGCAGGAGCTGACCATTGCCTTTTGTGGACATTTTTCTGCGGGTAAATCGAGCTTGATTAACAGCCTGTGTGGTAAAACCGTCCTGCCATCTGAACCGGTGCCTACGAGCGCTAATGTAGTGTCCATCCGTTATGGACGTCCGAGAGCACTCATTCATCCAGCCCAATCAGCGGAAAATCCAGATCAGGAAAGCATGGAAGCCTCCCTGTCCGAGCTTGCGGAGTATTGTAAAAATGGTGGAGCCTATGAATCGGTTCAAGTATGGGAGGATGTTCCGATATTATCTAACGGAGGAGTGCTGCTGGATACACCCGGTGTCGATTCCACAGACCACGGACATGCGCTGGCGACACATTCTGCTTTACATTGGGCAGATATTGTTTTTTATGTAATGGATTACAACCATGTCCAATCTGAAAATAATTTGTCCTTTGCCAAAAGTTTATCGGATTGGGGCAAGCCGTTATATTTGATCATCAATCAAATCGATAAACACCGGGAGCGGGAGCTTTCATTTACACGTTATCGTAATGAGGTGGAGACTAGCTTTCACGCCTGGCAGGTTCATTATACGGACATCCTTTTTACTTCCTTGAAGGAGCAGAATCATCCATGGAACCAGTGGAAACAGTTGACGCACCTGATTCCGAAATTGCTGGAGCGAAAAACAGAGCTTTTGGCATACAGTTTAGTCTCCTCTATGCATCATTTGGTAGAGCGACATGTGGAGACTGTGCGGGCAACTGAAGAAGAGGAACTGAGCGCACTGCTAAAAGAAGCAGGTGGAGAAGAAGCCATTTTGCGGCTGGATATAGAGCAGAAAACTTTGCAGCAAGAAGATGAACACTGGAAGATGCTCCCGGAGCAGGAGCGTAAACGACTGCGTCAACAGCTGGATCATCTACTAGAACACGCACATTTGACGCCAGCGGAGCTACGTGAAGTCGCAGGCGAATACTTAGAGAGCCGCAAGCCGGGCTTCAAAACAGGACTATGGTTCGCAGGAGGAAAGACCGAGCGAGAAAAGGAAAGGCGTTTGGAACGGCTGACAGGAATGCTGACTGATCAGGTGGAGGGACAATTGCTTCCTCATGTACGGGAGTTACTGAGGTCTTGGGGTGACGGTCAGGGTTTGTGGTCCGCTGCGCTGGAGCAAGAGTTGGAGGACATCCACCCTGTGACGGACCGACAACTGGTAGAGCAAACCGTGAAGGAAAATGCGTTGTCACCAGAGTATACGTTAAACTATTGCAAGGACCTACGCGCTGCTGTGACCGCCGATTGCCGCCGCAAGGCGCTGGCGCTGCTAGACCGCCTGCTGGCCCAGCTAGCAGTGCGAGCTGAAGCCCACCGCGCGGCTCTCGCAGAGAAGCGCACTGCGCTGTTGGCGCAGGCAGAGGCGGCGAGCCGCTACAGCACCCGCGTGCAGGCTTCGGCTTCGTACGCCAGCCTGTTGCGCAGCTTGCTGCCGCAGGCTTCCGCGCCAAGCGGGTTGCCCCGTGCGGACGCGCCTGCATCGGCGTCCGATACCGCCGCTGCTGCGGCGCCAACGGGCGTTGCGCGCCCTGGCATCGCTGGCTCGCGCAATGCATCGGCGCAGCCGCTAGCAGGAACGACGGCAGCACAGCCTGCCGCTGGAGGCCGCCGCACGCGGCTGGATGCAGCAGCGGCCCAATTGAAGGCTGCCGCTGCCCTCGTAAGCCCGTACCCTGCCATGCAAGCGGCGGTACGGGATTTACATGCCCGCGCCGCTGCGCTGGAGGGTGGGCAGTTTACGCTGGCGCTGTTCGGAGCGTTCAGCGCTGGGAAATCCAGCTTCGCCAACGCTTTGCTGGGTGAAGCTGTGTTGCCCGTATCGCCGCATCCGACGACAGCGGCGATTAACCGCATAATGGCGCCTGCAAGTGCTGAGCGCCATGCCACGGCTGACGTCCATATGAAATCAGTGGACGCGTTGCGGGAAGATCTTAAATACTCATTTAGGTTATTAGGATTGGGAGAGCCAGGGGCAACGGGCTGGCAAGAAACCGTTCATGCTTTATCTCCGGAAGGCATCCATCCTGCGGGCAGGCCTCATTATAGTTTTCTAAAGGCTGCCGCAGCTGGATGGGAAGAAGCTGAAAGCTTGCTGGGACAACAGCTTCAGGTGGATTTAGAACAGTATCGAGATTTTGTCGCGTCTGAGCACAAATCGTGCTTTGTGGAGCATATCGACCTTTATTATGATTGCGCTCTGACCCGTCAGGGCATCGTGCTAGTGGATACGCCAGGAGCGGATTCTGTGAATGCACGGCACACAGGCGTGACCTTCAACTATATGAAGCATGCGGATGCTCTTGTATTTGTCACATATTATAACCATGCGTTTACGCAAGGCGACCGGCAGTTCCTGAATCAACTAGGTCGAGTCAAAGAGACCTTGGCACTGGATCAGACGTTTTTTATTGTTAATGCATCAGATCTAGCTTCTTCTGAAGAGGAACTGATTTCTGTTACCCAGCATGTACAGGAACAACTACAGACGAATGGAATTCGAAAGCCACGTATTTATCAACTTTCCAGTATGCTGGCGTTGGAAGCTGCCGAACAGGGGGAGGCTTCGCTGCGTTCAGCTTCACGTTTTGATGTATTTGAAAATGATTTCTCGGCATTTGCAGCCGAAGAGCTGGCAGGTTTGTCTATCGCTTCTGCTATGCAGGAACTGGCCCGGCTGCGGAACCGCATAGAGCAACATGCAGCCGATGCCCGGTATAGCGTGGAAGAACGTGAGATCCGATTAGAGCGATTAACTCGCATCCGTGGGGAATTGGAGCATACGCTCCTAGGCCTGACTGACAGCAACGGTGCATCTGTGTTATCGGGCGAAACCGATGAACTGCTGTATCATGTACGTCAAAGACTGTCCTATCGGACTGGAGAATTTATGGCAGAGGCGTTTCATCCATCTGTTCTGCGTGAAGGAGTAGGTGATCTTCGTTCGGCTTTTGCATCTTGCGGTCGCGAGCTGATGCGCTTGATTGAACTAGAGCTGTCTCAGGAATTACTGGCAACCACACTCCGGCTGGAAAAAACGGGACAAATTTTGGTACACAAGGCTATACAACAGTGCGTAGAACACATGAACCATCAGTTGCCAGGACTAGATTGCACAATTCCTGAATCCAGAAAATGGGCTGTTCCCGAGCTGAATGAAATTTCCCTGCAGGAGTCCATTCATTGGAAGGATTATTGGAATAGCTTTAAAAATCCAAAGCTATTTTTTGAAGGAACTGGTCGAGCGAATCTACAAACCAAACTGGAGCCGATATTACGCGAGCGAATCGGGGAAGCTGTGGATCAGCAACGAGAACGAATGTCTTCTTTTTACGTTACGCTGATGCAGGAGGAACAATTGTGGCAGAAAGCTCAGCTTCGAGAGCAAATGCTGGAGACGACTCGTGGCATGGAGCATGCCCTTATGGGCGGTGAGCAGCCACAGGTTTGGGAAGAGCTTGCTGGCAAGATTGCGGCTTTGGAGTAAAGATAAATATGTTCACCAATGATTAAAGATCAGGACACCGGGTTGTGGGACAACCCGGTGTTTTATGCATACTCCAAAAAGTAAGCAATACTGAGTAAATAGCCACATTCAATAATAAGAAAGCGATTTAATTTGTTTAATCACCCACCAATTGATAACCTGCCTGAATACGGCTCGTTATCCTCTTTGCCGCCTTGGAATGCGAATGGTAAACTTCACTAAGCCATATAACAACGTCGTGCAACTAATGGAGGGACATTGACATGGAAGTGCTCAGGCAACTGCAAGTTTTTTTTCGCGAGAGGAGACACTATCTGTTTCTTTCTATTTTATGCCTTGCGATAGCGACGGCTCTGGGACTGGTGTATCCGAACCTGCTCCAAAGGCTAATTGATAACGCTATCATCCCCGGTGACTTCGGGAAAGTTCCGGCGCTGGCTCTGACTGTGCTGGGAGTAGTCATCATCAAAGGGTTCATGCAATTTTTACATGGTTTTTTTGGTGGACGGCTAGGTAACTACCTGGCATACCGCCTCCGCAATGCTTGTTACGAAAAGCTGCAATTTCTGTCCTTTAGATATTATGACACGGCCAAAACGGGAGATCTTATGTCTCGACTGACTGGCGATTTGGAGGCAATTCGTAACTTTATCGGGTTTGGTTTTGCCCAACTCCTCAATGTGCTACTGATGGTCGTATTCGGCTCTATGATGATGCTGTATATTAACTGGCAGCTCACCCTCATTACGATGATCAGCATGCCATTGCTGCTCTTCGTCACATTCAAGTTTGAATCCCGGATTCATCCCACCTTTCAGGAAATGCGGATTGCCCTTAGCGCCTTGACGACAGCGGTCCAAGAAAACATAACAGGTGTGCGAACCGTCAAATCTTTTGCCCGCGAATCATATGAAGTTGAAAAATTTTCAGTACGTAACGAGCAATACAAAAGTAATCAAATTCAGGCTGCTTCCTTATGGAGTCGGTTCTTCCCCGCTATGGAACTAATTGCTTCTGTCAGTGTGGTCCTTCTGTTGGGCATGGGGGGATATCTGGTCATTCAGAAGTCAATGACCTTGGGGCAGCTCGTCGCCTTCTTTAGCTTAATTTGGTATATTATCGGCCCCATCTGGAGCATCGGTTTTCATATCAATAACTACACGCAGTCCAAAGCATCCGGTGAAAGGGTCTTGGAGCTGCTGAATCAGTCCATAGATGTAACCGACGAAGCCGGAGCACTTACACTCGATGCCGATCAGGTGGAGGGACATGTTACGTTTGAACATGTTACCTTTGCTTACGGAAATAAGCTCCCTGCTGTTGTTGACATCAATTTAGACGCACCGCCGGGGTCAGTCATTGGAATTTTAGGAGGAACGGGGTCAGGAAAGTCTACCATTATTCAATTACTCATGCGCGCTTATAATGTGAATGCAGGAAGTATCAAGTTGGATGGCAAGGATATACGTCACTTGAGGATTCGCGATTTACGTGCTCAAATTTCTTCCGTGTTTCAGGAGACGTTTTTGTTTTCGTCCTCTATACGCAATAATATTTCATATGGGTTAAGTCATGTCAGTATGGATGACATCATACGCGTTTCCAAACTGGCTCAGGCGCATGAATTCATAACTGAACTACCGCTGGGATATGACACTGTCGTTGGAGAACGTGGATTGGGACTGTCCGGAGGGCAGAAACAACGGATCGCCATCGCGCGCGCACTACTCAAAAATCCGAAAATTCTGGTACTGGATGATGCTACCAGTGCGGTCGATATGGAAACAGAGCATGAAATACAGACCGGTTTTCAAGAGGTTATGCGTGGTCGAACAACATTTATAATCGCTCATCGAATCTCTTCGCTTCGCCATGCCAATGAAATTGTGGTGCTTGAGGAAGGACGAATCGTCCAGCGTGGAACACATGAACAGCTTATTGCTACTCCAGGTCCATATCAGGATGTGTATCATATTCAATACGCCGATTACATAGCTCAGGCTCCAGACGGTGTATCCGAAGGGCAGGTGAGACCATGAATATACCCGCAGAAAAAGCCAAACCGTTAAAAAAGCCGACGAATGAGCGCTTTGTCTATCAAGATGATGATGTCATTGACAAACCGTTTAACTGGTCAGAATTCAAACGCTTGCTGGCATACATGAAGCCTTATGCCCGTCAGATTTTGCCGATCCTTCTGGTCATGATGATTCTTGGCACCATTACCAAACTGACGGTTCCTTATTTGATCAGTCTGGCCATCGATAAAGCAATTGCTCCCGCATGGCCTGCACTACCCAGCGTAAAGTTACTGCTGCTCATCACGGGTGCCGTGCTCTTGCTATATTTAATTCAATGGGCAGCCAGCACGTACCGCATTAAATTCACCAATATTATCGGTCAACGGGTTATTTACGATTTGCGTGAAGATTTGTTCAAGCATATTCAAAAGCTATCTTTTAACTTTTTTGATAAGAGACCAGCAGGTTCTGTATTAGTGCGCGTGACGAATGACATTAACTCGCTACAGGATCTTTTTACGAACGGTGCAGTGAATGTTCTGATTGACTGTGTACAGCTTATTGGAATTATTGTCATTTTGCTGCTTATTAACTGGAAACTCGGTTTGGCAGTAATTGTGACCGTTCCGATCATGTTTTTGATCTCGACCAAGCTGCGCGTTCGCATCCGTCGCGCTTGGCAAGAAGTGCGTATGAAGAACTCGCGTATCAACTCTCATTTGAATGAGTCTATTCAGGGGATTCGTGTGACACAAGCGTATACGCAGGAGCAGGAAAACATGGCTTATTTCGACGACATGAACAGCTCTAGCAAAAAATCGTGGGATAAGGCTTCTGCCATGAATCAGGTTTTTGGCCCACTTATTGATATTACCGGAGGATTTGGTACGCTTGTGTTGTTCTGGTTTGGAGCGCATTTAATTCAGACAGATCAGCTTACAGTGGGATTGCTGGTTGCGTTTGCCAACTATGTTGGGAACTTTTGGGAGCCAATTAATCGGCTGGGTCAAATGTATAATCAGTTACTGGTTGCGATGGCTTCGTCAGAACGAATTTTTGAGTTTATGGATGAACAGCCGAATATTGCGAACAAACCGGGAGCAAAAGCCTTGCCGCCCATTCGGGGCGATATCCAATTTGAAAAGGTCATTTTTGAATATGAGAAGGGACGTCAGGCGCTTAAAGGTATTAGTCTTTCCGTCGAAGCGGGTCAATCTATAGCGCTTGTGGGTCATACCGGATCAGGTAAAAGTACAATTATTAATCTGCTCAGCCGTTTTTATGACATTACGTCAGGGCGGCTTACGATTGACGGTCAAGATGTGCGTGATGTCACGGTGGAGAGCTTGCGAAGCCAGATTAGCATCGTGCTTCAAGATACATTTATTTTTTCGGGGACGATACGCGATAATATCCGATTTGGCCGTTTGGATGCAACGGATGAGGAAATTGAAGCAGCTGCGAAGGCGGTCAATGCTCATGAATTCATTGTTCACTTGCCAGCTGGCTATGAAACAGAAGTAGAGGAGCGGGGGGGAATGCTGTCCATGGGCCAGCGACAGCTCTTATCCTTTGCTCGTGCCTTGCTGGCTAATCCGCGAATTCTTATTCTGGATGAGGCCACAGCCAGTATTGATACGGAAACGGAGTTGAAAATTCAGGAGGCTCTTCAGGTTTTACTGGAAGGCAGAACTTCTTTTATGGTCGCTCACCGTTTGTCTACCATTCGGAATGCTGATCATATCGTTGTACTGGATCATGGGGAAATCCAAGAAAGTGGTAATCATGAACAATTGATGAAAAAACATGGAATATATCGGGGGCTGGTGGAAGCACAGTTCAGATTTTTGTAAAAAAAAGATCAAAAAATCGCGTTTTTTGTAAATTTAAATGCCGAGCACTATTGCATTCTTGGAGCTAAACCCTGAAAATAAAGATGAAAAGAGATCAGAGCAATTTTCGTCAGAGGGGGAAGAGTTCAAGATGTGGGGTGCTCCTTTTTCTGCCAAGGCTAAGAAGATGCTGCTGCTGGGTAGCGGCGAATTGGGAAAAGAAGTCATTATTGAAGCTCAGCGGCTTGGCGTGGAATGTATTGCTGTTGATCGCTATGAACTGGCTCCAGCAATGCAGGTAGCCCATCGCTCTCACTGTCTGGATATGCAGGATGCTGAGGCTTTGAAGGTACTAATTCGTGAGGAAAAGCCCGACATAATTGTACCTGAAATCGAAGCTATTGCTACGGGTGCTTTGGAAGAATTAGAGCAAGAAGGATTTCACGTAGTACCAACGGCCCGTGCCGCCCGACTTACGATGGACCGGGAAGGTATCCGCAAGCTGGCTGCCGAGAAATTACAGCTTCCGACTGCTGCCTATCGTTTTGCAGATAATTTTGAGCAGTTGCGGTCGGCGGTCCATGAGCTGGGTACGCCATGCGTGGTCAAGCCCTTGATGAGTTCATCGGGTAAAGGGCAGTCTGTATGCCGGACACTCGAAGATGCAGAATCCTGCTGGAATACGGCGCTGGAAGGCGCGCGTGCCAAAACTACACGTGTCATTGTTGAAGCTTTTGTCCCGTTTGAGAGCGAAATCACCTTATTGACCGTCAGATCGGTTTCGGGTACGACTTTTTGCCCACCGATTGGCCATGTTCAGAAAGATGGGGATTATGTCGAATCCTGGCAACCCCATGGCATGACGGACAAGCAGCTTTCGGAGGCGGAAGACATTGCCCGTACGATTACGGATGAACTGGGTGGTTACGGCTTGTTTGGCGTAGAGCTATTTTTAACGGCTGATGGCGTCATATTTAGTGAAGTATCCCCTCGTCCGCATGATACAGGAATGGTGACCATGATCACGCAGGATTTGTCTGAATTTGCACTTCACGTGCGGGCCATCCTCGGATTCCCGGTGCCCTCTGTCACGTTGCTTACACCAGGAGCTTCAGCTACTTTGAAGGCAGAAGTGGCTACGCGGGATTTTGTAATAAGCGGTCTGCATGATGCATTATTGCTACCCCGGACACAGGTGCGAGTGTTCGGGAAGCCAGAAACCAAGCCGGGTCGCCGGATGGCTGTAGCGCTTAGCGCTGCAGAAGATGTGGAAACAGCACGGAAGACGGCCAAAGAAGCTGCTAATATGCTGAAAGTGGAGGTAAATCATGTCTAACAATGTGATGATTCCAGTACTGACAATTCGTTCCGTAGAGCTTGGCGATTGCGAAGCCGTAACAGGACTACTAAGAGAAGTCGGATACCCGATGACTTGTGGTGTAATGAAAGAAGTTATGGGAACAACGCGGGATGACAGTCAAGCGAATATGATGGTTGCAGAAATGGATGGTCGTGTTGTCGGAGTAATCGGCATGCATACGGCTCAAAGCTTGGCTTATCCTGATCCTGCCGTACAAATCACCATGCTGGTCGTGAGCGGGGAGTATCGCGGCGAGGGCATTGGCAAGCGCCTGGTGGCTTGTGGTGAGGAGTGGGGACGTGCGCAAGGATGCTATCATTTATTCATTACAGGAGCGAATAACCGCATCAAACAAGTAGAGGCCCGGGCTTTCTACAACCGAATCGGCTTTGAAAAGCAAGGCTACCGTTTCAGCAAAAAGCTTAGATAATCAGCCTATAACAAGACAATCTAATACTTAAAGCCTCACTATTTTTAACTTAGTTCCGCATGGGTCATTTCCGAGCGGGACTATTTTTTTTCCAACTTTTATACCATTGATCCTGCTATAAAACATGATATACTGCTAGAGTAAAGATTACAAAGTTGTAACCAGACACGTTCACACCAAGGCATTTATACAACAAGGAGATGACGAAATGAAGAATATGTTGAAAAAAACACTTGTGATGGGAAGTCTAAGCGCTATTTTATCTGCAGGATTCATCGTTCCGGCATCAGCTTCACCAGCTGACGATTTGACTGCCCAACTACAACAGTGGTTTCAAAATAACGGATATACCGTCAATATGTCCAACGGGACGACTACGGTAACAAAGACCGTAATTAAGGATGTTTCTGAAAAGGACAAGGCTAAAACCAAAACAGCAAATCCTTCATCCGGCAAGCAAACAACAACCAAACAGGGTAGCCAAAAGGCTTCGCAGTCTAGTAACAAGCAACAGGCCCAAAAACAAAACACAAACTCAGGCGCGGGTCAGTCAGCAGGATCTGATGCACAACTCAGCAAGTCCCAATTTGCAGCTGAGGTTGTAAAGCTTGTAAACAACGAGCGCAGCCAAAAAGGTCTGAAGCCCCTTACATCTAATGCGAAGCTTACAGAAGTAGCCTTAGCCAAGGCGAAGGACATGAGCACGAACAATTACTTTTCCCATACATCTCCGACCTACGGTTCACCCTTTGATATGATGAAAAAATTCGGTGTAACTTATACGTATGCGGGTGAGAATATTGCTATGGGACAACAAACACCACAAGAAGTAATGAAAGCCTGGATGAACAGTCAGGGACATCGTGAGAATATTTTGAAGGCAGAATATACGCAAATCGGTGTGGCTTACTACAATGGATATTGGGTACAAGAGTTCACACGTAACTAAGATGATAGTAAATACGTTCGAAACGTCATCCCGCTGTTAAAAGATAGTGGGATGACGTTAATCTGGAGACCCGCTGACACGTTCAGCGGGTCTTTTGGTGTCTCTTATATTCCTCCACAGGCATAACCATTGCTTTATACCAGAAAAGACATAAAGGACGTATTTATAGTATGATAGCAGCGAGTTGAATGGATAGCAGACTACTTATGGAAAGCTAGGTGAGCAAAATGAGCTACGAAATCGTGCATGAAGGTGCCTTTGCTATGCTCAAGGTGCAGTTGAACCCCGGGGAAATGATTAAAGCGGAAATGGGAGCAATGGTTTCCATGTCTTCCAGTGTAGATATAAAGGGGACGGTAGACGGTGGACTGTTACGTGGTTTAGGCAGAATGCTAAGCGGAGAAAAATTCTTTTTTCAAGAACTGAGGGCAGCCCGGGGACCGGCTGAAGTGTTGTTAGCCCCTGCCAGTATAGGTGATGTACAAGCGGTGGAACTGGATGGTACGTATAGGTTGATGGTCCAAAAGGACGGTTTTCTAGCTTGTACAGAAGGCATTGAGGTTGGCACCAAAATGCAAAACCTGATGAAAGGTTTATTCTCCGGTGAAGGTTTTTTTATCGTAGAAATCAGTGGTCGAGGTACGGTATTCCTATCCTCTTATGGAGCCATTCATCCCATTTGCATCGCGCCAGGAGAGGAGCGTATTATTGATAATGCTCATCTGGTGGCATGGCCGAATTATATGGATTATAAAATTGAAAAAGCATCAAAAGGCTGGTTGTCCAGCGTGACGAGTGGAGAAGCGCTTGTATGCCGCTTTCGCGGTGAAGGGACGGTACTGATTCAAAGTCGAAATCCGGGCAGTTTTGGACAATGGATCAAAAGTTTCATCCCTGATAGCAAATAGTTTGGTTCGTCTGATTAGAGATGAGAGGATAAACTGTTCGCACAAGAAAGTATAATATAAGGGTGGCCATTTGCCATCCTTTTTTTGCATGTTCATGGGAAATTATATGTGACTATAATCATTTATTGCGTTTTTATCCAGAACGGTTTATTTGCAAAATGATATGAGAAGCCTTATGTTTATTTCACTAAGCTATCAGGAGGGAACACGAGTGAATTCATCAAAATGGATTTGGCGGTCTGTCGGTTCCGTTTCCATTGCCGCCACATTGCTATTATTGTACGGATTTATTACAGCAGTACAAAGTATCACGGCTCCAGAGCCAATGGTTAGCACTCAACCTGTACATTCCGGTTCACCGCAGACACAAACTGCGCCATCAGCTACTACGCAGACGGGAGAGTTTCGGGTAGCTGCCATTGGAGATTCGCTAGCCAAAGGTACGGGGGATGACTCCGGAAGTGGTTTTGTGCGTCGGTCGGTGAGCTTGTTAAATAATCAGGAAGGCCATAAGGCTCAGCTCATAAATAATCTGGGGATTAATGGACTGACGACTCAAGGACTATTGACCAAGCTAGATGAGCCTGGTGTTACTTATGTGTTGAAAAAGGCTAACGTTATTATGGTCTCGATTGGAGGAAATGATTTATTTCAGGGGGCTCAGGCTGCCCAAACTGGCAAAGAGCCACCTACACTCAGTGGTTTGCGTAAAGCTGTGCCTGATGCCGCCAAGCGTCTGCAAAAAGTGCTGACAAAGGTAGGGAAAATCAATCCGAATGCTAAAATTATCTATGTCGGATTATATAATCCATTCAGTGATCTGCAGGAAATGAAAATTCCCGGTAATCTTGTGGTAACAGAATGGAATCTGGCTGCCATGGAAATTACCAACCAAAACAGCAACATGACTCTGGTTCCAACTTTCGACTTATTCCAGCAAAATTTGCCCGTCTATTTATCATCGGATCATTTTCATCCAAACGGACAGGGCTATCAGGCGATTGCTGAACGTATCGCGCAAGGGTTTGCAGTTGCAACCACGAAGGATGCTGATAATGAGGATAATGAACAACAGTCTACAAATAGCCAACCTGCTGAAGTGAAAAAGGGAGGGAACAAGTAATGAGCATCCAATCTGCTGACAAGAACGGGACTGGAATAACCGAAAATTCGACCTCAAGGGATGCAGTGTCCAGTTTCCATTCCGCCAATCAGGTTGGCAGCACAGGTAGAGACAGAAGCAATAACGAAACAGTTCTCTCTGTTCAGCACGTTAAGAAACGTATCAAACGCAAAATGATCATTCATGATGTAACATTCGACGTTCGTGCGGGTGAAATTTTCGGATTTCTCGGTCCTAATGGGGCTGGGAAAACGACGACTATTCGTATGCTGGTCGATTTAATTAAGCCTACGGAAGGGACGATTACCGTCTGTGGACATAATGTAAATCGTGATCCTGAGCAGGCTTTACGGCATATTGGTTCTATTGTGGAAAATCCAGAAGTGTACAGCTATCTGACAGGGTGGGAAAATTTAGAGCATTTTGCCCGTATGCAGCCTGGTGTAGACGAACAGCGTATCCGCGAAGTCGTTGAGCTAGTTCGGCTCGATCGCCGTATCCATGATAAAGTAAGTACGTATTCTCTCGGAATGCGCCAGCGTCTTGGTATAGCCCAAGCCTTGCTCGGTAGACCGAAATTGCTCATTTTGGATGAACCGACGAACGGGTTAGACCCCAAGGGGATCAAGGAAATGAGAGCTTTTATCCGTTTGCTAGCGGCAGAAGGCATGGCTGTATTTGTTTCCAGTCATTTGCTTAGCGAAATTCAGCTGCTATGTGATCGGGTGGCAATTATAAGTCGGGGAAAGGTACTAGCTGTAGGTGGTGTACGGGAACTGGTTGAGACGCACTCGCACATGGCCGTATGGCAACTGGAGCCTCGTGATCAGGGTCTTGCCATATTGCAAAATTCTCCGCATGTGCAAATGATTACGAACGCCGATGAATTAATTGATGACAGTATTGTTGCAGGCAGCGGAGCCGATGCAATTTTTACAGAAATGGATGAAGAGCATATTGCGGAGCTAGTGACACAAATGACGGCTTCCGGTATTTCCGTTAAAGGTGTAACCAAAATCAACCCTACACTGGAGCAGCTATTCCTGAAAATGACGGAAGGTGAGATACTTGAATAACATTTTACCGCTCGTACAAAATGAAACACTCAAAATTATCAAGAAGAAACGATTTTATGTCATTTTACTTGTTTTACTTGTGCTTGTGCCGATTTTTACGTACGCTCAGATGAAAGTGGCAGAAAACAATCGCGAAAAATTCGGCAATGATTGGCGGCTTGAACTGCGTCAGGCGATTACCGATAATCAAAACTCGCTGGGAAGTGACCGGGTTCCCGAGGAATGGAAGACCTACCGTCGGGTCTTTGTGCAGCAGATGCAATATTATTTGGAAAATGATGTGAATCCAAATGAGCCGAGTGGTGTCACCTTTACCAGAGAGTTTATGGATAATTCGATAAATTTGTTCGTTCCGCTGTTGATTATGGCCATTGCCTCCGATCTGGTTTCAGGAGAACGAACGACAGGCACGATAAAAATGTTGCTGACCCGCCCAGTCAGGCGGTGGAAAATACTGCTGAGTAAACTGCTGACACTGTACATGTTCGTTTCGCTCATTATTTTGGCTGTATTTGTGATTAGTTATCTCATATCAGGCTTGTTTTTTGGTTTTCGCGGTTTTAATGTTCCGGTATTTACCGGATTTCAAATTGTTGGATCGACGGTGGATTTGTCTGCTGTACATGCGATTCCACAATGGCATTATTTGATGCTGCAAGCCGGATTGATCTGGTTTGTCAGTCTTGTGGTAGCTTCGTTAGCCTTTATGGTATCTGTCCTGGTACGAAGTACGGCGGCAAGTATTGTAGTCATGATGGCTGCGCTTATTTCGGGCACTATTTTGACAAACATGGCTTCATCTTGGCAGAGTGCTAAATATTTATTTATGGTTAACCTCCAATTAACCGATTATTTATCTGGAAGCCCCGCCCCGATTGAGGGAATGACTTTACCCTTTTCTTTAGCTGTACTGGGCATTTGGGGGGCTGCGGCATTGATTGTTTCATTCGCCGTCTTTACGAAACGGGATATATTGAATTAAAATGGACAAGGTAAAAGAAAACATCTGTTTGCATTTTTGGTGAAAATCATCAAGAATAAGGCAAAACACGGTTACGATTAGACAAAGGGGGAGCATGAATGGTCGACAAAATCGACTTGTCTGCGGGAGTGTCCGGCACACAAAGCGGAGCTTCGGAATATGGCGCGGACGACATTCAAGTGCTCGAAGGGCTTGTGGCAGTTCGCAAACGGCCGGGCATGTACATCGGGAGCACCAGTTCTTCGGGGCTGCATCATTTGGTATGGGAAATTGTAGACAACGCGGTGGATGAACATCTCGCCAAGTTTTGCTCTCGCATTGATATTACAATGCATAAGGACGGTTCCGTTACGGTATCAGACAACGGACGCGGTATTCCTACGGGAATGCACAAAACGGGAATTCCTACGCCTCAGGTTGTATTCACCATTTTGCACGCCGGAGGTAAGTTTGGCGGTTCGGGATATAAAAAGTCCGGGGGTTTGCACGGTGTAGGTGCGTCTGTAACGAACGCTCTTTCGGAATGGCTTGAAGTAGAAATTTACCGGGACGGCAAGATTCACCGTCAGCGGTTTGAATATTGGCAGGACAAGAAGGGCGTGGAGCATGTCGGGGAACCGACCACAGGCCTTGAAGTGCTGGGCAATACTAACAAGACGGGATCGAAAATTACATTTAAACCGGATATTCGTGTTTTTCAGGCAGGCATTCATTTTAACTACGATACGTTGGCTGAGCGCCTTCAGGAAATTGCTTTTCTAAATTCGGGCCTTCGTATTCAACTTAAAGACGAACGCAGCGGAAAGTCGGATGAGTATTTTTATGAGGGTGGAGCAAGTCAGTTTGTTGCTTTTCTGAATGAGGGCAAGGATGTGCTGCATGACGTTATTCACTTTAATGCCGAGAAAGAAGACATTGAAGTAGAGATTGCCATCCAGTACAATGCAGGTTATACAGAGACGATTGCTTCGTTCGTCAACTCCATTCCGACACGTGGCGGAGGTACGCATGAAACAGGATTCAAAACCGCTTACACTCGTGTCATGAACGATTATGCCCGGAAAACGGTGATGTTGAAAGAAAAGGATAAAAACTTGGAGGGCAACGATCTACGTGAGGGCATGATGGCTGTAATCAGTGTCAAGATGGCTGAGGTTGAATTTGTCGGTCAGACAAAGGATCAGCTGGGTAGCGCTTCGGCACGAAGTACAGTGGATGCCATCGTATCTGAGCAGATGCAGCGTTTTTTGGAAGAAAATCCGCAGATAGCACAAACTTTGATCAAGAAGGCAGTTCAAGCATCCAGAGCGCGTGAAGCTGCACGTAAAGCTCGGGATGAAATGCGTTCTGGTAAAAAACGCAGTGAAAGTTCCAATTTGAATGGTAAACTGTCGCCTGCGCAGTCCAAGGATTTTACACGTAATGAGTTGTTTATTGTGGAAGGCGATTCGGCTGGAGGATCAGCCAAGCAGGGACGGGATTCCAAAATTCAGGCCATATTGCCACTAAAGGGCAAGCCGATGAATCCGGAAAAATCCAAACTGGCGGATATTATGAAGAATGATGAGTACCGTGCTATTACAGCAGCTATTGGTGCGGGGGTAGGAACAGAGTTTTCGCTGGAAGACAGCAATTATTCCAAAATCATCATTATGACCGATGCAGATACAGATGGTGCGCACATTCAAGTGCTGTTGTTGACGTTCTTTTATCGGTATATGAAAGAGCTTATTGATGCAGGACGCATATTTATTGCTCAACCGCCATTGTATAAAATAACTCGAAAGTCGGGTAAACTCGAAACCGTGCGTTATGCTTGGACTGACGAGCAGCTCGATAATTACTTAAAAGAATTTGGACGAAATTTTGAGCTACAACGCTATAAAGGGCTCGGGGAAATGAACCCTGATCAGTTATGGGAAACAACGATGAATCCCGATTCACGCACCTTGTTACGCGTTCAGATAGAGGATGCAGCCAAGGCTGAACGTAGGGTGTCCACTTTGATGGGTGATAAGGTGGATCCACGCAAACGCTGGATCGTGGAAAACGTAGATTTCACGGAATACGTAGAGTAGTGCTATCAAAAGAGGTGTATACATGAGCTTATCGGAGCAGTTTTTGCCAGCTTTTCTGGAGGAAGTGGTCGGTGACCGCTTTGGCCGATATTCCAAATATATTATTCAGGACCGGGCGATACCCGATGTACGGGACGGATTAAAACCCGTGCAACGTCGTATTCTTTATGCAATGTACGATTCGGGCAATACGCCGGATAAAGCATATCGTAAATCGGCCAAAACCGTTGGGGACGTTATGGGTAATTACCACCCCCACGGTGATTCGTCGATTTACGACGGCATGGTACGGATGGCACAGCCCTGGAAAATGAGTCACGTGCTGGTGGACGGTCACGGTAACTGGGGTTCCCAGGATGATGACCCGGCAGCAGCTATGCGTTACACGGAGGCCCGCTTGTCTCCGATCGCAATGGAAATGCTGCGCGATATTGAAAAGCGTACGGTTTTGTTCAAGGACAATTTTGATAACTCGGCCAAAGAGCCCGTGGTGTTGCCGTCTCGTTATCCAAATTTGTTAGTGAACGGTTCCAGTGGGATCTCGGCGGGATTTGCGACAGAGATCCCTACACATAGTTTACGCGAAGTTATTGATGCCAGCATCGCGGTGATGGAGAAGCCGGAGATTGAGTTGGAAGAGATTATGACCTTTATTAAAGGTCCTGATTTCCCGACGGGTGGACTCATTATGGGTGGCGAAGGCATCAAGGACGCTTACCGCACGGGAAAAGGACGCATTTATATTCGTTCCAAAACGGAAATTCAGTCCTTGCGCGGAGGTAAGCAGCAGCTGGTCATTACCGAAATCCCATACCAAATCGTCAAATCAAGGCTCGTAACCGCCATGGAAAATATCCGTCTGGAGAAAAAGGTGGAAGGGATTGCCGAGGTTCGTGACGAAAGTGGACGAAATGGTTTGCGCATCGTTGTGGAGCTGAAGAAGGAAGCCGATGCGGAAGGGATTTTAGCATATTTACTGAAAAAAACCGACCTACAGGTGGCATATAACTTCAATATGGTAGCCATTGTGAACAAAGCGCCACATCAGCTTGGGCTAAAGTCCATTTTGGAAGCGTATATTGCTCATCAACGCGAAGTTGTCACTCACCGTATCCAGTATGAACTGGAAAAGGCAGAGGATCGTGCCCATGTGTTGGAAGGTTTGGTCAAGGCACTGAACATTCTGGATGAGGTCATTGCAGCCATTAAAGCTTCCAAAAATCGCCAGGACGCGCAAAATAATTTGCAATGGATGTTTGGTTTTAGCGAACGTCAGGCAGATTCTATTTTGACTTTGCAGTTGTACCGTCTCACCAATCTGGAAATCACCACGCTTGAAAAAGAACTGGGTGACATCCAGAAAAAAATCGCGCAATATCGTTCTATTCTGGAAAGTGATCGTAAGCTGATCAGTCTGATTCGCAAGGAACTGTTGGAAATTCGCGAAAAGTACGGCATTGACCGTCGTTCAGATATCCAGGGCGAGGTAGAAGAGATTAAGGTAAACCTGGAAGTCATGGTAGGAGCAGAGGATGTGTTGCTGACACTCTCGAAAGATGGCTATGTGAAACGTACAAGTATGTTGTCATTCACTCGTTCAGGCGGGGAACGTTCAAGTTCCGGTGTTAAAGAAGGAGATTACGTTACCCAATTGCTTGATGTGAATACGCTCGATGTATTGCTCGTCTTCACCCAGCGAGGACAATACTTTTTACTGCCTGTACATCAGGTGCCAGAGTATAAGTGGAAAGAGCCGGGAACTCCAATTGTCAACGTCATTCCGTTATCGAAGGAAGATCGTATCGTAAGTGTTATTCCGCTCAAAAACATCGAGGAAATCGGTAAAAGCCTGGTATTTGTAACAAAGAAGGGCCAAGTAAAGCGTACAGAGTTGAAAGAATATGCTACAAAACGTTCCAGTGCCGTAGCCGCCTGCAAAGTAGCAGGGGACGATGAGGTGTTATCGGTAACGTTAAGCGAGGGTACCCGGGATATTATGCTGATTACTCGCGCGGGAATGAGTATACGCTTCAAGGAGCAAGAGGTTAATGCGATGGGCCGCGTCTCGGCTGGTGTCAAAGGTATACAGCTGGCGGAAGGCGATGAAATTATCGCGGCGTTATGGGTAGATGAGGATGAAGGAGAAGTGTTGGTGCTGACCGAGTCCGGTTATGGTAAGCGTACGCTTCTGCTAGATTATCCTACACAGGGAAGAGGCGGCAAAGGAATCACCACCTTTGAGTTCAAGGAAGGCAAACGAGTACGTTCGAATGGCACTCGAATCGTGGCTGCTTTCTATTGCCGTGAAGCTGTTCAATTATTTGCAATCACAGCAGAAGGACAGACGATGTCCTTCCTTTCGGAAAAGGCTCCTTTGACCGAACGAAAGGATACAGGCAAGCTGCTAGCTCCAGTAGAGAAGAAGGACGAAATTGTGAATGTGCTGCTGCGTAGTGAGCCGCAAGCTTCTCAGTCCATAGAATAGTAGGAAAGTCAAGCGCTTTTTAGCTCGAAAAAGAGAGGTCCTCTCGTGCCATTCCGGCACGAATGAGGACCTTTTTGCCGTCATGGTGTCGAACCCTGACCAGCCTTCAAAACCGAGGTGAGACTTCCTTCCCCTTTTCATTTCATGCTCCAAAAACGGCAGGAAACCGGGGCTGAATGGCGAAAATTTAATGTGATGAAATACAATCCGGACGGTGGCCCATACGGTAACTTTGATGCTTTTACTGACCCTGTTATTTAAAGGAGTGAGGCAAAATGCAAACGACCGAATTTGCGAAAATCTGGTCCAGAATGGCTAAGGATTATAAGGTTCATATGGAGCAGCAGCTGGCTCCATCACTAACAGAAGCTCAACTTACGGTGCTGGAGGTTTTGAACGAATACGGCCGCATGAAACCGTCTCAACTAATCCCATATCTCGCCACCACACCAGCCGCGGTTACGATGCTGCTGGATCGGATGGAGCGGAATCGACTGGTCACCCGTTTCAGAGATGTAAAGGACCGTAGAATTGTATGGATTGTTATCTCGGATCAAGGGAGAGAAGAAGTAGAGCGTGGATTGCGAATCCGGGATGATTTTCTGGGTTCTGCACTAAACCGAATTTCTCAGCACAATCAAAATTTGCTGGTTTATTTGTTGGGGAAAATTACAACGAAGACGAAGACCTCAGTATCGACAAGTGAGGCTGAGGGAGTAAAGGAACAAATAGAACGAGCAGAATAACTAGAATGGTGGATGCATGAAAAGTAGCTGTACGCAGCAGATTATCATTTTAATATTTATAGGAGTGCGCGGATGTAAATACCTATTGTGGTATTCATACCGCGCTTTTTTATGTGTTGAAGGATAGGTGATATTTGGGTGAATGTTGACATTTACATAAGAGATGATAAAATAATAGTTATAAATAAATAACATTTCGTATACAAATAGTTTCTAGTTTATGTATATGCATATGGACTGTGAATTGGGTAATAGAAAGAAGGATGGTTCCAGTGAGTGACAGAGAGGAAGACAGACTTGAGGTGTACCGGATTATTCAATCAATAAGAGAGGTTAATAAAACGATATTTTATGCCTTCTGGAATGAGGAGCAGCATATGGATCTGACGGCCATACAGCATATGGCTTTGGCCATTCTGAATAAACGCCCCAACATCGGGTTATCCGAGCTGGCAGACATAGCACATGTGGGAAGCAGCTCTATGAGTGGGGTGGTTGACCGCTTGACCAAGGCGGGATATATTGCTCGCGGGCGGCATGAGCATGACCGTAGATCCTTAGTGCTGACGCTTACGCCGGAAGGAAAAGATATCATGGAAAAAGTAGACGCCATGTGGATGGAGCGCGTCTTGCCCATTCTGGACATCCCGAAGGAGCAGCTAGAGATGGTCCTGGATATCCATAAACAAATGATCATGAAATTAACACCGAAGGGAATGAATCAACTTGAGCAGTCCTCAAATGACACTACCAGGTAATGTACGCAGAGCACCCATTGTGGCCGCTCTGTTGATTGGCGCGATTGTAGCGATATTAAATCAGACGTTGATCAGTGTGGCTTTACCGAAAATGATGAGTGATCTGAATATAGATGCAAATATAGCTCAGTGGCTTAGCACGGGCTTTATGCTCGTGAATGGGGTACTGATCCCGGTGACCGCGTTCCTGATTGCCCGTTTCTCCACTCGTAAATTGTTTATTAGTGCGATGACTATTTTTTCAATAGGCACGCTGTTATGTGCTATAGCGCCAGGCTTCAGCATATTGCTGATCGGTCGGCTTATTCAGGCCGCTGGAGCAGGTATCATGATGCCATTAATGATGGTCGTTATCTTGAACATCTACCCAATAGAGCGTCGTGGCCGAGCGATGGGAACCTTGGGGATTGCGATGGGTTTTGCTCCAGCCATTGGGCCTACCTTATCCGGTTATATAGTACAGCATTATGACTGGCGGGTATTGTTCTGGATCATCCTACCGATTTCAGTGATTTCGATTGTGATCGGATTTATTTTTCTGAAAAATGTAACGGAGCAGTCCAAGCCTAAGTTGGACATTCCTGGCATCATTTTGTCTACGCTCGGTTTCGGTGGACTGTTATACGGCTTTAGTGATGCAGGAACATCGGGTTGGGGAAGTATTCCGGTCCTGTCTACGCTTATCGTGGGGACAATTTCGCTTATTTTGTTTATTATCCGCCAGCTGAAGGTAGATGAGCCTATGCTGGAGTTCCGTATCTTTAAATACGATGTGTACAGCTTGACGACAATCATTAATGTGATTGTGACGATGGCTTTGTACGCCGGTATGATATTGCTTCCGATTTATTTGCAAAATATTCGGGGTTTTACACCGCTCCAGTCCGGTATGCTAATGTTACCGGGAGCGATTCTGATGGGGCTCATGTCTCCTGTAACGGGGGCTATTTTTGACCGAATCGGAGCACGTTGGTTGTCTGTAATTGGCTTGCTGATCATGGCTATAACAACTTGGGAATTTACACGGTTGACCGAAACAACCACCTATATGACACTGTTAATTAATTATACGGTGCGGATGTTCGGGATGTCGTTACTGATGATGCCGATCCAAACGGCAGGGTTGAATCAGCTTCCGCAACGATTGAATGCACATGGTACGGCGATGAGTAACACGCTACGTATGATTTCCGGCTCGATTGGGACGGCAATTCTGGTGACGGTGATGTCCACACAAAGCAGCAATCGTTTGACGTCGATTGTTACATCTGAGGGACTAACTGTGACGGATAAAGCGGGGATGCTGGCTGCAGGCAATCAAGCTACAATTTATGGGATTAACTCGGCATTTATCATTGCAACAGTGTTGAGTGTGGCCGCTCTGATTTTAGCGTTTTTTATTAAAAATACGAATGCAAAAAACGCCCATCCCCGTCAACAGCTGGTAAGCAGCAAGAAGGGGCAGTCCGTGGCTTCCTCGTCATAAAAGGATGAGATGACGCATTAATTTAATTTTCTGCAAAAAAGAACCTGCAATGCATGTTTGTTCACATGCGTTACAGGTTCTTTGTGCAAATGGGGATTGAGGATGTAGATATCCGGATAGAGCAGGGCTTTTCGGTTCAAATTTCAGACGTAATCATGTTCTCATAAAGCGACCTGGGCCATTCATTCCATGGAAATTGGACAGGAGGTAGCGAATGAAATCTCATATCGTCCTTGCTAACCGGATGCGGTGCTCCAGCGAGTAAGGACCAAAGCGCCAGCTGTTGACCGGGCCGACTCAGATTACCCCCATATTTTTGGTCACCGTAGAGGGGACAGCCGATCGCTTGCATTTGCACACGAATTTGGTGTGAGCGTCCGGTGTGCAACTTAATCTGCACGAGACTGAGTCCATCCGCTTGTCCGATTACGCGATACTCCAAAATGGCTTCCTTCGCACCAGCCGTGCCAGGCCGAACCGTTTGAACTGTGTTGGTTCGACTATCCTTTAGCAGGTAATGGGTCAGACGGCCTTGCGGGGCCGTAGGAACGCCATTCAGAACGGCTGTATACAGTTTGTGGAAATGACGACTTCGAACCGACTCTGACAGGCGAGAAGCAGCTTTGGACGTCTTAGCAAAAATCATGGCTCCACCTACAGGCCGATCCAGTCTGTGAACTAAACCCAAAAAAACGTTACCAGGCTTATTGTGTCTAATTTTTAAATCTTCCTTGAGTAAAGACAACAGATCAGGATCACCACTGGCATCCTCTTGCGTTGGAACATTGACAGGCTTTACAACCGCCAAAACATGATTGTCCTCATATAGGACAGGGATGTTCGACTGTGCATGTTCATGCCGAGTAAGTTCATTTTGAGTCATAAGAGGAATTTAAGCCTCCCAGCGTCCGAGAATACCACAAGGCAAATTCAATCCCGATCGTGTGATCGGCAATCCGATTTCACCAGCGCTAATTTGGCCGCCGTACTTTTGTTGCATTGTCATGCTCAGCATGTTGCGCAATACAGTAGGCGAAATACCTGTAGTATAGGAGTTAATCAGCATGAACAGCGGTTGATCCGAAATGATGCTCATGCAGGATTCGAGAAACGGGTATAAGCTTTCTTCAAGCTTCCAAGTTTCTCCGTTCGGTCCGCGCCCGTAAGAAGGAGGGTCCATAATAATGGCATCATAACGGTTACCCCGACGTTGTTCCCGTTGCACGAACTTGAATACGTCGTCCGTAATGAAGCGTACCGGACGGTCAGCCAGACCGGACAATTGAACGTTTTCCTTTGCCCACTGTACCATGCCTTTGGCGGCATCCACATGAACTACACTGGCTCCTGCATACGCAGCAGCAGTAGTGGCTCCTCCCGTGTATGCAAACAGGTTCAGTACGGAAATCGGTCTGCCTACGCCTTTGATTTTATCCATCATCCAGCTCCAGTTCGCTGCTTGCTCCGGAAAAAGACCAGTATGCTTGAAGCTGGTCGGTTTAATGTGGAACTTAAGCGGTCCATAGCTAATTGTCCAGCGCTCGGGGATAGGTTTTTTCATATCCCAGTTGCCGCCACCGGAGGAACTGCGGTGATAATGCCCATGAACATTACGCCATTCGGCTGTTTCTTGGGCCAAAGGCCATATGATTTGCGGATCGGGACGACGCAGGACAATATCACCCCAACGTTCCAGTTTTTCACCACCGCCTGTATCCATTACTTCGTAGTCTTTCCATTCTTGTGCTACATACATGTACAATCCATCCTTCAGCAGTCAATTCAGGATTCAGGCAGTAATCTGCACAGAAATCCCCATATGGAGTCTATTGTACAACAAACCACAGCAACAATCGAATGATTACATAAATAAGTAAGTAGTCAATGGGTCTAAAATATTTTTTCTCGGATGTACTTGTAATTATAACGCTTCCATATTAAAATGAAACCAATCCCACTTGTACGTACAACCATCCGTTTTTTATTATAATAATGAAAAATGGAATGGATTGTACGTACATAATATTTTTTATCAACACAGCTGAAATTCTACTTCATTAAACAGGCCTTTAATTAATTTGCTTATTATAGGTTTTCAGCCAGCAGCCGCATGTAATGCGGCTGTTTTGCGTATATTTCCCCAAGATTAAACCTAGTTTTTGAAATTAACATTTGACAATGAGAATCATTATCAAATATTATTTGAGTAACAGGGAGTGAAAGCATCCCATATTTCAAATAAAGGTGAGGGATGAACTTGGGTAAAATCATGATTACTTATGCCAGTTTGACCGGTAATACAGAGGAAATTGCGGAATTGATCGCCGAGGGCGTCCGTCAGGCAGGACATGAGGCTGAGCTGAAGGCTTCGTATGATTGCAGCGCGCAAGAACTGCTCGCATATGACGGGTTCCTGCTGGGTGTATATACATGGGGAGATGGTGAGCTTCCTGATGAATTTTTGGATTTTTACGAGGAACTAGACGAACTTGATCTGTCTGGTAAAAAGACGGCAGTATTTGGTAGTGGAGATACATCCTATACGCAATTCTGTGGTGCAGTGGACTTGGTAGAGGAAAAGGTCAAAGAACGCGGCGCATCGGTCATTCAGGAGAGTCTGAAGATTGAATTCAATCCATTGGATGATGACAAGGAGAATTGCCGAGCTTACGGAAGACAATTTGCACAGGCTGGTATTGGGGTGTCCTGAGAAGAGAGTGAGGGATAGGTATGCGCAATAGCGATAGCTTAAGCGGCTTTCCTCTTCTGCACGACTATCAGCTGGAGGAGATGTGGAGAACTCCACAGCCAATCCGTCAATCACAGAGGAAAAGAGGGCGTGAGGGCTGGAATTGGCGGCAACGGGTTCAATATGCAGTAGGGCATGCGCTCAACGAATACTTTGGAATGGAAGTAAAGGTACGGCGGGAAGTCCCTGTCCAGTATGTGCTGGAGAAATGGTGGCCCAAGCAGTCAGACAGCTTTGAATCTTTGTTCCATTATTGGGATGTCAAAAATAAAGTGTCAGGTGAGTTGTCAAAAATTTGTGGCTTAAATAATGACTTGATGGTGCCTGTGATGCTGTATGAACAATTTTGTACGTCCGTGCCTGAGTTAGAGGTCAATATTTCGCTTATTGTTCAGGCTGCTTGGCAACTATCAGCAGAAGCAGATTCCCTGCTCATTCAAAAGTACATCGTTGACTATAATCCTAACGTTATTAGTACATTCCAACATATGACAAATGTATTTTGTTATTATGCATTTGGAGCTCTTCCTCAGCTTATTGAGGTATACTGCCTGCTGGAAGGCAAGAAGGTCCGTTTCATTCCGGGACCTGCTTCTTTACAGCAATCTCTGGATTACGTACGGCTATTACGGGATTCCAAAGAGGATGTAAATGGGACGACAGAACGCTGCCGTTGTGGAGGGTGCATAGGGGAGCAAGTTTCTCAGGGAAACAGAATGAATAAGAACACGAAGGAAGGGCAGGAGGCGAAAAACTGCAAACAACGGTTAGCTGTACCTACGCCTTTCTCTTAACGTTATTGTGTAACCCTTTAATTGTAAAATATCCCTTTTCGTGAAAGAGCCTTGGAAACAAGGTTCTTTTTTATGAAAAAAAATTATGAAAAAACTGAAAATTTATGTTGCCTGAATAGATAAATATATCTATAATATTTCAATGTACAATAGTTATATGAAAATATTTAAATATAAAAAGACGGTTTGTGGATCATGGATTAGCTTGTCCTATGTACATAAAATAAGTCCTGTCTTTTGCATGGCACGTTGCCATGTGTTTATTTACGTTCTTCATTTGGTTTAATGGCCTAATATTTCAATTTTAAAATATTAGCGTTGAATAATAAAAATTTTTTGGACAACAGGGGTGGAAGAAGTGAGTAAGAAAACTGTATTGCCAATCCTCATTGTACTGCTCGTTCTGAGCGGTGGAGCTATTGGCTACTATTATTGGTATCAAGCAACACACTTTGTTAAAAGTGACGATGCGCGCATTCAAGCAGATCAATATAAAGTAATGCCGCAAATCTCCGGAGAAATAAGCCACATTGATGTGGAAGAAGGAGATGTTGTTCAGCGTAATGAACCTATTGCCGAGCAGGATGTATCTGGGCTGGATGCGAGTATGATCAGCAAGTCCGTACTGCGCGCGCCGATCAACGGAACCGTCATTAAGATTTATTCCAAAGAGCATGAAATCGGATCGCCGGGTAGTGCTGTTGCAACTATGGTGGATATGAACAGCTTGTACGTATCCACGAACATTGAAGAAACGGACATTAACCGTATTAAACCAGGACAGCTTGTGGATATTACGCTTGATGCAGCAGGTGACCAGGTGATTCAGGGTAAAGTTCGTAAAGTGGGCGAAGCCTCCAACGCCGTGTTCTCACTCGTTCCTGCAGTCAACACAAGTGGTAACTTTAACAAGGTGACCCAGCGTGTGCCTGTAGAGATTGCTGTGAACAAGCCGAAGGACATGAAGCTTATCCCTGGAACGAACGTGGAAGTAAAAATTCATACACCTTAAAAAGGAGGGGTCCATGTGGCTGCCAATGAAATTGCTGCTGCTCCTTCGACAGATTCTTCCAAAGAACGCTGGCTTGCCTTTTTCGCTATCGTTTTAGGCGCCTTTGTCGCCATTCTGAACAACAGTCTGATCAATGTCGCCATTCCTAGATTGACGACGGATTTAGGATCTACGACGACACGTATTCAGTGGGTTATTACAGGTTACACGCTTGCATCTGGTGTAATCGTACCGATTACCGGATATATGGAGCAGCGCCTCGGATACAAAAAGTTTTTGATTCTAGCACTCAGCGTATTTTCGCTGGGAACGGGAATATGTATTTTTGCATGGAGTGATTCTTCCCTGATCGCAGCACGGGTGCTAGCTGGTCTGGGCGGTGGTGTTATTATGCCGCTGAGTATGACGATTATTTACAAAATTATGCCGCGTGAACAAATCGGTATGTCCCTTGGTATATGGGGGATCGCCGCAATGGCAGCGCCGGCTGTAGGGCCTACGCTTAGCGGATATTTGATTGAGTGGTTTAACTGGCGGTTCTTGTTTATTGTCAGTGTGCCGGTTGCTTTATTTGCAATTTTAATGGTTATTCTTCTAATCAAAGAGCCGCCTAAAGTAGAGCCGAAGCCGTTTGATCTACCGGGCTTTTTGCTGGCCGCAACTTGTGCCGGAACACTCTTGTACGCATTGACAAACGGCCAGCGTGATGGCTGGACTTCTTTTGGAATTGTATCCCTGCTGTTTATTGCTTTCTGGGCACTTGTTTTTCTGATCTATGTAGAAAGCGGCAAGGATAATGCTGTAATTGAAATCTCATTATTCAAGAATTCAAAGTATACGATTAGTGTTATTGCCTCTAGTCTGGTCATGATGGGGATGTACGGAGGAACGTTCCTAACACCGTTGTTTTTGCAAAATATCCAGCGTGTGTCACCGATTGATACCGGTATTATCCTCATTCCACAGGCCATTGCTATGGCGGCTATGATGCCTATTGCTGGGAAGCTGTTTGATAAGTTCGGGATTGTGCCTTTGGGGCTTGTGGGCCTGACGCTAACCAGCTTTATGACCTATCATCTTCACCAGCTTACGCCAGATACTTCGCATGCCTGGTTGGAAACCGTAATGGCATTACGGGGTCTGGGAATTGGTATTTGCATGATGCCATTGTCCACGGTCGGTATGAATGCCGTTCATCCGAGCAAGGTAGCCAATGCATCTACAGCATCCAATCTGGTACGTACTGTGGCTGCATCTATGGCGATTGCGGTGCTAACCGCCATTATGCAAAGCCGTTCGGCTGCTCATGCCCAGCAAATTTCGGAGTCCATTACGCCAGACTCGGCTCATACGCTACAAGCGACATTGGGCAGCTCATGGATGTCATCCATAAGTAGTTTAATCACACTAGATGCCACATCAAGAGGGATTGGGGATACGTTCCTCATTTCATCCATACCGCTGTTTTGCACGATTCCACTAATCTTTTTGTTTATTCAGAGGAAGAAAGCAAAGACACAGCCGGAAGCTTAATCAAAGAACTATAAAATATGACTGGATGGCTTACATTATTTCTACGGACAGAAAGAAAGGGAATTATCATGAAAATATTGAGAGTAGAAAGTACATTAGCGGCTTTAGTGCTCGGCGGCGCAGTGCTGGCAGGCTGCTCCAGTAATAGCGGGGCGGCTCAGGATATGGTCGTTCCGGTTAAAATCAGCCAAGCACAGCAGGGAATTATCGGACAGGGAAATATTTATACAGGAACGGTTACACCTTCGGAGACGGTGAACATCGTGCCTAAAGTGGGCGGTAAAGTGGTTGAGCTGCCTGTGGATATTGGCTCCGAGGTTAAAAAGGGTCAAGTACTGTTCAAGCTTGATGATAAGGATATGCGGAATAATGTTGCGAAAGCCCGCGCCGCAGCAGCAGCGGCAGCAGCCGGAGTAAGCACCGCTCAAGCATCCCACGAATCTACGATGGTTCAAGCAAACTCGGGCTTAGTGCAGTCCAAGAGTGGCGTGATTCAATCCCAAAGTGCAATCAATCAGGCACAGGGAGCTATTAATCAAGCCACTACAGCCGTAGAACAAGCAACACATGGTGTCTCCTCGGCAGCCAATACGGTGAAACAAACGCAGCAAGCTTTGGCAGATGCACAGAAAAATGTAACACGTACACAAAGTCTATTTGATGCAGGTGCGAGCACCCAAGCACAATTAGAACAAGCCAAAACAGCAGTCGTGAATGCGGAAGCGGCTTACAATAATGCACAAAATGCGCAGGCTAACGCGCAAGATCAGCTGGTAGCTGCGCAGAAGGCTCTAACTACAGCTCGCAACAGCTATGATTCAGCAAAAAATAGCTACAGTAATGCCAATAGCGGTTACAGTAATGCGCAAAATCAGCTCAAAGTATCTCAAAATACTGCGGTTATCGAGTCCAGCCAACAATCTCTTAAGCAGGCTCAGCTGAATGTGAACATTGCTCAGGACGCATTGGATGATACTGTTGTAACGTCACCGATCAATGGTATTGTGGGCACTAAAAATGCAGAAGTGGGCGAAATGGTATCCGCTCAGTCTCCTGCGCTGGTCATCGCTAATCTGAGTACGGTCAATACTTTGATCTATGTTCCAGCGGAACAGATCAACAATGTAAAAGCAGGTGACAAGGTACAGGTTCGTGTTGCAGCTTCCAACATTGTAACAACAGGTACAGTTAAAAATGTAAGCCCGTTGGATGCAAGTGGAAAAGGCTATCCTGTAAAAATCTCAGTAGCGAATCCAGACACGAAACTGAAATCCGGCATGTTGGCTGATATCAGCTTTGTCGCTGCCAATGCACAAGAAGGCATTGTGGTTCCTACTGCGGCAGTTCAAAAGGATCAAGGTAAAGAATATGTATATGTTGTAAACGGAGACCATGCGAAACGTAAGGAAGTGAAGACTGTTCAGACGGCAGGTTCACAAACACTCGTTACCAGTGGCTTGAGCAATGAGGAGAATGTGATCGTGAATAATCTGGCATTGCTGTCCGATAACTCACCGATTACAATTAGCCAATAATTAGGCTCTAAACTTACGTACTATATAATAGTAGAAGTTTTTTATGAATATGCAAAGACAGCCTGCTTAGCGGGCTGTCTTGTTTTTATTTCATTCAGCAAAATTTACATAGGATTAATGTCGATATGGGACTATTTTTGACGAACATTGGTAGAATAGGATAGACTAAATTGGAAATAGATAGTTTACGAGATCTCAGACAAGCGATCGGAGGAATTGTAAGATGGAAGTGAAATTGGTAGTGGATTATGAAGCTTACGAGAATGGCCAAACGATGGCTAAATCTATTGAGGAACTGGCAGCCAAGCCGGAGAGCGCGCAAGTTACAGATCTCATCATTGGAGATTGGGGCGGCGCCTATGAAAGTTCACCAGAGGATTTTATCCCAGTGTTAGTGAAGCTCAAAGATCAATTCCCTAAGATACGCAAACTGTTTATTGGTGATATGGAATACGATGAGTGTGAGGTTTCATGGATTAACCAGACGAATCTGTCCCCGTTGTTAGAAGCGTTTCCAGCATTGGAGTCCTTTCATATCAAAGGAAGCCAGGACCTGAGCTTGGAGCCGCTTCGTCATAACCATCTTCAAGAATTGGTTATTATCTGTGGTGGCCTGCCTGTGAGCGTTCTTCAGCAAATACGTAATGCCGAACTGCCTGAACTGCGCAAGTTGGAACTGTATTTGGGTGTCGAGAACTATGGCTTTGACGGTAACCTTAAAGATATTTTGCCGTTTTTAGACAGCAATCCTTTTCCCAAACTTACATACTTGGGACTCAAAGATAGTGAAATACAGGATGAAATTGCTATTGCAGCAGCTAATGCCCCTGTGATTGGACAATTGGAAGTGCTGGATCTCTCACAAGGTACGTTGTCTGATAAAGGTGCAGAAGCGCTACTGGCTAGTGAAAGTATAAAAGGGCTGAAGCATCTGGATTTGAGCTATCATTATATGTCTAGTGAAATGATGCAACGTTGGAAAAGCTCGGGTATATCTGTGAACGTGGAAGATCAACAAGAAGCGGATGAGGAAGATGATTGGCGCTATCCATCACTGACTGAGTAATTTGTACAAATGGATTTCTAAAACGGACTGTTTTCAAAATTAAAATGATCTAAAGTGAGGCGGCTCTATGGTTAGGATGTCAGACTGTATTGTCAGCGAGCCGTTTATCTTGTTCGGTAATCCGGGGAATCGTCGAACTACTGGGCTGCAGGAGGCGCGAAGCAGATTAATGCTTCCGCCCGCCCTGGAGGTTTCCTATAAGAATGTGCTGGAAGCTATTCGGCAGAAACAAGGTCTGAGCGAGCTGATGTTGCGAATAGCTGCACGAGCTACGCAAGATAGCGTGAATGGCAGTTCCTTTGTGCAAGAGAGCATTGATCAATTACTGGCGGGGCAGATGGACAGTGGTCCGCTGCTTCGTCTGGATGCACCGGGCGAAAGCTTTGAGGTAGAGCGTGAGTTGATTGCCCTGGGTGCCTCGGATGGTGAGGGAGACGATTCTCTGTTGCCATGGCCCGAATGGACACAAGGCACAGGTATATCGGCGGCAGAAGCGCGGCGTCTGCAGGAGCAGCACGGTCGTATTTGGCACCCGGCACAATGGTTCCGGGGCTATTGCCGTCTGCTGGCCTGGCTGCGAGATGAAGTGGCTCTGCTCTGGCCCTCGTCACACTGGATGAACGATCCGGCGGAAGTGGCCGTGATGTTCGACAAACGGCGTTGTAGCGCCGTTTTAGACAAGGCAGATATAAGGGTCCCGCCAGTGCTCGCATCTTCAGGTGGTGCATTTCGTGATGTTGTCGATCTGCACACGGCAATGAAGGAGAGCGGGTTTCACCGCGTATTTGTGAAAATATTTTGTGGGTCCGGTGCTTCTGGTGTCATGGCCTATCAGGTACACCCCCATACACACGCGGAACTGGCGGTGACCACGATTGGAACGGAAATCATACACGGACAGCGCGTGTATTATAATGCCGGACGATTGCGTCGTTATACGGATAAGCAGGACATTCATGCGATCCTTAATTGGCTATGCCTGGAAGGGGTACATGTGGAGCGCTGGATTCCCAAAGCGACTCTGAACGGGCGTGTTTATGATGTGCGCCAACTCGTGTGCGGATCAGAAGCTTGCCATGCGGTTTTACGTTTGAGCCACAGCCCCATTACCAATTTGCATTTGCGTAATGAGCGGCTCTCGCTGAAGGAAGCCGGATTACCACAGAATACGGTGGAATCGGTCCAGCTTACTGCGAAAGCCGCTATGAGTGTTTTTCCGGCGTCCATGGTTGCTGGACTGGATGTGCTGGTTCCGGCTCATGGGGGGCGTCCCTATGTGTTGGATGTTAATCCGTTCGGTGATTTGCTGTACCGGGTTGAACATCAGGGTTGGAATCCGTATGAATGGGAAATGCTGCACCTCGCTAATAGGAGCGTGGGTACGGAAAGGAAAGACAGATATGACTGATATGAATCAAATTGTCGGCTCTCATGATATTGTCATGATTACGCTTGATACTCTGCGTTATGACGTAGCAAAGCTGGAAGAAGAGAACTGTCCGAATTTGTGCGGCTCCGGGTCGTGGGAAAAGCGCCATACACCGGGTAGCTTTACCTATGCTGCACATCATGCTTTTTTTGGCGGATTTTTGCCGACTCCAGCGAATACGGATAAGACTTCACATATCCGTCTGTTTCACACCAAGGATACGGGACTGCGTACGCATCCACATACGTGGCTGTTCGATGCCCCGGATATTGTATCCGGGCTAGAGGGTGAAGGTTATCGGACCATCTGTATCGGCGGCGTTATTTTTTTCACAAAGAAAAATAAGCTTGCCAAGGTGCTGCCTGGATATTTTCAAGAAAGCTACTGGCGTATGAACTTTGGTGTTACCAACCCCCGTTCGACGGAGAATCAGGTGAATCATGCTCTGAAACTGTTGGAAAATGCAGACCCGTCACAGCGCTTGTTTTTGTTTCTGAATGTATCAGCGATCCATGGGCCTAATCATTATTTTGTGAAAGGCGCAGCCAAAGATTCAGTGGAGTCTCAACGAGCAGCCTTACGGTATGTGGATGGTGAACTTGGACGTTTGTTTGATGCTTTGCGAAATCGGGGCAAGACGTTTTGCATGGCTTTTTCCGATCATGGTACAGCTTATGGGGAAGACGGCTATGAAGGACATCGTCTGGCGCATGAAGTAGTTTGGAATGTGCCTTACCGCGAATTTATTTTGTAGAGCAAATAGAAATATAGATTGCACTGGTAAAATATCTAGAAATCAATCCAGCGCGAGGAAGGAGCAGAAATGAAAGCCATGAATCTGAATCACTCGCATCCAACGGGTGCGCCAGCCCCGGAGATAGACACAAACTTAGCACCGTCTAGGTTTCAGTGGCCTGAAACTCCTGCTGAATGGGCACGCACAATCCGTGAAGCTCCTTACCGCTCCTATCTGTACTCTTACCCGCATAAAACGGCCTATCGTCCGTTTGATACACCACTCTCATTACAAGAGTTGTGGGAGAAGGAGGAGTTAGAAAGCTATTTTTTGTATATGCATATTCCATTTTGTGCGGCTCGCTGTGGATTTTGTAACCTGTTCACTTTGCCGGACAAGCGTCTGGATGTACATAAGGAGTATGTGGATGCGCTAGAAAGACAAGCCAAGCAGTGGGCACCCATTATGGGTCGTCGGCCTTTTTCACGTTTTGCGATCGGCGGCGGTACACCGACCTTACTGGAGGCTCCTTTGGTGGAGCGCTTGTTTGACATTGCGGAAAATATTATGGGACTGGACCCTAAGCGAGCTTCTATTTCGGTGGAAACCTCTCCCGATACTGTGACTGAGGACAGGTTGGAGGTGCTCAAGCGCCGCGGGACAGATCGTGTCAGCATAGGAATTCAGAGCTTCGTGGAATCAGAAAGTGCCGCCATATACCGACCTCAGAAGCCCAAACTTGTTAGAGAAGCACTTGAGCGGCTGGTGGAATACAACTTTCCTTTGCTGAACGTGGATCTGATCTATGGCTTGCCTGGTCAAACGGTGGAAACCTGGCTGTATTCTTTAGAGGAAGCCCTGTCTTACTCGCCAGGAGAGATATTTCTTTATCCGTTATATATTCGAGAAAATACGATTTTAAAGCCAGGCTATACCGGGCTGGATCATGATATTCGCCTTAGCTTGTATGAAGTGGCGCGCGAACGGCTCAAACAAGCAGGATATGTACAATATTCCATGCGCCGTTTTGCTAAAAATGATGATATATCCAGCAAAGAGCTTTTGCCCTACAGTTGCCAGGAGGAAGGTATGGCTGGTCTGGGGTGTGGTGCACGCTCCTATACACGCAATGTCCACTATGCCAGCCGTTATGGGGTTAGTGCAGCAGCTACGCGTAGCATTATCGCAGATTATGTTGATGCGGAACGTCATGATCTGGCTGACTACGGCTTTATTTTAAATCAGGATGAGAGTAAGCGGCGCTTTATCCTGAAGGCGCTTCTTCATCGGGAAGGTTTGGAGCTATCGGCCTATGCAGAGCGCTTCGGTGTATCCCTGTCGGACGATTTTACAGGAATGTCGTTGCTGCTGGAATCTGGTATGGCTGTCGTCGAGGAGGGTACGCTGCTGCGACTTACAGAGGAAGGAATGGCCTATTCCGATGCGATTGGGGACTGGATGATCTCCACGTCAGTACGTGAGCGCATGGAAGGATATGTAGGAGCATGAGAGCGACCTTATATTATCGTGGTTCGTTGACCTCGTGCAACTATGCTTGCCCTTATTGCCCGTTCAGTAAAAACATTGATAGTCGGGAAACGTTGAACAAGGATCGGGCCCAGTTGGAACGTTTTGCTGATTGGGTACGGGAACAGGGCGCTTTGGGGCATCGTCTCTCTATTTTTTTTAATCCGTATGGAGAAGCCTTGATTCATTCCTGGTATCGCAAGACCATGATTGAGTTTTCCCACATGGCGCATGTGGAAAAAGTGGCGGTACAGACGAATCTCTCGACTAAGCTGGATTGGACGAAAGAACTGAACGCGGAGACTGCTGCGCTGTGGGCTACATATCACCCTGGAGAGACGAAAGAGCAAGTTTTTATATCGCAGGCTATGAAGCTATATGAACTTGGTATTTCCTATAGTGTCGGTACCGTCGGGTTAAGACAAGCATTCCCAGCTATTCGTTCCTTAAGATCGCAACTTCCAACGGATGTTTATTTGTGGATCAACGCCTACAAGGATCGACCCCATTATTATACAGATGCTGAAGTTACTGAATTAACTGCGATCGACCCCTATTTTCAATGGAATTTAAAGGATTATAGCAGTCAGGGACGGGCATGTCGCGCCGGTGAAGATGTATTTTATGTCCAGGGTGACGGAAGAGTAAAACACTGCTATCAGGATCGACGGGTACTTGGACATTTATATAGGGATGGTCTTGAGGGTCTGAGTGGCAAACGTCCGTGCCGGATGAAAGAATGCGGCTGCTATATCGGCTATATTCATATGGAAGAGCAGCCATTTCGGGAAATGTACGGTAGTGGCTTACTCGAAAGAGTGCCGCAAGTACAGGTATCTCCGGTTCCATCATTTAGCAGACAGGCTGTTCATAGAGATAATGAATCCATATAACAAGGGTTGTCCACTTCTATATGTAATACTATAGCACCTTGATCTATTAGAGAAACGATCAACAAAAAACCGACCCTTGCCATCAAGCAAAGGTCGGTTCTTTTGTTGATAATAACTCTATACGACTGTTCTATGCGAAATAATCAAGTTTGGACAATAGCAGTAATTTCTTCATCCAGATCCAACCTGATTTGTTCGCGATAGGCACGAATATTGTATTCGGAATATAGGTATCTCAGAATGGCTTCAATCATATTGGCTTCCACCAGATATTGACTGCGGCCCTGTACATGGACTTCTGCTGAATAACCTGTATCCTCTTCCCAGCTTAGTTCTACTGTCACATCCGTGGGCTGGACACCTTTACGTTCAGCCATATGCAAGCAAATAGCGTTGACAATCTCATCCATACTCAAAATCATAGCTTAGTAACGTCCTCCGCGGGAATCATCTGGTCTGCGACGATTTTTAATAGCACGGTAGATACCTACTCCGACCATGATCAGGACGTAAATGGCAAGAACGTTAACGGCAAGGCCAAGCAAGCTGCCCAATGCGCCCATGTTGCCGAACAATCCACCGAAGAGCATACCTGCCAAACCGCCTAGCATCATACCCTTCAGGAATCCGCCGCCACCGCCAAGGAATCCACCAGTTCTGTTTGTATTACCAGCAGTAGCCCCTGACTTGGTTCCGCTATCTGACTTATTAATGCCATTGCTGTCACTCGCCTTGCTTGGTGTAGATTGGTATGATTTAGGCCCGGATTTAAACCCGCCGCCTCGCCTTGCATCAGCTGTAGATGGTGCGATCATAGCAATGAGTAGGGTAAAAGCCATCATCAGCATCATCATATTTTTCAAAGTGAATGTTTTTTTCATGTAAATATAATCCCCCTTAGTAAAATGTTTTATAGGTCAAACAACCGCTTACCAGTAATACGAATGGCATGGAAAAGGGTTTCAAAGAATTTTAATTTTTAAAAAATTAAATAATAACGTCCCATAAATCCTATGCATGGATAGCAAAAGCATTCAGCTTTACGGCTTAAGTGAAAACGGATTAGTGTCCGCACTGACATCACCGGCAAGCAGCATGCGAAGAACCATTTGGCACCATTCCAGACCTGCTTTAGCATTCAAAAGTCCTTTTTGTACTAAAATATAGTCACCAAAGTTCTTACTGCCAAAATGTAAATTCTCTGCGGGAATATCGTTCAGGATATCCTCAAGATGCTGGATTTTCTGAATAAAATGACGTTTGCGTTCCTCCAGCATACGATTGGCACTACTTTTGTCCGTTAACCAAAGACAGAACAGTCGAAGACTTAATTCATCCCGTGTAACCGGAGCAGCTAACGCTTCCTGGGACCATTGTTGAAGCATATGGATTCCCTTGTCGGTAATGGTATACATTTTCTTATCAGGCTTGTCGGACTGCTGAATCCAACGGGAGGCTAGCAGTTCCTTGCTCTCCATACGGGCCAGTAGCGGATAGATCTGACTGTGCTTGGCCTGCCAAAAAGGCTGGATACGCAACATCAGATCATAGCCGGAGGATTCCTCTCTTGCGAGAAGCCCCAACAGACCATACGATAGTAAATTCATAGATCTTATCTCCTTCATCCATCATAGTAACGGTTGTAACAGCACTGCGGCAGGTATTCTGCAGCTTCATGAAAAGTGTACACTGAAACTGTATGGTTTGACAACTTTCAGTCAGGTCGTTCACAGGTTAGCCAAAATTGGCTCCTGTCATTCTCCACGTATATGCGCTTTTTTTCATAAAAAAGGTAGTTTAAGCTCGTACTCACGAGCTTAAACTACCTTGGTAACCTTCTGCCGAAGCGTATTCTATTTACTGTTCATTCCCATCAACGAGAAGTGTCAACGCTCCTGTATCTGGATGAATAACCATGCCGTGAACGGGGGCATTAGGAGGGAGAAGCGGGTGATTTTTAATAAGCTTCACGGTAGTTCTTACCCCTTCTTCGATGTTGTCAAAACCTTTTAACCATTTATTTAGCTTAATTCCTGAATTTTCTAATGTATTCAGCACTTCCTGAGAAATTCCGCGATCGAGCATTTCATTGACCATGTGGTCTGCATTTAATGCAGCCATGCCACACTCATAATGACCTACAACGACTACTTCGTCTGCTCCCAGCTCATACAGGGCGACTAGCACACTGCGCATTACACTTCCAAAGGGTTGTGAAATAATCGCACCCGCATTTTTGATAATTTTTACATCACCGTTGCGCAAGTTCATGGCTTTCGGGAGTAACTCCGTTAGCCGTGTATCCATACAAGTGATAATGACCATTTTTTTATTGGGGAACTTGCCCGTTCTATAGGCCTCGTATTCTTTGTTTTCTACGAAAACACGATTGTACTCTAAAATTTCTTTGATGTGATTCACGATTGTTCCCTCCAGATTCTATTAAAGTTTGATATGTACAGCCCAACGTTTATTTTAGGTCTTAGGAGCTGGTCGTACATGTTGTGTGTTGATTATACTTTTTAATATAAGTATCATCAAGTATAGGTATTGTAAAGTTTTATCCATTTTAAGTTAAAGAGGTGACCTCAAATATGGCGCAACAGACGTTGGATCAATTGACGGCTTTAAAGGAGCTTTCACACAAAATCAGTAGTTATGGCGAAGCAGTAGGTCTGCTGCACTGGGATTTACGAACTGGTGCTCCGCGCAAGGGTGTTGACATTCGGTCGGAGACGTTGGGTATGCTGTCCACTGAAATGTTCAAGCTGATGATCTCGGATGAAATGGGACAATTGCTGCAATTTTTTGCCACAGAAGACAAGCTGGAGCAACTGGAGGACAATGATCGCAGATTGGTGGAGGAATGCCGTAAAAATTATGACCTGAATCGTTCGGTTCCGGCAGACCGATACCGGGATTATAGCATTCTCGCAGCGCAGGCAGAGAGCAAGTGGGAGGACGCAAAGGAACATAGCGATTTTGCCGGATTTGAACCCTACTTGTCTAAAATCGTAGACATGAAGCGTGAATTTATCGGCTACTGGGGGGTTAAGGATACCGATTATGACACGCTTTTGGATCAATATGAGCCGGGGATGACGGTTGAAAAACTGGATGCTGTGTTTGATCGTCTCAAAAAGCGCCTTGTGCCACTATTGTCTAAAATTCAGGCTTCACCGAATCAGCCAGATAAGAGCTTTTTAGATGGTGTGTTTGATGTGAAGCAGCAGGAGAAGTTCAGCCTGTTCATTTTAGGTCAGATGGGGTATGACTTTGACGCAGGTCGCTTGGATGAGAGCGTACATCCTTTCGCAACAGGATTAAATCCAGGTGATGTGCGTATAACAACACATTATCTGCAAGATGATGTAACCAGTGCTATTTTCAGTTCGTTGCATGAAGGAGGCCATGCGCTGTACGAACAAAATATTGCTCCTGAGCTAGCAGGATCACTACTGTCGGGAGGAACCTCTATGGGGATTCATGAATCCCAGTCCCGCTTGTGGGAAAATAAAATCGGACGCAGTCGTGCTTTCTGGGATCGGTATTACGATGATTTGCAAAAGCATTTTCCTGATCGTTTGGCAAAGGTTACGGCAGAGCAATTCTACCGGGCAGTCAACCGTGTGGAAAATTCACTGATTCGTATTGAAGCGGATGAGCTAACATATAATTTACATATCATTATCCGTTATGAAATTGAAAAAATGTTGTTTAATGAAAAGCTGGATGTGAAGCGTCTCCCTGAGGTGTGGAATGCGAAATATAAGGAATACCTGGGGTTACTTCCACCGAATGATGGACTGGGCGTACTTCAAGACGTTCACTGGTCCGGTGGTGATTTTGGCTATTTTGCTTCTTACTCGCTTGGCAATATGTATGCAGCACAAATTTTGGCGACATTACACAAAGAGTTGCCAAATCTGGATGACTTAATTGCTGCTGGAGAACTTGAGCCGATCAAACAATGGCTGACCGAACGTATTTACCGTTACGGCAAGAGTCGGACGCCTTCCGAGTTGATTGTAGCCATTACAGGTGAGGATCTGAACCCGGATTATCTCGCCGACTACCTGGAAAAGAAATATACCTCTATATACAAGCTGTAAATCATATAGCATTTCCCCCACGTTCCCGGGCGAACGTGGGTTTTTTTTTTGCAATTAACCAATATATCGACAACCGCATAACAATATATGAAGTCAACCGATGTAAAAAGGTGGGGAGGGAACAAGGATGAAAAACGGCGCTCGTTGCAAAGCTGTGGTGGCTGCGGCACTACTCGGATTACTGTTGCTCAGTGGATGCACCCCTAAAGGAGGGGAGCAGACGATTGAGATCAGACTAGGCGAGGTAGCCCGTACGGTCTTTTATGCGCCGCAGTATGTAGCCTTGAGCCAAGGAATGTTTGCTCAGGAGGGACTGGATGTCCAATTGGCAACGATTCCCGGGGGTGACAAGGCGATGACGGCGTTGTTGTCCAATCAGGCGGATATCGCGCTCATCGGCGCGGAAACATCTATTTATGTGTATCAGCAAGGAGCAGAGGACCCTATCATTAATTTTGCCCAACTGACACAGAAGGATGGAACCTTTTTGTTTGCCCGCCAAACGCAGGATAACTTTGTATGGGAAAAGCTGAAAGAACAAAATTTTCTGGGGCAACGCAAGGGCGGAATGCCGCAAATGTCACTTGAATTTACGCTTCGCAAACACGGCATTGATCCTCATAAGGATCTGAAGCTGATTCAAAATATTGATTTTGCTAATGTTGCTTCTGCTTTCGGCTCGGGTACAGGGGATTATGTACAGCTGTTTGAGCCACAGGCATCTATTTTTGAAAAGGCAGGTCGTGGGCGGGTAGTTGCCTCTATCGGTGTGGAGAGCGGCGAGTTGCCGTATACGGTATATATGGCTAAGCAAAGCTACCTGAAGACAAATAGCGAGGCTGCACAGAGGTTTACAAATGCTGTATATCGGGCACAACAGTGGATTGCTACGCATTCACCTGAACAGATTGCCGAAGCAATCACGCCCTATTTTAAAGATACAGATTTAGCTATTTTGACGAGTAGTATCAAGCGATATAAGGAACAGAGTACCTATGCTTTGAACCCGATGATTGAGGAAAAGGAATGGAAGAACTTACAGGATGTCATGACCTCGGCAGGGGAGCTTAAAAGTCCAGTTGCACTGGATAAGCTAGTGAACCCAAGTTTAGCACAACAAGCGATTTCGTCAAACTCTACCGGAAATACTGAACCGCCTGTGAAAAAGAGCACAACTGAATCTACGGATGCAGGTGTCGACGCTGGAGGTTCGTCATGATGGAGGAACGGAGTGATCTAACTTCGGACGCGACCAGCCCGATGGTGAGACTGGAGCAAGTGACGCATGTCTATGTAACGGATCGTGAAGCTTCGCTGGCGGTTGAGAATATTGATTTTTCCGTAGAGACAGGGGAGTTTGTCAGCTTGGTCGGCCCAAGCGGCTGCGGCAAAACGACGATCCTGTCCATGATCGCAGGGCTACTGCGTCCAGCGGCAGGCCAAGTTATGTTGCAAGGTCAGCGGGTAAGTGGGCCGAGTCCAGAAGTCGGTTACATGCTGCAGCAGGATTATCTGTTCCCGTGGCGGACGATAATGGATAACGCATTGTTGGGTCTGGAACTAGCCAACAGAGTAGATGAAGCTGCGCGTGAGCGGACACGGCTGTTGCTTGAAGGCATGGGTCTGGGAGGGAAGGAGCATCTGCATCCATCCCAGTTGTCTGGGGGAATGCGCCAGCGCGTGGCGCTGGTACGGACGCTGGCAACTAATCCGGGACTGCTGCTGCTGGATGAGCCGTTCTCCGCGCTGGATTATCAAACCAAGCTACAGCTGGAAGATCTGATTGCGGAAACCTTGCGCGAGCGGAGGAAGACGGCTATTTTAGTCACACATGATTTGGCCGAGGCCATTGCGGTCAGTGACCGGATTATAGTGATGGGTCGAAATCCTGGTCATGTCCGACGTACCTTCGAGATTCCGGGTTGCATCCGAGAAGCTCAGCCTTTTTATGCACGCGAGCAGCCGGGTTTTAATGAGCTTTTTCATGAAATATGGGGTGAACTGGAGGCTTCGGGAGCAAAGGAGTGAGTTAACGTATGAAGGACGAAGCGGATCAGCTTGAGCAACGTTGGATTCAAGGACTACATCAGGCGTATTTACGCAGCAGGCGTTCACAACGATGGTTAGTGACAGGGGTACAGACAGCTATTTTACTGCTTTTGTTTGTATTATGGGAAATTGCAGGTCGATTGAAGTGGATTGATGTACTGCTGTTCAGCTATCCGAGCAAAATTTTCACCCAGATCGGTAAGGATGCGGTCAGTGGTGAATTATGGGGACATGTAGGTGTCACCGTGGGAGAGACGATGGCGGGGTTTTTACTCGGTACACTGTTAGGTACGTTGCTGGCTGTACTTATTTGGTGGTCACCGTTTTTGTCGAGGGTGCTTGACCCCTATATGGTCGTGTTCAACAGTATGCCTAAGGTGGCGCTAGGTCCAATTTTTATCGTTATGTTTGGGGCGGGATTTACTGCTATCCTAATGACAACCCTCTCCATTACGGTCATCATTACGACACTAGTCGTATACAACAGCTTTCAGGAAGTCGATTCGAATCTAATCAAAGTGGTTCGCACGTTTGGCGGATCACGCCGTGATACGTTTCAAAAGGTGATTTTGCCTGCATCCTTTCCTGCAATTGTCTCTACACTAAAAGTGAATGTGGGTATGGCATGGGTTGGCGTGATTGTTGGTGAATTTCTGGTGGCTAAAAACGGCTTAGGCTATTTGATTATCTATGGTTTTCAGGTATTCAATTTCACGCTGGTTATGTCCAGTTTGTTGATCATTGCTGTCGTAGCTACTCTGATGTATCAGGCGGTCGTGTATGTGGAGCATCGTCTGCTTTTCGGTCGTCCTCATCGGTAATAATAAAAGTTCTGAACATTTGTGTAAAACGTGAAAATAAAGTACCATGAAAAATGAAAACACTTAAAATTTATGAAAATGTTAAAACAGATTTCATCCAGAGAGGACAGAATTTTTTCATGGGCTTTCGTACGATTAAAACGGCTATTGCCGCATTAATGGCCGTACTTATTGCGGAGGGTTTTGGCATTCATGGTGCTACCTCAGCAGGGCTTTTAGCGATTTTGGGGGTGGATGTCACACGCAAGAGAAGTCTCCGTACTATTTCGGCGAGATTTTTTGCATCCGTCGTGGGGCTTCTTTTTGCTTGTGTTTTGTTTGTGGTATTCGGATTCCATGATTGGGTACTGGCATTATATATTTTAACGGCGTTTCCAGTCATTGTACGGGTGGGCTTTAAAGAAGGGATTGTCACCGGTTCGGTCGTGGTTTTTCGCGTATTCAGCGGCGGCGTGATTGATATGGAGGTACTGCTGACCCAGCTAGGTCTGCTAGTGATTGGACTGGGTTCCGCGATGATTGTCAATTTAGCCTATATGCCGGGTTCTGATAATACCATGCAACAAATTCGGCAGGAGGTAGATCGGACATTTTCTGTTATATTCAGAAATATGGCCAATACGCTGCGCAGTCCAGCATACATATGGGATGGCAAGGAAGTTATTGAAGCGAACAGCGTGATAGCCAAAGGGGTCACTGAGGCGGGACGTTCCTTGGAAAATCAGATGCTTCGTCCCCAGGAGGGCTGGAATGTGTATTTTTATATGCGAAAAGAACAGCTGGATTCGATCCAAAACATGATGCAGTTGATCGCACAAATGTATCAGCATATGCCGCAGGCCAAGCTTCTGGCCGAGCTGTTCGACCAGCTTAGCAATGATGTTTTGGCTGGACATTATACGGGACAGACCGAGAAGCTGCTGGAGCAGGTTCGTGAAGAATTTAAAGCAATGGAGCTTCCCGCAACCCGGGAGGAATTTGAGATTCGTTCGGCATTATTGCAGCTTACACATGAGCTTCATCAGTATTTGAAAATTGCGAAAAAGGACAAGGCCCCTACTCCAGTAAGAAATTAGAGTAAAGGCCTTGAGCGGCTACTATCCATGACGGGCAGTAGCCTTTTCTTGTTCAGTGACAGTAGAAGCCGGATGGGTCAAAGTCCGTTTGTGCCGAATTCGGTCTGTGATCCATAAGACAGCGGTGATCAGGCAAGGATACAGCATAGCCCATCCGACAAAGGGGAAAACGACCGCTGTAGAGATAAACGATATCCAACTAATGGCAACGCCCCAGCGACTACCACGTAGAAGCTTAATTCCTGCTGCACAACCGCCGAGATAGGTGAGAATAAAGGTGGCGTTCGGGAACTGGATCAGGTTAGTGAGTGAAACAGTACCACTACCGTACAACACCATAATGATCACGAAGCAGACGCTAAGAAAAGCAATGCCTCCGATAGGGGTATGGAATCGTTGCGATAACCTGCCCATCCAGCGAAAGGCCTGTCCTTGCCGGGATAAAGCATAAGCGACACGTGAAGCGGCACCCACATAAGTAATAATAGTAGCGGTACAAATAAAGATACCCGTCAAGCCTGCAATTATCGCGCCCCATGGCCCAATAGCCCGACTAATCACCCATACGAGCGAAGCATCCGAATCCCCTGCAAGGTAACTTTGTGTGCCCACAGTAGCCAGCGCAGTTAAGAAATAAAGCAAACCAACAATGACGGCTGCAATGGTCACACCTCTAACGGCCGCCCGCCGGGGATTAGTGAATTCCTCTGACATATGGGACACGGCCTCCCAACCGATAAAGCACCAAAACAGAATCGCAGCCGCTTGACCGACGGAGAGCCAGCCATGCGGAACATACGGGGTGAAGTGGACTGTTTTCATCTGAGGAAGTGCTGCGGCAATGGCGAATATAAGGACGGCAACGATAGCTATAACGACTGCGATCTGAATACGTCCCGCGACCTTCATGCCGATCCAATTGATGATCAGGCCCACCGCCAGCATAGCAGCGGCTAACATCATGCGGCTTTCCTCTCCCCAGCCCATGGCTGCGGTCATATAGCCTGCTCCGGTGAGTGCGGCAACAGGTGCCCCAATCGGAACCGACATGAGAAAAAACCACCCGATATAAGCACCGGCACGTGGTGAAAAGGCCAACGTGACAAAATGCGATACCCCGCCCGCATTCGGAAATTTGGCGGATAGAAGACCCATGGAAAGTGCCATTGGCAGGATGAGCAGGGTCATAAAGCCCCATGCCAGCAGCGATGCCGGCCCCGCCATTTGGGCAGCAAGACCAGGCACGATCAATATCCCCGAACCCAGTACAGCCCCGATATAGAGCGCAATGGCCTGTGGAAGGCCAATGGTGGATTGAAGTTTACTTTCATTTGTCATGCAGAAAAGCCTTCTTTCTCTTGTTATTTTCTCCAGCTTATCAGATAATCGATCTATCGGAAAAACGGAATATAACGATGGCTTGCATCGAAAAAACCGATTGAAGGAGCGGATTATGGAATCGCGGCATTTGTTTACCTTTTTAAATGTAGTTGAGGCAGGCAGTTTTACGCGAGCAGCGCGTATACTGGATTATGCACAGTCGAGTATCACTGCTCAAATTCAAACGCTGGAGACAGAGTTGGGTACGCCGCTTTTTGATCGCATCGGCAAGAAAATCATGTTGACGGATGCCGGACGACGTCTACTCCCCTATGCCCAGGAAATTTCCAAGATGCATGCTATGGCTAAGGATGCGCTTCGTTCAGAAACGGAATTGGCGGGCACACTGAAAATAGGAGCACCAGAATCTCTGGCCGCTTTTCGTCTACCGAGTCTGATCCGTGAGTACAGGGAACGGTATCCGAAGGTTAAAATTGTCCTCAAACCCGGCGAATGCTGGGAATTACGCGATTTGATCCGTTCCGGTGAGCTGGATTTGGCTTTTTTGCTTCAGCCCGAGACAGAGGATAGAGAACTCAATGTCACCACGCTTATTCACGAGCCGATGGCCTTGGTTGCGCCACTTGAGCATTCACTGGTTACCTATACCCAGGTAGAGCCTGCCGACTTGAAGGATGAAACCATTTTGCATACAGAGGCAGGATGTACGTATCGTATCCTTTTTGAGCAGTATTTGAATAAACACGGTATTTTTTCAGACCCTAGCCTGGAATTTTGGAGTATTGAAGCCATCAAGCAGTGTGTCATGGCTGGGCTGGGTATTGCGTTGCTCCCGCTAGTAACGGTACAAAATGAGCTGCGAGAAGGTAAAATGGCGCGTTTAGCCTGGGATGACAGTGAACAGCAGGTGGCTACTCAGGTCGCTTATCACACGAAAAAGTGGAAATCCCCGGCTCTTAGCGAATTTTTACAGATCGTTGAGCAGCATGTAACACATTGGCGTGCATGAGTTCAAGCCATCGCGGCATATGCTTATACAAATAATATTTTTTCCTTTTCGCCTATTCACTCAACATTCGCCCACAACCTGCATACATATGTATGGAATGATTGATTGTATGGAGGAGGTTCAAGAATGGCATTAAGTCATAAAAATCGTAGAGAGATTATTACCAAAGCGATCTGTGGTAAAGGTCGCAGATTCTCTACCGTAACCCATACCGTAACTCCGCCGAATAATCCGACGAGCATTTTAGGGGCATGGATTATTAACCACCAGTATGAAGCTGTGGCGGCGGGGGACGGCATTGAGGTCGTCGGGACGTATGATATCAATATTTGGTACTCATACGATAAAAACTCGCAGACCGATGTGGCTAAGGAAACGGTGTCGTACGTAGAAAATGTGCCGCTCTCGTATCTTGATCCGAAGCACCGGGCGTCAACAGTGGAAGTATCCGCCGAAGCTACACAGGAGCCGAGTTGTGTCGAGGCCAGTGTGTCTTCTGGAGGTGGCAGCGTAATGATCCGGGTCGAGCGGGAATTTGCGGTGGAGCTGGTGGCGGAAACGAAGATTGTTGTAGAAGTATTCCCGAATGGCAGCAGCGATGATTTTGACAAAGACTTTGATTTTGGAGCGGAAGAGGGGGACTATGAGGAGCTCGACCCCGACCTCATTGACGACGAGCTCTGACAGAAGTAACCAAAAAGAGGGCCGCTTTACTCTTGCGCCGGCTGATTCTGCGCAGGGGGCAAAGGCCCTCCTTTTTTGTTGTTGCGGGTTGAAATTGGATTGAAATCCGTACGTAGTCCGTAGGGGGGATATAATGCAGCAGCCAGGACAGGCGCTCATACGCTTCAGGCAGATGCCAAATGATGAAAAAAAGCGTAGACTGGAGCGTTCAGGCATAGCGGTGCAGTGGGTGGATAGCAGTATAGCAGATTTTGCGATAGGCTACGCAGTGCAAATCCATCAACTGCGAGTGTTGGAGATTCGTAGGCGTGCCATTGAAGGCCCTTCCAAAGTCCGCGCATACGATCTGTCTGAACTGGATCAACATTCACCGCTCTATGTCCGGATGGAGCGGCTAGCTGTACGTGCGTTGTATACACTGGGTTTGGACAGTGGTGAGGTGATACTGACGCCGCTGGGGGAGCGCAGCTGTCAGGTGCGCGAAGTCTCGGCACAGCCATGGCTAAACGATAGACGTTTGGCCACGCTATATGAAATTGCTGCGCGCGAAGGAGATGTTGAGGGTGAGAATCTTTCAGTGGAACGAGGGAGAGATCGACTACTCATCGGAATGGACCCTGAATTTGTACTGATTCGTATGCCAGAGGGACGGGTCGTTCCGGCCTCGAGATATTTGGGGCGTCTCGGCATAGCCGGCTGCGATGCTGTTACGCGTCGAGGACGAACGCTGTATCCAGTCGCTGAGCTTCGTCCTGCTCCGAGTGGAGATCCGGACCGTCTGCTGAAGCACCTGCGCCAAGCTTTTGCAACCGCAGCCCGGCGCATTACCGACCGCACACTCATCTGGCAGGCGGGGGGGATGCCGCAACCGGGTTTTCCACTGGGCGGACATCTGCATTTCAGCGGGGTTGCGCTAAACGGTGCCTTGCTCCGGGCACTGGATAACTATTTGGCACTGCCTTTGGCGCTACTGGAAGACAAGCGTGCAGCCCGGCGCAGACCGCATTATGGCAATTTGGGTGATTTTCGCCGTCAGTCGTATGGAGGCTTTGAATATCGTACACTGCCCAGTTTTCTTATCTCGCCACAGCTAGCGAAAGGTGTGATTGGAATGGCGTTTCTCATTGCTACTCAATATCCGCGTTTGCAGCGTAGGCCGCTGGGTGAGGAGGAGGCTCACAGAGCCTTTTATGAAGGAAATCAATTTGTGCTCAAGGAGTATATGGAACCTCTTATTTTGGATATGGTTTCACTGGAAATATACTCGCGATATGAAGCTTATGTAGCGCCATTGCTGGACAGCCTCCGCAAGGGGAAACAGTGGGATGAATCACGGGATTTGCGCCCCTATTGGAAGCTTACGTAAAATTCAAGTGTCGACACCAGGAATGGTTTCATGTTATCGACTGTCATTTTTGATATAATGAGAGATAATTATAAGTTTAAACGGAACAAAGTGTGGGGGTTAGTAAACGGTATGTCCAAATATACACCGATGATTGAGCAGTATTTATCCATAAAAGAGCAGGCTAAAGATGCATTTTTGTTTTTCCGTCTGGGAGATTTTTACGAGATGTTTTTCGATGATGCAATTCTTGCATCCAAGGAGCTGGAAATTACACTTACAGGTCGTGAGGGTGGCGCCACGGAAAAAATTCCGATGTGCGGCGTGCCTTATCATTCAGCGGAAAATTACATACAGCGCCTCATTGAGAAAGGTTATAAGGTGGCCATCTGTGAGCAAATGGAGGAAGCCTCAGCTACGAAGGGGATGGTGCGGCGGGATATTGTCCGCGTTGTGACCCCGGGTACAGTAATGGAAGGCAAGGTGCTGGGTGATAAATCCAACAACTACATGGTATGTGTCACAGAGACGGACGGGATGCTGGCGCTTGCGGCGTGCGACTTGTCAACAGGTGAATTGTATGTGACCTCTGTGCCTGATTCGAAAGAATGGCTACTAGATGAAATTAACATTTATGAGCCGTCCGAAATGTTGGGGGATGGTCATCTGCTCGATTTTGTGACTTCCCGCATGTCCCCCGTTGGACGGCGTGTTGTGTATACGGCCTGGGACAAATCGAAGGATGATTTGGTTCGGGATCAATTTGGCGAAGCCACGTGGGCAAGGCTTACGGAGGAACGCAGACGGTGCGTATCTCGCCTGATTTCCTATTTGAATGAAACGCAAAAAAGATCGTTAGGCCAATTGACCCAAATCTCGGTATATGAGCCAAACCATTTTATGATTCTGGATCCATTTACCCGCAGGAATCTGGAACTGGTGGAGACAGTACGTGAACGCTCCAAGAAAGGCTCGCTGCTGTGGCTGTTGGATCGCACGGAGACTTCCATGGGAGCGCGTCTGTTGCGTCGTTGGATCGACAAGCCGTTGTTGAGCAGCAGTCTTATTGAGGAACGCTTGGAGGCGGTGGACAAGCTGTACCACCAGTTTATTTTCCGAGAGGATGTACGTGCTCAGCTTAAAGAGATTTACGATCTGGAGCGTCTGGTTGGGCGGATCGCCTTTGGTAGTGCTAATGCACGTGATCTGATCGCTCTCAAGCTGTCGTTGGCCCGAATTCCTTCTTTACGCGAATTGTGTGCTGAATCTCCTTCGAAGACGCTGAGACGGATTGCACAAACGCTGGATAGCTGTACAGACCTGTGTACATTGATTGAGGAAGCGGTGGCGGATGAACCGCCGATTTCCGTAAGGGATGGAGGTCTTATTAAGGAAGGCTACCATCAGCGTCTGGACGAACTGCGCGAGGCGAGTGTCAACGGTAAGCGTTGGATCGCTGAGCTAGAGGCCAAGGAACGTGCAGCAACCGGCATTCGATCACTTAAAATTGGATATAACAAAGTATTTGGTTATTATATCGAGGTGACCAAATCCAATTTGGCTTCATTACCAGAAGGTCGATATGAACGCAAACAGACGTTGGCGAATGCGGAACGGTATATTACACCGGAGTTGAAGGAAAAGGAATCTCTAATTCTGGAAGCCGAGGATAAAATGGTTGATCTGGAGTACACGCTTTTCTCCGAGCTTCGCAGTAAACTAAACGCTGAAATTCCCCGTTTGCAAAAGCTGGCAGAGCAAGTGGCTGAAATTGACGTGTATCAGTCGCTGGCATCGGTTAGCGCGGAACGGGGATTCGTGAAACCTGAGCTGACTACAGGATATGATTTCGTAGTGGAGCAAGGTCGTCATCCCGTGGTGGAGGCCGTAATGAAAGATGGCGGTTTTATCGCCAACAGCACTGTGTTGGAGGAAGCGGATGCGCATATTCTACTTATCACCGGGCCGAACATGGCTGGGAAAAGTACGTATATGCGTCAGGTCGCACTTATTGCAATTATGGCTCAAATTGGCTGCTTTGTCCCTGCTGCACGTGCAAAGGTGTCGATGCTGGATCGCATTTTCACACGGATCGGCGCAGCGGATGATCTCATCGGCGGGCAGAGTACGTTTATGGTCGAAATGGCAGATATCCAAGTAATGACGGACAAAGCAACTCCGCGAAGCTTGATCATTATTGATGAACTGGGACGAGGTACGTCTACCAGTGAAGGAATGGCAATTGCACAGGCAGTCATCGAATTTGTGCATGACACGATCGGCTGTAAGGCACTGGTATCCACGCATTTCCATGAGCTGGCGCATTTGGAGCAAGGCCTGTCTTCGCTGCGAAATTACTCTATGGCCGTGCAGGAAAGCGGCGACAAGGTGAATTTCCTGCGCAAGCTCATACCGGGAGCAGCTAGCAGTAGCTATGGTATTTATTGTGCTCGGCTTGCAGGCTTGCCCAATAACATTATTGAGCGAGCGAATGGACTGCTGAATGGTTTTGAACAGGCAGCGGCTCAAGTAACAGCAGGTACTGAGACAGTAGTAGGAGGGAAGGAAGGGACTGATCTTCGTACAGTTTCAGGGACAGAGGATATTTCTTCTTTGACCGGATATAATTCAGGCCAGACATTGCGAGAAAGCGGAGAAACTGCATCATCAACTCAGTCTTTATCACAGCAGGCGACTCTGGTAAAAGAAGAAGATACTCTACAGACTGTGGAGGATTCCAGCAGGTTGGAGCAAGGAGCAACCGAAGTGGTACAGCTGTCCATTTTTGGAGAGCAGGAGCTTGCCACCTCCAAGCCCCAAGCAGAGACAGTAGAGACGAATCCAATTGTGCGCCAAATTTTGCGCAAGGTGAAAAATGCTGATGTCATGAATATGACTCCTTTACAGGCAATGCAGCTATTAAATGATCTAAAAAATAAGGCCAATGGCCTGTAGTTAAAATAAGTGACATTATTCTTATTTTTCATCACACTTTGAAGTCAGGAGGAGGTTAAAAGGATGTCTAAAATTCGGGTACTGGATGAACATATTGCGAACCAGATTGCTGCCGGTGAGGTCGTGGAGCGTCCAGCCTCCGTCGTGAAGGAACTGGTGGAAAATGCGATTGATGCAGGCGGTACGCGGGTGGACGTATGGGTAGAAGAGGGCGGTTTGCAAAGTATCCGGGTGACGGATAATGGAAGTGGCATTGAGCCTGAAGACGTGGAAACGGCATTCTATCGGCACGCGACAAGTAAAATTGGACATGGTCGCGACCTGTTTCAAATCACAAGTCTCGGCTTCCGGGGAGAGGCGTTGCCAAGTATTGCGGCTGTATCGAAAGTAGAGTTGCTTACAGCAGCCGGAGATGACGGGCGTGCCCGTAAATTGGTAATTGAGGGCGGTAAGCTGTTGCTTCACGAAGATGCTGCTAGTAGGCAAGGGACGGATTTTACCGTACGGGAGCTATTTTATAATACACCTGCAAGGCTGAAGTATATGAAAACAATCCAGACCGAGCTGGGACACATTTCGGATGTATTGTACCGAATGGCGCTTTCGCACCCGGAAGTGGCCTTCACATTGCGGCATAATGGCAATACATTGCTGCAAACGCTGGGCAATGGTGATTTGCTGCAGGTGATTGCCGCTATTTACGGAACTTCTGCGGCGAAATCTATGCTGCTGCTGGAAGGTGAGAGCCTGGATTACCGAATTAGCGGCTATGTCAGTCGCCCAGAGTGGACCAGATCAAATCGCAATGCGATCTCGACAGTAGTGAATGGACGTTTTGTGCGTAGCTATGGGCTTAATCAGGCGTTGCTCAAGGCGTATCATACCTTGTTGCCGATCAATCGTTTTCCACTGGCTGTGATCCAACTGGAAATGCATCCTTCTTTGGTGGATGTTAACGTTCATCCTGCCAAGCTGGAGGTAAGGTTCAGTAAAGAAACTGAACTGTTTCAGCTAGTTGAAGATTCGGTAAAAGCTGTTTTAGGGCAGCAAGTACTGATTCCGAAGGCAGTCAAGCGCGAGATCGGTGGCAAGGACAGTGGCTCGTTTGTGCAGGAGCAGTTTCACTTCTCGAAAGGAAATGGTGCAGAAGGGGATGCTCCTTCCGGCAAAGACCGGGGGGGAGCGTTGCCGCTTTCCGTGACTTCGCCGGAGAGCCAGGTACCGCGCCAATCCAATTACTTGAACAGGAACGAAGAGAATAACAGGGGTAGCCAGGAGCGTGAGCAACGTCCGAGCAGGGATAGCCTCTCAGCCATTGGACGGGCAAGCAATCTTTCAGGTAAAAGTATTAGTGATGATGAACTGGATGCAGATTTTGTGGATGAAATCAACGGAAGTGAAGTTAGAGGGGACGTGCCGCTCCCTGATGGGACGACTGTACAGTCGTCCGAAGGAGGTAGTGCCGCAATAGGCACAACTACCTTATACAGCGGAGGGATACAGGAAACAGCTGCTTCTGCTGCTTACCCATCTTCTATGCCGCCGATTGCAGGACAAGCTACGGATTCCCGTCATTTCGCGGATCAGAAGCCGCGCCAGCAACGTCTGGATGCGGAGCAATTGGCAACGGTGTCGGGAGAAGTTTCAGAGCTGCCGACTTTTCCTGAACTGAATTTAATCGGTCAGCACCATGGGACATATCTGATTGCGCAGAACGACCAAGGCTTGTATTTAATTGATCAACATGCCGCACATGAACGAGTCAATTATGAATTTTATTATGAAAAATTCGGCAATCCCGAGTCAGTATCGCAGGAGCTGCTACTGCCAATTACACTGGATTTTACACCTTCCGAAACGGAAAAGTTGAAAACAAGGCTGCACTGGTTTGAACAGGCGGGAGTGTATCTGGAGCATTTTGGCGGTCAAACCTTCCGTGTCAGCTCTTACCCGTACTGGCTTCCCAAAGGGGAAGAAGCGGATGTCATTGAGGAAATGGCCGGATGGGTGCTGGAGGAAAGAGCCATTGATCTTGCAAAGCTGCGGGAAGCAGCCTCAATCATGTGCTCCTGCCGGGCTTCGATTAAAGCAAACCAGAAGCTGACTGACCGACAGGCTATCGTGCTGCTAGAGCGTTTGGCAGCGTGCAAACAACCATATACTTGCCCTCATGGGCGACCTATTGTGGTTTCCTTCTCCACATATGATTTAGAGAAGCTGTTTAAAAGAGTAATGTAAGGGAGTATATATATGTTGCAGGATCGGGAAAACCGTGAAGAAGAGCAGTCGAGCCTAGGGGAAAAGCAAGTCGAATTACTCGTCACGACAGGGGATTCCCCCTCAGTTGAGGTTGTGGAGCGAGCGAAGTTGCTTGCAGCCGAGTTAGGGGCGCTGTATGCCCCTCGTCGTGGCATATCGGTAGCTAAGCTAATTGCGGCTCACAGAGTCCGTCAAGCGTTGGTTCTGGTGCAGGGCGGAGTGAGGCTGATTAGCCCAGAACAATCACCGATGGTTTTTCACCCCAGTATGGGCTTCATTCGCGCCAAACGGGTATTAAAGGGTGAACCTGACCCGATGTTGACGGCTGCCCGGATCGTCCCGGGTGATACCGTGCTGGATTGCACCGCTGGACTTGGTACGGATTCTCTTCTATTTTCAATTGGAACGGGAAGCTCTGGACAAGTCACGGCTGTGGAGAGTTCTTTCCCCGTCTACGCTTTAATCAAGGATGGAATGAGACATTACCGTTCCGGCAACGCTGAAGTAGATAAAGCCTTTTCCAACATTGACGTTCGTTTTGGTCATCATTTGGACTATTTGCGTAGTTTGCCGGATCGCAGTATAGATATTATTTATTTTGACCCTATGTTTCGTGATCCGTTGCTCGATTCCAGCGCAATTGGTCCATTGAGAGGGTTGGCAAATCCAGACGCGTTGAGTGAGGAAAGTATTGTTCATGCGAAACGGATTGCACGAAAAACAATTGTATTAAAAGAAAAACGGGGTAGTGGGGAATTTGCCCGCCTCGGCTTCCGTGTAGAGCAGCGGGGCACAACGAAAACAGTGTACGGAGTGATCGATATTGACAGTGGCACCTAAGCCTAAACTACTTGTTCTTGTTGGCCCGACTGCGGTTGGCAAGACGAAACTGAGCATCGAGATGGCTCGACAATTTGACGCGGAGATTATTTCCGGGGATTCCATGCAGGTATATCGTCATATGGACGTTGGAACTGCCAAAATTTCCGAACAGGAAATGGAAGGAATCAAGCACCATTTAATTGATATTCATGAGCCTGAATACCCATATTCAGTAGCCCAATTTCAGGAAGACTGTCGTCGTCTCATACCTGATATTCAATCTAGAGGAAAGCTACCGTTTATCGTAGGCGGAACAGGTTTATATGTAGAATCAGTCTGTTATGAATACCAGTTTTCCGAGGTAGGGGCTGACGAAGCTTTTCGTCAGGAGCAGCTAGACTATGCCGAACAGTTTGGAGCTGACGCACTTCATGCGCGACTACAGGCGGTTGATCCCGAAAGTGCACTTCGTTTGCATCCTAATGATCGTCGTCGTGTCGTTCGGGCACTGGAAATTTACCATGTTAGCGGAACGACACTTAGCTCTCAACTTGCCAGTCAAAAAAAGGAATCTCCCTACCAACTCTGCATCGTAGGTTTGACAATGGATAGGCAAATGCTATATAAACGTATTGAAGACCGAATTGACGGGATGCTCGATCAAGGGCTTGTTGCTGAGGTAACCTCCTTAATGGAACGGGGAGTGCGAAGCGATGCCATCTCCATGCAAGGTCTAGGCTATAAAGAGATATCCTCCTACCTGCGGGGAGAGGTGTCTTTGGAAGAGGCGGTGACTTGGCTAAAACGGGATACGCGTCATTTTGCGAAGCGACAGCTCTCGTGGTTTCGCCATATGAAGGATATCCAGTGGGTAGATGTCACTGATTTCGGAAATTTTTCTGCTCATGCAGCCCAAATACACGAAATTATAGCAGGAAAGTTCCGGACAGACCTTGAATATACTTCAAAACAATCCAAATGATTATTGGGGGTACGGCTAAAATGAACAAGTCCATTAATATCCAAGATACGTTTCTGAATCAATTGCGCAAGGATTCTATACCTGTAACGGTATACCTCATCAATGGGTTTCAGGTACGGGGAACGATTAAAGCATTTGACAATTTTACGATTGTGATCGACTCGGATGGAAAGCAACAGCTGATCTACAAGCATGCCATCTCCACCTTTACACCGCAACGCAATGTATCGCTTGTACAGCAACAGGATAACGCTAGCGATAACTGATTACGGCTTGACGGTCGCCCGGGTTCATGAAACTTTTCAGGCGTCCGTCTCGTCTAACTGTATAGGAATGTGACCGGGAGCAACCTGATCAGGGTTGTTCTTTTCATTCCGTTTACTTTCATGCTGCCGACAGCAAGCTTTAAGCTTATGTTAGGTACCATATGATTATTCGCGAAAGGGAGTCAGGGGAATGCCAAACGATTCATTGTCCAGATCCGGCAATCGCAATAGAAACACATCTAAAGAGAAGCCGAAGGGCAAGAAAAAGAAAATTACAGGTAAGCGAATTGGATGGACGCTGTTTATTACCGCGGCGGTAGCTATATTTTGCGCACTTGGTGGCTATTTATTTGTCATGGTAAATGGCGAAAAAATTTACGATGCGAACAAGGACAAAATCACAGTGAACGAGACATCAAAGGTTTATGACCGCAACGGTGTGCTCATGGGTGAGTTATCTGTGCAAAAAAGTGATCCTGTCAAAAGTGAAGAAATACCAGACTTGCTCAAAAAAGCTTTTATTGCAACCGAGGATAAGCGTTTTATGGAGCATCAAGGAGTTGATATTTGGTCTATCGGCCGGGCAGCCGTTAAGGATATCGTGGCCCGTTCGGCAGTGGAGGGCGGCAGTACGCTAACTCAGCAGCTGGCCAAAAACTTGTTTTTGACACGTGACAAAACCTTTTTCCGTAAAGCGACAGAGGTATCCATCGCAATGGCGCTGGAGCGGAGGTTGACTAAAGATGAAATTATTACTCTCTACTTGAATCGGATTTGGTTTGGACGCTCCTATTCTGGAATTAAGGCAGCGTCGGAAGGTTATTTTGGGCAAACCAACTTAAAAGAATTAAAATTGTGGCAAATTGCTACATTGGCAGCTATTCCGAAAGGGCCTTCCAAGTATAATCCGATCAGTAACCCGGAGAACTCGAAGGCACGACGTGCAGTGGTTCTCCAGCTGATGTTTGAGCAGGGAATGATTGGAAAGCAGGAGATGGAAGAGGCCAAAGCTGTAAATTACGATTACAAACAGCCGGAAAAAGTTCAAAAGTATCAAAATTTTATGGAATATGTCATGGATGAGGCAGAGGATGCGCTGCCAGGAGTTAGCGGCAATGATCTGATTATTGGCGGTTACAAAATTCATACCACAATGGATGCCCAGGCTCAAAATGCGCTGGATCAGGCGATGGCAGATGATGACATGTTCGAAAAAAGTCCTGACGATCAGCCTGTTCAAGCCTCAATGGTCATTATTAACAACCAGACAGGTGGAATTGCCGCGATGGCACCCGGACGGGATTACAAAAAGGGAACCTTCAATCGTGCGACACAGAGCCGCAGACAGCCAGGATCGGCCTTCAAGCCGATTGTAGCCTATGCGCCAGCTCTCGAATCCGGTAAGTTTACGATGGATACCCCTTTGAGTAACGAACGTCAGAGCTTTAACGGATACAGTCCGAAAAACTTGCATGGTTACTCGTCGACCATCAGCATGCTCGACGCGATTACGAAGTCTGAAAATATTCCACCTGTATGGTTGCTGAACCAAATCGGTGTGGAAAAAGGGGTTCAATTTGCCGAGAGCGTAGGCATTCCGATGGACAAAAACGATCACTCACTTGCTATCGCATTGGGTGGATTAAGCAAAGGGACGAATACCCTTGAAATGGCGCAGGCGTACAGCGCTTTTGCTAATAAAGGAAAATTCCAAAAGGCTTATTCTATTAAGCAAATTAACAATAGTGATGATCAAGTAGTTTATACTCATGAAGAGGAAACTAAATCTGTAATGAGTGAAAAAACGGCTTATGAAATGACACAAATGATGCAAAATGTAGTCAATAGCGGCACAGGTCGCAAAGCACGGATTGACTGGCCTGTAGCCGGTAAAACGGGTACGACCCAAAGTGGAATTAGCGGTAACAGTGGTAACCGGGATATCTGGTTTGTCGGTTATACGCCAGAATATACTGGAGCGGTATGGATGGGTTATGACAAGCCGGACAGCAAACATATGCTCAGAAACTACAGTGGGCAGTCGGCAGCCTTTTTCGGAAGGGTCATGGGTGAAGCTCTAAAGGGACACCCGGTTACGCAATTCAGCGAGCCGAAGGGATATGAACCACCAGTTGAGCAGAAGCCAGAAGAGCCGGTTCAGGCTACCGCTCCAAGCGGACTGAGCGGGTCTTATAGTCAGGACACCCAAATTGTATCGTTGTCCTGGACTGCGGCGACGGGGGATAATGTACAATACCGCGTGTATCGCAAAGGGGCTTCCGACGCAGGCTTTGCGGTAATCATGGAGGCCATGAAGGGTACGAGTGGTGAAGACACTTCTCCTATAGCTGGAAACACATATGAATATTATGTAGTAGCTTATGGGGCGGATGGTAAAGAATCCGAGGCTTCTAATACGATCCGTGTAGAAATCCCGGCAGAGACTACTCCCGTTGATCCACAGTCAGGAACTGATCCTAATCAAAATGGAACCTTACCGGATAATGGCGGAGTTACAGACGGACAAAATGGTACGGATCAGGGAAATACAGATCCTGGCGGTACCAATAACAATAATGGCTCAGGTCAGGTTCCGGCATCTCCTGGAGATACGAATGGGAATGGTGCTGGAGATGGCAATTCCGGTAATGGAAACGATACAAATCAGGAAAATGGTCAGACTACTACGCCGGATGCAGGGATTACTGATGAAGATACTATGGTAAATCCAGAAAATACGGATGCATCTACGACTGAAGTCACAACGGATGGAACTCAAGAAGGCAATTCCAACGGTCATTCGAACTCCAATCGTGGACGTCACAATCGGAATTAGCAAGTATTGCTTTATGTAAGTTGAATTTGCTTCAAATCAAAGGTATTTTCAGACCGTTTCACGGTTTGAGAATGCCTTTTTTGCTGTTATAAAGGGGTTCTTTTTGAGTGTACAGTTTAAATATGGTAAGCTGGATTTACCAATGTTGGAGAGGAACATCATTTATGAAGCGCAAATTCGGAGACCGGGCCAACTGGCGCAGAATCACCAATCGCAAGTTTGCTTGCCGGTATGTAGAAAGTGACGCGTTTACAGGATATGTGACCCTGTATACAATTTTGAGTCTCAAGGAGCCGTTATGGAAAAGTTACGGTGGTCATACGTTTTGCATAGCCGATAAAGGATATTCCTGGCTGCAATATTATCCAAAAGGTGAGCACTATGTGGTGACTGCTATGTTTGACAATCGGGAGCAAATCGTAGAATGGTATATTGATACCTGCCGCAATCAGGGTGTGACCGATCAAGGAGTCCCTTGGTTTGACGATTTGTATTTGGATGTTGTGGTGCTTAAAAACGGTGAAATCTTCCTGGTGGATGAGGATGAATTGGAGGAGGCGTTACAACGGGGGCATATCTCAACGCAAGAGGCAGAATTGGCTAACCGTACAGCGGCTGATGTGTTACATCAGATAGATGCCCACGTGTTCCCCTATTTTAAAATGTCGCTGAAACACCGGGCAGAATGGTTTCACAACGGTGATTTCAAGAGAGAACGGTGAAAGTTTTGCAGTGGATTAAAGACACTGGACCCCAACGTCCTGAGTTGAAAAGCAGGCAGAGTCGCCTTAAGAAAATATCTATGGTATCCAAGCGTTTTGTGCTTTGTTTAATGATTCTCATTTTGATCGGATTGGTATGGGCAGGTATCCGAGTGTGGAACATGAATACGGCCGTCTCTACTACCCCGCTCCAGCAAGTGCAAATTGGTATCGTACTAGGTGCTTCTATGTGGGGGGCTGAGCCCAGTCCCGGATTGAAAGAAAGGCTGGAAGAAGCCTTGCACTTATACCGCAACGGGACAGTGCAGCGTCTAATTGTTAGTGGGGGACTGGATAAACCCGATTTTCCGTATACGGAGGCTGAGGGCATGCAACGCTATTTGGTAGAGAGAGGGGTCCCTGTACAGCATATTGTGTTGGAAAACCATGCGACCAGTACTTACGAAAATCTGCTCTATAGCCAGCGCATTATGAAGGAATATGGATGGACCTCTACCGTGATTATCACACATAGCTATCATGGCCCTCGGGCGATGGAGATTGCTCAATTCTTGAAATTTGATCATCCTCAGATGGCTCTGACGGAATCTAAAGTGCTGAATATGCCAATTCATCAATCAAGAGAAGTATTGGCATACGCTAAGTGGACGCTGCAACGGTGGTGGATCAGCGCTCAAACTTGGGTTGCCTGAATTAAAGAAAAGGCTTTGTGCACGTTCTCGTTGCTTTTATGCTAATAAGGACATGCCAGACCGAATACATTAATAGGGTAAGCTGTGCCTGAAGAAATGTTGAGGTGATGGATGCATGAACGGACGGGGAATCGCCGCGGGCAAGCGGTCGGAGGAGAGACCTTCCAGACAAATTAATGTCGTGCTGCGTAGCCCGGAGCCGATAGCTTCGGTGACTGTGGACGAGACGGAAGTAGTGGCTTCAACCAAGTCACAGGCGCTACCGCAGTATCTCAGTCTTTATCAGGAAATTCAGAAAGAACTCGATCATCTCGTCGGCTTGGATAACATCAAAGACCTGGTATTTGAGGTATATGCCTTTTTGCAAATCGCCCATATGCGCACGGATGCAGGACTGTTGAGCAATGCACACGTATATCACATGATTTTCAAAGGAAATCCAGGTACAGGGAAAACGACAGTAGCCCGCATTATCGCTAAAATGCTGCAAAAAATGGGGGTACTGAGCAAAGGTCATCTGATTGAGGTGGAGAGGGCTGATCTGGTCGGCGAGTATATTGGCCACACGGCACAAAAAACGCGAGATCTGGTAAAGAAGTCTCTTGGCGGCGTGTTGTTCATTGATGAGGCTTACAGTTTGGCACGCGGAGGGGAAAAGGATTTTGGAAAAGAAGCGATTGATACCTTGGTAAAGTCTATGGAAGATCAAAAAAATCAATTTATTTTGATTCTCGCTGGATACTCGGGGGAAATGGACTTTTTTTTACGAACGAATCCTGGTCTTCCTTCTCGCTTTCCAATCCAGTTGGATTTTCCTGATTATACTGTGGATCAGCTTATCCAAATTTCCGAGATGATGGCCAAGGAGCGGGATTATATTCTCATGCCTCAGTCCATAATTAAAATGAAGGAGCATTTGCTAAACGAGCGTAATGACAGTCTTCATGCATTTAGTAATGCACGCTATGTTCGTAATGTGATTGAAAAAGCGATTCGGCACCAAGCTGTCAGGTTGCTTAATCAGTACAGAAGCGGGCAACCCGGCAAGCAGGAATTGATGACGCTGCGTCCAGAGGATTTGAAAATGGACAAAAGATAGGCGATAATAAGAATCTGAATCACATCGAATGGTATGACATCAAACGGGGGCCGGCCTGAACATCAGGTCGGTCTCTGTTCGAGAGTTGACATGAAAATAAAGGAGCAAACAATATGGCGAACTCCACTCATGATACACAAACCGAAATGCAGGACAAGGCGGTGCTGGTCAGTCTGATTACGGATGAAGTCAAACGATCGGGCATTAATACGGAATACTCGTTGGATGAGCTGGTGAAACTGGCTGAGACAGCGGGGGTTGAAGTACTGAGCGTCCTGACACAGAATAAGGAAGCCAAGGACTCAAAATGGTTTATCGGCAAAGGAAAAGTAGAGGAATTGCGTGCAGTTGCTGAAGAATTGGGAGCGAATACAGCAATTTTTGATCAGGAGCTCTCGGGGGCCCAAGTACGGAATCTGGAAGAAAGTCTGGATCTCAAAATTATTGACCGTACACAGTTGATTCTGGACATTTTTGCTCAACGTGCAAAAACCCGGGAAGGTATTATTCAGGTTGAACTGGCGCAGTTGTCATATTTACTCCCCCGTTTGTCTGGACATGGCAAAAACCTCTCGCGTCTTGGCGGCGGAATCGGAACACGTGGTCCTGGTGAAAGCAAGCTGGAGACAGACCGCCGTCATATTCGTGACCGAATCAGTGATCTGAAACGCCAACTGGAGGAAGTGACCCGTCACCGGTATTTGCACAGGGAGCGCAGACAAAAGAGCGGTATTGTTCAGGTTGCACTTGTTGGCTATACCAATGCGGGCAAATCGACGCTGTTGAAGCAACTGACAGCAGCCGATGTATATATTGAGAACCAACTGTTTGCGACGCTGGATCCTACCTCCAGAACAATGGAACTCCCGAGTGGAAAAGAAGTTATTCTTACGGATACGGTCGGTTTTATTCAAAATCTTCCTCATGATTTGGTTGCTTCCTTCCGGGCTACTTTGGAGGAGGCGAATGAGGCTCATCTCATTTTGCATGTCGTGGACGCGTCTTCGGATATGCGAGACGAACAGATGAAAGTTGTAGAGACGATCTTGCAGCAGCTAGGGGCTGCGGACAAGCCTCAGATCGTATTATTTAACAAAAAAGATGCCTGTACCCCTGAGCAACTCGAAATGCTTCCTTCCGGGGAGGGCTATTTGAAAATCAGCGCTTTTGATGAAGGGGATTTGCTGCGCATTCGTGAACTGATTCAAGAGCATCTGAGTGGTGATACGCTGAGATTTCGCATTCCTGCGGAACGTGGAGATTTAACATCGGTGCTTTATCGAATTGGAGATGTACTACTGACAGAATATGATGGCAATGATGTCATTTATGAAGTTGAAATTCAAAGAGGCGAGTACGAAAAGTATGGTCATGCGCTCAGCGAGTTCACAGAAGGTTAACATCTAATGATGTTTTTGGGTCAATAAAATGATAATGCTCATTGTTCAAAGTGAACAATAATATAACATGAATAGCCTAAGGCTGCGTAAGAGAGAGGGTCAAGAAAGTAAATGGTAGTTTTTAGTCCAGAAATACAGCAAATTCAGGAAACGGCAGAACTTAAAATACAAGAACGTATACAGCACATAGATCATATTGTAGATTCAAATCAGTGGAAGGTAATTCAGGCATTCCAGCAGAAGCAAGTGAGCGATTTCCACTTTGCGGGTTCGACGGGATATGCTTACAATGACCGGGGACGTGAGGTGCTGGAAGAAGTCTATGCGGATGTGTTCGGTGCGGAGGCAGCGTTGGTGCGTCCGCATTTTGCCTCGGGTACTCATACAATTGCCACTGCTTTATTTGGTGTGCTGCGTCCAGGGGATGAACTGTTGTACATTACTGGTAGGCCTTATGATACCCTGCACAAAGTGATTGGTAAGCCCGGCGACGGAACAGGATCATTGCAGGATTTTGGCGTTACTTATGGAGAAACCGCACTGACAGCGGAAGGTAAAGTAGACTGGGAAGCGGTGGAGTCTGCGATCCATGCCAATACCAAAGTAATCGGTATTCAGCGCTCACGCGGTTATGATTGGAGAGCTTCCTTTAGTGTAGCAGATATTGAAGAAATGACAGCACGTGTGAAGGAAATAAAACCTGACGTTATTGTCTTTGTTGACAATTGCTACGGTGAATTTACCGAGAAGCTGGAACCTACTCAAGTCGGTGTCGATTTGATGGCAGGTTCGTTAATTAAAAATCCCGGTGGTGGCATTGCAGAAACGGGTGGATATATCTGCGGCAAACAAAAGTATGTAGAACTGGCATCCTACCGATTAACTGCACCTGGAATTGGTGGAGAAGTAGGAGCCATGCTAGGTACTACACGAGGCATATTTCAGGGACTATTCCTTGCTCCAACACTGGTTGGGCAAGCGGTTAAAGGGAGCGTATTCGCAGCTGCGGTCTTTGAAGAGATGGGATTTGAGACCAAACCTGCCTGGCATGAAGAGCGTACGGATTTGATTCAGGCTATTTCTTTTAGTGGACCAGAGCATCTAATTGCTTTTGTACAGGGCATTCAGCGTGCGGCTGCCGTGGATAGCCATGTGGTGCCGGAACCGTGGGATATGCCGGGTTATGAGCATCCAGTTATCATGGCTGCAGGTACGTTCATACAAGGGGGAAGTTTGGAACTATCCGCAGATGCTCCTATTCGTGAGCCTTATATTGGTTACATGCAAGGGGGCTTAACCTACTCTCATGTTAAATTTGGAGTGCTTATGGCTCTGCAAACGATGAAAGAACGTAAATTATTGTGAGTTTTTCTAACATGTCATTGACACTTTGCATCAGCTAAATGTACAATAAGGTGTATAATAGATCACTGGAAGGTTGATGACAAATGGGCGACGAAATTCGCAGAAATATGGCCTTATTTCCAATAGGTATTGTCATGAAGCTAACGGACTTGTCAGCACGTCAGATTCGTTATTATGAACAGCATAACTTGATAGTTCCTGCCCGTACATCTGGAAACCAACGTCTTTTTTCTTTTAATGACGTAGAGCGTCTGCTTGAAATTAAGGCGTTGATCGAGAAGGGTGTTAACATTGCGGGAATTAAACAAGTCATGAATCCGGTTACCAAGGAATCGGAGGAAGCTACGGTTATTACTGCAGATACGGAAGTCAAACGCCGTGAAATGTCTGATACTCAGCTTCACCGCTTGCTGAAACAACAACTTGTTGCAGGCAAAAGACCAGGACAGGTATCCCTGATCCAAGGCGAATTATCACGGTTCTTTAATAAGAGATAATGCTTGACTTAACTCTTGGTATAAGGTCGCCTTACATTAAAACCAGGTCTCATCATTTAAGTAATTTATAGAACAACTGATTCGTATATAGTCGTTACAGAAAGGGAGAGGTTAGAGTGAGTTATAGCAGAGAAGATATCCTTCGGATTGCGAAAGAGGAAAATGTTCGTTTTATTCGTTTGCAATTCACAGATTTGCTGGGCACTATTAAGAACGTTGAAATTCCGGTTAGTCAACTGGAAAAGGCATTGGATAATAAAATGATGTTTGACGGATCTTCCATAGAAGGTTATGTGCGTATTGAAGAATCTGATATGTATTTATATCCGGATTTGGACACTTGGGTTGTATTCCCTTGGGTAACCTCGGATCGTGTAGCTCGTTTGATCTGCGATATTTACAAGCCGGATGGAGTCCCGTTTGCAGGTGACCCGCGGGGCATTTTGAAACGTGTACTTAAGGAAGCCGAAGAGCTGGGATACACTTCGATGAATGTCGGACCGGAGCCTGAATTCTTCTTGTTCAAAACGGATGAAAAAGGCGAGCCAACTACAGAACTGAATGACCAAGGCGGGTATTTTGACCTGGCTCCGATGGATCTGGGTGAAAACTGCCGTCGTGAAATTGTACTTAAGCTTGAAGAGATGGGCTTCGAAATTGAAGCATCCCATCATGAAGTTGCACCTGGTCAGCATGAGATTGACTTTAAATATGCAGACGCGATTAAAGCTGCGGACCAGATTCAAACGTTCAAGCTCGTTGTTAAGACGATTGCTCGTCAGCATGGTTTGCATGCTACCTTTATGCCAAAACCTTTGTTTGGTGTAAATGGCTCCGGTATGCACTGCAATCAATCGTTGTTTAAGGACAATGAAAACGTATTTTATGATGAAACGGACGAACTCGGATTAAGTCAGACGGCCCGCCACTATATGGCTGGTATTCTGAAACATGCACGTGCAATGGCAGCGATCACGAATCCAACAGTAAATTCCTACAAACGTCTCGTACCTGGTTATGAAGCGCCTTGTTATGTGGCTTGGTCTGCAAGCAATCGCAGTCCAATGATTCGGATTCCCGCGTCTCGTGGTCTGAGTACTCGCGTCGAAGTTCGTAACCCTGACCCAGCGGCGAATCCTTATTTAGCCTTGGCAGTGATGCTGAGAGCTGGTTTGGATGGTATCAAACGTCAGTTGGCTCTGCCAGCTCCGATTGATCGTAACATTTACGTGATGTCTGAAGAAGAGCGGATTGAAGAAGGCATTCCAAGTCTGCCTGCAGACTTGAAAGAAGCTTTGTCTGAACTTATTCGGAGCGAAGTTATCTCTGACGCACTGGGTGACCATGCACTGGCCTACTTCTATGAGCTTAAGGAAATTGAATGGGATATGTATCGCACCCAAGTGCATCAATGGGAACGCGATCAATATCTGACGCTTTACTAAAATGAGAAATCCCTTGGCGCTCTAAGCGTTGAGGGATTTTTGTTTTGGGGGTAATCCATCCGTCATTTGAGACTAATTAATTCTCCCCACAAAAAATTATTATTGAAGTAGGCCCTCGGTAAAAGACTCATAGTTCTCTATGCAATTCATCTCTATTTTTTTGGAGATGTGTGCATAAACTTGGGCTGTTATTTGGATGTCACCACGTCCAAAGCCTCTCCTGTACAAATTACATTGTAGCCCTAGCTCCATGTAGCAATACCGCATGATGTTATATATGCGTTTGTCCGAACAAAGAGCATAACGCCAATCAGTTTCACGAGAGAAAATTTTAAAACTAACATTGAATGCGAAATATGTGTTGGATGCTTTGAAAGCCTTAGAAATTATCTAAAGAGTTACAGCTATATAAGCGTACCCCCCATTTTCTAAAAGAATGCGCTGGTATTTTCATTTTATTCCTGCCTTACCCTAATTGTCTATATTGCTGATTATTGCTATTAAATTTATAATCCTTTGTTCAGTTGATTATGTTTATTTTCTAGGCTTATTCAACAATCACGCCCTTTAGTGGAATAACTAAAATATGGCTTCTACCTTAAAATAATTTACGTTCCTCTTTAACTAATGCACCCTTTCGTTTAAGTACACTCCTTTACAAGCTAAGCTTTTAAAGTGGATGGTAACTACTGACTTATTTTTAATAGGTTATTTCCTACGTAACCAAGTAAAATAAATTAAAGATTTTAAAATGATAAAAAATAAATATCCTATAAATTCTTATAAAAATCTTTAAAAATACATATTTTTCGATAACGAAGTTGATTAGAATTAAGCCGTAATATGTAATATAAATTTTATTTAGCGGACTTACAAGCTGCTTTACCACGTTTAATAAAGCACTTGTTAGGAAGAAAAGGAGAAGAGAAAATGGGAAAACTAGTTGGAAAAGTTGCCATTATTACAGGAGCAGGCGGTGGATTAGGTAAGTATATTGCACTTCGCTTCGCAGAAGAAGGTGCCAAACTTTCCTTATGTGATATTAATCCAGAAGGGCTTCAAGAAACAGCCGAATTATGCAAAAGTAAAGGCGCTGACGTATTTGCAAACGCTTTTGATGCTTCCGATTTTGAGCAGTCAGAAAAATTTATTTCTGCTACGGTAGAACATTATCAAACAGTAGATATTTTAGTGAATTTGGCTATTGCTATTAAGACGCCTCATTCATTCTTAGAACATACGAGAGAAACACTTGATATAAGCTACCAGACTGGACTTGTTTCAACATGGAACTTTATGAAGTTGTGTTATCCACATCTTAAAGAAAATGGCGGTAAAGTAATTAATTTTGGATCGGGATCTGGTGATCAAGGTCAGGAGGGATATGCAGCTTATGCAGCTATTAAGGAAGCAATCCGTGGTCTCTCTAGGGTAGCTGCCCGTGAATGGGGGCCTGATAATATCAATGTAAATGTGGTGAATCCAGGAGCAATCACAGATGTTATCCAAGCGTACCTCGATCAATTACCGGAAGAGCAACGTGATCCAATAAATTTAGGCTTCGAGCAAACTGCTATGAGAAGATTTGGAACTCCGTATGAGGATATCGCACCTGCAGTATTGTTCTTAGCAAGTGAAGATTCTAGACATATAACTGGTCAAACAATAAATGTAGATGGTGGCGTCAACATTCATGCATAGATAATGAAATAGAGTGAAAGGCTTCCTATTTATTTAGGTGGATAATCCAATATTTCAACCCGTTTTATGAAGAGGTTAATCCATTTGAAACGATTAAATTACTAAAAAAGTGAACAAGCTTTCCTAATGGATGTCTTGGCTGAATAACATGAAATGATTCAATAAAAAGAACCGCTAATTCCTAATGAATTAGCGGCTTTCTAATTAAATGTACGATTGAGTAAGAGCGAGAACTAATGAATGAATGGATTTTCCGGTATTGATTTGGTGTTAATCCAGTATATTTTTTAAATATGCTTGAAAAGTAACTTTGATCACTGAAGTGAAGGAGCATACAAATGTCCGTCACAGAATGTTCAGACTGGATAAGTAATTTCTGGGCTTCTTTTATTTTTTCATCTTGAATATATTTTCCAAGCGGTTTGTTGGTTTCTTTTTTAAAAAGCTGTGACAAATAAACGGGATTTAAATGAACCATGTCTGCCAAATCCTTTATAGAAATCTGTTCAAAAGTATGATTGAATATATAGTTTTTGCAAAATTTAACTACTTTAGAATGATTATTTCCTCTGTTTTCATTCACACGATCAACTATTGAATATAAGAAGTTATCTCCAATCGAGTAGACTTTTTGTAGTTCGGAAGTTTCTTCTACTTTTTGAATGCTAACATTACTCATCGTATAAGCAATTTCAGGATAAAGCCCACCGTCAATTGCTGCTCTTGTTGCAAGTGCAATAGAGATAATTGTTTGATTTTTAATGTTACGAAGGTGACTTTTTTTCGAAAGCAGACCCACACCTTCAATTTTGATTGTATCAAAATGTTGCAGTAGCTTTTCCTTATCTCCTTCTTTTACATATTGCCAGATTTTCTGTTCGACCCGATAATCCATATGAAAAGAAGCCTCAAGACGGTGGTGGCGTACTAATTGTTCAATATGGGTTGGTTTAATTTCTTCAGAATACATTAATTGAGATCTGACTAACTCTTCTTCAAGCGGTTCTTGGCATATTAAATAATGTGTCAGGAAGCAAAGAGACAAAATTTGTTTTTGGTTTAACCATTCTAATTGACTGTAATAAAGAAGCAACTCTTGCTGATAAGTAGAAGATATTTGATAGTCATGCATAATACCATTTACTATTTCCTCAGTAACCTCGTAGGAAGAAAAAGGTCCAATTATTATTGTTTCGATTGAAGACGAATGAAATACAACGAACGTTTCCAGATAGGTTGTTGTTCTGATTAAGGGTAAATTTTGCTGATCTTCAGGCAGAATGAGCCGGTTTATAAATTCTTCTATTGAGTGAAAAAGAGGATGTTTCAGATGGTCTCCATTTCTAGAAATATGATTCGTTTTATTGTTTAAAATAAAAATTGGAACATTATACGCATCACATATTATTTTAGAGATGAGTTCTAAGTTTGGTTTCAATATGGGCACCGCCTTATTTTATAGAAAATAAACTGATTTTATATATTTTTGCTATAAAGTATATAAACTACATACAATGATAGTTAAAATACTTACTTTAGTAGCTAATCGTTCAATTTCACTTGAAAATAGTGACATTTGTAGTGAAAAAAAGAGGATAGTAGAGCGAATTTCTTTAAGCTCTTCTAACCTCTAAAATTTTATAATTAAAATAGTTGGTAAAGAACTTTCTTTATTTAAAGCTTAGGTATTTATTTTAGAATAAGATTTGACCGCCAGCGCAATTAATCGTTGAACCGGTTAATAACTTACCGTTGTTCATAGCAAAAATCATTGCATCTGCGACTTCTTCTGCTGTTGCTGAAATATTTGGAGGTGTTATAAATGAATAGCCATTCCAATTTCTTCAGTTAATGTGACAGCAGCACTCGCAGTAATATTTGTTTGCATATTGTTTGGTGCAACATCTACAGCATAAATGTTTTTAGATTGATAATCCTGGCCAATTGATTCCGTTTAACCATCCACAGCATGTTTTGTAGCGGCGTATAAACCGTTATAGGCAGTTTGCTTGAATGAATTGTGCCGAATTTTTCAACAGCTCTTTCAACATATGCTTTTACGTCTTCTTCATTTGATACATCTGCTTTTACAAAAATTGCTTCAGCACCTAATTCTACGCACATATCGACTGTTTTTTTGCCCATCTATTTCGTTAAAGTCTACAATGACTAATTTATATTGCTCTTTCGCTAATTTTAAAGCTGTGGCACGACCTAAACCTGTTGCTGCACCTGTAATTACTACTACATTACTCATTTTTGTTCCTCCTTCAACTTATACATTACTAGAATGTATATCTAGCTAGAATTATAGTGATAATAGTAAAATAAAGAACAACATCATAATGTTTAATGTATGTTATCCAACGTTTTTTTGTGATATTGTTGGATTAAAAGGAGGTTTCACATGCAAAAACAGGACTTACGAGTAATCAAAACTAAAAAAAATTTATTTAATAAATTACTACAACTTCTTCAAACAGATGATTTCAACGATATCACCGTCACAAAACTATGTGAACATAGTGAAATAAATCGTTCAACATTTTATACACACTATTCGAATATCGATGATTTATTTGAAACACATATGATCGAAATTATGAATAAACTTAATGAAGAATACAAAATGGCCTACAATCGAATTTATTTACTTGAACATGATGGCTTAACGAATGTCTTTCAACATATATTAGATAACCGATATTTCTATGACATTCTTTTTTCTGAGAAGATTCCAACAAAATTTACTTCACTATTCATCCAACACTATATGAAATTGCCTAAAGAAATCATTTCTAAAACTGTCCGAAGTGAAATCGACTATGAGCTTTACCATACATTTTGTGCCAGTGCGACAATGGGGGTAATTAATCATTGGCGTAAGACTGGCTATGCTAAAACCCCCTTACAAATGAGTACTCAAACAATGACATTTTTCTCTAATGAACTATAATTAATGGATTAATTACAATTAGTAAACTATTAAACCGACATAGAAATGTTACTTGGTCTCAATCCAGCTATCCTATAAAGGCACGAATATTGTTAAATCAATGTCCGTGCTTTTTTATGAGGAATATTTTTGAAAATCATTTTATACAGGTGGTTGAAACGGTTGATGCAACAGTGTTTGTATTGGCTAGCCATGTTCTTCATCTTTGTCTATATTATTTATCTTTGTCACATCTTCTGATGCTACCGCATAAAATGTTCTTCAATTATATGGCCCTATTGTTGAACACTAGTTAAACAACACTCCACAACTAACCTGCTTATGACGTTCTAAGTGTTTCTAACTACTGAATTATATTCTTAAATGATCAGTATTTTAAGTGAGCAACAATCTATACTAAAACAGCCATTTTCTATGGCCCCCGTGGTCTAGGACCCCTGCGGAACGCCTCCCGCTTTAGGCTACGTCTTCCGCCAAAACCCTATAATCCCCTTACTTATAATTAGTTTTTATACACTTTCGCGTATAGTATGTAATGTTTTATTTTTAATTGATCTATTATTAAAAGACTATAAAGAAACGTAGTCATCACACTCGGGTATACTGTACTACAGCGGCAGGCCGTCTTTGAAGATTAAGGGAATTCGTTTACTTAAAATACCAAGTGAGAAAAAAATAATCGCAATAAAAATAAGCATGAATCCCATTTGATCAACTCCTTAAGTAAACTATACCAAAAAAAGGACGACAGATGGAAAGTGTCATCTCTCAAGGACAGATGGAAAAAAGAGGGCTTTGCCCTCCATATGATGGTGTAATGTTAATCTGAATAGGCAACCGCATTAAAACTTTCTATTCCTATTCGGGTGGCATCCGCTGTGCAAAATAAATATAAGGTATACACCAATTCATTTGATGGTGGTAGAGGGACATTGTAATCGGATGCATTAATGGTAACGACCTGTACAGCGTTTGGGTTTGCTTCGGAGACACTAACAGAGTAAAGGGCGTAAGCAACAGGAGAGTCGAGAGTGCCTCTAACAATAGAAATAGCAATAACGGAATCAAAAGGTGGAGTAGTGGGAAATGAAAGCTCAGCAATCCCTGATAATTGTACACGCATATTTTCCCCAGCGCCCGTCACGTCTAAGCCAAGCTCTGCGATGGCAACAGGAGTATTGGCTGGCAAGGGAATTGAGATCGTATTGCCGTAACTTGCGTTTTGAGATGTTCGAGCATCTAACAATCTAGTCATTATCTCATCTCCTTTTTTGGATAAAGAATTTGCAAGCTGGAAATATAAAGATACATACAGTGCAGGATCTGGATCGGTTGATAGAAGGGCTATTAAGCTTTAGAAGAATAAGCTGTAATAATCTAACACGATAAGGTCAGACCTATGCCTATTTTCCCAAGATGAAGTCAACAGCCCAATCTTTTTGGTTAATTGCACAATAAGCTACTTTGACTAGACTTTGGAGGTGATCATTAATTATGTTTCGACATTATTATTGGCAAAAGAAAATGCATCGGAGAAAATTTAGAAGATGTGTAGTTAAAAAAGTCAAAGTTTTACCGAAAGTTATTGTTAAAGGGATCCGAGGACCTCAAGGACCTCAAGGTCCTCAGGGAGCGCAGGGACTGCCGGGTCCACAGGGAGTTCCAGGTGTTCAAGGCCAGCAAGGGCTACAAGGCTTTCAAGGAATTCCCGGACCAACAGGACCCGCAGGAGCAGCAGGACCAGTGGGACCCGCAGGCGCAGTTGGGCCAGCAGGACCAGTGGGACCCGCAGGAGCGGTAGGACCCACAGGAGCAACGGGGGCAGCAGGGCCAGCAGGCGGTGGGATATCAGATTTCTTAAGTGTTTTCCGAGCAGATCCTGGTACGGGAACTGACACAGTTCCGGGTAACACACCAATTACCTTTACTGGAGTTTTGGCTAATGTTGGTGGTGCTTTTACTTTCACTCCTCCATCTACAACGATAACAATCAACGAAACGGGAAGCTATCTAATAGATTTTACAATTCATAACCAAGGTGATGCTGCCTTTAACCTTACCGTAAATGGAATCCCAGTTACCCCTGTTCCCTTCACGGGTAACGGTGGCGGACCAATTTCGGCAGAAGTCATTATTACTGTAGGGGTCGTTCCTACAACTATTCAATTGGTAAATGCAAATGCAACCCCAGCCCAACTTCATAACTTTACCAATACTACTCTTACTATATTAAAGTTGACCGTTTAAGCCATTTTTAATGATATATAGAACATTATATGTAGCCGCTTTAGAAAAGACTGTACGATTTCATATCGTCAGTTTGTCTAATTCACTCATAGTAAGCAGACGTATTTATGGGGGAGGGATTGTATAGCATGGCAAGAGAACGTAGTGGCAGTAATAAGATCGATTAAACACTATCACTACTCCAAAGCCTATCTTTAAAGTTAAAATGGTAAATCCGCAGTAACATTGTAAAAAACAATGATATTATTCAAACATAGAAATATGAATGCTAAGAAGGTTAGGAAACTTTTCCTACCTTCTTTTTGTTGTGACATTAAAAAAAGAAATTTATTCGCTCGAAAATCAATAGTAAATCTGGATAAGTCAGACGTTATTCTGTATTTATAGAAGTTTGCAAATGTATTCCATCCGGCATCGGTTAGCGTCAAATGATGGGCATTGGTAGGGCGACAGTTTCAAGTGACTCCAATTAGTGGGGCATTTTTAACTGGCTGTCAAAAAAGCATCAGCGGGCGTACATAATTGACCTGACTAAGTTACAATATCACACTTGAAGATTTGCTGGAGTTGCCTGTATCTGTATCGCACACAAGTTCACCAGTGGGAACGTGATCAATATCTGTGTGCTTTACTAAAAAGTGAAACCCCTTGGCGCTCTAGGGAAATGACCCATTGGTGAGATAAATCAAGACACCTTCAAGGTAAGTGGAAATTCTCTTTTTGAAAATGCCATAGTGGTAGGCGTAAAGGCATAGCATAGTAAAACAGCAAAGAAAAATTGAATCATGAAGCTAAAGATTGCTGACAAATTGTCGAAAACATCAGTAGTTCTTCAACATTAGTCATTAGAGAATCCAATGTGGCTAAGACAAAGAAGAAATTAGACAGTGTTGAGAAGGCTATAGCTAACTATAAGTCCTTCTCTTTTTCTTCCGAATTAGCATGGTCAGGAAAAGGAGGACAGGCAGAGCAATCTGAAAGATAGGCCAGACTCGAACCAAGGCTACATGAAGACCGAACCACAAAAATTCGGTTAAACTAGGGGAGAGGAACGTAAAGGCGTATATAATGATGCTTAGCAACAGTAAAGCAGGCTTATATCTAAAGGGGGTTATCGTTTGAAGCCCAATGACGGCACCAAACATAAAACCAGCCGTTTTGACTCCGATTCCAATAAATAGAATCATCGAAAACAGGACATCAGCTCTCTCAACGATCTTCGGAAGCTGAATTAGTTGAGTAACCTCAAATAAGGGATAGGTGCTTGATGCTGCCCATTCCGGACCTAGAACCAGGATTGTTAGTTCATTCATTACAATAAGGAACGTAGCAGTGATCCAGTAAACAATGATGATCGATCGCTGTAATTTACGTTTATCCGTGACGATCTTGAACAGGACAAGAAAAAGAATCGTCTGCCCGAAGGGAAAAGACATGATCTCGGGAATGGCAGCCTTCACTACGGGAGTTAAACCGTTCTCCAATACAGGAAACAAAAATTCAAAGTGAATGAGTCCCGTAAGAGGAGTAAGCACTAGTATGGCGGCATAACCAAATGCCAATAGAAGAAGAAATATATGACATAGAAGGAACCAGACTCTCGGTCCAAACCAAACCACATCGGCACAGACGATTAACGCTATAAATGTAATGACTTCAGTAGGGGTTCTGTTCAGCAATGTCAATGCGCCGAGCTCCCCCATGTCCCTAACACTCCTGGAAGCTTCGTAAGCAAAGTAACTGATGAACAGAAGCCCACCCAGACTACCAACCCATTTTCCCCAATAATGACATAGGAGCTCGTACAAATCCCGATGTGGTTCAAGTTTATGTATGGATAAATACATGATTAGCAGCACAAAGCCTGCAAGTGCACCGATCAACATGGCTAGCCATGCATCCTGTTTGGCTTTACCTCCCAATAGGAATAATGTTGTACTGCCAACCTGAAACAACGAAAAAGCGATAGCTAACCCGGATACCTTGGTGACGGTTTTACTCATACTTTTTAAGCCCCTTTATACAAAATGGGTTAGGTTTGACTTCCGATATGCTTCTGTAGGAGTCCAGGACGCTGAATCCGGGCATCTACTCGAATGTCCAGTTCTATCTTTTTGAACTCCTGCTCCCAGTCTTTTTTCACCATCTCCCACTCCTTTGGGAACCTTCGGTGAATCCGGTCAGCAAAACCCGTTACGTCTACACCCAGTTCCTGAAGTTTAGCCCAGCCCTCATTTATCGTTTTGGTCACTTCTTTTGAAATTTCTTTTTCCAGATCATGTATGGCCTTCGTCTTGGAAATATCCTTAGTGCAAGTAGTTTCATTTAAGGTCCCGTTAATTTTAACTTCAACCTGTATAGTGTAATGAGAACTTGTTTTTCTGGGTGTAAGCTTTACATTAGCAGAGTTTACTAGTAGGGAAGAGTACATTTCTCTACTAGGTTGTTCGCCGCATGGGAACGAAACTTCAGTGTTGTTAACCTTTTGAGACAGATAAGATACTCCCAGACTCTCTTTCTTGTTGAGAAACCCTTTGAGTTTTCCGTTTTGGAACACCCCCAATTTAGTCAACGCCAGCCTGAGCGGAGCCGAGGTTTTTTTAAAAACATCGAGACTCTCTGCTTCCTGCTCGTTCTGATGGTCTCTTTCTCCGATCAACTCGGCGACTGGTACTCCAATGGATTTGGAATCCGAGTTCATGCTTAATGCGAGATCATAAACCCTAACTTTCGGAAACAACGATAAAATATCGCTCTCTTTGTTGACCAATTCAGCCATGGCGGCGCCTTGAAGTTTTTCAGGCGGCAATAATTTCTTTAATAGATCGGATGCTAGTCCGTCCGTTACAATTATATTTACCATCTCCCTCGCTTCCGTATTACGAAGATAAAAATCGATTAAACGGTCCATTCCTTTCTCAGCCGCTCTTTTACCGATAAATACAACACGATTATGTGCTACGTAAATTCGTCTTGATGTTTTTAAATTGCTGTACGATAACGCCTGGTTATAGGTTTTGGACTTTACAGAGAATACATGGGATGCTGGTTGAGAAGACCCTCCGGTTCCTCCTCCGGTACCATTTGCAATGGCAGAGGGAACAATAATCTGATAGGACACCATCCACTGTCCGTCGTCCATCATATCTACTCCTGTAGCCGCAGTTACCCATAGCTCATTCAGTTCGACTCGGTTCCAGCAACCCGCCAAAATAAATAAAATGGCCAATACCAAAATAAACCTGCCTAATTGAGACATACTGGTTCCTCCTTACGCCATGGGATCTCGGCCATGTTCCCCTGCCTGTTCTGCATATGATTCCTGTTTCGTTGCCTGCTTTACTGGATTGGAATCTCCAATCATTACAGGCCGCTTCTTCATCTTCCACCTAGGTACACGCACAAACAGGTCTTTCATATTGCTCTTATAGAAAGGTGCTAGCGGCATCATGTAAGGAACGCCGAACGAATTCACAGATACTAATCGAACGAGGATGGGAACCAGGCCCGCCAAAACGCCGTATAACCCAAATAAACCTGCTAACAGCATGAGTCCAAACCTGAGCAAACGAACAGCCCCCGCCATATTGATGGCAGGTAGCACAAAGTTGCAGATGGCTGTGAATGATACCATAATCACCATAGCTGCGGAAACCAAACCCGCCTGAACGGCAGCTTGTCCAAGAACCAAAGCCCCAACGATAGAGATTGCAGGCCCTACGGCACGCGGCATTCGTACTCCTGCTTCGCGGATAACTTCGAAGGTGAGCTCCATTAGCATTGCCTCAAGTAGGGTTGGTAATGGTGTATTCTCTCTCTGTGCAGCCAAAGTGATGAGCATTGTTGTAGGCAGCATTTCCTGGTGAAACGTAGTTGTTGCAATAAAGAACGCGGGTAAAAGCAATGCCAAGAAAAAGGATGCCATCCGAACGATCCGAAGAAAAGATGCCAGATCATAACGCTGGTAGTAGTCTTCACTGGATGAGATGAAACGAAAAAAGGTTACGGGAGCAATCAGGGCAAATGGGGTCCCATCAACTAATATCGCTACTTGCCCTTCAAGCAAGCTGCCTGCTACAGTATCCGGCCGCTCGGTGTTAACCATGGTTGGAAAGGGTGTCCATACCCCATCTTGAATAAATTCCTCGATATATCCACTTTCGAGAATACTATCAGTGTTAATGGAATCTAACCGTCTGGAGATTTCCTTAACCACCTCTGGATCTGCAATGCCTCGAACATATGCTACCGATACCTTCGTCTGCGTGTATGATCCGATAATTCGAGAATCAAAGTGGAGTTCAGTTGATTTGATCCTTCTCCGGAGGAGTGCGATATTGGTGGAAATATCCTCGGTAAACCCCTCTTTAGGACCGCGAATTACTGTCTGCGATGTTGGCTCCTCAACAGCTCTTTTAGCCCCACCACTGATAGAAGCAGCAAAGGCCTTGGAGCTGCCTTCGACGAGGAGAGCAACCTGTCCATAAAGAACGGCGTGGATAAGTGCTTGCTGATTTTCAAGACAAGTTATACCCCCAATAGGGATACGATCCATCAACCAACTTTCGACATTACGATCAGAGACATCTCCATTTCGAATACCCGCAGTGAGCTCCTCCAGCAGTGTTGTTAAAATTTGCTGATCGATCATGCCTTGAAGAAAGCCTACAGCGAGAACCGGATTGCCCTGTTTATCGTTCAAACAACGAAGAATGAAATCCGCGCTATGTCCTATTTCCTGCTTCAGCAGGGTCACGTTGTCCTTAAGCGTGTCACTCAGCTCCTTGGATAACTCAGTCGACTTTTCATCATTAACTGGTTCAGAGCTCGTGCCATTTTTGGATCGTGAAGGCTGCTTAAACAGCCATTTTTTTAACTTGTCAACCATAGCAATACAGTTCCCTTCTAGATAGCGGTTAACTGTAATATGTTGCTATTCCACGATTTATATGTACGGGCCTTCCAAAAGATGCTTGCATATCAATTCATTGCAACTATGTTTACAATAGTAGAAGCCCTATTAGTGGCATACGGCAAAAATAGTTGGCCGGCATAGACATAGTCTAAGAGAAGGGCTTGCGAATGTCGTTTTTGTATTGGATGAATTCGTTGTAGCCAAAGACCTTCACTCAGAGTTTTTAAAAGATGAGTCATTTCGAATGGGGGTATCTCCAGATCATCTGCTGGCATCTCGTTCCTCATTGATCGTTGATGACTTTCACAGAGAACAAATTTGGTTGCTTTACCATGGGATTTACCGGATATATCATTTTCTGCGCAAATGCTCTGGCATCGGGAAAAGTGGATTTTCCCATCGATGGCTGCCCTAATACATGTTGCAAAGAATGAATTAAAATCAAATGAAGCATCTGGCTCATAAGAGGAGCACTTGCGAAGTTATTTAAAGCACAAAAAGTCCTCCGGAAATCAACATTTAAATACATTCTTGCCAGATGTCATTTTTCGTTGTCTACCGTGAGGGAGGCAGAGCACTTAAATATTGCTTTTTGATAGCTGTCCACTTGACAGGGGTCACTTCAGATTGGAGAGGTTTTTTACTCTTTTATAAGGGTAGACGATATTATGGAAGCAAAACCCGCTGTAGAATAATATAGCTCTTAGTCTTAGTGAAATAACTATTAGAATGCCCCCAATAGAAACAAACGGCAGCCATGGATGAGAAAATAAATCCTAGACTACCGATGTTCTATTGAACTATTGTGTCTCTAAAGTTCAATTTCTTCCCTTTTCATAAAAGTTGTTGTGCAAAGCTTTCTGCCGTTGAATCATGTCTTACTCCAAGTCACTTTGTGAAATTCTAATCCCCACCGAGTTCAATCGTTTTTGTGGCGACACGGTCATGAAATTCCCGATCATGCTCCACAAATACAATGGTCGGAGTGTACTCAAGCAGCAGCTCCTCAATTTGCATCCGGGAAATCACGTCGACAAAGTTGAGCGGTTCGTCCCAAATATGGAGATGAGCCTCCTCACATAGGCTTTTCGCGATCAGAACCTTCTTCTTCTGCCCGCCGCTAAACGCCGATATATCCTTTTCAAACTGGATGCGGGCGAAATCTAGCTTACGTAACACGGCCTTAAATAAGCTTTCGTCAATTCTGTGCTCTGCTGCATAATCGGAAAGCGTTCCTCGCAGATGAGAAGTATTCTGGGATACATAGGAAACGCGAAGCTGGGGCTCCCGCTGAAACGTACCTGTATAATGTAGCGTCTCATCGTTCAGCAGGCGGAGCAAGCTAGACTTACCTGAACCATTTGGACCTGAAATTGCAATCCGATCTCCTGGTTCGATCGTCAGACAAATGTTCTTGCAAACCGCTCTTTCCCCGTAGTAAATCGTGACGTGATCCAGCATAGCCAGTTCCGATTTGGGATATACGAGCTGAGAGATCGCAAGGCTTTCTGACTGTTCGATATTTCGGAGCAATTTCGATTTTTCCTCTAATGCGGCGTGTTGCCGCTGTTCGATGGATTTCGAGCGTTTCATCATTTTCGCTGCCTTATGCCCGACGTATCCCTTGTCAAGCTTGGAGCCGGAGTTTCGTGTGCCGTTTTTCGATTTTTCGGTCTCGAAAGACCAGCCGCTAGTACGTTTAGCAGAAGTAGATAAACGCTGTATGTCTTTGTACAGCTTTTCGTTTTGTGCCATTTCGAACGTATCTTGGCGAGTTTTGTTCGTCCACCAACTGGAGAAGTTGCCTTTTTGGATTTCGATATTCGTTTTGTTGATCGATAGAATATGATCCACACAGCGGTCGAGAAAAGCCCGGTCGTGTGAAACAAGAATAAAACCGCGCTTCGTATTCAGATAATCGGCGACAAGCTTGCGTGCGTGCAAGTCGAGATGATTGGTCGGTTCGTCGATGAGCAGAAATCGATTGTCTTGGATGAATAGCACGGCCAGCAATACCTTCGTCTGTTCTCCTTGGGACAGCGATTCGAATGGCCGGTACAACACGTCTTCTGAAACCTTAAGCAGGTTCAGTTCGCGCATCAACTTCCAGCTCTCATAGCTTGGCACGATCTCTTCGACGACGTCTAAGGTCAAATACTCCGGGTGTTCGACGGGGAACGGAAAATAATCAAAGGCGACTGGTGTGGAGATCGTACCGCTGTATTCGTATTTCCCCTGCAACAGGTTTAAGAACGTCGTTTTCCCACGACCGTTTCGCCCCGTAAAGCCCAACTTCCAGTCTGTATCAATTTGAAAATGAACATTTTCGAATATGGGGTCATAGCTGCCTGGATAGGCAAAAGTAAGATTGGTTACCTGAATGGTGGGCATGGTAGTCATCCTTTCGTTTGGAAATAAAAAAGAGCCGCAAGAAAGGTGCTATCTTGCGGCTCTAATCCATACGAGGAAATACGGCCCCATTCCAAGGGGCCGTATGACTGTCCGGAGAGGGAGCGCAAACGAAACGCAGACCTTTCTTGCAGAGATGAATAAAACGACCACAGCCGATCGCTGAGTCCGTTCTTTTCGTGATCTCAAAGCAAGAAAGTTCTACATGTATCCGTTCAACTCCCGTCATCAAATTACATTCAGTTTATCACAATAGTAATTTAACTACAACCTGCTAGTCCTGTTAGGCTGAAGCTTCGCGTAGTTCGACATGCTCCTTAGATTGATTACTGTTATTCAACTATCCTACTCGTTCATATTAGGTTAATAACATATGGGTTTTTAATATCCGTAGCGTTATAGTAGCAGAACCAATTTAAGATATAAGTATAAAAACCTCTGATAACTCAGGGGCTTATTTTGCATCTTGAGGAGGTGACGAAACCCGTGGCAAAAATAAAATCCACATTGGATATACAACTAGATCTGACCAGACCGATTGAAGAATTGACTGAGGTTATTTCTGCTGCCATTGCTTCACAACCAGCACGCCGGAAAGAAAAATACTTAAAGAATTGTATATAGTATTGGGGATGTTGCTCGCGCTGGTCATTATTGATTAAGTGACCGGATTATTTGCCGCTGGCGCAGAAGGTAAGAAGGGAACCGGACCCGGCTTAAAAAGCAAGATTGGTCTTATCTGTATCGCTCGAAAGGTATTTATTTTTGCAATGGTAGCAGTATCCCCTCTGATTGATGGCGTCTTAGGCGATTCGCATCTTTTCCGGGATGCAGTCGCCTATTTTTATATGGCAAATGAGCTGCTTTCGATTGCTGAAAATGGCGGCAGGCTTGGTGTGCCAGTCCCGTCGATCATTCGGCAGGCTGTGGAAGTTTTAAAGAGTAAAAGCGGAGAAAAGGAAGGTGACGGGGAAAATGAAGACAAGGAAAAAAGGTAACGCGCAGGGGATCGACGTATCTCGCTATCAGGGCAATATTGATTGGAACGTGGTCAAGGCGGACGGTATTTCATTTACCTTCATTAAAGCAAGTCAGGGGCAACGTTATGATGATCCGACATTTCTCACCAACGCAAAAGGGGCCAAGGCAGCAGGCGTGTTGCTGGGTGCCTATCATTTTTTAGATGCCACCAGTGTGACGCAGCGAAAGGGGGAGCACGACATTTTGCTGATGTGGTGGATCAGGTAGGCGGTGCAAAAGCGCTGGACCTTCCTGCGGTGATGGATTATGAAAACAACTCCAGCAAGCTGTCCAAAACGCTTATTAATGCTGTGGCGTTGGCCTTCCTGCTCGAACTGGAGCGGATTACAGGGCGCAAGCCCATTATCTATACAGGCAATGCATTTGCAGCTAATTTTAGCGCCTCTTTGGTCGGTTACCCACTATGGATAGCCCGGTATAGTGATACTCGCGTCCCAAGCGATACAGTGACGTGGAAGCGTTGGGATATTTGGCAATACAGCGATAGCGGCAAGGTGGCTGGGATAAAAGGAAACGTGGACCTGAACGAATTTGATGGTAATACGGTCGAGCTGCGTAAGCGATTCGGCGCTGTCATGCCTGTACAGGAGACAGAATCCGTTACATCCGGTACATTCTGCATTAATGGCAAAGAAGTAGGGACAGCACTTCTGTATGGCCCCAGAACCTATGTACCGCTGCGCTCTTTGGCAAATGCCTTGGGCTTATCTTATCGTTGGGACAACGCCCGCAAGGAAGCCTATTTAAATGGGTCCAAGCTGCAAACTGTCCAACTTGTAGAGGGTACAGCGTATGTGCAGCTCAGGCCAATTGCTGATGCTTATGGGGCGGTAGTGTCTTGGGATTCAAAGAATAAAATCGCATCGTTGAAAACGAAAGGGGAAAAGTAATCATGCAAACAATTATAGAAACTGTACAGCCTTATGTAAATACCATTGTCACAGCCGCTGCGGGTGTGCTTACAGCATTTGTTTTAGGAGGTCTGAATAAACTCAAAACTAAGGTTAACGTGTGGCTAGAAGCGCGTACAACGGCAGCACAGCGCGAGGTAATCCATAAAGTAGCAGGAGAGGCATTCGCGCTTGCTCAAACAGCATTTAAAGAAGCGGGGGGAGAGCGTAAGCTTCAGGAAGCGTTACAGTATACTACATTGCGCTTGGCAGAACAGGGCATTACTGTGTCGGCAGTAGAGATTCGATCCGCAATAGAAAAGGCATATCTGGAGTATAAGGCCAAGACAAAGTCAGTCTTAACTAATGAAGAAGCACACCCGAGTTAAGAAGCAACACAAGCGGCAGCTAAAGAGACAGTATCTTCTTTGGTTGCTAAGGTGACAGAGATACTTACACGGGCTACTGAAAAGGTTCCTAGAAAGGATGAGCCATCATCGTTTTGAGAGGTCGCTATAGGAAAGGAAACTCACAGGATCGGCAGTAAAACAAAGTGAACTACCCTGCTTAAACTAGCAGGGTGTTTTTTTCTTGAAAATATGTGATTGACAGTTTGGTCTTTCTCTAGGAAAATTGTGGAATGAGCAGTAATTAAGGTTACGATGATATAGAGAAAGGCTTTTTAATTATGAGCATACCAGATTTTTTTGATAATTATCATTTGCCAGATGGGGTTCACGAATGTACAATTGAGGAAATAGAACAAAGGTTCTTGTTTTCTCAAAAAAGGAGAGAACTGTGGAAACTTTTAAACAGATGCTTAACCGTCTTATTGGATTAGGGTTACAGCCATCAGCTATTCTAATTGACGGGAGTTTCGTAACCGGAAGATCAGAGCCAGGTGATGTGGATTTTGCTGCTTTAATTAAACCGGAAACAGTCATGGAGGCTATGCAAACGATTGACGATCATGATAAAGGAGCAATTATGCTCTTCATGAGTCCAGAAAATCAAGTACCATTGAGAAATCTTTTCGGCGCGCATTTACTTCTAGCAGATAATGAAGATTCGTTAAGTTCATGGGCAGACTTCTTTAGAACTGGTGGAGTCAATGGCAGGTTGAGAGAGCGTGATAAGGAAAGAGATCCTGATTGGGTAATAATTCCTTCTGCAAAGGGTATACTAAAAGTGTACTTAGATGGAGGCGAAATATAATGAATAACATCGGCTTGCCAGAATTGATGCAACAATTAAAAAAGGCTCAAGATAATTTAGAGCGTATTCAATCTGCATATGCAGATCAAGCTGATTTACTGAGTTTTTATGAGCCCTCTGCTTCGTTTTTGGTGAAAAGCTTAAAACATCAGCTGAGTGAATTTTTAATAAAAACAACTGGATTTGGTTTAGCAGTTGATGACGATATAGATTTATGGATTAGAATTGAGGGAGAAGAATTTCAGGGCGGAAAGGGACCTATTGGGGTCGTAGGCTCCTTTTTAAACAAACTGAATGTTGCCAATAAGTTCGCTTATAGTGTTGTCTCTAAAATGAAGGAATTCAAACTTACTGATCAAGTATCCGATTTTTCAAGTGCTTTTGATCTTGCAGCTACTGGAAATGGAAGCTTGAAATTGGGACTTAAACGTCCAGGATTACATTTTAATACTGACAGAGAACAGTTAGATTTATTTAGCTTCTCAGAGAAGAGTACTGAGAATTGGGACATTCTCAAAGAAGGTGCACAACATAACGAAGTGTTTACAGATTCAATCAATCTCGTCCTGTCAGCGATAGCTTCAGCTGAAGACGAAGCCACTTTTGAAAAATTATCACAGGATTATGACAGGAAGGATATCTTAAAGGTTATACATTTTGCAAAAGAATTGGTTCCCAGTTCACAATCAAGTATAGATGCAATTTCATTTGAAGTTGAGCATTTAGCATTTCCTAAAAAAATAATACGTACCAATAAAGAAACGAGAAAGCTACTTTCTAATCAGGCGAAGAAACTCATTCCTGATAAAGAATTTATTCATGGAAAAGGTATGATAAGAGCTGTTGATCTGGATGAAAAAACAATCACTTTGAGACCTTTAGAGTATGAGGATACAAAGCACGAAGAAGTAAAATGTATATTCTCCAAAGGTATAGATAAAAGAAAGCTTCAATCTCTTTTGGATAAGCCGATTAATCTGGAAGGATTTCTTGTATTCTCTTCAAACGATAAGTTGTTAAGGTTAGAAGTTGAAAAGTTTGAATTATCTAGAAATCTAGAAAGTGAATTCAAGGTTGACTAATAGTCAGACATTCTTATGACTCTTTGTTTTATAATTTTACTGGCGACCCAAATATATGTTGTCTAAACTAGGGGCTGACCTATGCACTATTATTATCTAATCGATTAGTTAATGTTCAAAAAAAGATCTACTGCCATAACTGGGGCGGCAGATCTTTTTCGTGAAAGGAAACTCAGTGCCTTTTATCAAATATCTATATTAAGCCTAACACTAGGAATCTTGCATGAATTATTTACGGAATCACCCAAACCAATTATACTGTTAACAACACATACGGAAGCACCGTTGTGCAATCCGAAAGCATCGGTGATACCCTACTGGCATACGCTGGTGGGGTGTTTTTATGTTTTATAGGTGGTGCTATTGCGAAAAACAAATAAAGTATTTTCTTAGCCTAAGCACTAAGAAAATACTTTATTTAATGTCTGTTTAATCTTCAGGTTTCAAAAAAACTTTATAGGTTACATCATGAGCTACCGAGCTTTGAGTGCTTGGGCTAGCATCAAAATTATAGTCGTACGGGTTTGTATCAAAACTATACATAACATCTAGCACACGATAAAGTTTATTATTCCATAAAATCATTTCTCCCTTTCTTGGGACAAAAGGCAGGGCAACCAGGTCAAAATTTTCAGCGTAGTAGCCCTCTTTATCATTTAATACAATTGCTAATTCGATAACTTTCAATTCCTCACCTCTCAAATGTAGAAATACTCGTTAATTAATAACTACTACTCTTGGAGGCGAAAAGCAAGATGCAGGTCCATTATCTGTATAAAGTTGAGCAACTCCGCCGACTGTGTAAGTCCCTGGTTGACTGTATTCCCATGTTTGAGAGAGAGTTACTCCCTTAGTGTTTGGCCCCTTAAAAGTGGTTGCTTCCGTCCAACCGGCTCCCGTTTTAAAAGAAGCATTGACTTCTCTTATATATGAGTCCGTTGCAATACCCCACTCCACCGTTACAGTTCTTCCATTCTTAGTTACATTAAACGATTTGGTTACCCATACAGGTCCTACTACTGATTGGGGATTTACTTTGGAATTTGAGGAATCAGGAACTAATTCTGAAGAAGATGGTTCGACTGATAAGGGCTGAGCTTGAATAGAATTTTCGACTGATGAGGACTGATCTTGAGTAGGGGTGACGCTTTGGGCTGATACCGGGACAACTAATAGCACTGAAATTAGAAAGGATAAAAATAGAGACGACAGTTTTTTACTCATTTTAATACGCACCTCTTCCAAATTATTTTTATACTAAATCCTTAAATATAAGGATGAATTAAACCATTAATGGAATATATAGATAATATCTTCTATATCATTGTAAACGCATCTTTCTATTAAATAGAGTTGTAGATTTTTGTCAACAACGCCTATGTGACGCCAGTGGGCGATATAGCGCTGCGTAGATCTCGTCCGGATCGGAGAGAGCTGCCGCGTTCCAGATGCTCGGGCTTTAGCTCGGGTCCGCATCCACTTTTTTAGCAGCATTCAATCAGCTCCCGTGCAAATAGCTCAATTCAATTGGAGCTTGAGCCTTGAAGGTGGCTATAGCCACCCTAATAAAGTATCCAAAGGATCAAGAGTAATTGAAACGCACCAGATCGAATACAGAAAAAGGCAGGAGGAATAGAACTCTCACTGCTCTTTTTTTTGCTTTGAACAACGAACGCTTGTCTGCATATAATATTTGCAGAGGTGATCAGCATAAATCATACATATAAAGTGTTAAAGTCGGATGTAGAACTATTTGCAGCTGCATTAAGCCAGGTAAAGGTGTACGTTGTTCAGTTGTTGGGAGAGGATTTTATATCGGTTGTAGACTATGGCGGCACTATAGAAAGGTTTTCGGCTGATTCGGTCAAGATTGCTGGAGCTTATTACATACGGAACCAGTTTGAATTTAGAGTAGATGTGAAAAAGGACTCCACCGGCATATAGTTGGTAGGGTCCTTTTTATTGTTTTGCCCCGAATTCATGTAAGTTATGCGGAAAGTTCGTAGAAGACATTAGTTGCATAACATATTGACATATGGTTAATTTTGATGAAAAATGAAGTATGTTTTTAAAAAATTATGGAATATTTATGCGAGAGGTGGCTATGACATGAAGCATACACCTACGATTCGAGCAGAATTAGACAGATACATACAACAAGAGGGCATGAGTCTAACGCAGTTTGGGAATATAGCAGGTATGAATAGGGGAATAGTAAGCGCCATTGTGACAGGGAATAAGACTATGTCTGTTAACCAGCTTGACCTAATCACTGAGGCTATGGGTTTGCCGGAAGGTCACTTTTACGACTTGTTCGTGGAAAACTACATCATCGACCACCCTCCAAATATGAGGCGAATCGAGCCATTTTTGTATCGCTGTGCGGAGTTGGACAAGCTGGGGGTGATCCGTCGAGTCGTAGGAGCCATCATGGATAATCTACTTTATTCGCCCAAGCTATTTGAAATTGCAGAGGAATTGTTGGAGCAGGGAAGACATGCAGCTGCATTGTTGCTCTATGAGGGGGTAGCTGAAGCGGAAAAATATCAACATTCTGAACGTTTGGCAGTCTGTCAATATCGCATATTCACGATTCAGATTGGAGACGATCAAAGCCGTAACATAGGGACAGCAGCGGTGTTTGAAGCTTTTGTCGAACGCCTTGATGAACTAGACCAGCTAGACGCCTTGAAGGACTTGGCTAATGTGTATCGTTCATTGCGTAAGTGGGACAAGGTAGAGGATGTTGCTAGAACAATGAGGGCTAAAGCTGAAATTCAATATACTTTGGAACACCAACAGCAGAGTCGAATACGTGTTGAGTCTTCCAAGAAACTAAGTCGTCCATTGTTTGTGTACATCGCTTATGCTGATTTGTTGTGTTCAGGTTCTTGCGAAGCTAAGGGCGATTACCACCAAGCCCTACAGTATACATACTCCTACGCTAATTTAGATTGGGTAAAGGAGACTGACGAGGATACCCGACACTGGATTAGCTTATTCAAAAGTTGGGCAGAAGGTAACACTTACATATATAAGCTTTTATCTGGGGATGTAAGTGTGCTAAACGATTATGTTCAATACATTATTGCATCAAGTGATAAAGTCGATAAGGAAATGATTGTAAAGCTTTTGAACGTAATGTTTGCAGCTAACCAATATAAGTTAGACGTGAGTGATATAATTAAACGATTTGAAACTATTATTGCTTCTTTTGTGCAACAGCCATCAACGGATATGTATACGAAACAAGTTATACCAGAGCAGTATGCGCGTTTGAGTTATGAGCTAGCTTACTATTATTTACATAAAGGTTCGTACGAAGATGGTTTTAAATATTTGATGTATTCTTTGGAAAGTTATCATACATTGAATAATGAGACTTATTATTTAAACTGTGTAGGAATGTTTGAGCATTTCCGCACTCATGCAATTCCCGAAACAAAGGAAAAATACTCAAAATTCATTGAAAAGGTGTGGTTAGACAATGTTAAAAAAAATGGTACTGCTAATCATTGCAGCTAGTTTTTTGTTTATTGTTACTGTACCTGTTCAGTCGAATAGCCATCAGGTTACTCCTTACTATGATCCAATTGGTGGAGCCTAAACCCTGTTTGAGGAGTGGATGACCAATGTTGAGAAAAATTGTACTACTGACCATCGCGGCTAGCTTTTTGTTTATTGTTACTGGGCCGGATCAAGCCTTTAACCACCACCATAGTATTCAGCCTAACGTTACTATTGGCGGATTTTAAAGCTAAAGCTCTGCCAACCTTATTGTTGGTAGGGCTTTCTTTAGTGCAGGAATTACCACACATACGGCAGAATAACTATCTGAGGTGATCAGCATGAACCATACATATAAAGTGTTAAAGTCGGATATCGAACTATTTGCAGCTGCTTTAAGCCAGGTAAGAGTATACGTGGTTTAGCCGTTGGGTGAGGATTTGATAGATATTGTGGACTACGGCGGACCGATCGAGAGATACACACCGGAGTCAATTAAAATTAACGGATCTTATTTCTTTCGCAATCAGTTTGATCAGTTTGAATTTAGAGTGGATGTGAAAAAAGACTCCGCTGGTATGTAACCAGTATGGAGTCTTTCTTTATTTTTAGAAGCTCATCTTTTGTTTTCATTTACTAATGCAAGTATTGGATTAAGGAATTCTTCAAAGAAGAAGCTTCCCCCCTCCCCAGGTGTAGGTACTTTAGTATGATCAAAAAATTCGAAATCTTCTTTTGCTGAGATATTATAAAACGAACCGTTTTCCATCAATTCTCCTAAGTCCCTATATTCATTTGCTGGACGGACAAAGCAAAGAACTCTAGGGTATTCAAGTATGTATAAATGAGTATCAGTTAATCTGTACTCCATAATCACACCTCCAGAAATTATATTATTAATTTAATAATACATTACAATGATAATAAAAACAATTTAATACAAAAAAAGGTAGACAAAATATACATGTAACATATAATAAATGAAAATTATGGGAGAAATAATTTTCCATAAATAAAACCATTAAGGAGTGGGTAAATTTTGAAGAAGTTAGTTTGTTTAGTTCTGTCATTATTCTTTCTTTCAGTAACCTATTTTCCGACAGCGACATACGCTGAAAAAGGTAGTGAACATTCTTATGTTACAAAATATGATATTTACATAGACCCAAACTCAAAAACTGATCAGTCCGGTCTTACATCTAGCTCTTTTAGTGCAGTAACTAATGATGTCTATGACTCTTCGTCAAAGGTTGTCAAGCCAGCGGGCTATGCAGGTGAATTAATAGTTACTTGTGATGAGATAGCAGGACGAATGTATTGTAATTGGAATATAATCCTGAGTTCACAGTATCAGATTAGTTATGTTAACTTTGATATGCATTTTCAAAAATCCGGCCTTTCTGGTTTAGGTACTTGGGACACGATCGGGAGGAAAGGAATTACCAAAAAGGGTTCCTTAACAAATAGACAAGGTGATCAAGAAAATTTCTATATTGCAGATTGGGGGAAAGGTTACTATAGAGCTAGAGTAAGCGGCAATATTACTACTGTGAGTAGTGGTGTAGCTTACATGTTACCTCAGAATTCAAATACAGTGCCTTATATGGTAAATTGATAAATAGTTGAAAAAGTAAAATAGTGAGAGGGTTTAAATCTCTCTGCTCATAAAAAAGCTCTGCTAACCTTAATTGGTCAGCAGAGCTTTTTTCTTGATTAGTTTAAATTTAGAGTAGAGGTAAAGGACTCAATCAGGTAACTGGTATGAGTCCTTTTTCATACCCAATAAAAAATAAATATGCAAATATTTAGATTATATTTATAGATCAGCAAGTTTATGTTTAGACAGACTTTTAAGAATGATTTATCTTCGTAATAGTTCAATATATTGCTAGGAGGAGATCGAGTGATAAATAAAATTAAAGCATTATGGAGTATTTTAATTGTAGTGGTAGTGTTCATGAATATGCCAGCTATTGAGGTAAAAGCAGAAGCTGTAAGCGATGAATGGTCGATTAAAACGACTATAGAAAATCCTAAGGCGGTAAGTGCTGTTTCTGAATTGAATGGTAAGATATATATGTTCGGTGGTTCTTCAGGATCAAACCCTTATAAGGATGTACAAATTTATGATCCGAAAAATAATATATGGGCCTCAGGAATTAACATGCCTACGGCTCGTGCTGCAGCAACTTCCGTTGTTTATGGAAATGATATTTATGTTATCGGTGGCTATACAGGTAATGCTTTTAACTGGACAGGAGGCTCCTCAGTAAATAATGTTGAAGTTTACAATACCCAGACAGATACATGGAGCGTTAAGAAAGCTATGCCGCAGGCTTTAGGTTCGTTGACAAGTGTTTTATATAAGGGAAAGATTTATGTGTTTGGTGGGATGACAACAAATACACTTTCAGTTGCTACTGTCCAAGTATACGATCCAGCTTCCGACAGCTGGTCAACAAAGAAACCTATGCCGAATACAATTCATGGTTCCTCTGCAGTTTTACATAAGGACAAAATCTATCTTGTAGCAGGTAGACATATTGATAATAGTTCAAATGTTTCACTAAATACATTTCTTGAATATGATCCCGACAGCGATAATTGGTCAACCAAACCCAATCTTTTAACAGCACGTGGAGGGGCCCAGGCTGTCATCTATTCCAATAAAATTTTTGCTATTGCTGGGAAAACTGAAGCAGGTGGACGTAGTTATGAACTTAGTACAGTAGAATCCTTTGATTTTGGACAGAATAAATGGTCTCCTGAGGCTAGTTTAAAGCAAGCCAGAAGCGGGGCAGGGGCTATAACATTAGGTGGACAGATTTACGTTATCGGAGGAAGTCAGAGTACATTATCTAATTCTCCGGTTAATACTATAGAAATATTCGGAAAGATTGACAGTTCCACACCAACTCCCGAACCAACCGATCCATCTCAACCAACTGGGGATCGTGCAATTCTGGTAGTCACCATGACAACTGGTCTTGAAAAAGAATTTGACCTGAGCATGCAAGAGGTCAATGACTTCATTGCGTGGTATGAGGCTAAACAGGCAGGTTCTGGATCGGCTTCATATGCAATCAACAAGCATGATAACAATAAAGGTCCATTCAGCAGCCGAAAGGACTATATGCTATATGATCGTATCCTAACGTTTGAAGTAAGTGAATACTCTAAATAAATCAAAAAGCTCTGCTAACCTTAATTGGTCGGCGGAGCTTTATCGTTTCTAACAGGCCCGTGTTAGGCTGGATTATATTTCGTTTTAGCTTCTTCATATAATTTGCCGAGGTTACGAAACTCAATTGACGTCCTTTATCACGTTGAAAATATGTTTACTATTTAATACTTTTCGTATATATTAATATTTGGAAATTATTTTTCATAAATTTTTCCTGCTAAACTAGATTAAATTAACAGAGGAGATTATTTCAATGAGCATTTCATTAAGAATAGAACGCAAATCCGGTGATGAACCAATCGAGTTTGTAAAAGGTGAGATCACTGGCTTTACTTATAAGAATAATAGTTCCATAAACCTTTCAGCTAAGTCTACAAACTTGGTTCATTCGCTACATATTCTAAGCAAAATTCCGCTTCATTCGCTTCCTTCAGTTATAGACAATGCAGATAATTCCAACATGCTGTATACATGGACAAACACAGAATATAAACCTGATAGTGAGGATTACTATCGCAAATGTAATATCCAAATCGTTAGAAATGAAAACACAATCCGAGATATTACGTTTACACACGCTTATGTAGATAAGTATCAAGAACAGATTGATACCAGCAAAGAGATCCTTGAGTTTGAACTTGTTTTAAAACAAAAAGAAGATCAATTGGGAAAAATTCAATACAGTCCTCAGTTAGAACCTAAGGAAACAAGAGAAAAGGATCCGTCTGATGTCTCGCAAAAAGTACTGGAAGGTGCATATAGTAAGAATATGTTAGTGTATGCAGGAAATAATACTTTTCCGTTTGAAAATCCTATGGTAGAACTAGAAAAGACTTGGGTACGAGGCGTAGAGAAGGTAAAAGATTCGACAGACACTGTAATACATTTTCCTGATCGTAAAGCATTTACATTAGTAGCTGTTCCTATAGCTCGAAAGAAGTACGGGGACATCACAGCCAATTTACTTCAACATTCACTTGATTACAAACCAGGAAATTTACACTTTAACGAGTGGTCGTATGAGGCGCAGCAAATTAAAAAATCTAAAGAACATAATATGTTAGTAATTGATAAAGCAGTACAAAAAGCTAACGACAAAAAAGTTAAAAGTTTCTCAAGTGATGGGTCTATTGCAATTGAAAGTGACAGAGATTTGTATAACGCTTTTCACAAAATGAAGTACAAAATAGATGGAACATATGTAAAAGGACAATGGGAAATTACTACAATATATTATGATAAATATAATTTTGAATATAATTTTAAACAAATGTTTACTGGGGACAACAAACTCGGTTGGGCTGCGGCCAATCTAACAAATTTAATGGAATCATGGGGAACACTCAATGAGTATACATCTTATGTTACAGTAACTGATACAAAAAAGGCTTGGAAGTGAGGTGTGAATTGCAGATGAAACGCAGATACAAGATTTACATCTTGATCTCTCTACTAGTTATAACTACTACTATAATTTTTCTAGCAAATTCTGGAGACGACACGATGAGGAAGTACCCTTATGGAAAAGATACGTTAGAGTTTTTTGGAGATGGGACTTTTCAGATTTACAGGGGGGGAGGAGCGGGTGAGCCTCCAATACTATACACTCATCAAATTGAAGCCCCAAATTCAGTGATTGATAACGTTCTGTCTTATAAAATAGAAGAAAATATCGTATATGTGGTTGGTGAAAATAGCTTCATTAAATTGGATTCAAGTACCAACACGTACGAGCAAAAGAAACAGATTTCCGACTTTACTTTCAAAGATAGAGAGATATTTAATAAATTAACGGAAAAATAGAAGTTATCATAAACAAATGTGGTAGCAAGGGAGCTTTAACTTGTTCACTAAGGTTAACTTAACATGTGCTTTAGTTGAGTTATTGTTATGTAAGTATTCTAAATTTATAAAGAATGGTTAACCACCAGTGGTGATATTATGATTATTAAAATTGAAGGTTACTTTTTTGAGAATTTGATTACTGGCCCCCTTTGCATACAAGAAGAACTATATCAAAAGTATATACAAGCAAAAATGGTGAGTCTAAATATTAGAGATTTACCTGATATATTTTGTCGACTTCATAATTTTGAGCGATTACGTTTTGAAGATGACACAGAGGTTGGTTTCGTGATTGATACAGATACAGACAGGATATACAGACCGATATATTGATGCTAAAAGCGATGTGTCCGAAAGATATCTTCCTTTCTCCTTTAATTACAAGTAATGAAGGACTCACATAACTGGCTACTATATTCGATTTTATAACCAAAGTTGATCACAACGAAAGTTAAATGAGTGCCTCCGAAAGAATACCGAAAGCAGCTTATAGTTTAAGGGCTTTTTTCAGTATCTATAAAATGGGGTCTTGACCACTAGCTAAGCTAGTGTTTTTTTATTTACCTGCATGCCCTATCATAGAACGTATTTAAACATATATTAAGGTAACGACAAATAAAGGAGGTTAAAAGACATGGGTGCCTATGAAAATACAGGTGGCGGCGGTGTATGGACTTCTACAGCGGCAATTTTAGTGCTCTTTATTCTCTTAGTTATCATCACTAAATCACTTTGGGTTTAATTTGTAAAAAGAACTGTTGGAAAATATCACTTCACTCATGGATATTCAATATTTGAGCCCATTGAGCGCATAAGCTATTTGGCAATAGTCACCGTGTTCGCTTCTTTTTCGGCAAATACTTGGTGGATTCCTGCCATAATAGTTTTGCGCTTATTGTATTGTATTTCATTTTATCTTTTCAGTAGCGAGTCAAGACCACTGCTGGCTTATCACGCTTCTGTTAGATAAAATTCTCAAAGAGGTGGTAGGATGAAGGTTGAAAGTAAACAAATATAATAACCTTTTTAAGGAGTTGGTGGTGGGGAAACTGTTACTTTGGAAAAGGGGAAGTACAGCATCAAAAAACCAATATATCTAAAGAGCAATGTTACTATTACCGGAGCAGGTTAAGGGGCTAGAGTGCTGCAAATTGATACTAACTAGGGCTTCGGGTGGCTGTAGACAGTAATGTAGATGTGACCGATAATAACGTGTATGGAAATAAAACGGGGGACGGAATTATATATATAGTGAGGAGACAGGGGGAACCAATACGTGAGCTTTAGCTTTAACTAATTGCCCAAAAAGCACCAATAGCTCGCAATAATGATCTTGCCAGTACGAAATCCTCACAACTAATACATACGGAACAACACCCACAGTAGATGCTAATACTGCACCACTGCTCCTACTGTACAGCCTAATGGAGAAGTTAGTGCCTAGCGTGTGAAAGTTAAGACTGTGAAACTGCTATTAACGGTTGGCAAACCGCTTGACGACGATTGATCCACGCCGGATCGTAGCCTTTTCCACTGCTCTAAAGTCGGCTTAATTCCAAAAGTGTAGCAGTTGGAAAACTGTGAATTTGGGGCTATATCGTTTTTGTGTAAGCGTGGCTTGTTTATTTCCTTCACTCGAAAAGAGTGCTTTTTTATTCTACTTGCCACTAAAGGGCTATCTGACTAAAAAAAGGGGCGGCCAATGCAATGTATGCAGAAAGTGGTGCAGATGCTGAAATTCGATTTAAGTAAGTGAATACTCTAAATAAATCGAAAAGCTCTGTTAGCTTAATTGGCAAGCAGAGCTTTTAACTATCCACGGTTTTTAAAATATATCCAGGTATTCTTTCTGGAATTTGATGAAATCTTGCACACTGTCGTGATAGGTAAATCTACCGCCATTTTTATCAATAATCCAGTTGATATTCTCGTCACTTAACAAGATTCCATACATGCAGTGATGAAGCAGTTCAATTTGCTTTTCATCCCTAATTCGGATCAAATGTTTTTCTTGTTCGATAATGAGGTACCATTTCGTTTCTGTTTCATCTATATCCGCATCCACATACAGTATTGATACCGACAAGGGGAATGGCCAGTCAAACCATTGTCCTCGCTTGTCTTCTCTATAACCTTCAAATGCCATGGTTATTCCCTCCTACTTGGATAATTTCCTGATTAGTTTAAATGTATCTAACGTGCTGCGATTGTACGCTTAATAAGGTTCTTGTCTTATCCTACTGGCACAGGAATATCGCCCCCATATTCTTCTCCTTGGCTTCACGTACACCATCATAAACATCTGCAAAAGTTCAGTGTTACTTTGGCAACAGTCTAATTCCGCTATTGTTGCACAATAGTTGTATCCGCTTTTATCGTTCATTGTTGTGATCTGTACAGTATACGGAAAACGACAGGTAACAAAGAAGCTGAACGCTTTGTTACCCGATATCAAAACGCTATTACCAATACTGTACAATTATTCTACTGAGCAATGACGTGGTCCAACATGAAGGAATGGAGATAAAAACAGGGAGCAGTGTAATGGACATAAAGGCGCGTCTGCTGGCTTTGGAAGAGGGGACCACAAGAGCGATATACGCTCTATATTGTAATCATAGAGGGCTGGGATGGTGACCAAAAGATCATTACATTTTCTCGTATGCAAATAGGCGCTGAATTAAACCTCCAATGATATGGAGCAAGGCTGCCCTCATGTCTTGAATGTATCTTATTTCTGGAGTGGTTTATTTTTATATTTAAAACAAATGGATGGAAAAAATTGGTTATATATCATGCATGCGTATATATCATTACATCTTTTCCCATCCTCGATAAGGTGGTAGAATGAAAAAAATAGGTATGGGAGGCGTTTTATTTGAAGTGTGATAAATATAATTGGGGACAATTTAAAGAGGGAGCGTATCAGTGACCCTATAAACTACGTTAACCCTCATTTCTGGAGGGTCAAAAGTGAAAACCCCTTATTCACAGTCCGTATTGCGCCATAACCAAATTTTAATGTGGCTTTGTGTTCTTTCGTTTTTTAGTGTGTTAAATGAAATGGTTCTTAATATCTCTTTACCTGATATTGCTGATGAATTCAATAAGACACCAGCCATTACAAATTGGGTAAATACTGCCTTTATGCTAAGCTTTTCTATAGGAACAGCTGTATACGGAAAGTTATCTGATCAGTTAGGTATAAAAAGGCTGCTCCTGTTTGGAATCATAGTGAATTGCATAGGATCATTAATTGGATTTGTGGGACATACTTTTTTTCCAACACTTATCTTGGGGCGATTTATACAAGGGATTGGTGCAGCAGCATTTCCTTCACTTGTGATGGTCGTAGTTGCTCGCTATATCCCAAAAGAAAACAGGGGGAAGGCATATGGCCTCATCGGGTCTATCGTAGCAATGGGTGAAGGGATAGGACCGGCTATTGGTGGGGTGATTGCTCATTATATTCATTGGTCTTATTTACTGCTTCTTCCTGTTTTAACGTTTGTAACTGTTCCCTTCCTGATAAAATTATTAAAAAAGGAAGTCATATCAAAGGGCTCGCTTGACATTGCAGGAATCGTGCTTATATCTCTAGGTATAGTATTGTTTATGTTGTATACAACATCTTACAGAATTTCTTTTCTGGTGATAAGTGTTCTATTTTTCCTGATCTTTTTAAAACATATCAGACAAGTAACCAATCCTTTTGTTGATCCTTCATTGGGGAAAAATACTGCATTTATGATAGGAATCCTTTGTGGCGGACTTATGTTTGGTACCGTAGCTGGATTTGTATCTATGGCTCCTTATATGATGAAAGACGTTCATCACTTAAGCACCGCAATGATTGGCAGTGGAATTATTTTTCCTGGAACGATGAGTGTTATTTTCTTTGGTATCCTTGGAGGAGCACTTGTTGATAAGAAAGGTTCCTTACATGTGCTAGCAGTCGGCGTTGCATTTCTTGCCGTCAGCTTTTTGATAGCTGCTTTCTTTATTGAAATGACACCTTGGCTGATGTCTATTATTCTAGTCTTTGTTTTCGGTGGTCTTTCATTTATTAAAACAGTAATATCCACTATTGTTTCAAGTAGCTTAAGACAAGAAGAAGCTGGCGCAGGAATGAGCTTGCTTAATTTTATAAGCTTTTTATCAGAAGGAACGGGGATTTCAGTTGTAGGAGGCTTATTGTCAATACGTTTTATTCATCAAAAATTTATACCAATCATTAATTTTCCAACTGCTTATTTATATAGCAATATGTTATTGATTTTTTCAGTGGTCATTATAATTAGCGGGATTTTAACTGTTATTGTATATAGACGTTCAGTTTCAGATTCCTGATAAGAGCAAAAAAGGATTACATGCTGAAAATGATCGCATCCTCACGTTTGAAGTAAGTGAATACTCTAAATAAATCAAAAGCTCTGCTAACCTTAATTGGTCGGCAGAGCTTTGTGTGCTGATCAGTTTGATTTTACTAGATACGGGAAAAGTAGCAATGCAAAGTGTGCGTACAAGAAGGTATTATTTCAAATTCAGCCTTGTTACAGAAGGAAGGCTAATTTGAATGCTTAAACTTATAATACCAAAAAATCGCTTTTTCATGGGCTGTGGAAAAGTTAGAATATAGCATAGTATCAACTCCGCCGATTACAAAGTTATTTTTAGCATAGAATCGACAAGCTAAAATATTCACATCCTGCGTTTCAAGCATAAGACCAACAAGGTTATTCTGCTTAGCCCACTCGGTTGCTTTACTCAATAAGGCTGCTCCGATTCCCTTGTGTCTCCAGTCTTTAGCGACGGCAATATCCTCAATTAGAGCATAGCCATTCCAATTAGTACAAAGTTTAATTTGCCCAACACAGTCGTTCTCATCATAATATAAAAAAATAGATTTTCCTTGTTCATTAATATAACTGATATCGACGTCATCATCCTCATACTGTTTAAAATATGGTTTGGAAAAACTTTCTTCTATATATGTCCAATTGTTGTTCTCGTATTTAGGTATAATCCTTCCTGACACAATAAAGCCGTTATTCTCATTTGACTTCTTAAAATCCCCCATATTTGAAAGTGACATTTTAATTATCATGGCTTGTCTCCTCCTGGTTTAATTTCTCTATGCACACTATTCTAAAAGAGAACCACGTTTTCCTGTCTGTTAGATTTATAAAAAGAGTAAAATGGTAGCGACTGTTCAACTATGTGTGATATTTTATGATCTCGTCCGCTTGGTTAAACGATTCATAGCAGTAGTTAGGTGTGCTGCTTAACACAAAAAAGCAGGAAGAATTCCTCCCGCTTTTTGCATGGAAACAATTATTAACGTCTGCGTTGTCTATCGTTTACGCTAAACAAATTAACAGCCAGTGCGTTACCTCTTGCACGCGCAGTGGCTCTTTGATTGGAACGGATGTTCAATCTTCTTCTTCTTAAATCACGTCTGCAATGTCTTCTGCTCATAATATCACCTCCCTTCAAGAAATGAAGGTGCGGTCGAATCTTAGTGGCGTTTATGCTTACGCTTGGAAATTTTGATATTCAAGGCATTGGTTGCTAGTGCATTTCCGCTTCCTGTTTTAGCAGCTGCGGCTTGAAAGACTTTAACGACCAGATATCTGTTTTTCCCGATGCGATGCTTATACGTTTTAACTCTATTTCTGATCATCTGCATATCTCCTTTGCTTAGTTCTGCTATATACATATGTCAATTGTGATAGTAATGTATCAGCATAAATCTATTAGAAGCAAAAAGAAGCTAGTACCTATATTCCTAATGGTTAATAAAAAAACTCATGCGAACCTGGCTTCGCCTTTTCAACTTTACGTTGCAGGAGATGTTACAGGCAGGTCGGCATGAGTCTAATGTGTAGAATAAAGATAATATGCAGTTTGTATGAAAATTATTTACTATTAAGAGTGTTAAGTTTTTTTTCGTAGTACGCCTCTTGGGCAAGAATATGATTCAGTTGTTCTGAGAGCTGTTTATATTCTTGGCTGGCTTCTGGGTAATTATTTCTTTCGGAAATCACAGCTTCAAGTTGCTTTTCTAAATACCTGAAATGGATGAGTATTTGTATGTACTGAATACGATCGTAGGTTGTTATGTGTGATTTCTCTTCTGCATACAAATGATCCATTGTCGGAACTGCACAGCTTACGACGATAAATATCATAACAAACGCTGAAATTATAATTTTTTTCATTTAATTCCTCCTACAGAGCTATGAGTAATTAATATACCATATTTAGCTAAAACAAAGAAAGATCTATTAGTTTTGCCCATAACAGTATAGCTGTTCAAGATCAGTGAGGGATTATTTGAGATGATGAGGCTGATTTTATAGTAGATACAATAGGAATAGGTTGCTAAAAGGAAAGAATAGTTGTGAGATACATAGTAAGCATAATAACAATACAAAACCGGCTTGCCCTAGGCAGCCGGTTTTGTATTAGTGGATAGAATAACGGGGAAGGAGGAACGAGAAATCAGTGGAAGTCCCGGAAGAGTCCTACAACCTTGCCCAAAATACTGACGTGTGTCAGACGAAGCGGTTCAAAGGCTGGATTTTCAGGTTGAAGCCGGATATGATCTTTTTCTTTGTAGAAGGTTTTAACTGTAGCTTCGTCTTCATCTGTCATAGCTACAACAATATCGCCATTATCAGCGGTCTGCTGCTGACGTACGATTACATAGTCTCCGTTAGCAATCCCAGCCTCAATCATGCTTTCGCCTACAACAGATAACATGAATATTTTATCCTCACCAACAAAGTGTTGGGGAAGAGGAAAGTAATCTTCAATATTTTCTGTCGCCGTAATAGGAAGACCAGCGGTTACTTTGCCGACGACGGGGACACGACTAATGGAGTAATTAATCAAGTTGCTGTTATCCGATTCGTCTTGACCGAGTAACTCAATAGCCCGTGGTTTTGTAGGATCGCGGCGAATGAGTCCTTTTTTCTCTAAACGATCCAAATGACCGTGAACCGTAGAACTGGAGGCCAATCCGACAGCCTCGCCTATTTCGCGCACAGAAGGGGGATATCCCTTTAGACGCACTTCATTGCGGATAAATTCAAGAATGGCCTGCTGGCGGCTCGAAATCTTAGACATACCGTATCAACCCCATTTAGTAACGTTTGGGAAAATTATAGCATAGAACCTCCGTTCGTACAAACATAAGTTCTAAATAATCCCTAAAAATAATTGCGAACTTTTGTTCTCTTTTCTATTGAACAAAACAAATGTTCGTGTTATATTGTGAAAACATAAGAACAAACGTTTGGAGGACACAGCCATGATGAAATATAGCACCTATCAAAGTATTTTTCCAATGAATATAGAAAATTTACAGGAGACCCGAAAAGAGGATAGAACGCGTTTTATGCAGATTATTACCAATACTCTTTTACTTAAGCTTCTTATTGTAGTGATTGTTGCTTGGACTGCAGGAGCAGGTGTACTTACGGTTTTCGCGGCTCCTTCAGCTTCCAAGGAAGAAGTGACTAAACTGACGGTACAACCTGGGGATACGTTGTGGCAGATTGCTGCGAATCATAAACCGGAACGAATGGATACACGGGTATATATAGAAGGAATTGTGCGGATTAACGGTTTAGAGGATCGGGGAGTGCAGGCAGGTCAGGTACTCAAGCTTCCTGACTTATGATCTATTGACTATTAGAGCTTGTCAGGGAGCGTAATGCGGGAGCCTTGACAAGCTCTTTTCTACATGTCAAAGTGTATTATATCTTTGCTTTTATGGAGGGGACACAATTTGGATATAGACAGCTTGGTACAGCGCATTAATGAATTAGCGCGTAAAGCAAAATCCGAGGGATTAACAGAAGAGGAAACCACAGAACGTGCCAATCTTCGGGAAATTTATTTAGGTAACATTCGCCGTAATTTTCGGCAGCAGCTGGAAACGATTGAATTTGTGGACGATGATACATCGAAGGGAAATGACGGGCTGAAGCATTAATGTTGTTAAAGCGTCCAAGCCTGTAATTTGTCTTTGCTTTAGATACCGTTCTTGGTATCTATATAGATCAGCTTTGAGGCAATTGTTTTATTGTAATATATCTGGGAAGGAATTGAGAGATGGCCCGATCATTTGAAAGAAAAGTACGCAAAAACACAGCGCATTTAAATAAATCGCGCAAAAAGCAAGGCATTCAAACCATTAACGGCGCAGGTTCTGCAATGGATATTTTCCGTGGTCGTAACATTACTGTGCCAATTATGCTGGCTGGTCTTTCTATATTGTACATGCTTATGAGTTACTTTTTGACTAAGACCGGTATGCGAGGGATGGATTGGCTTGTATTCGGCCTGTACTTGATGCTGGCTGTTATCTTTTTCATCCGTCGTCCTTATTTGAAAGTGGGAAAGGATACTCTCTATATGCTGAAAGGTGGCAGGGAACGTCCAATGACCGCTGGGGACATGAAAGCCATCAAGATTGAAAAGGGTTACGTAACCGTTGAAAGAAAAGGTAAGGGCGGTAATTTTATTTTCACAAAATCGTTAGGTCGCTATGACACGGATGCCATTGCAGAGCGACTTGAGAAGTTTGCGTTATCCAATCAGATACAGGTGGAGAAGAAATAACTGATTTAGCCTGTAGCTCTGTAACAAAGGCCGTATGATGTTATTTCATATAACATGCTGCGGCCGCTTGCTTAATATGGGCACACAAACGATTCAAATACTTAACGAAGCAAATAGGCGTACATATACTGTGTGGAAAGAGAGTGGATAATTCAGATGACGATTCAGGCGGTAATGTTTGATCTTGATGATACCCTTTTGTGGGATGAACGTAGTGTAGAGGAGGCATTTGATGCAGCGTGTCAAACAGGCTCCCGTGAAGCAGGCGTTGATCCAAAAGCTCTGGAGGAAGCCGTACGTAAGGAAGCACGCGCTTTGTATGAATCCTATGAAACCTTTAGTTTTACTCAAATGATCGGCATTAATCCGTTTGAAGGATTGTGGGCGAATTTTACAGCAGGAGAGCAACCTGAATTCCGTCAACTGGAACAGTTGGCTCCTGTTTATCGAAAGGAATCATGGCGCAGAGGACTCCAGCAACTAGGGATAGATAATGAGAAGTTGGCGGAAAAGCTGGCTACCCAATTTGCTTCGGAAAGACGCGCGCGTCCCCATGTATATGAAGAAACGTTTGAGATTCTAGAACAATTGAAGGGACAATACAAGCTGTTATTGCTGACAAACGGCTCCCCTGATCTACAACAGGAGAAACTGGATGGAGTACCTCAATTAGCTCCTTTCTTTGATCATGTGGTCATTTCAGGTTCATTTGGTCGAGGCAAGCCTGATCCGTCTATATTCCAGCATGCTTTGGGGCTTCTTGGTATTGAGCCCGAACATGCTTTAATGGTAGGAGATAAGCTGACGACTGATATTCAAGGAGCATTGGCAGCAGGTGTTCACTCGGTGTGGGTGAACCGAAATGCTAAAACCAATACTACAGAGATCAAGCCGAAGTTCCAAATCAAGCATCTGTCTGAATTGGACGGAATTATTCAATCGTTAAAGTAAGAAATCCACAGTCTTTAGAAACGAGTATTAAGAAAACTCCCTTCGCTCGGTTGTTACAGGGGACTGACCCCATAACGTGAGACACATCAAAACACCTTCAAGAGAATCGAGCCATGTCGTAAGATATGGAGATAACCTTGGAGGTGTTTTCACGTTGGCAACGAGAGTGAGTTATCCCTTAGAAATAAAGATGAAAGCTATTGAAATGAGATTGGCAGGAGTTCCGGTAAGAGAGGTTATGGAGCAGTTGGGAATACGGAATAAGACACAGCTAAAAACATGGATGAGGTGGTATCGAACAGGCGAAGTGCATCGTCTAGAGCAGCCTGTAGGTAAACAATACAGCTACGGAAAAGGTCCAGAACACTCTTCGGAGCTTGAAAAGGTAAAGGCGGAGAACCGGTTACTGAAGCAGCAATTGGACCTGCTAAAAAAGTACAAGGAACTGGAAAGGAGGTGGAACCAGAAGTTGCCGTTGCCTGGATCGAATCCATTCGAGACCAAGTGACGGTGTCTGAGGCTTGTACATGGCTCGGGATCGCAAGAGCGACCTACTACCGCTGGAAAGAAGCCGTGGAGACAGAGCGCACAGATGCTACGGTGGAGAAAATTCGGGAGCTTTGCATCCGTTATAAATTTCGGTATGGCTACCGAAAAATCACCGCACTCCTTCGGGCAGAGCAAAGAACCAATCACAAACGAGTTCAGCGGATAATGCAGCGTGAGGGGTTACAGTGCCGCGTGAGGATGAAGAAACGAAAGGCAACTGGGCAACCCGCTCATCCAGCAGAAAATCTGCTGAAGCGGCAATTCCATGCAGATGCCCCCCTGCAAAAGCTCGTCACGGACATCACTTATTTACCGTTTGGCGGAAAGATGTTGTACTTCTCTAGCATTCTAGACCTGTACAACGGGGAGATTGTGGCTTACAGTATAGCGGACAAGCAAGATACGTCCTTGGTTTTGGATACGCTGAATCAACTTCCAAAACGGACAAGCATGCTGCTTCATAGCGACCAGGGAAGCGTATATACGTCACAGGCTTATCAAGCTGCAGTAAAGGGAAAAGGCATGACCATGAGCATGTCCCGCAAAGGAATGCCCGCTGATAATGCCCCCATCGAATCGTTTCATTCCACACTAAAGTCTGAAACGTTCTACCTCGAAGATCTCATGTGTACAACGACTGCCATCGTTGTACAGACCGTTCGAGACTACATCAACTACTATAACTCAATTCGGATTCAAACGAAACTAAATAACCAGTCGCCGGTAGATTTCCGACGACTGGCTGCTTAAACTTGAAAGGTGCTTTGATCCCTGTCTCACAAACAGGGGTCAGTCCCCAGAGCAGAGGGAGTTTTTTATTCACACAAGGATAAATTCGTAGTTATGCTTTGATGAAGGTTGGATCTTCGAACGGTTCCGCAATCCAGCCATTTTCTTCGATGAACAAGCGGACTGCCACGATCTTTTGATTTTCCATTAAAGTGAAGAAGTGAGGTGTATTTTCGGGTACGGAGATAACATCTCCCGGTGAAAGCTCTACGTTAAAATAGCCGATCTCTTCAGGGCCTTTAATGATAAAGATACCTTTACCAGAAATAATGGCACGAATTTCATCCTCGGTATGGGTGTGAATTTGCTCAAACTTGGTCAGCAACTCGTCCAAATTCGGCGTTGCTTCAGATAGAGTGATAACGTCCCATATTTTATATCCGCGGCGTGCGGCTAAATCCTTGATTTCGGATTCAAATGTTTTGAGAACAGCGACCTTTTGATCATCTGATAAGGTAAAGTTTTCTTGCAGCTCCCCGGACAATTTGGAAGCATCCCAATGTTCATACAATATCTCGTGACTCTCCAGAAATTCACGTACCTGTTCTTCACCGCTAATTCGTTCATTCGTATTACGTATTAAAATTTGAGCCATGTATTTATCCCCTCTTTTCCACTTGGATTAATGTTGTATAAAGAATACCATGTCTTGAAACGTAGTACAATACAGGATTTCAACATTTTATAATGCAAATGGCTATAGTTAAAGGATACAGGGTTAAGTACGTTCTAAAATGCTACAAACTATAAAAATGGATTAGAGAAGTCGTTTTTACAAAGAACAACCTGTATAAAACGTATGTTTTTACTTCAATCTATCTAAATGATACGGTTTCTGCTAAACTAGGATTTAACGTTTTGCGGGGGTGAAGAAATTTGGATAAAGTTAGCTTGCAGGATGCATTACAACGAAGAATACTCCTTCTTGATGGGGCCATGGGCACCATGATTCAACAGGAAGACCTTTCCCCCGATGATTTTGGTGGGGAAGAGCTGGAGGGCTGTAATGAAATGCTGGTCTTAACGAGACCGGATGTCATTCAAGGGATTCATGAAGCCTACTTGAAGGCTGGGGCAGACCTAATTGAAACGAATACATTTGGAGCAACATCCGTCGTTTTGGCGGATTACGATATACCGGAACGTGCCCGTGAAATTAATCTGGTGGCGGCCAAACTGGCGCGTAACGCGGTGGATAAATATAGCACTGCGGACAAGCCTCGTTTTGTTGTAGGAGCCATGGGCCCAACCACGAAAACCTTGTCTGTCACAGGCGGTGTTACATTTGCTGAATTGATTGACAGCTATCAAGAGCAGGCCTTGGCGCTTATTGAAGGCGGCGTGGATGTACTCCTTTTGGAGACCTCACAGGATACGCTTAACGTCAAGGCTGGAAGCATCGGAATTCGGCAGGCTTTTGAGCAGACAGGTATCGAGCTTCCGCTAATGATTTCAGGCACGATTGAGCCTATGGGAACGACGTTGGCCGGACAAAATATCGAATCCTTTTGCATATCACTTGAACACTTGCATCCAATTTCGATTGGGTTGAATTGTGCTACAGGTCCAGAGTTTATGCGTGATCATATTCGCTCTCTGTCTGAAATGTCCTCTGCAGCTATTAGCTGTTATCCAAATGCGGGATTGCCCGATGAAAATGGTCAATACCATGAATCGCCTGATTCATTAGCACGTAAAATGGCTGCTTTCGCTGAAAAAGGCTGGTTGAATATTGCTGGAGGATGTTGTGGTACCACGCCTGAGCATATTCGAGTTATGAGTGAAAGTATGGCGCAGTTTGAGCCGCGTCCGCTGGTAGGTCATCATCCTCCTGCCGTATCAGGCATTGAGCCTGTATATATTGAACAGGATAATCGTCCATATATGGTTGGTGAGCGAACGAACGTTCTGGGATCCCGCAAATTCAAGCGTTTGATTGTGGAAGGCAAATATGAAGAGGCATCTGAAATTGCCCGCGCTCAGGTAAAAAGCGGAGCGCATGTCATTGATATTTGTGTGCAGGATCCGGACCGCGATGAAATGACGGATATGGAAGCGTTTTTGAAACTGGTTGTAAACAAGGTAAAAGTACCTTTGGTGATAGATACAACGGATATTAAAGTCATTGATAAAGCACTTCAATATTCGCAAGGTAAGGCGATTATTAACTCCATTAATTTGGAGGATGGCGAAGAGAAATTTGAGAACATGGCTCCTCTTATTCATAAGTACGGCGCCGCTGTTGTTGTGGGTACGATTGATGAACGCGGACAGGCTATTTCACGTGAGGATAAGCTTGAGGTAGCTAAACGTTCTTATGATCTGTTGGTGAACCGTTACGGTTTGGCAGCGGAGGATCTAATTTTTGATACGCTCGTATTTCCAGTAGGAACAGGTGATGAGCAATATATCGGTTCAGCTAAGGAAACGATTGAGGGTATTCGCATTATTAAAGAGGCGCTTCCCGGGGTGCATACTATCCTGGGCATCAGTAACGTTTCTTTTGGTTTGCCGGAAGCGGGTCGTGAAGTGCTCAATTCCGTCTATTTATATGAGTGCACCAAAGCAGGTCTGGACTATGCGATTGTAAACACAGAGAAGCTTGAGCGTTATGCATCCATTCCAGAGCATGAGCGGAAACTTGCGGAAGACTTGATCTATAAAACAAATGACGATACTTTATCCGCTTTTGTAGCAGCTTTCCGTAACAAGAAAGTGGAGAAAAAAGAAAAGATATCAAACCTTTCGCTCGAAGAAAGACTGGCTTCCTACGTAGTGGAGGGAAGTAAGGAGGGACTCATTCCGGATCTGGAGCAAGCGCTTGTGAAATATTCTTCGCTGGAGATTATTAACGGCCCGCTGATGAAGGGGATGGAGGAAGTAGGACGACTGTTTAACAATAACGAATTGATTGTTGCAGAGGTGCTGCAAAGCGCTGAAGTGATGAAGGCGTCCGTGGCTTATTTAGAGCCGTTCATGGAGAAGAATGAATCCTCAGTAAAAGGTAAGATTTTGTTGGCTACGGTCAAAGGTGATGTGCATGACATTGGTAAGAATCTGGTGGAGATTATTCTATCCAACAATGGTTACCATATTGTGAATCTGGGTATAAAAGTACCACCAGAACGCATTATTGAGGCTTACCGTGAAGAAAAGGCCGACATGATTGGCTTATCTGGACTGCTTGTTAAATCGGCACAACAAATGGTGCTGACCGCACAGGATTTAAAAAATGCGAATATTGATATTCCAATAATGGTTGGTGGAGCTGCTTTAACACGTAAGTTCACTAAAAATCGTATCCGTCCTGAGTATGATGGTCTGGTTGCCTATGCAAAGGATGCTATGGATGGCCTGGATATTGCCAATAAGCTTATGAATCCTGAGTCCCGTAAAAAAATGGCCGAGGAGATGGAAGCTGAGCGGGAGGCTGAAGCGGCAATCGTCGTGGAAGCCAAGCCGCTCCCTAAACTCACTCGAGCTGTGCGCTCTAACATTGCTCAGGATTTGCCCGTCTATACTCCACCAGATACGGATCGACATGTACTGCGCAACTATCCACTGAATTATATTTTGCCTTACGTGAATATGCAGATGCTAATGGGGCATCATCTTGGTTTAAAAGGTAATGTTGAACAGCTGCTGGCTTCGGAAGATCCGAAAGCGATTCAGTTGAAGGAAACCGTGGACAGCATCATGTTTGAAGCTGTGACAGACGGAATCATCCAGGCACATGCCATGTATCGTTTCTTTCCAGCGCAGTCGCAAGGAAATCAAATTCTGATCTATGATCCGTCGGATGTGAGCAAGGTACTGCACACATTTACATTCCCGCGCCAGCAGGTAGAGCCTTATCTATGTCTGGCTGATTTCTTGAAATCAGTTGAATCCGGAGTTATGGACTATGTAGGTTTCATGGTCGTTACAGCTGGTCATGGGATTCAGCAGATATCTACCCAGTGGAAAGATAAAGGGGATTATCTGCGCTCGCATGCACTTCAAGCGGTAGCACTCGAAGTAGCAGAAGGGTTAGCGGAACGGCTTCACCATATTATCAGGGATAGCTGGGGTTTCCCGGACCCTGCCGATATGACAATGAAACAGCGACACGGTGCCAGATATCAAGGCATTCGGGTATCCTTTGGCTACCCTGCATGTCCAGATCTGGAGGAACAGGGACCGTTGTTCCAGTTGTTAAAACCTGAGGATATTGGCGTTGAGCTGACGGAAGGGTTTATGATGGAACCGGAGGCTTCTGTATCAGCCATGGTGTTCAGCCACCCTCAGGCGCAGTATTTTAACGTCGAAAAGGTTTAACATCTTTATCAGATGGGATAGCAAATACCCTCCGAGCTTCGGAGGTTTTTTGCTGGTCAGCAGGAAGAAGGTTAATGTTATGGAATTTTATTTTCTCGGTACAAATGCAGGGGTGCCTACGATTCAGCGAAATGTAACGTCCATCGCTCTTCGTTTGCTGGAAGAACGAAGAAGCATGTGGCTGTTCGACTGCGGTGAAGGCACTCAACAAGAGGTATTGCGTTCGCCGCTCAAACTAAGCAGACTTGAAAAAATATTTATCACCCATTTGCATGGGGATCATCTTTTTGGTCTGCCGGGGCTGCTGTCGAGCAGAGCGTACCAGGGGGGAACGACACCACTGACGGTATATGGACCGCCTGGAATCCAGCAATATATCGAGCTATCTTTAGGGATCAGCCAATCGCGTATCAATTACCAACTACATATTGTGGAGCATACGGGTGGGGTTCTGTTTGATGACGGTCAATTCCGGGTGGAGTCAGCTTTGCTGGATCATCGGATCGACAGCTATGGCTACCGAGTTGTAGAGATGGATAAGCCAGGTAAGCTTAACCAAGAACTGTTGGAGCGATATGGAATCAAGCCCGGCCCGGTGTACGGTAAGTTAAAGCGTGGGGAAAGCGTGGAGGTAGAGGGTGGAGTTATTTTGCACCCTCAGGATGTATTGGGTTCGCCGAAAAAGGGGCGTATCATCACGATTTTGGGGGATACGAGACCTTGCCCGAATACGGTAGTGCTGGCTCAAGATGCAACTGTCGTCGTTCATGAAGCCACTTTTCTGCATGAACTGGCAGATACAGCGTACGAGTATCATCATAGTACGGCGCTTCAGGCAGCGGAGGCTGCAAAAGCCGCAGGTGCGGGTCAGCTAATCATGACGCATTTTAGTTCTAGGTATAAAGATCAGGAGCAGCTTCAGCCATTGCTGGAGGAGGCGCGAAGCATATTTCCCAATTCATTGCTTGCGGAGCAGCATGTGCTGTTACCTGTACCCGATATCGGTTAATAAACGATTGGAGAAAGATATGTGCATGGGTACCGGGGCTTGCTCCGGTGCCTTTGTTTTTCACCGAAATTATTTTCCGGGAAAGCGCAGGATGCGACAAGAGATGAGAACCCGCACACGGTGGTGGGGATGAATTTGTTCTACCACATATGGAGGCATGTCATATTCGAGTTTCTATATATCGAATTTAAAGGATTTTATGTCTTGAGCATGATCAGGAAATACAGAAGATTTCCTTTGAGGAAATAGCGCCTTCGATGGATTTCGACGAAGATGTGAACTTATGTCATGTGAAAGCGACGGCTTTTAGCGAGGAATGGCGCTATTTTGCACGGTTTACCACCAATTCATGGACTTCATAAGCATTTTTGACTTAAGATAGATGAGATGAATGGAGACGGCCGATTATTTTATGACCTGAATAATTAAGGTGGTTAAATAAGAAGGAGAACATCGTTCATAGGATGAATTATAATTTTCAGTGCTATGATGTGAATGGATTTGAAGTGGGGGAGGGGATTGCGATAAAATCGTTACTAATTGATCTGGATGGAACCCTTTATCATGGAAATCGGATGATCAAGGGTGCGGATCTGTTCATATCCCGATTGCGTACAGACCAGATACCTTATGCTTATGTTACAAACAATGCTTCACGCACACCCGAATCGGTGGCTGAGCATTTGGTTGGTATGGGAATTGAAGCGGCTAGCCATGAAGTATATACTTCGGCGTTAGCAGCTGCACAATATGTTGCACAGCAAAGTTCTGGAGCTCGTGTATATTGTATTGGTGAAACAGGATTACGCGATGCACTCACAGGAGCCGGTTTGCAGCTTGTTGAAAAACATCCTGATTATGTGGTGCAGGGGATAGATCGTCAATTTACATATGATGCGCTGGCCGCTGCCATGCGTTGGATTCGGGAAGGAGCCACTTTTATTTTGACAAATCCGGATCTTCAATTGCCTTCACATGATGGGCTAACGCCAGGAGCAGGTACGATTGGAGCTGCAATTGAAGCGGCTTCACAGGTAAAGCCTATTGTCATCGGTAAGCCTTCAAGCGTATTGATGAATTATGCACTGAACCGCTTAAACATTAAGGCGGATGAAGCTCTGGTTGTGGGCGATAATATGCTTACAGATATTGCGGCAGGTGCAGCAGCAGGTTGTAAAACAGCTCTGATCCTGTCGGGCGTGACGACCCGCGCTAATATGGACGAACATGTGCGTACCGTTGGAGTAAAACCTGACTTGATGTTTGAAAATCTCGCTGAATTGCAGGACTGGATGAAAGAAGAGCTGAAATAATAGAAAAAAGTATATGTCTTAGAAAACTTGCGAGCATTAAAAGCTATGTAGCTACGAAAGGAAAGATGTTGATATGCCGGAACTTCCTGAAATGGAAAACTACAGAATCTTATTATCCAAACAAATTTTGGACATTCCGATTACTGGAGTGACGGTTAGCCGTGAAAAGTCCATTAATACTGAAGTGGAAACGTTTGAGAAACAATTGCTCGGAACGACCGTTGTATATTTAGAGCGTCGAGGCAAGCATTTGATTTTTCATTTAAACACGGGCGGGCGGCTCGTACTTCATCTGATGTTGGGAGGGCTGTTATTTCTGGGAACGGAGGAGCAGCGTCCAGATCGTACAGTTCAGATCGAATTAGATTTTAGTGGAGTAAAGCTTTATTTTATCGGACTGCGCTTAGGTTATCTACACTTGCTGACGGCTAAAGAAACAGAGGAGGCTTTGTCAGACCTGGGACCTGATCCGTTAGACCGCCGTATGACGTTGGAAAAGTTTACAGCACGACTGAAGGGACGCCGGGGGATTTTAAAAACAACACTGGTGAATCAGCAGGTTTTTTCAGGTATTGGCAATTGTTATTCGGACGAAATTGCTTATATCGCCGGATTTACACCGGGTTCCAAAGTACAAAACATTGTGCAGTCGCCAGAAAAAGTGGAAAAGCTATATCATGCCACTCAATCCGTACTACGTGAAGCTACTGCGGAAGGCGGATACATGGAAATGCCTCTAATGGATGGAGACACACTAACAGGTGGATTTGATCATCAGTGTCGAGTATATGACCGCGAAGGAGAAGAATCTCCAAGTGGCGGAAAAATTGTAAGGGTTGAACTGGCGGGGAAAAAAGCATTTTATTGCCCGGTACAGCAGCATGATGCCTAAATTGCTCATCGGCTCCCATGTGAGTACGCGTGGTGGCTTTTCCAAAGCCGCTATACGTGCGCGAGAGCAGGGGGGACGTTCATTTCAATATTTCCCGAAAAATCCTCGTAGTCTGAGACTGAAGGAATGGAGTGCTACTGATGCTGCTGCTTGCAACGCTTACTGTGTAGAGCACCAGCTTCAATCCATTGCTCATTCGCCATATCCCGTTAATCCGGCTCATGGGTCCGAGCGTGGTCAGGAACTTTATGAGCTGACGATTGCTTCATTACGCAATGATCTGGATATTGCTGAAGCCTGTGGGTCAAAAGGGATTGTCGTTCATTTTGGTCACATGCATTCGTTAGACCCTCTAGAGGGCTATCGTAACATCATTAACTGTTTTAATGATGTGCTGGAAGGCTGGCAGGGAAATGCTAAAATATTGATTGAAAATCAGGCGGGGGATCATGGACCTATGGGAACCACGCTTGAGGAAATGGTGCAAATCCGTCAGTTGTGCCGGTATCCTGACAGTATCGGCTTTTGCTTGGACACTTGTCATGCGTATGCAGCAGGATTGTGGAACGGTGGAATGGACGAGGCCTTGATCGATAAAGGAAACCGTCTCGGCTATTGGTCAGCTCTATGCGGAGTTCACTTGAACGATTCTAAATACCCGTATGGCTCTAAAAAAGACAGACACGCTCGTGTGGGGCAAGGCTACATTGGTACTGAGGGCATGCGCTGGATGACAGATCAGGAGGCTGTAAGAGGCATTCCTATCGTTTTGGAGAGTGAGACGGGACCTGATGGGACACATCAGGAGGATATTCAAATGATTCTAAGCTGGGAGTAAATCAGTCTGATTGATAATAACTATCTTTGAGGCTTGTGAGCTTGCATATATGGGAAAAGGAGGAGAAGTTGATGTATTTGTTTATGGACGATTATCGGCCTTGTCCTCCGGGCTTTAAGCTGGCAAGAGATGCGGAAGAGTGTCTGCTGCTGCTTCATGAATACCCTATTACGATACTATCGCTAGATTATGATTTGGGTCCAGGTCAACCTACGGGAAAAGATGTGGCTGCTGCTATCGCAGGGAAACGGTTATATCCACGTGAAATTTACTTGCATTCCTCCAGTCCAGAGGGGCGGCGAGCCATGTATGAGCTGCTCTATGCAAATAAGCCAGAGGGAGTCACCGTGCATAATGGGCCCATGCCCGAGGAGCGTATGCGAGAGATCAGAAAAGGGTCTGAACAATGAAAGAGATCGGACAAAAAGACGCGCGCCGTGCCATATGGGAGGGATGCAAGCTGGCTTTGTTTGTGTACACTCCCATGTGCGGAACATGCGCGGCTGCCCGTAAGATGCTGGAGGTAGCAGAGCATTTGCTCCCCGAAGGAGCAGTGGTGCAGAGCAACATTAACTATATTCCTGAACTGGTACAGGAGTACCGGATATCCAGCGTTCCCGCGCTTCTTATATATAATGGTGAAAACAAAAATCCTGAAATCATCTACAAAATGGAATCTGTAGAACACTTGCTGAGCAAAATAAGGAGCGTGATGGAATGATATCCATGAAAAGCATTACGTTGCAGCGGGAAGAAAGACGGATATTGGACGATGTAAGCCTGGATATACGAGAAGGTGAACATTGGGCTATTCTGGGTCGCAATGGTTCCGGTAAAACAACATTGCTGGAAATGATGACAGGGTACATGTTTCCAAGTCGTGGTACGGTTGAAGTGCTTGGGCAAATGTATGGTCAATGTGATGTGCGGGAGGTCCGCAAGCAGATCGGATATATCAGTCAGACCTTATTGGAAAAGCTGGCGCTAAAAGATCCCGTTTGGGAAGTGGTCGCTACAGGTGCGTATGCTTTTTTGCGCTTTTATCAGGAAATTCCGACAGAGGCAAAAGAAAAGGCCATATCTTTGCTGGAGGGTATGAATTTAGGTGACTTGATTTATCATCCGCTGGGGACGTTATCTCAAGGAGAACGTAAAAAGGTGATGCTGGCCCGCTCACTGATGGCAGAACCTCGTCTGCTAATTATGGACGAGCCTTGTGCTGGGTTGGATCTATTTGAGCGGGAAAAAATGCTGGTCGAGATTGATCGGCTCCGCAAGCGGGACTTATCAGTGGTCTATGTGACTCATCACATTGAGGAGATTGTCCCCCTATTTACACATGTTGCATTGATTCGTGATGGTAAGGTTGCAGCAGCTGGACCGAAAAAAGAAGTTTTAACGAAAGAATTGATTATGCACACATATGAAGTTCCGGTTGAGCTGGATTGGGATGGAGAACGTCCCTGGATTCGGGTGTGCACTGGAGGGTAATGTTATTTTGGAGGAACTATATATGAGTACAGATGAACAAAGTGAATCTACTTTGTCATCATCAAGATTTATTTGTACGGCCAATCACGGTTTTGCACCCTATGCTCAAGAGGAGCTTAGAAGAATATTTGGCTCTGTTAAAAGTACGATGCTTTTACCTGGTGAAATTTTTCTGGCTACATTACCTGCGGAAGAAATTGAGGTAGTGAGGACTATTACAGGTCAGCCGCCGATGTTTTTACGTCACTTGTTTCCTGTTCATTTTCAGGAAGAAGGAACGGACCTGGTTCAGGTACAGGAACGTCTGGTTGCATTCATCCGTAACCGCAAGGAACTGATGGATCAACGTGTTTCTTTACAGGTGCGCAAAGGATCTAATAGCAGTTGGACTGAAAGCGCAGGTGCACTTAAGCAGGCTTTGAGTGAACAATTAAGTGATCTACCTATGGAGCAAACAGTACAAGGCGCCGATGTTATTGTGTCCGTTTTTGCAGATACAGATACGTGGTATGCAGGTGTATCACGTCCTGAGGACAACCTATCGGATTGGAGCGGAGGCGCGGTTCGTTTTCAGAAAGAAAACGGACAAATTTCTCGTGCCAAATTCAAGCTATTGGAAGCAGAAGCGACGTTCGGCATAGATTTTGGCGCTTTCCATCAGGGACTGGATATTGGGGCAGCACCGGGTGGATGGACTTCCTTCTTACTGGAGCGGGGACTGAAAGTTACTGCGGTTGATCCGGCAAAGATGGAGCCATCACTGATGAAGTACGCCAATCTGACTTTTTTGCGTAAAAATGCAAGTGAAGTCAAATTTAAAGAGAATTCGTTCGATCTGCTGGTTTGTGATATGAGCTGGAGTCCTAAGCAAATGGCAAGGCTCGTTACTGATTTACTATATAGTTTGCGAAGTGGTGGTACTGCTATCGTTACGGTCAAGCTAATGCATAAAAAGCCCTTGGCGCTCATTCATGATGTAATTGCTTCATTTGAAGAGTCCGGCATGCAGATTCAGCGAGCTAAGCAACTATTCCATAATCGAGATGAGATTACCCTGTACATGATCAAGTATGGAAAATAATACTTTACAATAGATACAGGTGTGCTATATAATAAATCCAAATTGTTCCTTAAAAATAATAATCATGTTTAAATCAAGGGAAAGCATCCCGCGAAAAAGGTTTTCATGGCGACATGGAAATTTGATTTTGCGGAGCTTTCCCTTTTTTGCGTTGTCTGCTTAAGAAAGGAGGTAGGAGAATAATGAAGCAACCATCACAGTTGGAGTTCGGATCAATTGTCGGTGAGCGTTATCGTATTGTGCGCACATTGGGTTCGGGAGGAATGAGCCGCGTGTTCATGGCAGAGGATTTAAAACTGCCAGGCAAGCAATGGGCAGTAAAGGAGTCGGTTGCCGGGCCACAAGTGATGAAGCTTGTACGCACGGAGGCAGAGATGCTGATTTCACTAAGCCATCCACGTTTACCAAGAATTGTTGATTTTTTTGAGCATCCCCCATCTGGTGCGGTATACCTGGTTATGGATTACATCGAAGGAATTACGCTGGAAGCATATATGAAGGGCTACCAAGGCTATATTCCACAGGAGCAAATCGTCCCATTCGCTTTGCAGGTACTGGATGTGTTGGATTATTTGCATACCCGTCAACCGCCAGTCATTTACCGGGATCTGAAACCAACGAATATTATGCTGACACCGGAAATGGAATTTATACTGATTGATTTTGGAATAGCGAGGAGCTATAAGGCTGAGCTGGATCAAGATACGGTAAAGCTGGGCACAGTGGGCTTCGCTGCTCCGGAGCAATATGGAGCAGGTCAGACGGATGCTCGTTCAGACTTATACAGCTTGGGAGCGCTGCTATTGTATCTCTGTACAGGAGGCAAATATAGCGAGTGGACTGCGGGAGTAGAAGGGTATATACGCGGGGAATTGCCTCGTCATTTGATTCCAGTGATTCGAAAACTGCTGCGTCAGCATCCTGAGGAACGATTTCAATCCGCCGGGGAGGTCATTGGAGAACTGCGTCGCAGTGCTGATTTTCAACCTGCTCAACAAGGAATATCCGTTAATGATGCCTCAATGGATTATGCAGGTACAAGGGTAGTGGCTGTACTGGGTGTATCTGCCGGCTCCGGTGCTACGCATACAGCAATTACGGTGAGCCACTATCTGGCTCGAAGATCCCGCTCCGTAGCTTTGGTTGAGCTGCACAGCACAGCCAAAGCATTTGCCCGACTTCAAGAAGTCGTAGAAGGCACATCCGTTGGACAATCGAGTTCAAGTCGGCGTTTTGAAGTCGATGGAGTACATTACTGGCGACAAACATCGCGTGCGGATGTCATTTCTTTGTTGGGTGGTTCTTACAGATTTATCGTACTGGACCTGGGGAGTGGGCAGGATAATGAACGTCTGGAAGAATTCTTGAGAGCCGATTATCCGCTCGTAGTTGGCTCAGGGGCCGAATGGAGGGTTCAGGATATTGCAGGGCTAGCCCGATCTCTTCAGCGCCACCCACAGCACAAATGGAATTACTGCTTGCCATTGGCAACTTCGGAGGCGGTTCGCAGGCTTCGTAAGGAGCTGGATCACGATAAAGTATTTGCTCTACCGTTCCACTCAGACCCCTTCGAGCGGGATGATGAGATGGATCAGGTGCTGGACGAGCTGTTTCGCGGAGTTATTCCAGACACCCGGAGAAGACGCTTCGCATTCCTTAAGCGACGGCGCTAAATAGAAAGTATATATCAAAAAGAGGCAGGGGAGAAGTTGTGTCCAAGCTAAGAAAGAGCAGTAAACAAAAACTGTATGCCGGTTGCATTGGCGCTGGGATTGTTGGCATTATCTTTGCCGGCTACCTTATGGTTAATATCCATCAAATGAATGAGGTCAGGAAACAGGCTGAGGTAGAGGCAGAACTGAAATGGAAAGAGTATGAACAAGAGCAACGAACCGCGAAAAAAGGCTGGGCGGTTGTCCGTGACATTTCTCCAGGTGAACAGATTGCATCTAATGATTTGAAGGGAATTAAAGTTCCCGGTTCTCAGGCTCCATCAAATTTGCTGGCAAATAAAAGTGAAGTTTCCGGAACCACAGCCAAGATTGAGCTTAAAAAAGGATCTGTGCTTACATCGTCTATGATTACTGCTGACGAACCCACACCTAAAGATTTACGCAACCGTGAGCTAAAGGTAGTGGTACTACCCAACAGTCTAAAGTCGGGGGACGAAGTAGATATCCGCATTCAATTTCCAACAGGTCAGGATTACATTCTATTATCCAAAAAGAAGATTTCCCGACTGGAAGGTCCGGTTGTCTGGGTCACATTGAATGAGCAGGAAATATTATCGCTTTCGAGCGCGATTGTTGATGCCTATCTGCATAAAGCATCCATTTATGCTCTGACGTATGTCGATCCCCAATTTCAGCCTAAGGCAATCCCGACCTATCCACCTAACGCGCAGGTGTTAGCGTTAATGAATAGTGATCCGAATTTGATACACATGGCTGAACAAAAGCTGTCTAAGCAGCTGCGGGATTCCCTTGAAAATGCAATTAATTCATCAAACAGTGTAATTTCAACACCCATGGAAAGAGGTCTGAGTGAGGAAATTGCAGCTCAGCATGCGGGTGCTACTATAGAAAACCCAGCAAGCGGGATTGATGATACAAGAAATGAATATGAGAACGAGCAGGAACATCAAGAACAAACAAAGATTCTGACGCAGGGCGGAAGCTCTGATCCGTATGCCAAATAAATGAGAGAAAAGGAACGGAAGTATGAAAACATGGATATTTGCCGGGCTTTGTGACAAAAGCGATACCTTGTTATACATCAGCAGCATATTAGCAGCTTCCGGCCAAAAGGTACTGCTTGTGGATGCTACGCTGCGGGGACGATATGGGTATAGCATAGGGATGCTTGACAAACCACTTCCCATTACGCAGTTTAGTGGTTTTGATGTAGCAATTGGATTTACAGCATGGGAAGACCTGCATATAGGTATGAAGGCTGATCAGAAGGCGGAGCAGGTTTATGACATTATTATTTTGGATGTAGAGTTACTTGATTTTTGTCCAATTTCTGTTTGGAAAAAGGCAGAACTGCGAGTGTGGGTCAGTGATTATAGCCGCATGCTAATGCATAACGGACAGAATTGGCTTGAGCATTTATTCAGTCAACCTGAATTTCCCAAAGATCTTGTATTTCACAAGCTATTTTTACAGGCCGTGGACTGTGGTCTGGAGGAGCCGTATCTGTGGGAATACATGAACCATTTCCCGGCATCTTGGATGCAAGAGCCATATATACTGCCATGGGATGAGGGGTTGCTTGCTCTGAAACTGGAAAATGAGCATAAAAAACAGCTACTACTAAAACCGCTATCCAGAATGTATAAGAAAGAATTATGCCGTTGTATTGGGGAATGGATGAGTTGGGAATTAAAGGTGAGTCGTCGTGCGCTAAAGCGTGCGGAAAGGAGTAGAGCATGAGTACCATTTTGTTTTGGAGCCCCATTAAGGGGGCTAGTGGAAGTAGCTCTTTGGCGGCAGCAATAGCAATTACCATAGGCAATCTATATAGAGGAAGACTATTATTGACTCATTTGGGCCGTAGATATACCGGTATTGAATCAGGATTACCTATACAAGAGTATGGTATGGATGATCCAACCCTACAGCTTCAGGAAGGGGGCTGGGATGCTGCCGCACGTTTAGTTCTGCGAGGGACACTGTCTAAAGAAAATATTCGTAATTATACGACACCTGTACTCGAACATACTTTGGATGTACTTGAGGGAACCTCAAGCTTTGGAGCTGCACCGCCGTTACTGTCTCCAGGGCTTGTACGGGCAGTAATTGATACAGCGAATCAATATTATGATTTAACGCTGATTGATGCAGGAAGTGGAGCAGGGTGGGGGGCTGTACAGCATGAAGCATGTGCACGAGCCAAACTGGCTGTTCTTTCACTCACTCAGAATATGCGAGAGTTAGACGCTTATTTTGAATCCGTGTCTCCGTTATCTACCTACTCATCGTTACCCTTATTAATAGTACTTGGAAAATATGATGTGCATTCTCAAGTGAATGAAACGAATATTCGCAGGAGATATGGCTACAAAGGTGCTCTGTATACAGTCCCTTATAACACCGGATTTATGGATGCATGGAACCGCAGGGATGTGATCGGCCATGTGCAGCGTGAGGTACGAGGTGGAAAAGGGCAGCACCGCAAGCTTTTTATGCCTGTAGGATGGGCGCAGAGTATACGTCATATCAGCAAAGCTATTCTGGAGGCGGCAGAGTCCGATCTTCGGCTCAAGGCTTTGGAGAGGGGCGCTTAAATGCTGTCCGCTCAAATGCTCAACGGATTGATTCTTACCTGTATAGTATTGATGTGCATCGTACTGATTATTGTTAAATATCGAGGGAATTTTCACTCGCGACATTCAACACTTCAGGTAGAAAAGAAGAACGAAGATGCCACATTCGAAACATTAATAGAGTATATCAAAAATGCACTTCATGAACTAAGTCATAGCCAGATGGCGGACGCCGGATTGCATGAAGAGGAATATAGACGGCGTATCCATCAAAGGGCGGAACTTCGCAGGGCGTTAAAAGACTGTGCCAATGGTAGCAGTGGAGATAAACGTTTTGTTAAAAATCTGATGGCTGAGCTTTTGATTCACGGTTACGGCTTGAACGAGAAAATCGTCGATACTGTTATGCCATTCTCCAGACCTGAGTTGTTTAGCATACAGGATCAATTCGAAATTATATTTTACCAATACCAGCAGAAGTTTGGCGCTGATGCACTATCACGTTTACTGGATACTTATGACTTGGCCGAAATGAAATATTCACAGCAAGGTGAAGAAGATGGAAGTTATCTCGTTACCGCAGAGGACATTCGTTATATCTATGACTGTGAGTACCGGCCCCTTTCCTTTTTGGAGAAGGTGGATATTATTGTCCAGCGGATTTATCAGCATTACAAAGGCTTTTCCGTCATTGATGATATTCGTGACCAGCGGATCGACGGTGTAAGTGGGGGCGTCAGTGGTATGCCGGAAGGTGGGATTCCTGCATCATCAGACTGGCCTTCCGATGGATATGTATTTGAACAAACATCTATGCCTACTGCCAATAGTTATGAGAGCGTATGGATTTTTTATAAAGGTAAAACGATCCATCTTTCATTCCTTTCCTTCGGATCTGAGCGTGAACTTAAAAGGGTGTGCCAAAATATTTACAAATACAATTACCCGGGACAGCTTTCCGAAGCGAATGGTTATAAAGTCAATGAAATGAAGGATGGGTCACGGGTAGTGGTGGTACGACCTCCTTTCTCAGAATCGTGGGCTTTCTTTGTCCGTAAATTTGATATTCAAAGCGCATCGCTGGAACAGTTAATTAAGGGACAAAATGCTGATTTTCCAATCCAGCTACTTTCTTATTTAATGAAAGGCAGCCGGATTACTGCTATTACAGGCGCGCAGGGCTCAGGTAAGACGACGTTGTTAATGGCGATGGTCAAGCATATTTATGCTTCGTATACGCTTCGTGTTCAGGAAATGGCTTTTGAACTGCATCTACGCAGCATCTACAGTCGCCGTAACATTCTTAGCTTTCGAGAAACGGATCATATTTCAGGACAACAAGGGCTTGACTTACAGAAAAAAACAGATGGAACCGTCAATATACTAGGCGAAGTAGCAAGTGATGAAGTAGCTGCTTGGATGATTCAAATGTCGCAGGTTGCCAGTCTATTCACCATTTTTACTCATCATGCCAAAACATTTCGTGATCTCGTGTTTTCACTTCGTAATTCATTGCTCAAAACAGGAGTATTTCAGCATGAAGGCATTGCTGAGGAACAGGTAGTTCATGTCATTAACTTTGATGTGCATCTCAAACGTGATGCGGAAGGGCGACGCTACATCGAACGGATCACAGAATGTGTGCCGCGTGATCCGGATCATACGGATGCAGGCTCCAATGCTTCAATGAGCTACAGTTACCGCCACGTTATGGAATATCGGAACGGAAGCTATATACCGATGGAGTCCTTAACAGCCAAAAGTGTACAAGAAATGTGTGAGCAGATGAATGTAAATGATGCCAGAAATTTCCGTAGTTTTTTGACCCGCTATTGGGAGGAAGACTATGAGTCTTAAAGAAATTTTATTATGGATTTTACTTATATCAGGTGGGGGCTTTACGCTTCTATATATAGCTTTATGGGGGTTGCGTAAGCGCAGTAGTCATGCAGTTCGCAGAGGACGAATTTATTCTGTGAAGGAAGGGCGCAAGGGAAAAGCGGTACTGCAACGTGAGCTGCAAGCCTTACTGCATAAGTTGTACACGCTGTGTATGAAGGTCCCTTTCTTATCCGGATACATCACAAGTGTACGTAAGCGACTAGCTGGTCAGCATGCCTACGATGAGTACAGGCTTCGCCTACAGAGTATGAAGATGACACTGTTCATCTGGGGGGCTTTTGCTTGCAGTGGTGTTGTGCTGGTCATGATGAAGCCAGGAATAGAGTTTGCTATATTAGCCGTTTTGTGCGGAGTGGTAATCAACAGTCTTATTTTGGATATGGCCATTAGCAGGATGGAAAAAAGGCTACTTGCACAGATGATCGAATTATTCGCCAATGTACGCCATTATTACCATCAGCACGGCATGGTGGAGGAAGCCATATCCGAAGCGGCCGATTTGGCGGAGGCAGAGGCCGGGAGACACGCACGACTCATCCATGAGGCGCTAACAGATGTTGATCCTCACGAAGCGTTGGAAAGATACTATGAGTCGGCTCCTAATCGATTTTTAAAAGCTTTTGCCGGTATCTCGTATATGGTAATGGAGTTTGGTGATCGGGTGGAGGAGGGTGGCTCCATTTATTTGAAGGGGCTCGGCAGTCTCGCACGCGAAATCCAGTTGGAGTTGTTGCGAAGAAATAAACTGGACTATCTGTTAAAAAGTCTAAACGTGATCGCACTGGCACCTGTTTTCTTTACCATCCCAATCGAGACATGGGCGAGATCCAGCTTTCCCTCCATGGATGAGTTTTATCAGGGAAAATTGGGTTATATCACAAAATTGTCCGTTTATATTGTGATAATCGTATCTTATTTCCTGTTACAGAAGCTGCAGCAGACCGACGAGACAGGATATCGTGCGGGTAGAGGACGGAGGGTTTGGGAGCAGAAGCTATACCGTTTTCCCATCATTCGTAATGTGGTGGATTCTTTAATTCCGCGTCAGAATATGTCTTCTTATTTTCAAATAACCCGCCTATTAAAGGAAAGTGGTGCGGAGATTAAGCTGGAGTGGCTCTACATACGCAGAATGGCTCTTTTTATCATAGGATTGGTGCTCAGTATCAGTACGATATTTTATTTACATGAAGCTGAGAAAACGCATATCCTTCACGCACCAGTGCAATCGGGTCAAATGTTTGGACGTTTAAGTCCGGTGGAGCAAAAAGAAGCTTTGAAGCAGAGTGAGATTGATCGCAAAATCATGCATTCGCTGAACATGAGGTCGAACAGCACATACGAACAGACGTACGCTGCTTTAGAGCATAATGCTAATGGAACTGCTACTCCTGAACAGTTATCCACAAATACTTGGCGTATCCTACAAAAGCTGAAAGATTGGAATGATGAATACATCAAGTGGTGGGAAGTGCTGATTAGTTTGATTGTTGGGTATGTAGCCTATCAAATGCCTATGCTTTTATTATATTTGCAACGAAAAATGCGTCGGCTGGATATGAGGCATGAGGTGTATCAATTTCAAACAGTTATTTCCATTTTGCGGGTTATGGAACGAATGTCTGTCGAAGAAATATTGGAGTGGCTGAACAGATTTTCAGTTATATTCAAAAGACCTCTGCAAAAATGTTTGCTTCATTATGAACATGGGCCAGAGGCAGCTCTCGACTTGCTAAAAGAAGAAGCGCCTTTGCCGGAATTTCAACGTCTCGTGGATAAGCTTCATTTGTCTTTAGGTAAAATTACGATTCGAGAGGCCTTTGATGATTTGGAATCCCATATGTCCTACTATTTCGAACAAAGAAAACAGGAGTATGAAAAAATAATAGACAGCAAGGCTATCTGGGGAAGGATGATAGGTTTTGCCCCAATGTATGGTCTTATCTTTTTATATTTGGTGATTCCGTTGATCGGCATGAGCTTTGTTCAGATGGATAACTATTATGAGCAAATACAAAAAATTCAGTAAGAAAGTTAATCTATGACTAATACAAAATAACAAGCTAGGAGAGAAAAATAATGAATAACGCATCAACAGCTTTAAAGGTAGCCGCTGGGATATTTTTGACCATCGCTCTAATTACGATTGTAGTTATACTATTTATTTCAGCCCAAGAGGCGACTAAAACGGCACAAAACAATTTTGCTGATATTCAGACCGAATTGTCTCAAGCCTCTTTTACGGTATATGACGGCACAACGATTAGCGGTTCCCAGGTGACCAATGCGCTGCGGAAGTTTCAGGGGAAGGACCAATTCGGCATTCAGATTAAAACCGGCAAAAATATGGCAGGCCAGTGGTACGGTAATGCTCTGAACATTAGCCCAGATAGTGAACAGTATGGCGCCGTGAATGGTGGCAGTGATAAGACAGGAAAAATCACGAATACACTTAATGAGAAAGAGAATGAATACGTAAATCCGAGTGGTAAATTTAAAGCTGAAATCGTCAAAGACAAATCGAACGTGGTACGTGGGTTGTTGTTTACCCAGTCCTAAGCACTACAGCAGAGATAATAATCATAAAGGGGATGAGAGTATGTCTGATCACGCTTCGAGTATGCTGCGGCTTGGTGTGTCAGTTATTCTGTTCATAACCGCATGTGTAACGGCAGCAGACTTGTCCAGCCAGCTGGATGGTGCACTGGAATTAAGATCACAGCAAGAGGAGCATTCTGAAGGGCGAATAGCCCGTACTGCTGGGGTGGGGTTGCCAGAACGGATTAAAGGAACTCAGGTAATACAGGCAATTCGCATGAACTTACAGGAGGGGATTTCGATTCAAGTCGACGGGACAGAGTATGATGTATTTTCTGAACCGTTTGAGCCTGATGTATCGGCCCTGGATGCTTCCTCTTTATATTCCATGTACCCGCAGCGTAATGGGAATGGGGACATAACATCTGTACGTTTTGAGAAATTGGGGGAAGACTGAAGTGGTTCAAACAATATCGAAGCTGTTGGGGGCGCTGCTCGCTGTATTGCTTTTGTACATCGTACCCGCAGCTCAAGCTGCTGAACGGCAGGATGATATATCCGGGTTAAATACATATCATTCAACTGTACGTTTTGTTGATATGGTAAGAACCGAAGGTTACATTACACCGACGATGTATAACGATTTTATGCGTGATCTGGAATTGACAGGCAATACGTACGAAGTTGACTTGGAGCATATGCACAAAAAGTATGTACCGGACTATGCAGATGCCACGAAGCCAGACAGTTTTCTGGGCAATTATGAAACTGTATATGATGGGTACTATAATTCGCAAATTTTGCCTGTACTGTTTCCTGACAATCAGCAGCCAAAATCAGATCAGACGCGTCGATATACCTTGATGGCCGGGGATTATTTTACGGTCCGGGTACATAATACGAATCGGACTCCTGCGGACTTGTACAAATCATGGCTTCTTGGTGGGGCAGATAGCGGCAAGCCGGCAGTTACAGCTTCTTACGGGGGCATGGTTCTGAATGAAGATTACTGATTTTGCAGTCATATTTATACTTTTGTTTTTGCCCTTTGGTGTAGTTAGTGACTTACGGGTGCAGAATCAGCGTGAAGTGCAGCAGCTAGAAATGAAATATACGTCGGCTCTCCGTACCGCAGTTCAGGATGCAGGGGTTGTGCTCTCACAGAATGAACGTCAGGAACGCGAGGCCGGATACGGATCGGATAAGTTTTTTCGGGTAGATAAAGAAGCAGCGCTGAACACGTTCCTGCACACCCTTTTTCTTAATGTAGGCATTGATGGGGATATAGTAGCACAACGTGCATTATTGGATTACATACCGGCCATTGTAATTCTGGATTATGACGGTTATTATGTGTTCACCTCAGAAGCCTATACAGACGAGCATGGACAAGCTGCTATTGGCCACAAATGGAGCGAAAAAAAGCCATATGCCTATGTTGATTCAGTAGGCAACAGTGTGGGGTTCACCTTGGATAATTATGTGCACGCATACGATGCTCGGAATCACAGGTGGGTAGTGGGCTTTCAAAAGGAACTTCAGGATCAGACCGCTATATCTTTGCTGAATAATTCAGAAACTTTTGAGCAAATACGTCGTTCCACCATTGTTCGCAGCGTTCAAGAGGACTTGGCGCGAATTATTAATGTCCATAACGAAAAAGCAGCACGTAACGGCATAACTTATTCGTTCACGCTACCGATCATTCCGCAAGAGGAGTGGTACAACACGGTAGATGATGTGGGGCTGATCGCGTTTATCCAAGGCATTCCGGTCGGAGACAGGTATTACAATAACTATGGATTTGGTGGTGGGAGAGTCGTTAGAAAGCAAGACATTATCGGTGGCATAGAACCAGATACTGGAATAAAATATTTTTATAGAGATTCATGTCCAGCTCCCTTTAAAGCGAGTGAACGTTTCACGGATAAAAAATCTGCAGCAGCTGCGGGTTACTTTGAGTACAAATGTTATAATGGCTTAAAATAATCACCCTCATGGGTGGTTTTTCTTTTTTTAGGCAGATTCATACCAAAAAACCTTAAAATTCACTGTTTTCAATATTCCGATATGGTTGCAGAATGTGCTACAATAAAGCTTTGAAAGAAACGAATTGCATATGAAATAAGAACAGTCGGCAACGCCGATGACAATAAGGAGCCAAAAACAGCTTATGAGTTTATTGACTGTAGAAAATGTATCCCACAACTTTGGGGACCGCGCATTATTTAAAAATGTTTCCTTTCGATTGCTTGCGGGGGAACGTGTAGGTTTGGTAGGAGCTAACGGTGTTGGTAAATCAACACTCATGAACATTCTCACTGGAAAATTGCTTAAGGATGAGGGTAAAGTGGAATGGACTCCACGTGTGCGTTACGGCTATCTGGATCAGCATACCAAGCTGACACCGGGCAAAACGGTACGTGATGTATTGAAAGATGCTTTTCTTCCTTTGTTGGAATTGGAAAAGGAAATGATGCAGATTACTGACAAAATGGGGGATGCTTCTCCTGAAGAGTTGGAAGTGTTGCTAGAACAGATGGGTGAAATTCAGGAGCAACTGGATATGGGGGATTTTTACCTCATTGATGTGAAGGTTGAAGAAATGGCGAATGGACTAGGTCTGTCGGCCATAGGACTGGATCGGGATGTATCCGCACTTAGCGGCGGGCAACGGACAAAGGTTCTTCTTGCTAAGTTGCTGTTGGAAAAGCCGAACGTCCTGTTGCTGGATGAGCCTACCAACTATTTGGATGTAGAGCATATTGAATGGCTTACGCGCTATTTGAAGGACTATCCCTATGCCTTTATTCTTATTTCACATGATACTGAATTTATGAACCAGGTCGTTAATGTTATTTACCATCTTGAGTTTGCCAAGATGACCCGTTATTCAGCTAACTATGAAAAGTTTCTTGAAATGGCGGATCTGAACAAAGCTCAGCATATTGATGCTTATGAGAAGCAACAGGATTTTATTAAGAAACAGGAAGATTTTATTCAGCGTAATAAAGCGCGTGCCTCTACATCAGGCCGAGCAAAGAGCCGTGAAAAGCAGCTTGATCGGATCGAACGTATTGATAAGCCTGAAGAAGCCGCAAAACCAACCTTTCAATTTAAAGAAGCACGTGCAAGCGGAAAGACGGTATTTGAGGGTATTGATTTTGAGATTGGTTATACGCATGCCCTTTTGCCTAAAATGTCCATGACGATTGAACGTGGCGAAAAGATTGCAATTGTCGGCTACAACGGTGTCGGTAAATCGACATTGCTCAAAACCATATTAGGAAAAATTCCGCCAATCAGTGGAAAAACCTATCAAGGTGATTTTTTGCAGCCCGCTTATTTTGAGCAGGAAGTAAAGGCGGAGAAAATTACACCGATTGACGATGTGTGGAATGAATTCCCGCATTTGAACCAGCATGAAGTACGAGCGCATTTGGCGCGTTGCGGTTTGAAGAATGAGCATATCACGCGTCCGCTATCTGCGCTTAGTGGTGGAGAACAGGCTAAAGTCCGTCTTTGCAAACTGTTAATGCGTGAAAGCAACTGGGTACTGTTCGATGAGCCTACCAACCACTTGGATGTTAAAGCAAAGGATGAGCTGAAACGTGCCTTGAAGGAATACAAAGGGACTGTATTGCTTGTATCTCACGAACCGGACTTTTACGAGGATTGGGTAACCAAAACGTGGAATGTAGAAGAGTGGTCAAGTAAAGTTAATTAAAATCAACTAAATCCAGTTCTGGCAAATTTCACTCGAAGTAGGGTTTGCAGAATTAGAAAAATATGCTAAGCTATCTTTAGCTTATACAATAAAATAGTCACACTAGGGGAGCCGCCATGCGGCTGAGACGGAATAAATGGATTTCGGACCCTTTGCACCTGATCTGGGTTATGCCAGCGTAGGGAAGTGAGCGCCGTACAAACAAGACAACGCCATTTTTATTTTTGTTTGTGCGTGGGACGATACACGTATACGGATATCATGGTCCGTTCGATTATTGGACGTTCGTTAAACCACTTCCTTGGGGAAGTGGTTTTTTTGCGTTTCGTTCATTTTAAGTTGTTCGAGCTTCCGTAGACGATTCACATACAATCCCCCTTCATTCCTGCTGGTAGACGTGGCTGGCTAAGCTTAGATCCTTTAGTCCAATGTGAGGTGAAGACAAAATCGAATTACACGCAATTTTGATGGAAAAGGGCACTTTTGCACAAGCCGCCCAAGTGGCTGCTGTGATTTGTCCGTATGTTCATTATGTACACGCACGTTTAAAACAAAATGGTGCCTCTGCATTGCTTTCTTTGACTCGCAGCCTGGTGGAGCAGGAAGTTCCTTTGCAACAAATTGTAGTAAATGATCGTGTGGATGTAGCTTTACTTACTTTGGTTGGAGCCGTCCAACTACCAGCTAATGGATTACCTGTTGTGGATGTGAAAAGCCTACTTCCAAAGGGTACACGCTGTGGAGTGTCTGTACATTCCTTGGAGGAGGTGCAAATTGCCGAGCGGGCAGGAGCGGACTATGTACTTTATGGTCACGTATATGAGACCCACTGTAAGCCCGGTATTGTACCGCGGGGTTTAGCTCAGCTTGAACATATTTGCAGACTGTCTAACATTCCGGTGATTGCGCTGGGCGGCATACAACCGCATCATATCCCGGAGCTTTATAGGGCCGGAGCAAGCGGAATTGCGGTGATGTCTGGTATATGGGAGGCTGAGTCGCCCGTTGCAGCTGCAATGGAGTATAGGCGAATGGCAGACCTTGTAGTTCACAGCCTGTAGTGAGAAAACGAGAGTAGAGGTAAGCTGAAAGCAGAAGGGTTTATGGAGAGGAGATACGGAACAAATGCTAAAGATACACACAGAGGAAAGAGCGATTGGACACGCTGAATGCTTGGTCATAGGTGGAGGTGTCGTCGGTAGTTCCATTGCTTATCATGTGGCCAAGGAGGGAAGAAGTGCGATTATGCTGGAACGATTGATCCCGGGTGAGGGAGCCTCAGGAGCAGCGGTTGGAATGCTGGCAGCGGAAAGTGAAGAGTTCACCGACTCTGAGCTGGCACGATTTGCTCGCATAAGTCGAGATGCATTCCCTGAGCTTGTCTGTGATCTAGAGCGTTTGTCGGGTATTTCGGTGGAATTCCGTACTGAGGGGTTTGTGACCCCTTTCCGTACGGAGACTGAAGGCCAAAAACGCTGGAAAGCTGCTAAAACGCGAGAGGGTGAATGTCCTATCTGGTGGGATGCGAAAGAATTGGCCCGACGAATTCCAGGTTTGGATGAACAAGCGATCGGGGCAATATATCGTTCAAAGGAGACACAAGTGGCTCCTGTCCAGCTTTGCCGTGCTTATGCAGGTGCTGCTGCGGTGCTAGGAGCAACGGTATGGTCTGGTACAGAGGCAGAGCAACTGGTCATACAGGATGGTCGAATTTGCGGTGTCCGCACAGATAGTGGTTTTTTTTCCTGCGATCAGGTCATTATTGCCGGAGGCTTGGATAGCATGAAATTGCTAGCGCAGGTTGGGTTTGAATATCCACTTTATCCAGTCAAGGGCGAAGCGGTAGCGGTCTCCTTGAAGGATCACCCGTTAGAATATACCATTTATGCTGATGATATTTACCTCGTGCCTAAACAGAATAACGAGCTTTGGATTGGGGCAACGAGCCTTCCGCATCAATATGACGAAGAGGTGACCGTAGGAGGCTTGGAAGGGTTGCTGGCACGTGCCTCTGCCTGGCTGCCGCGCGTCCGTGAAGCTTCCTTTATACGCGCTTGGGCGGGCTTACGTCCGCAGGCTGTATCAGGTCATCCTTTTATAGGCATTGTTCCTGGGGTCGAGGGCGTATATGCTGCAGTCGGGCATTATCGCAATGGTGTCCTGCTGAGTGATGCTACCGGGCGTGCGATGGCAGCTATGCTTAATGGGGCTGGTGCGGCTGAATTTGGGATAAGTAGATTTTCTTCTGAGCTCCTCAAGGAGGAAAGCTTATGAAGCTGACGATTAACGGCCAGAGCCTGACTTTTTCTAATCGAATCACTCATGTGGATCAATTGCTACATGAGCTTGATGTAAAGGTGAAAACCGTAGTGGTGGAGCTGAATCGGCATATATTGACCCGTGAAGATCATGATGAAGCGGTACTGAAGGATGGAGATTGCCTAGAGATTGTACATTTTGTGGGAGGCGGTTGATCATGTTAACTATTGGAAAAACATCTTTTACCTCAAGGCTGTTGTTGGGAACAGGAAAATTCTCTGATCTGGATATTCAATCTCAAGCCGTAGAGGCTGCTGAGACGGAAATATTGACGTTTGCTGTACGGAGATTGAACTTGGAGGAACGGGACAAGCAGCATTTTCTCGATATGCTGGATTTGACCCGGTATACACTTCTTCCCAATACAGCTGGGGCCACAACAGCAGAGGAGGCGATTCGTATTGCCAAATTGGCAAAAGCCTCTGGTCTGTGCGATATGATTAAGGTGGAAGTCATTGGGGATAGCAAGACACTGCTGCCGGACCCATTTGAAACATTAAAAGCTAGTGAAAAGCTGTTAGAAGAAGGCTTTATCGTTCTGCCCTACATATCGGACGATGTGATTCTAGCAAAGAGGTTACAAGAGCTTGGAATACACGCCGTTATGCCTGGAGCTTCACCGATTGGTACAGGACATGGTTTGCTCAATCCATTTTCATTAGAGCTAATTATTGAACAGGCAGAGGTACCAGTTATTGTCGATGCGGGTATTCGCTCACCCGGTGACGCGGCCATGGCGATGCAGTTGGGGGCAGATGCTGTTTTGTTGAACACAGCCGTATCAGGAGCGAAGGACCCAGTAAAAATGGCCGAGGCCATGAAACTGGCTGTTCGTGCTGGGAGATATGGTTTTGAGGCGGGCATGATTCCTGTAAAACGTTACGCTTCAGCAAGCAGTCCGACAGAAGGCATGGTTCAGGCATGAAGGTAACTGACAAATCCGGTGCAGGAGGAACACATCCAAGTGATCGTTATTCCAGACAGGAAAGATTCGCGCCCTTTGGCCCGACAGGACAACGCCGGCTTGCTTCCTCTCACGTACTAATCATAGGTGCCGGAGCGTTAGGTACAGGTATTGCGGAAACGCTCGTTCGTGGGGGTGTAGGCACGGTGAGTCTCGTAGATCGGGATTATGTGGAATGGAGCAATTTGCAGCGCCAGCAGCTTTTTCAGGAAAGTGATGCTGCGCAAAGATGTCCCAAAGCAGTAGCTGCTCAGCGAAGATTAAAGGATATTAATTCGGAAACGGTTATCCATGCATATGTACTGGATGTTGGTGTGGAAGAGCTGGAAGAGTTGATCCAGGGGGTAGATCTCATAATGGATGCAACCGATAATTTCGATACCCGACTTCTTATGAACGACATGGCACTCAAGCATCGGATTCCATGGATTTATGGGGGATGCGTGGGCAGTTATGGTGTAACCTACACCATTATACCGGGTCAAACGCCTTGTCTTCACTGTCTGCTGGGAACTGTACCGTTTGGTGGGGAAACCTGTGATACCGCCGGGATTATTCCGCAGGCTGTACAGATGGTAACGGCTAACCAAACTACGGAAGCCTTCAAACTTCTTGGCGGATATCCGGAAGATTTGAGAGGAAAGCTACTTTCGTTTGATTTGTGGAAAAATGAGTATGTAGCGATAGCAGTAGATAGCGTTAAAAAGGAGAACTGTCCTTCTTGCGGCAGCCAACCGACGTATCCCTATTTGTCGGCCTCTCATCGGCAGAAAACAGATGTTTTGTGCGGCAGGGATACCGTTCAAATTAGACCAGCAAACCCGATACATCTGAATCTTGCAGAAACTGCAGATAGATTTGCTTCTTTGGGAGAGGGGGAAGTAGAACGGAACCCGTTTTTGGTTTCCTTTAGTACAAGCGAGCATCGCTTGGTTGTTTTTGCAGATGGCAGAGCGCTGATCCATGGGACAAAGGACGTGGCAAAAGCAAGAAGTCTGTATCATCGCTATTTGGGTTAAACCATAAAAGCAGAAAGCCATTCTTTGGAGAATGATTTTCTGCTTTTTTGTTACAATAATATTAATATGCTTTAATGGCTTATAACACAAACTTGTTCGTATCCAATATGTAATGCTATGTCCAAACCAGGTGGGTGAAAAGATGAGCCCGTTAATTTTGCTTGTGAATGTAAATGAAGCGTCTCCCGTAATTGTTCGTCCATTGGAGCAGGCAGGTTATCAGGTGGTACATGTTAGCAATACGACGGATGCAAGCTCTTATGTAGCCCATAATCCTGTAGATTTGTTACTGCTCAATATAGAAGATGAACAGACGGTTTCGCAAGGCTTGCTTCGCACATGGCAGCAATACCATCCTCATGTCCCGCTATTAGCAATGACTTCATCAGATGAGGAAGACCATATTGTTTCCTGTTTTGAACAAGGAGCACATGATGTGATCGTTCTGCCCTTTTATCCTAGAGTTTTCCAGGCTAGAGTGGCTAATTTATTGCGAATTTTTGGTATTGAACGTGATATGAAAAGGGCGATCGAGGCGGGTGATATACATATAGACAATGCAAGCAGAATGGTGAGCAGAGGGGGACAAAAGCTGGAATTAACTCCGAAAGAATTCGATCTTTTGCTTCATCTGGCGATACATCTTAACCAAGTTTGTAGCAGGCAGCAAATTCTGAAGGATGTTTGGAAACATGACTATATCGTTGATACGAACGTAGTAGACGTCTATATCAGACATTTGAGGGTTAAAGTAGATAAGGGGTATAAGTTTAAAATGATCCGTACGGAACGAGGTATTGGTTATTCACTCAGAACACCAACCGTATCAGAATAGTATTGGGCATATAAAAAAACCGGAACTTTTCGTCCCGGCTCGCATATTTCAAAATGAGTTTCATACTACAGCACGCGGCGTGCTTTAATGTATGTTCTTTTCCAGTTGCCAGAGTTCAAATCGGAGATGGTCACGCCAGGTCCGCCGTAAGTGTGCAGAATTTTACCCCCGCCCATATAGACTGCTACGTGGGTAATGTTGCGTCCTGTAGCACGACTACCGCTTGAAAAGAAAACTAAGTCGCCTTTTTTCAAATTGGACTTGGATACGGCATGTCCAACTTTAGACTGTTGTACAGAAGTACGCGGCAAATTTACTCCGTATTTCTTGAATATGTGCTTCATGAAAGAAGAACAGTCAAAATTGCGCGTCGTGCTTGTGGAAGCTCCAAACTTATAAGGAGTTCCCATATATCTTTCACCGTAGTTAATTACTTTTTGGCCTACTGAAGTCGTAGTGGCGGCTTGTGCCGTATTTGTTCCCTCAATTGCAAAAGTACCAAAGCCGATCGTGGCTGCGACCCCTGCTATAATTACCTTTTTTATGATTTTCTGCATATTCATGTTGTAAGTACCTCCAAAAATTGATTTGTGCAATATTTTGCTGAGTTGCTAACTAACTGACAGCGTTGAGTATAACAGTTTTGAAGCCGCCTAATAGTTGGAAAAGAACTCTCAAATGCTTGAGGGACAAGACTTACACAGCGATTATTAAAAAACCATTAAAAATTACAATTTGTAAAAAAATATATCGATTCATAGATCTCTATAAGCGGAAAAACCCTTGTTCATCAAGGGTTTTGAGTGAAAAACAATTTATATAATGGTTACAACAATGTCATAATTAATCCTTGCTTTGAATAACGAGTAACAGACCGCTTTTGATGGAAATCGTACCTTTTGAAGCCATTAACTTATTACTGACAGCACGCGATTGTCCCATTTTGAGGGTGGCATTATGCAGCGGATACATAAATCCTTCCAGTTGTATGCCTGTTACTTCGGAGGTCATAGGAAGCAGGGATGTATATGTATAGCCCATAGGCTGGATCTCAAGCGTTGATCCGGTGAGCTCAATATAATTATGTGCGTCCATAATAGCGCAGCTAATATGATGCTGCATTGCGCGTACCAATATTTGAACATTAGCCAATGTGTGGTCCATCCGGGTGCCAGTCACACCAAGCATCAGTACATGATCTGCCTGTTCGTCCATAGCGATTTCTAAAGCAAGCTCAGTATCTGTTAAGTCTTTAAGTACTGGGTCGCACGCAATCAACCGTTGGCTTGCTGATTCTACCTTTTCTTTTTCCTCTGGTGTGATCGAATCAAAATCTCCAACAGAGATATGTGGTGTAATACCGTGCTCGATTAGGAAAAGAGCACCTTTATCTGCGCCTATAATAAAATCATCAGGCTGTATTTGATGTAAATCTTCTTCATTAAGACGACCGCCTGAAAATACAATCGCTCGTTTTTTTGTCATAATCAACATCCTTTCTTTCTGATACGATCCTATATATACCATCGTTTTTAAGTATACCGCGTTAAATATGGCTTGCACAATTTTGGAGGACATGGCTACAATGAAACAGAAAATAGGAAGTGTAACGTGTAATAGGAAGGAGAACGAAATGATTAACGTTTTGTTTGTGTGTTTAGGCAATATTTGCCGCTCTCCGATGGGGGAGGCGATACTGAGACATAAAGCGCAGGAACGGGGATTGGGTGCAGAAATCGGGGTGGACTCGGCCGGGACGGGCGACTGGCACATCGGTAATCCCCCGCATGAGGGAACACTAAAGCAACTTAAACTGCATGGAATCAGCGAACAAGGCATACAGGCACGGCAAATAACGGGCCGTGATTTTGACGCGTTTGATTACATTGTGTGCATGGATGACTCTAATGAACGAAACATGCGAAAGATTGCTGGTGGAGCGGAGGCAGATATTCTAAAATTTATGGATTTGCTCCCTCAAGAAAAATTAAGAGAAGTACCCGACCCATATTTTACAGGGAATTTTGAAGAGACCTATCGATTAATGGACGCAGGTTGCGACGCCTTGCTGGACAAGATCGTAGAAGAAAAGCTATAATGTGAACGACAGATGACGGCAATCATTGCCGTTTTTCGTTATACATTTTTGAAAGCGCAACCAAAATATGAAAAAGAGGAAGGAGCTTTATGACCTAGTAGGTCACTGCTCTATTCCCCTTAGTTACTTTGAAGAATATTTGCTTAGGCGCGATCCAAAAAATACATTAGCGCGTCAGGCAACTCGTTTTGCCAAAAGCCCCACAAATGTTTGCCATCCTTTTCACGGTAAGAAACTTCAGCGTTCCGTTCGCGCAGCAAATCTGCGCATTGACGGTTAAGCTCTACAAAGTTGTAAATGCCAGTATCACTCTCAAATGCATCTTCCTGAAGTCCAACCGTCATCCACACCCGCAAATGAGACAGATCTTTTTCACGGGCGATGATTTCCTGTGAAGCTTCATAGTAAGCACCTGAGAGGCTGATAATGCGGTTGAACAAATGAGGATACATCAAAGCCAAATGCAGAGACACACTGCCTCCCAGTGAATCCCCCGCCAAAATGCGGGACGCTGCATCTTTTCTTATAGGATACTTTTGCTCCACATAGGGAATAATCTCTTCTGCAAAACAGGCAGTATACGCCTCGAAACGATTACCGAAGGGAGCATACTCCTGCGTTCTGATTTTGGTGTTCACTTCGACGCCTACAATAATGAAGGGTTCAACACCCTCATCCAGAATGAGGCGGTTGGCGTGAGTTGCAATGCGGCCAAAATTGAAAAATTCTTCTCCGTCCTGACAGTATACGACCGGGTAGCTCAATATTTCATTATAGCCGGGCGGCAAATAAATCCGGAGAGTTCTGGTCTCGCCTAGAAAGCGGCTGTCTACTTCGTCTTTAAGGATGGTTCGTTTTAAATACCGAGAATCCGTCATTTTTCGTCACCTTTCTTGGGTATTATTTTGCATTCGGGATCACAATAAGTTAAGATTACCCTGATTGCAATAGATGTTTAAAATTTCAATCATGTACTAAGCTGTTATAGTAAAAAACATACCCTGTTACACACACAAAAATGTGGCAGACTCAAAAAAAATAACTAAATCTTTGACGCGAACGATATAACAGGTGTATAATAATCCTATAACAGCGGAACTTGATATTCAAATTTTTTTGTTGAGGTGAAGAAAATGAGCAAGGTTCCTTATGAAGTTTACACAGAGGAAGTTGAGGCGCTGTCCGTACTTTCTCCGGATGGTGAAATTATCAATAAAGATATGTTGCCTAAACTTACAGATGATCAATTGAAAGAAATTATGTATCGAATGGTATTTACACGTACTTGGGATGACCGTGCCGTTAATTTAGGCCGTCAAGGACGTCTCGGTTTCTACGCTCCGGTATCCGGACAAGAAGCAACAATGGTTGGTAGCGAATATGCGCTCCAAAAAGAAGACTTTATTGCACCAGGCTACCGCGATATTCCGCAAATCGTTTGGCATGGCCTGCCATTATACCAAGCTTTCTTGTATTCCCGTGGTCATCAACACGGCGGCCAAGTGCCGGACGGTGTTAATGTACTGATGCCGCAAATCATCATTGGCGCACAAATTTTGCATGCTATGGGTATTGCTATGGGTTACAAGCTGAAAAAACAAAAACAAGTCGCCATTACATATACAGGTGACGGCGGTTCTTCCGAAGGTGATTTCTACGAAGGCCTGAACTATGCTGGTGTCTACAAGTTGCCAGTTATTTTCTTTGTGCAAAACAATGGCTACGCGATCACGACTCCATTCTCAAAACAAACGGCTGCTCTTTCGATCGCTCATAAAGCAGTAGCTGCTGGTATTAAAGGTGTGAAAATTGACGGCATGGACGTGCTTGCAGTTATTAAAGCCGTTCAAGAAGCTGCAGAGCGTGGACGTAATGGTGAAGGTGCTACATTGATTGAAGCCGTAACATACCGTTTCCGCCCGCATTCCCTTTCTGATGATGCAACAAAATATCGTTCTAAAGAAGAAGAAGGCGAATGGAATGCGAAAGATCCAATTGCCCGCTTTGCGAAATACCTTGAGAAAAAAGATCTTTGGACTGAAGAAGATACAGCTCGCGTAAAAGAAGAAGCTAAGGCAAAAGTGAACGAAGAGATCAAAAAAGCCGAGAAAACAGAAAAAATGACAATTCCTGGCTTGATTGATAGCATGTTCGAAACAACGCCTAAACACTTGGAAGAACAAAAAGCTGATTTTAAATAATTGAACTTAAAAGGGACCGGGCGGTAACCCGATCCGGTCTGCTTTTCGATTGACCTGAACTGAAATTGATCTGTCAATGTTTAAGGAGGAAATGAAGCAAATGGCACAAATGAACATGAAAGAAGCGATTCGTGACGCACTGCGCGTAGAGTTGAAACGCGACCCTAACGTCCTGCTTTTCGGTGAAGACGTAGGTCATGTAGGTGGCGTATTCCGCGCTACAGAAGGTCTGCAAAAAGAATTTGGCGAAGAACGTGTATTCGATACTCCGCTGGCGGAATCCGCAATCGGGGGTCTTGCTGTGGGTCTGGGTATCCAAGGCTTCCGTCCTGTAGCTGAAATCCAGTTCGTAGGCTTTATCTTTGAAGCACTCGATCAAATGGCAATTCAAGCATCCCGTATGCGTTACCGTTCTGGTGGACGTTACAATTCTCCAATCGTATTCCGTACACCTTTTGGTGGCGGTGTTAAGGCAGCCGAGCTGCATACAGATTCCTTGGAAGGTCTTCTGGCTCAAACACCTGGTATCAAGGTTGTTGTTCCTTCCAACCCTTACGATGCAAAAGGTCTTATGATCGCGTCTATTCGCGACAACGATCCAGTATTTTTCATGGAGCATTTGAACTTGTATCATGCATTCCGCGCTGAAGTTCCTGAGAATGATTACACAGTTGAACTGGGCAAAGCTAATGTAGTTCGTGAAGGTTCCGATGTGACGATCATTACTTACGGTATGATGGTACACACTTCGATTAAAGCTGCTGATGAGCTGGAAAAAACAAAAGGTATCAAAGTAGAAATCATTGATTTGCGCACCATTAGCCCGATTGACATTGATACTATTGTTGCTTCTATTCAAAAAACCAATCGTGCGATCGTTGTTCAAGAAGCGCAAAAGAGCTCCGGTGTAGCTGCTGAAGTTATTGCACAAATTAACGAAAAAGCAATCCTGCATCTGGAAGCACCCGTTCTGCGGGTAGCAGGTCCGGATACCGTTTATCCTTACGCTCAAATTGAAGATACTTGGTTGCCAACGCCAACACGTATCATTGATGCGGTTAATAAAGTATTGGAATTTTAATTAAAGCACACCGTAAATTTGGGAGGTTTTAAACGTGGCTAAATTTGAATATAAATTCCCGGAGCTAGGTGAAGGTCTTCACGAAGGCGAAATCATCAAGATGCACATCAAGCCCGGCGACAAAGTAACAGATGAAGATATCATCATGGAAGTACAGAACGATAAGGCTGTAGTTGAAGTTCCTTGTCCGGTTAATGGTACAGTACAAGAAGTATTTGCCAAAGACGGCGACATCTTTAACGTAGGTCAAGTCGTAGCTGTAATTGATGCAGAAGGTGAACTTCCTGAACAAGAAGATGCACCAGAAGCACCAGCTGCTAGCCCTGAGCCAAGTGCTGCTGCACAAGGCGGAGCTGCAGGTGCAGCTAGATTTGAATATAAATTCCCAGAGCTGGGTGAAGGTCTTCACGAAGGCGAAATCATCAAGATGCACATTAAGCCCGGCGACAAAGTAACAGATGAAGATATCATCATGGAAGTACAAAACGATAAGGCTGTAGTTGAAGTTCCTTGTCCGGTTAATGGTACAGTACAAGAAGTATTTGCCAAAGACGGCGACATCTTTAACGTAGGTCAAGTTGTGGCTGTAATCGCTGCAGAGGGTGAGCTTCCTGAACAAGAAGAAGCACCGGCTGCTGCCAAACAAGAAGAGGATGCTGCAAAAGGCGGAGCTAACACAAAACCAGCTGCAACACCTGCTGCTTCTAACAAAGACGTACTGGCTACACCTAGCGTCCGCAAATTTGCTCGTGAGCAAGGTGTAAACATCGCTCAAGTGAGTGGTTCCGGCAAAAATGGTAAAATCACCAAAGAAGATGTAGAAGCTTTCAAAAATGGTGGAGGTCAAGCGGCTGCACCAGTAGCAAAAGAAGCTGCAAAAGCACAAGAGCCTGCTAAGAAAGAAGCGAAAGCTGCAGCATCATCCGCACCAGCAGTAGATCCACGTGCTGAGGAAGAGCGCGTACCATTTAAAGGTATCCGCAAGGCTATTTCCAATGCTATGGTTAAATCGGCTTATACGGCTCCGCACGTTACGATTATGGATGAAGTTGATGTAACTGAACTGGTTGCTTTCCGTACTCGTATCAAACCAATTGCTGAGAAGAAAGGCACAAAAGTAACATACCTGCCATTCATCGTAAAAGCTTTGGTTGCTGCTTCCCGTCAATTCCCGGCTCTGAATGCGACAATCGACGAAGAAGCAAACGAAATTGTTTACAAGAAATACTACAACATCGGTATCGCTACAGATACAGACAACGGTTTGATCGTTCCTGTTATCAAAGATGCTGATCGTAAGAGTATCTGGATGATTGCTGATTCCATTCGTGATCTGGCTGTGCGCGGTCGTGATGGAAAATTGGCTGCGAATGAGATGAGAGGAAGCACAATCTCCATCACTAACATCGGTTCCGCAGGCGGTATGTTCTTTACTCCAATCATTAACTTCCCTGAAGTTGCGATTTTGGGTACTGGCCGCATCAGTGAAAAAGCAGTCGTGAAAAACGGTGAAATTGTAGCCGCTCCAGTAATGGCTCTTTCCTTGAGCTTTGACCACCGTATTATTGACGGTGCAACTGCTCAAAACTTCATGAACTATATCAAACAGCTGCTCGCTAACCCTGAGTTGCTTGTTATGGAGGTGTAATCAATGGTAGTAGGAGACGCTTCTCTGGATATTGACACATTGGTTATCGGTGCGGGTCCTGGCGGCTATGTAGCTGCCATCCGTGCCGCACAATTGGGACAAAGCGTATTGATCGTTGACAAATCTGAGCTGGGCGGTGTCTGTCTGAACCGTGGATGTATTCCATCCAAAGCTTTGATCTCTGCAGCTCATCAATACGAAGCAGCTAAACATGGCGAGTCTTTCGGTATTACGGCTGAAAATGTAAAAGTGGACTTCGCTAAAACACAAGAATTCAAAAACGGTGTTGTTAAGAAAATGACAGGCGGCGTAAGTGGCTTGCTCAAAGGCAACAAAGTTGAAGTTTTCAATGGTGAGTGCATGTTCATCAACGAAAACGAAGCGCGTGTATTCAACGAACATGAATCACCACGTTACCGTTTTAAAAATGCAATTATCGCAACAGGTTCCCGTCCAATCGAACTGAAACCATTCCCATTTGGCGGACGCATTCTGTCTTCTACAGAAGCATTGAACCTGCCTGAAATTCCGAAAAGCCTGATCGTAATCGGTGGTGGATACATTGGTGCAGAGCTTGGACAAATGTACTCCAAATTCGGTTCCAAAGTAACGATCATTGAAGGTATGGATACAGTGCTTCCTGGTTTCGACAAAGATATGACTTCGATCGTTGCGAAAAGCATGAAGAAAACGGGCATCGAAATCTTCACTGGCGCTAAAGCGGAAAGTGCAGAGCAAACAGATAAAGACGTAACGGTGAAATTCTCCGTTAACGGCGAAAGCAAAGAAGTAACTGCTGAATATCTGCTTGTTACTGTTGGACGTCGTCCAAACACAGACGGTGAGCTGGGTCTGGATCTGATCGGTGTAGAACTGGATGAGCGCGGAATGGTGAAAGTTGACCACCAAGGACGTACTAGCATTCCTCATATCTTTGCAATCGGCGATATCGTAGCTGGTCTTGCTCTGGCACACAAAGCTTCTTACGAAGGTAAAGTGGCTGCTGAAGCAATTGCAGGCGAGCCGTCTGTAGTAGATTACAAATGTATGCCAGCTGTTGTTTTCACAGATCCAGAATGCTCTAGCGTAGGCTACACAGAAACACAAGCCAAAGAAAAAGGCTACAATGTCAAAGTTGGCAAGTTCTCTTATGGAGCAAACGGTCGTGCGGTTTCCCTGAACGCTGCTGAAGGTTTTGTGAAAATCGTAGCTGACGCTGACACAGGTCTGGTACTGGGTACGCAAATCGTAGGTCTGGAAGCTTCCAACCTTATTGCTGAGCTGGGTCTGGCGATTGAAATGGGTGCTACACTCGAAGATATCTCCTTGACTATTCATGCTCACCCTACATTGGGCGAAATCGTTATGGAAGCAGCGGAAGTCGTGCTGGGTCATCCAATCCATGCATTGGCACCACGTCGCTAATACCATTTTTCATTATCTCGTTTTCGTTTTCATACATGACAAAGAGAGGCAAGGAGCGCTATATCTGCGCTCTTTGTCTCTTTTTTTTCAAACTTTAGGATTTTCAGGACTACCATGAAAATTCACACAGTAGATGGTCAACGAAGTACCGTACATGATAAACTAACTATAGATATGGGTGCAGAAAGAGAATTTTAAAGATTAGAATCTGGCGATGCCAGGTTTTTATTCATGCTCAAAGGAGAGGAATAACGTGCGTAACTATTTGGAACTGCTGGAGGATATTTTAGAGAATGGAGTGAAAAAAGAGGATCGGACAGGGACGGGTACACTATCTGTTTTCGGAAGACAACTCCGTTTTGATCTGGCCAAGGGCTTCCCTTTGGTGACCACTAAAAGAGTACATTTAAAATCCGTTATTCATGAGCTGTTATGGTTTTTGCGGGGAGATACCAACATTTCTTATCTCAAGGAGAACGGAGTAACCATTTGGGATGAGTGGGCGGACGAGCAGGGGAATCTGGGGCCTGTATATGGATCGCAATGGCGTTCGTGGGAAACAACAGACGGGCAACATATTGACCAAATTGCGAATGTCATTGAGGCTATTAAAAATAATCCGGATTCACGTCGACACATCGTCAGTGCTTGGAATGTGGCTGAAATCGAATCTATGAAGTTGCCGCCATGTCATTTTGTATTTCAGTTCTATGTAGCTGGAGGGAAGCTTTCCTGTATGCTAACGATGCGTTCTGTGGATACCTTTTTAGGATTGCCGTTCAACATCGCAAGTTATGCATTACTAACGCATATGGTTGCACAACAGTGCGGTTTGGAGCCCGGTGAATTTATTTGGTCAGGCGGTGATGTGCATATTTATTCAAATCATATGCAACAAGTGCATACGCAGTTGGAACGTGATCCCTATCCGTTGCCTCAATTGAAAATTCTGCGCAAACCGGATTCGATTTTTGATTATACCTATGACGATTTTGCTTTTGAAAATTACGAGTATCATCCAGGGATTAAGGCGCCTGTCGCCATCTGATTAGAGGAGGTGGAAAAATGGGCATTTCAATGATATGGGCTATGGCACAAAATAGTGTGATTGGCCGGGATAACAAACTTCCCTGGCGCCTCCCTAGAGACATGGCCTTTTTCAAAGAGCAGACGATTAATAAAACGGTACTCATGGGGCGCAAGACGTGGGAATCCTTTGGAGGAAAAAGCCTGCCAAACCGACGTAACGTCGTCTTAACTCGAGATCAGTGTTATCAGGTGGAAGATGCGGAAGTGATTCATTCACTGGAAGAAGGGCTCCAATTAGCAAAGCAGGAGGAGCTAATGGTCATTGGAGGAGCGGAAATTTATGCACTGTTTTGGTCACATGCCGATCAATTGATTGTGACTCGGATTGAGGAGATTTTTGAAGGCGATACAACCTTCCCTGAGCTGGATTGGAACGGCTGGAATATAGTCAGTGAGACTCCGGGTATCAAGGATGAAAAAAATCCCTATGAGTATCGTTTTGTTGTTTACGAGAGAACGGAGTAAGAATAGACTGTATCCAATCCCACTCATTTGAAAAATTAATAAACCATATAAAAAATCCTTTTGGCTGTTGATGCAGAAAGTTGCATAAGTTTTCATCACTTTTACGCTGTATTGTGATACAATAAATCAAATTCAACGAGAACAGACCCTTTCATAATACAAACAGACAAATTTGAATTTGACTTAAATTCTGAATGGATGATCGGGGTTCATAAGCGAAGAGATGGGGGAACGTAACATGTCTACACCAACTGGATTTATGGAATACACACGACAGCTTCCTACAGACCGGGACCCGGCAGAGCGTATAAAGGATTGGGAAGAATTCCATAAGCATATGTCTGAAGAAGAGCTGCGTACCCAAGGGGCGCGTTGTATGGACTGCGGAACTCCTTATTGTCATACGGGGATGGATATCATGGGAGCAACTTTAGGTTGCCCGGTTCATAATCTCATTCCGGAATGGAACAATCTCGTATATCGTGGTTTGTGGAAAGAAGCGCTCGAGCGGCTTCACAAAACGAATAACTTCCCGGAATTCACAGGTCGTGTCTGTCCTGCGCCATGTGAAGGTTCGTGTACTGTGGGCCTGATTGGACAGTCTGTTACAATTAAAACCATTGAGGAAGCTATTATCGAAAAAGGCTTTGAGGAAGGTTGGGTCGTTCCTAATCCGCCAGAAAAGCGTACAGGCAAACGAGTGGCTATTGTTGGTTCGGGACCGGCAGGTTTGGCTGCAGCGGCTCAGCTTAACAAAGCAGGGCACAGCGTGACTGTGTATGAGCGTGCGGACCGTGTGGGTGGATTATTGATGTATGGAATACCGTCAATGAAATTGGATAAGAAGGTCGTTCAGCGGCGTGTGGATTTGCTGGAGGCTGAAGGTATTCAATTCATCACCAATACGGAAATCGGCAAAGATATCCCTACCGATCAGCTGATTGCTGAATATGATGCGGTTGTCCTATGCGGTGGTTCTACGAAGCCAAGAGAATTCAACATCGAAGGTAGCGATTTGAAGGGTGTTCATTATGCGATGGATTATCTAAATGGTACCATCAAAAGTTACTTGGATTCCAACCTGGAAGATGGCAACTATTTGTCCTCCCAAGGCAAGGACGTTATTGTAATCGGTGGTGGTGATACGGGTTCGGACTGTGTAGCTACTTCTTTGCGTCATGGTTGTCGAAGTGTCACTCAATTTGGCACACACACCAAAGCGCCTATGGAGCGTGATCCGATTGCCAATCCTTGGCCGCAATTTCCAAACGTGTATTCTCTCGATTATGCACAGGAAGAAGCGAAGGCATTGTTTGGAGAAGATCCGCGTGAGTTCTCCATCATGACGACCAAATTTGTAGGTGATGAAAACGGTAATCTGAAAGAGCTGCACACCATTCAAATTCAACGGATTGTTGATGAAACGGGCCGCAAGATCTATCAACCGATTCCAGGTACGGAGCGTGTATTCCCTGCACAAATTGCTCTAATTGCCATTGGATTTGATGGTCCTGAGCAAACGATTGTAGAGCAGATTGGTTTGGAGACAGATCGTCGCTCCAACGTTAAAGCACGTTATGGAAAATATGTTACCAATGTGGATAAGGTTTTTGCTGCAGGTGATATGCGTCGCGGACAAAGTCTTGTCGTATGGGCTATTAATGAAGGTCGAGAAGCTGCACGAGAGGTTGATAAATACCTCATGGGCGTCACCGTTTTGGTGTAATAATAAATTTCATGTTACAGATCAGTCAAAGCTCCATCTTCGGATGGAGCTTTATTGTATTTCAAGCTGAGTCTTCCAAAAGCGAAAAATGAATCAATGATTATTGAACTGTGAAATATTGCGAAATTCATGTTAAGTAATGTGACTTGAATTTAATCATCTCACCAAATATTTCTTATCTATATTGATCATAACATAAAAAAAAGTGTTTTGTGCAGCTTTTTTATAGAAAAAAGAATTATTTCGCAAGAAAATTTGATAAAGTCTGATATTTATGTGATATAAATTAACATATACATAACTTTCGTTGACTATTTAAAATCATGACCTGAGAGAACCATGGTATCTATGGTATAATACACGTATATTGTTGAAGCGTTTGACTAAATGAATTTACAAAGGAGCTTTCGTCGGGAGAAGGCTCCTTTTGCATGAGGCCGGGATACCTGTGTTTTCATTAACATCCATGTTTATGTGTGATTCATGGAGGAGAAACAGAAGGCCGTCAGGAAGGAATGGAGTATGAATGAAGACGTTGATTATTGCTGAGAAACCGGATATGGGACGGACGATTGCCGCTGTTATGGAGCCGCGGGCTAAAAATAACCGTACCTATTTGGAAGGGGAGAAATACATTGTAACCTGGGCGATCGGACATTTGCTGGGTTTGGCTGAGCCGGATGCATACGATGCTAAGTACAAACGATGGAATATTAAGGATCTTCCTATTATCCCTGAGCAGTTCAAAATTGTACCGAATCCGAAAACAAAAGATCAGCTGAAAATGATTGGTGAACTGGCCAAACGCTGCAATGCCATCGTAAATGCTTGTGATGCTGGACGGGAAGGGCAATATATTTTTGCGTTGATCCAACAGCAATTAAAGTTGCATCAGCCAGTTAAGCGACTGTGGATTTCAGACTTGACAGCGGAAAGTATTGCGACAGGCTTTGAACGATTGCGAGATGCTTCAGAGTTTGAATTCCTGACTCAAGCTGCGAGGGCACGAAGTGAAGCGGACTGGCTGATCGGCATGAACGCTTCCAGAGCGTTCACAACACGACATAACACACTGCTGTCGGTAGGACGGGTGCAGACTCCCGTGCTGGCACTGATTCATGACCGGGAAAAAGAAATTGAGGCATTTCAGTCTCAAACCTTCTATGACGTGTGGGCTGAATTTAAACAAGATCAGATCAAGTACAAAGGTGCGTGGCAGGGGGATCGGCTGACGAAGCCAGAGGAAGCTGAGGCAATCGCTGCGGCTGTTCGCGGAAAAACAGGTAAAATCACCAAATATGACACGAAACAGACAAAAGAGTATCCTTTTAAATTGTACGATTTAACGCTGCTTCAACGCGAGGCGAATGCCAAGTACGGTTATTCGGCCAAAAAAACACTGGATGTGGCACAAGCGCTTTATGAGCGTCACAAGGTCATTTCCTATCCGCGTACTAATTCTAACTATGTGACAGAGCAAAATATAGACGGCATGCACAAGGCACTACGGATGCTGGGGACAGGTCCTTATGCTGATCTGGTCCAACAAGCCAACCCCAATTTGGTTCATAAACAGAATAAATCGGTCTGCAATCCATCTCGTGTTGAGGATCACCATGCTATTTTGCCGACGTTAAAAAGGCCAGGAACACTAAGCAAGGAAGAGCAAAATGTATATGACCTGGTTATTCGCAGGTTTTTGTCGCATTTTTTTCCGCCTGCTGAATACAAAATGCATACCGTAATGACACAGGTGGACAAGCATCTGTTTAAAACAAATATTAAAGAGCTTCTTTCCTTGGGTTGGAAAGTAGTTTTAAGTAAGGTTGATCAGGATAAAGGTAAAAAGAGCAAATCACCGAAAAAAGAGGAAGAAGAGGAAACGGACGAGTGGACGGACAAGAAGTTTGAGATTGATGCGGGGCGTCCCGTGGATTGTGTTCGCGCCGAGATGAAAGAAAAGGCGACTCAGCCCCCTAAAAGCTACACGGAGGGTACATTGCTTAAGGCGATGGAAAGCGCGGGTAAACAGATGGAGAATGAGGAATTGCGTGAGGTCATGAAGGATGCCGGTTTAGGCACACCTGCGACGCGGGCCGCCACAATTGAACGATTGAAAAAGGTTGGCTACATTGAAATGAAGGGTAAAAAGATTCTTATTACGGAAAAAGGAAAGATGGCTATTGACCTGATCCGTCATGCCGGGGTTGATCTATTAGCCTCCCCTGAGATGACAGGTCAATGGGAACGTCGCCTACATCAAATTTCCAAGGGTGAGGCGGCTCAAGAGAAGTTTATGGAGAACGTTAAAAGATTTACGTTGTCCATCATTGACAAGGTGAGGCAGCAGCCGCCGGCTCCGGCAAATGCCTTTGGTGAGGAAGCAAGGGGGAAGCGTGCGACTGGAAAAGAAGGCGCACGTAGTGCACGTGCGAGCGGACGCACCGCCGCCAAAGGGGTGGGGCGTGCTACATCAGGACGCGGTGGCAGTGCTGGAAGCGCAACGCTAGAGCAAGCAGCACCACCAGCACGCAGCTCTTCCGACGGATCCTCAGGCATTTCAGTGAGCCAAAGGCAAGCTTTAGGTAGTTGCCCACGCTCTAATTGCGGCGGAAGCATTATTGAAGGCCGCAAGGGGTATGGGTGCAGCCACTACAAGCAGGGCTGCGGCTTTGTCGTCTGGAAGGAATATGCTGGAAAGCAGATTACCGAAACGATGCTCAAGTCCTTGTTGACGAAAGGACAGACGCAATTGTTGTCTTTTAAGCGTAAAGATGGATCGACCGTCAAAGCGCGAATTGTTTTGAATGAACCTGGTACAGGACAACTTAGCGTTCGAGAGGAATCCTGAGACAGGGTTTAGACCACTATTTTGGCTGAATCAAAGGTTGAATAACATTTTAAATACAAAAAAGGGACCCTATCCGAGGGTCCTTTTTTGTTGATGCAATTGTATGCTTTCGTGAATAACCCGTGGTACTTCCGTTAGCTTCTGTATCGTATACATCACGGAGTTCACGTTTTTTTGCAATTCAACCATATTGTAAATCCATTCCTTAGGCTGCTTGAGATATACAGCGTGAATACCTGCGGCAAGGGCTGGAGATACATCAGTGCGCAGAGAATTCCCGATCATCCAGGTGATGTTTCGCTCCAAGCGATTCATCTGGATGATTTCTTCTAGGGCTTCGACATTTTTATGCTGACGAATGTAGATGCGGTCATCAAAGTAGGTAGCCAGTTTCATTTGTTCAATCTTTCTTTCTTGAATGATCTGCTCACCGCCAGTATAAAGATGAAGGGAATGCCCTGCTTTTTGGAGGGAGTTCAACGTTTCGACCATGCCTGGATACGGTTCGATTTCCTGTTCATACACACTTCGGCCAAGAGAGCGAAGCTCCTGCTCTTCTCGAGAATCAAGGCGGCGTCCGAATTGTTCCGAGAAAAATTGGTACGTATCTATCAGAGATTGTGGGAAATGCTCGCTGGCAAAGCCCACTTGATGAACTCCGGCCACATCAATTTCGATTTGTTTTTCACGAATCGCATTTTTGGTTAGGTTATGAGTTGCAAACCATTCCTGAAGCAAATCGAAAAAGTGGTTGAGAATTAGGTCAAAATACTTGTTGCAGTGGACTAAGGTGTCATCAAGATCAAATAAAATGTGCTGCTTCGGATACGACATGAGGCATACTCCTTCCAAGCCAAAGCTTTAACGCTGCTTCGGTTATAACTTAAAGTTCAATTCAAATTACAATCCAATATAGGATTCCAAAAATACCTGTAAATCAGCCGCGCCATCGGGACGGATGCTGAATCTTTCCTTATGATAACGTCCGATGTGAATACGGAGCAGACCAGCGACTCGTAAAATCATCATATCAGACATGAGTGTATCTTCCAAACGGCTCAAATCATGGCGCATATCTTCGAGAGACTTAGGACCTTGAGCTACATAACGCAGAATTCGCAGCCGCTGCGGATCATTAACCGCACGAGTGAGCCGTAGCAGAAGCGTAGGCGGTTCTTCCTCGCTCTCCTCGGGGATATCTACTGGATACTGGATCAGCAGTGTGCGGGTATAAAAACAGTACGAATTAATCGGGCGATTATGGACAACTGGAAATAGGACTACTGTATCCAGGTCTTCCATGTGTGGCACGACTAGTCCAGCTGTCGCATATTCAACCAGTGCTTCCGGTTCCATTTTACTCAGCAGCATGCGCTTTTCCGCAGCGTCTTCTTCTGCCAACACACGCAGTTCGCCTTCCAGGGCCCGAAAATAATCACGATCCCACAATTTGAGGAGTGGTGCGTATACCTTACGAATGCGTAAAGATTCTTCAAAGGTTAAAAAAGGGATATGCGGAACGAGCAACTCAAACATATCTTTATCCGGACCGTGGTCCAAATAAGAGATATAATCAGATATTTCATCTGATTCCGGGCGAAGTAACGCCCAGGCATAGAGTGCGTCATAATCGCTAAAAGGGCAATCCTGAGCTGTAGCCAGCTCAGTACGAACTTCATGTTGTAGTCGTGCATCTACCTTGTCGATCCATTCATGGCCCAAGTCCATATCTTGAACCCACTTTTTAGTCACATAGGCCATGAAGCTGCCGAGCAATTCATAAATTGGAGAAGTGTCTATTTTAATTTGATAACTCATGGAACCCAATGCCTCCTATTCTGTCTTCTAGCCCAGAGCGGTGAACGTAATTAAGCCCGTCCATAAGCAAAACATGAGCATTTTAATAATTGCTCATTTATTTATTATGGCTTGTTCTGCCAGGGATTGTCCACTATAATATGAAATAGTGCGTTGTGACGTGAATGGGTTCGGATTGAACATACGAGGCTCCTTAACCGAAGGGAGTCAGATACATACCAGACAAGCTCTTTCCGTAAAATCGTCATCTAAGATGGCGATTTTTTTCTTCTATTCTTTAATACGCAAATTACACCTGAATTTGTATGTGATTTGCCGGTTTTGCAGGACAGCATGGAATACATAGTGATAAGAATTATTATTGATTATGGAATCAAATGCAAATCATTTCATAATATTGATTTTAATTATTTTATTTGTTAGATCAGGAGGAGCTAGGATGTCGTCGTCGTTACGGGTTCATTATTTTATTTTAATTGCTGTTATTATTGTTGCCGGATTATGCCAAGGTTTATTATTACCTATTCTGTCTATCTCGTTGGAACAAATGGGAGTTTCATCTTCACTAAATGGAATGAATGCGGCTGCTCTGTATATTGGTTCATTCGCAATGACGTTGGTGGCAGAACGGACATTGGGCTGGTTAGGGTTTAAAAAGCTGATGGCCGGTGGGCTTGTGCTAGTGCTCATTACGCTGCTGCTGTTTCCGCTAATCCCTGATATTCGGATATGGTTCATACTGCGTCTGCTAGTAGGTATTGGTGACAGTGCATTGCACTACTCTGCGCAGCTATGGATATTGCTGGTGACTCCAGCAGAGAAGCGAGGGCGCAACATTTCCTTTTATGGTATGTCTTACGGTCTGGGTTTTGCATTAGGACCATTGGGATTATGGCTACTCGATTATGGAATGCTGGTTCCATTTGCTGCGTTGGCCTTATTGTGCTTGCTTGTTTTGCTGTTGGTGTTAATTAAGCTGCCGGACTCCAGACCAGAGAGGCTGGAGTCCGAGGCGCGTCCCACTCAAAGATTTCGTCGCAGCTACAGCTGGGCATGGTACGCTCTTTTGCCTGCATTTCTATATGGCTATATGGAAGCGAGCCTGAACAGTAACTTTCCAGTCTATGGCCTGCGTATTGGCTTTCATACCGATGAAATCGCTGCCTTGCTTCCGTTCGTCAGTTTGGGAGGGTTAGTGCTGCAGCTGCCGCTAGGGATATTGAGTGACCGTTGGGGACGTAAAAAGGTGCTAATGAGTGTAGGCATAGCAGGGGGAATGACCTTTATGTTGCTACCATGGAGCGGCAATCATTTTATGTTCACTTTGATATTGCTGACCCTAGCAGGTGGTTTAGTAGGCTCCTTTTTCTCCCTCGGTTTGGCCTATGCCGCTGATCTGCTGCCCAAATCATTTTTAGCAGCCGCGAATGTACTGGCATCCTTTCATTTTAATCTGGGAAGTGTGATCGGGCCTAATATTAGCGGAGGGTTGCTGGACTTTGGAACTCAAGGCAGCATGTTCCTAGTTCTTGGAGGTAGTTACGTTGTTTTCGGATTATTAGGTCTGTTTTCCAGAAAAAGAGTACCGGCGGTTTAAAACTGCGGTTTGCATGGTATTTGTTTCACATTTACTATAAAATATAAACAGTATTGATGGTGCGCAAAGGGGAATCACTTAGATGATTAAAATTCGGAAGCTGACCAAGCAAGTGGGACCTGAACGGACCCAGCTACTTCGAGGAATTGATGCTGAAATTCATCAAGGCGAATTCATTGCCATAGTGGGGCCAAGTGGAAGCGGCAAAACGACGTTGCTTCGCTGTCTTGCTTTACAAGAGCCATGGGATGAAGGCAGTTTAATTGTAGGTGGCAATGATGTGCTGAAATCCGGGTGGACGGGCAAGATGAAAATAAAGAGGGAATGGGCATACCTGGAGCAAAACCCGCATCTAAATATGAATCGAACCGCTCTTAAAAATGTGCTCATTGGCAGATCCGGTCAAACTCCAATGTGGAGAATGGTTACTGGTATGGTGCGTTCCGACGACTATATGGGAGCGATGGACGTACTGGAGGATCTGGGTCTGCTGGATAAAGCGCATGATAAATGCGACAAGCTCAGCGGTGGCGAGCGGCAGCGGGTAGCAACTGCGCGTGCCCTTGTGCACGGAGCTAAAGTTATTTTAGCTGATGAGCCTGTAAATGGACTTGATCCAGCTTCGGCGGCGCATGTATTGGAGACCTTTCGCAAGCTGAGTTCTGACGAGCGGGTGACGATCATGACTGTACTGCCGTTGGAAATGGCTGAACGCTTTGCTTCCCGTATATGGGGGTTGAATGATGGTGAATTGGTGTTTGATATTCAGGGAAGACGATTGACACAAGTAGAAAAGAACAAATTGTGAAGGGGACGGCAAGAGAAGTGAAAATAATGCTGTTGAGAATGGTGGCTGGCTGCTGTTCCTTGCTGCTCCTTGCTGGATTTTTAAGCGGGTGTAATGTTATTAGCGATCCCATTTCGCTGATGGAGACACCGACGATGTCTGACGAGAAACAGCAGTTGAATGGTGCAGTGAATACGCAACTAGGGGCGGTTCAGCCTTTAAGGCCGAATGATCCAGATGACCCGACGCCAATTCGAACGGGTGATTTGAACAATGATGGCACAGACGAAGCAGTGCTCTTTTATGAGACGCCAGATGAGAGCGTAAAAATACATGGTGCCTTGTTTGAAGATCAGGGCGGAACGTGGGTAAAGAAGCTGACGTTTGATGGGGAAGGCACTGTGCTGGAGTCATTTAAGCTCGTGGATCTAACGAATGATGGAACACTCGATATTGTAGCGGGTTTTTCCAGCGGAGATAGTGGCGATGGCGGGGATCAGAAGGGACTCATCGTGTATTCCTATACCGGAGGAACTCTGGAGAAAATATATGCTACAGGTTATACGGACTTCGTCGTAGATGATTTTAACCATAAAAAGATGGACTTGAACGGGGATAAATTGAATGATTTGACGATTATTACGCTGCGACGTAATGAATTCTTTACAGTTAAAACATTCCAATTCAGTGGGGGAACCTTTAAGGAAATCGGATCGTTGGATTTGGACAGTCAGGTCTTAGATGTCTATAATGTCGTTGCTGGCAAGGTAGCCGAGGGTAGGCAGGGGATTATTATAGACACCAAAATTGCCCAGACCACTACCGTTTCCAATGTTATTGTGATGGATCACAGCAAGCTCAGGAAGCTTAATCTTATGGATGTCACCTTCAAGGATGCGACCATCGCCAGTGGTGATGTGGATGGTGATGGTATTCTGGAATTTGGTAATTTGGAGAAGCCTAAAGGTTGGAGTAACAAGCCGTTGGATGAGGTTCCATATTTTGTGTCATTCTATCAGTGGGACGGGGCGAAAGGGACGATTTTTAAGCAGCAGCAGTATCGTGATTCTAATGAACAAGTCTACTTCAGATTACCGAAAGAGCTGCATGGCAAGGTGACGATTGATCCGAAAGTTTCGAAGAAGGACAGCTATTTGCGCTTTATTTTGGATGATACAGACAAAACGATAGCGGAAATTAAATTTTTCTCGTTGTCACAATGGGAGCGAAACAACGAAGGTTATAGCCAACTGTGGCGAACGAATGCGCAGGTCATTGGCATTAAGCGATCCAGTGAGCTGGAACCGCGTAAAACCATTAAAAACAAGCTGGGGGAAAGGCAGGTAGAGTAGAGTGAGTAAAGTTTTAATCATGGAAGACGAGGAATCCATTCGCAGCTTTATCGTCATTAATTTGAAACGTAACGGTTTTGAGGTGTTGGAGGCGTCGGAAGGGCATGAGGCTCTGAATATTTTGAACACGGTGCGGGATATTGATATTGCACTGCTTGACGTAATGGTACCCGGTATGGATGGCTTTGAAGTCTGTCGGAGAATCCGGGAGACGAATGAGCGCATCGGGATTATCTTTCTCACAGCGAAGGTACAGGAGCAGGATAAGGTATATGCCTTGTCTGTAGGGGCCGATGATCATGTGAGCAAGCCTTTTAGCCCGACGGAGCTGATTGCACGTATTCAATCGTTATTGCGTCGGGTGAATGTTCATCGTGAAACAGCAGCCAAAGTGTCCTTCCAGTCTGGACCGTTCACCCTAGATTTGATTGCTAAGCAATTTAAGAAGAACGGGCAGCTGATTGAGCTGACACCGACTGAGTTTTCCCTGATTCAATTTTTTCTGGAAAAAGAGAACACGCCGCTCAGCCGAGATGTTCTACTTGATCACGTATGGGGCAAAGAGTATATGGGCGATCCGAAAATTGTAGATGTGAATATCCGACGTCTTCGGCAGAAAATTGAAAACAATCCATCCGAGCCAGCTTTTTTACAAACAGTCTGGGGACATGGATATAAATGGAAAGGTCAGTCTCAATGATCAAAAAGGGAATTCGCCGACAGATTGTGCTTCACTATTTTTTCGTAGTGTTCTTAGCGCTTCTGTTAGTAGAAGTCATTTTTATGTTTGCACTCCGGTCGTACTATTACGATTCCATTTACAAACATATCGAAAGCCGTATCGAATCGGTAAGTGAATTTGCACCCAAATTTAAGGAGCCGGAACAGTCTTTGCAATCGTATTTGTTAAATACATTTTCTCTGCCCTTTACTGAACTGCAGTTGCTCGATGAACAGGGAAATGTAATTGATAACTCAACCAATTTTGCAGCAGATCTAAGTGTGCAAACAAGTGATGTGACACAAGCATTAGCTGGAGATACGGGCAAATGGATCGGAAAGCAACCGAGCACGGGGCAGCAGGTGATGGCGGTATCTCAAAAACTGGACAATATCGTCGGAGACCAGGTGTACGTTATTCGGTATACGACTTCGCTGGAATTGGTAAATGATAAGCTGTTTACGATTACGCTGTTTTCTCTTGGCATCATGGCAGCTGTACTGGTTATTGTATTTGTGGTCAGTACAGGGCTCGCGAATTCCATTGTTAGACCGATTAATAATATCCGCGATGTATCTGCTCAGATGGCTCAGGGGAGGTTTGATACACGCATTGAAGGCGATTATCGCTATGAGTTGGGTGAACTGGCTTCGACTCTGAACTATATGGCACAGGAAATTGTCAGAACAAATCAAATCAAGGATGATTTTATTTCATCTATATCTCATGAATTGCGTACTCCGCTTACATCTATTAAGGGTTGGAGTGAAACGTTAAATTCTGGCGGTTATGACCCGGAAGAGACGAAAATCGGGATGAAAATTATCTCTAAAGAGACGGATCGGCTGATTGGCTTGGTGGAGGAAATTCTCGATTTTTCCAAGCTAGAGCAAAATGCCATGAAGCTTGTAATGGGAACGGTGGATCTCCGGGAGCTTTTGCAGGAAATTATGCTGAACGTATGGGCCAAAGCAGAAATGAAGCAGATAAAACTTCAGCTTGATTCGGAAGAAGCGGCATATCTCGTCCATGGAGACGGTAACCGTCTAAAACAGGTGTTTTTGAACATTGTGGATAATGCTATCAAGTTTTCGCATGAAAGCTCAATTATTTTTCTGTCGCTTCAACGGATTGATGGCAATATCGAGATATCCGTACAAGATACAGGAATTGGAATTAGTGCTGAAAATCTTGCCAGAGTAAGAGACCGCTTTTTTCAGGTAGACCACCAAAACGGTGGTACTGGACTGGGATTGGCAATCTCACAACAGTTTGTCGAGCGCCATCATGGTCAGATGCTCATCAGAAGTGAACTGGGGGCTGGCACCACTATTACGGTTTCATTACCTGCTCTGCAAGCAGAGCAATCCGTGGAACCACCACAACTCACTGAAGAATAGATTTAAAGCCTACTTATAGGTGCAATTAGAAAAACAGCCAGTCCTCTCAAATCGGGAGGGCTGGCTGTTTTTGATTGGGGGTAACGTTATGAAGTAAAACCTTCGGCACGCAAGCGTGTATTGCGCTCGTAAGCTTCTTTCAGCATACGTGTAGTTTGCGGCCGTACCGCCATTTTACCAAATACCACTTCATTGGGTCCGATGACCATAATTTCGCCCGGACTACCTTTAATGACAGCACCATCGCGAATCACAGCACCTTCACCGATAATTGCATGTTCAATATGGACGTTACGTCCAATGCGTGTGTCCGGCATAACGATACTTTCTTTGATGGCTGATCCTTTACCTACCTCGACACCACTAAATACAACGGAGCGTTCAATTCGGCCCTCTACTTGACAGGAATCATGCAACAAGCTGCCCAATGGCTGCGTTTGGCGGTTAGGTACCTTTTGTGCGCTCAACCTTGTGCGGCGTTCACGTGTATACATCGGCCAATCCTTGCGTTGAAGGTCGATCGCACAATTTTCGTGTAACAAATCCATGTGTGAATCCCATAGGCTTTTAACGGTACCTACGTCCTTCCAATAGCCCTGGAATTCATAAACGTACAAGGATTCTTGATCCGCTAACATTTTAGGTATGATATCTTTACCAAAATCATGACTGGATTGAGCATCCTGTGCGTCTTCTAATAGGTAATTTCTCAAGTAATCCCATTTAAAAAGATAAATCCCCATAGACGCCAAATTACTTTCCGGTTTCTCAGGTTTCTCTGCAAATTCTGTGACACGTAGATCTTCATCCGCACTCATAACACCAAAACGGTGTGCTTCATCCCAAGGTACCTCCATGACAGAAATGGTAGCCGCAGCTCCTTTTTCCTTATGGTGGTTCAGCATTTCGCGATAATTCATATAGTAAATATGATCACCGGATAAAATAAGCACATGCTCCGGATTTTGGCTGTCAATATATTCAATATTCTTATGAATAGCATCTGCCGTTCCTAAGTATTCAGCGTTACCTGTGTTATAAGATGGAAGCAGGGTAATTCCTTTGTCATCTGTTTTTGTGAGACCCCATGGTGTTCCATCCCCGATATGTTCGTGCAAGGATTCTGCCTCATATTGCGTCAGTACGCCTACAGTATCAATGTCTGAATTTACGCAGTTACTGAGAGGAAAATCGATGATCCGGTAATGACCGCCAAAAGGTACGGCGGGTTTTGCAATCGTTGAAGTAAGGGGAGCAAGACGGCGTCCCTCTCCGCCTGCCAGCAGCATGGCAATGCATTCTTTATTAAACATTTCGTTTCCCTCCCGGTTTAGTTGTCAGTGTAGTACATACATAAACGGTATGGGGTACTCTTGAAACCATTAGGTATATAAGATTCCCCAAAAACTAAGGTTTATTTTTTTCCTAGTCATTTTTCTGTTCATTGTGGCTAGAATGGGGTAATAACTCAAGTCAGCTTTGACCCAAAAGCGAATGCATTACCGATTCATACATTTTTACCTACAAACATATAAGGGTGGTGACGTGATGACAGACCAAACTCTTCCGCAACAAGCTATTTCATCGGAAGATATTTATTTGTTTCATGAAGGAACGCTTTATCACAGCTACCGATCTTTGGGTTCCCACCTTACTGTGGAGAACGGAGAACAGGGCGTCCGCTTTACGGTCTGGGCTCCTCATGCTCTCCATGTCGGGCTTGCTACAGATCGCAACAACTGGAATGGGGAACAGGATTCCTTATATAGGGTTCCCAAATCCGGTTTTTGGAGTCGTTTTTTTCCGGGGATATCCCAAGGAACTTTTTACAAATACGAAATTACGGGTGCAAACGGTGAAAGATTTCTGAAAGCAGACCCTTACGCGGTACGCGCTGAAGTGAGACCGGCAACGGCTTCTGTGGTAGCTTCTATAGATGGTTATACTTGGAACGATGCCATTTGGCGCCGAAAACGTAGAGCACCGTATGGAAAGCCTCTGCACATATATGAGCTTCATCTGGGCACTTGGAAGCAAAAAGAAGATGGTACGTTTTATACATACAGGGAAATAGCTGAGCTTCTTGTGCCTTATGTGACTGATATGGGGTATACACATATCGAGCTGATGCCGCTGAGTGAACATCCGTATGATCTTTCCTGGGGCTACCAACTTACTGGTTATTTTGCACTCACAAGCCGTTATGGAGAACCGCATGATTTTATGTATTTGGTGGATCGTTGTCATCAGGCGGGAATTGGAGTGCTGATGGATTGGGTCCCAGCCCATTTTGCAAAAGATGCTCATGGATTAAGGCTGTTTGACGGATCGCCCCTGTTCGAATATGCGGATCCGCTGATTGCGGAAAAGCCCGGCTGGGGAACGCTGACGTTTGATTACAGCAAACCGGAGGTGCGTTCTTTCCTGATATCTAATGCGTTATTTTGGATGGATATGTACCATATTGACGGCCTGCGCGTAGATGCTGTGACGAGTATGCTACGGCTGGATTTTGAAAAGCAGGACGGTCAATATCGTTTTAACTCTAAGGGAGGTATTGAAAATGAGGAGGCTATTGCCTTCCTTCAACAACTGAATGAAACAGTATTCCGCTATTATCCGTATGCTCTGATGATGGCAGAGGAGTCCAGTGCCTGGCCTATGGTAACTTCCCCGGTAAGCGATGGAGGACTCGGTTTTAATTACAAATGGAATATGGGCTGGATGAACGATACGCTTGATTATATCGAAACGAATTTCGATCAGAGGCCGGAGCGCCATAATTTGCTGACATTCCCCATAGCTTATGCGTACAGCGAAAATTTTACACTGCCGTTGTCGCACGATGAGGTTGTTCATGGTAAGAAGTCGCTGCTTGATAAAATGCCGGGTAGCTATGAGCAAAAATTTGCCGGGCTTCGAGCGCTTCTCGGTTACCAAATCACCTCGCCGGGCAAAAAGCTCTTATTTATGGGAGGGGAATTCGGCCAATTCATCGAATGGAAGGATGAGGAGCAGCTTGACTGGTTTCTGCTGGATTATGACAGTCACCGTTCGCTGCACGCTTTTACGAAAGCTCTGAATCATTTGTATATTCAGGAAAAGGCACTATGGGAACTGGATCATTCGTGGGATGGATATCAGTGGATTGAGGCGGAGGACCGTGGGCAGAGCGTAATTACGTATTTACGTAAAAGCAAAAAGCCAGGAGATACACTGGTCGTGCTTATTAACTTTCAGCCCGTACCCAGAGAGAACTACCGAATTGGGCTGGAAAAGGCCGGGAGTTATATCGAACTGCTGAACAGCGATCATAAGGACTTTGGGGGAAGTGGCCAGCTAAATACCGGAGTGAGACGGACCGCCCGTATTCCTTGCCACGGACAGCTTCACAGCTTGGAGGTGACCATACCACCCCTGAGCATCGTTATACTCAAGAAAGCGCCTCGGAGGCCTAAAAAAGCAGATTAACCACATAAGGAGGAAGCATATATGAACATTTTGTTTGCGGCAGCAGAAGCACATCCATTTATTAAAACAGGCGGGTTGGCTGATGTCATTGGCGCACTGCCGAAGGCACTTCGTCAGGCGGGGTGCGACGTCCGAATCATTTTGCCTAAATATGCGGGGATTCCCGATACTTATAAAAAGTCTCTACGTCCAGTAGCGGTAAAACAAGTAGCCGTAGGCTGGCGTAATCAATATTGTGGAATAGAGGAACTGACATTAGACGGAATCAAGGTTTATTTTATAGACAATGAGTATTACTTCGGTCGTGACGGTATTTACGGTTATATGGATGATGGCGAACGCTTTTCCTTTTTTAACCGGGCGATTTTAGAAGTGCTACCTGAACTGAACTTTCAGCCGAATATTTTACATTGTCATGATTGGCATACGGCGATGGTTCCGCTACTTCTGAATGCCGATTATCGACATTTACCCTTCTACAGCGCTATTCGCACGGTGTTTACGATACATAATCTGCTGTATCAGGGGGATTTTCCGTATGAGGTCTTAACCGAGTTGCTCAACCTGGATGGGAGCTATTTCACCCCCGAGGGTGTGGAGTATCATGGCAGACTGAATTTTATGAAAGGTGGGCTTACGTACTCGGATCATGTCACGACCGTGAGTCCAACCTATGCAGAGGAAATTCAAACGGAATTTTACGGATATGGGCTGGAGGGTCTGCTTCGTAAATTGGGAGATCAGGGTCGCTTAACAGGGATTGTGAACGGAATTGACACCAAAAGCTACAATCCTGCTACGGACAATCGTATTTATACGAAGTATCGAACGAGTCTGACAAAGAAAAAGGAAAACAAAATTGGTCTGCAAAAGGAGCTAGGTCTGCCGGTGCGTCCGGACGTACCTATGATTGCCATGGTAACCCGGCTTGTAGATATGAAGGGGCTAGACCTGGTAACGAGAGTCCTTGACGAAATCTTGTATTATGATGATATCCAGTTTGTCGTGCTGGGAACAGGGGATCCGGCTTTTGAGCATTGGTTCCGTGAGGCAGCGGGACGCTATCCACTGAAAATGTCGGCGCAGCTCGCTTTTAGCGAACCTCTGTCACGAAAAATATATGCGGCAAGCGATATGTATCTTATGCCATCAAGGTTTGAGCCTTGCGGGATCAGCCAACTGCTGGCGCTTCGTTATGGAAGTATCCCTATTGTGCGAGAAACTGGGGGCCTTAACGATACTGTGCAGGCTTACAATGAGTCTACAGGGGAAGGAAACGGATTTAGCTTCACGAACTACAATGCACATGATATGCTGAATACCATTCGTCGTGCTGTTCATTTTTATCGCCAATCTGAGCATTGGTCGAAGCTTACACAGACGGCTTTTGCAGGAGAATATAGTTGGGATGTTTCAGCCGAAGCGTATATGGATATTTACCATTTGCTCACAAAGACGGACTGAACGGAGTAGGAACACCATAGTCATATTAAATGAAAAAGGGAATCCCTTTAGCCAGTGTTTGGCTGAGGAATTCCCTTTTTTGCTATGATCAGTCGCCCCCGCCACCACAGCTGCTTCCACATGAAGAGCCGCTGCTACACGAAGAATGGCTACCAGAATCGCCTGAATCATGGTGAGAAGAGCCTCCATGATGAGAACTGTCATGGGAGGAATGATGATGCGAGTGATGCGTATCCCAGTTTGAGCAGCCGCTTGCCGAGCTACAACCAGATGAGCTAGCTAACCCGGCATTGCCTGTAGCATCCGGGTGCATGTGTATGGCAAATTGTTCAGGTTGATACCATGAGTACCACACAACCGCTAATAACAGATAGTCGACCTGTAAATAGTTGACCTTAGGCAATTGCTTACCCTCAGGATCATCCACCGCTTTATTCACCCGCTCGCGCAGGTGTTGTACAATCTTATGAACCGCTTGTTGGGCTTGCTGTGAAATGGCTATATTCTCCTGAGTATTCCAGCGGTTACCTGCTGGCTGCGCCGAACTTGTGAGTTTGTAATAGTGTGAAAGCTCGTCGTTCGGTAATGGATGATTAAAAAAAGTCCCCCACAAACTGGCGCTATAGCGGTTCCAGCCAAAGCATTCCACATACAACCAGTCAAACCACGCACGCTCCTCCGGCATCGGCTGAGAGCCGCCAGAATGGGGCGCATGGTGAAGCATACGACCAAAAAAAGCTTCCGAGAATTGCTGATATTCGCGGGTAAACATCAACATTTCGTGCCATAATTCATCCACATCACTACTGAACATAGGCACACGATTCATAATCGCGCATAGCATAAAATATCGTTTTAGCTCATGCCAGCGCCACTCATATTCTTGCTCCGTAATCTCTGGGTGGGCTTCCATTACACGATTCCTTACGCTATGAGCATAGGAGACAGGAATGGATTGCTCCAGTAGTTGCATCAGCTCCGTAATCTCTGGATGACGCTCCTGCGTAAGGGAAGAAGGAGAAGGGGAGCTGAGGAAAAAAGCATTCCGGCGCCGTGTTTTTCTGTTTCCCCGGTTCCTGCGTATTGCACGGAATATAAACCAAAAAATGATGAGGTCTATCACAATAAACAACGTCCAAAAGCTACTCATACTATCCATGATGGCTGGCTACTCCTTTCTGAAAGAACACGGAATTAAGATTTAGCGTTCGTTATTCAGCAGAGCGAATTCTTTTTTTATCTGGGCTAGCAGTTCAGGATTCGTGATTACATCGCAAGCAGTCCATGCCAAAGTTCTCGCAGCCAGCAGCATTCCTTCCATGGCTCGGTCCTGCATCGCCAAATCGCGGAATTCTGGTGTATGCAAGGCATGCTTCTCGTCAATAACTTGAATGTAAGGATGGATAGCAGGGCAATGAAGCGATACATTTCCGATATCCATAGAGCCATGATCTTCGCCTTCCGTTATAACTTCTTGCGAAATGCCAGCCTGCACCAAATTTGCGGTAAACGCATCGGAAAGTACACGGTTCGTGACCATTTCATCATAAGAAGTCTCATAATTGGAGGTCTCCAAACGACATCCGGCCTGTAAAGCAGCTCCTTCAGCAATTTGAATAACACGGCGAGTCAGCAGGTTCAGTTCTTGACGTGTAGCGGCCCTTACATAAAATTGGGCTGAGGCGTAATCGGGAATAATATTGGCTGCTTGCCCACCCTGATTAATGATCCCATGGATACGCACTGTACTTTTTACTTGTTGACGGAATGCATTGATGCCATTGAACGTTTGGATCACAGCGTCCAGCGCGTTAATGCCTTCGTGCGGGCTGGCAGCCGCGTGAGCGGCTTGACCAAAAAATTCGAATTGTACAGCATCAATCGCCAGCGATTTGCCTGATTTTTCGTAACGGTCATAAGGATGCGTCATTAGTGCTATGTCGCAATCATCAAACAACCCGGCAGCGGCCATAGGGACCTTAGCACCACGTGTTTCTTCGGCAGGTGTGCCGTATACCCGTACTTCTCCACCAGTTTCGTCGATGATCGACTTGAGGCCAACGGCAGCACCGGTACTCATCATGCATATCAGGTGGTGCCCACAGGCGTGTCCTAGACCTTTCAGAGCGTCATATTCTGCCAGAAAAGCGACAACCGGTCCGGATTTTTCAGCTTTGTAAGTTGCAATAAAGGCTGTTTCTATGCCCAATACGGGTGCCTGGACCTCAAAACCGTGAAAAATGAGTTCTTCTTTTAAACGGGCAGCGGCCAGAAATTCCTCGTTTCCAAGTTCAGGATTTGCCCCAATATATAACGAAATGTCCTTAAAGCGTGGGGCATGCTGCTCAATTGTCTTTTGAATGGTCTGTTTAAAATCCATGCTGAAAACTCCTTTATATAAGCTGTAATGTGGGTATTGCGCTAGGTATGATGAAATTGTACTATAACATTCATTGCATAATCATGCATATTCATTTATAATGACACAATCTTATTTATTATAAAGAATTTAAGGAGAGAAAAAAAGATTGAAAAAGGCATATCGTTTTACCGCCCTGGTTGTGACGGCGGTTATCTTGCTGTTGACGGGTCTTCCCATGCTCAATGCATACGGAACGGAAGCAAAGCCACAGAAAAAACTTGTAGTGGGCATGAGTGCCGACTTTCCGCCGTATGAGTTTCATAAAGTTATTAACGGTAAGGATACTATTGTTGGATTCGATGTGGAAATCGCGAAGGAAATCGCCAAAGATTTGGGTGCGGAGATGGTCCCTGAGGACATGAGTTTTGACTCTTTGCTACCTGCTCTGCAAAGTGGTCGCGTAGACTTGGTACTGTCCGGTATGACACCGACGGATGAGCGCAGAAAAAGCATTGATTTTTCAGATGTATATTATCGCTCCAAGCAAGTCATTATGGTACGCCCAGAGGATAAAGACAAATATCCTACGATGGCTGCTTTGAAAGACGAGAAGATTGGCGCGCAAAAGGGGAGTATTCAGGAAGAAATTGCTCAAAAAGTACCCAATGCCTCTGTAACCTCACTGGACAAAATATCCGATCTGGTACTCCAGCTTCGGACCCAACGTATCAACGCTGTCGTAATCGAAGATACGGTTGCTAAAGGTTACACGTTAGATGGGACCGTAACACTTGCCAAAGCGGTACCTGAGGATGCCGGAGCAGAAACAGCTGTAGGTATACGTAAGGGGAACGCAGAATTGCTTGCCTCTGTAAATAAAACGTTGGCTCGCCTGAAAGCGGACGGGTCGATTGAGAAGTTTTCTACAGAAGCGAGTGCACTCTCTGCAGATCGACAGGTTTCTTCTAATAACATCGTAGATATTTTTTGGAAATACCGCAGTCTTTACGCTACGGGTATTGGCTACACTCTGTTGCTGTCTGCACTCGGAGTACTGTTTGGATTTATCATTGGTCTGATCGTATCCTTGCTGCGGATGAGTGGTATACGCATCATTGAGTGGTTAGGTACCACATATGTGGAGATCCTGCGTGGCACACCTATGCTGGTGCAGCTCATGATCATTCACTACGGGATTGCTTTGACGCTGGGTGTCAATTTTACCCCACTCCAGTCCGGTATAATCACATTGTCTCTGAATAGCTCGGCATATCTGGCTGAAATTTTCCGTGCAGGTATCCAGGCAGTAGACCGTGGACAGATGGAGGCTGCCCGCTCATTGGGTATGGGACGAGGCAAAGCTATGCGTCACGTCATTTTGCCGCAAGCGTTTAAATCTATTTTGCCTGCTATCGGTAATGAGTTTATTACAATTATTAAAGAATCCTCCATTATTTCGACTATTGGGATGGTGGATATTATGTATCAAGCCCAGGTCATTAAGAATATTACCTATGAAGGATTAAGTCCGTTCATAATTGCAGCCGCTATTTATTTTGTAATGACATTCAGCTTGTCTAAGCTGCTTGGTTTATGGGAAAGGAAGTTGAGAGCCAGTGATCACCGTTAAACAATTGCGTAAATCGTTTGGCAAGAATGAGATTTTAAAAGGCATTGATATAGATATCGCCAAAGGAGAAGTTGTCGTTATCATCGGCCCCAGCGGTTCAGGGAAGAGTACGTTTTTGCGTTGTATGAATCTGTTAGAACAGCCGACGGACGGGGAGATTTTATTTGAGGGCGAGCCGATTACAGCTCGTGGTCATAATATTAATGTAACCCGGGAAAAAATGGGGATGGTGTTCCAACATTTTAATCTGTTCCCACACAAAACAGTGTTGCAGAACCTGACGCTTGCACCGACGCAGGTTAGAAAACAGTCAGGTAAGGAAGCGGAAAAAATTGCATTAGAACTCCTGCGTACCGTGGGGCTCGAGGATAAGAAGAATACCTATCCGAACCAGCTATCCGGTGGTCAGAAGCAACGTATTGCGATTGCGCGTGCTTTGGCCATGCAGCCGCACGTAATGCTGTTCGATGAGCCGACTTCTGCATTGGACCCTGAAATGGTTGGAGAGGTTCTGGATGTAATGAAGAAGCTCGCCGAAGGCGGTATGACAATGGTAATTGTAACGCATGAAATGGGCTTTGCCCGCGAGGTAGGCGATCGAATTATCTTTATGGATAACGGTCAAATTGTGGAGCAGGGTGCACCAGACCAGGTATTTGGCACTCCAAGCCATGATCGCACTCGTGATTTTCTTGCCAAAGTATTGTAAGAAAGTGCTGATCTAATCTATAAAAAAGCCCTCCGTTGACGGAGGGCTTTTCTTTTTTTGTCACCATTTCCCCATACTTTCGTAACAAATATCGATTTTTTGATGACAAAATTGTAACGAGTATAGTATGATGTTCAAGGTTCCCAACATTTTCATGCGGATAAGGTTACAAAATTGTGATATTATGCAGTAAGCCAAAACTTACCGGGACAGCATGCGGTTATGACAAGCGCTGAATGCTGGCCCAAACTATGGGAAGTGCGGGGGACGTAACAACGGCAGCCATTCCGATACGTCATAAGACGATGTGGAATATGCCTAGGGGTGAATTGCACAAGCATAGGGCTTCTCCTGAGTCCGAATCCGACAGCTAACTTCGCAGGCATAACAGAGGAGGTACATATCTTTGAAACATTTAAAACATATTGGTAAAACGATGAAAATTGCGGTGCTTGCCGCAGCTATTGCAGGGTTGGCACAGACAGCTGAAATAGCGGATGCTGCCTCGCTTCACACTGCCAAAGAGGGCGATACCTTCTTTTTGCTTGCTCAACGTTATGGAGTATCGGTAGGCGAGCTAACAAAGGCCAACCCAAACATTGCCTCCAGCAATATATATGCAGGTCTGCAAATTAAGGTGCCTGGCGAAAAAAGTGTAAAGGCAGCTTCGGATTCGAAGCCGCAGCTTCTTACGGAGAAAGCAGCAGCGAATGAGGCGCCAACGATTGAAGCTTGGGGTAAAACATTCAACTATAGCAAAATAGTTGACGTTAAGGCTTCAGCGTATTCTGCCGCAGCCGATGAGAATGGTAAATGGGGCGCAGTGGACTACTACGGCAATCCGCTTAAACTAGGTACAATTGCGGTAGATCCTAACGTCATTCCGATGGGCACGAAAGTGCTGGTTACAGGCTATTCGCACCCAGGTTTGCCGGATCATTCTTTTGTAGCTGTCGCTCGCGATCAGGGTAGCGCCATTACAGGAAAGCGGATTGATATCTTTATTCCTGGCAACAAATCATTTGTGAACGACTTTGGATTTCAAAATGTGAAACTTTACGTTATTGATAAATAGTATTGCACGTATATACGATTTAAATTAAACATAATATATATTATGTAAACCTAACGCCTATATCCCACCGTATATAACTAGGTCGGACTCTTATCAGGTCTCATTCGTAAAAAGGCTGTCTTGACGAGCAGAATACTTCTGCTGGTAAGACAGCCTTTTTACGTTGCTTTAGCTTGTACCTCAATCATAAACATATTGTTATTTCCGTTCCGATGTGTGGAGTAGCCGGGGCACTGTCACAAATTTGTAGCCCTTAGCTTTTAGAGAGTGAATTAGACCCGGCAGAGCTTGGACAGTGCCTTGCAAGTTGGAACTTTGACCTCCACCAGCGTGCATTAAAATAATAGAGCCAGGCCCTGTAGCTGGGATCACATTTCGCTGAATTTGTGTTTTACTTAGTCCCTTCCAGTCGAGAGAGTCTACATTCCAGTTGACAATCATGTAGCCATGACGACGTGCCCACTTTATTTGAGGCTCCGTAATTTCACCGTAGGGTGGACGAATCAACTTGGGGCGAAAACCTGCGCTGGCTTGTAAAATACGTTCTGTTTTTGTAATCTGGTTGCGAAAGCGTTCTGGTGTAGCCTTCCTAAAATCCGGGTGAGTATAGGAATGGTTTCCTATAGCATGGCCTTCACGGATAATACGGCGTATGATCTCCGGATGCTTTTCCGCACGGTGACCGACGATGAAAAAGGTGGCTTTGATGCCGTTGGCGTGTAATACGTCCAAAACCTGCGGCGTATACCTAGAATCGGGCACATCATCAAAGGTTAAGGCAATTTGGCGGGTGTGTGGGCCGCACATTTTAAAAATGTCCGCATGTTTTTTACGCAACATTGCTAATGTAGGAGTAGCTCGATCTGTACTCGGATGTACAGAAGAAGCAACAGCTGCTTCCTTGGGATGGGGCGTTCCGATGTTGGGAGGCGCATCCGCGTGAACGGGTAAACTTGAAAATGCTAGTAACAGTGCCAAGCATGGCAACACTCCCCTGTACGGCATATGTATCCCCCCTTTCCGTGCAGTGGTACCTAGTGGTGCTCTCGACTATTATGCACCTGTCCTATTAAAAATATGCTGGTAACCAAGTTAGGCTCATAAACGTCTGGAAAGAAGTCCGCGATGAAATGATTATCAATGAAGATGATGGAGCTAAACGTACATATTCTCTTAAACATGACCGAAAACAGGAGCATTTTCGCAAGTTTTAGCCTTACAACGAATTCGGTATCCCGTGACAGCTGGTGTATAATGGGGATGCAATTCATAATTATACAGACATGGAATTGAAGGAAGGATGGATAAAAGTGACCGACTTGTTTACTCCTTATCAATTAAAGGGGCTCTCTTTAAAAAATCGGATTGTCATGCCCCCGATGTGCCAATTCAGTGTGGAGGCCGAGGATGGAAATCCGACGGATTGGCATCATGTCCATTATGTGAGCCGAGCAGTAGGAGGTACTGGACTTATTATTGTGGAAATGACAGCGGTTCATCCTGATGGACGTATTACGGATCGTGATTTAGGTATTTGGAGTGACGAACATATTCCTGCATATCGTAAGATTGTAGAGGAAGTCCACAAGTATGGTGCCAAAATTGGCATTCAACTAGGCCACGCTGGACGCAAGGCTGAAGATGCTGAGCAACCTGTGGGTCCGTCTTCGATTCCTTTTAGCGAACGCTTTAAAAAGCCGCACGCCTTAAAGACAGCAGAAGTCAGGGAACTGGTTCAGGCATACAAAGAAGGCGCGCGCCGCGCGGTGGAAGCCGGTTTTGATACGATTGAGATACATGGCGCTCACGGCTATCTGATCCATCAATTTCATTCGCCTTTAACAAATACCAGAGAAGATGAATATGGGCAGGATCTGTCACTGTTCGGTGTTGAGGTCATACATGCTGTTAAAGAGGTTCTTCCTGCTGATATGCCTGTGCTTATGCGGATATCTGCCAAAGAATACGTCGAGGATGGATATAATGTGGAATACATAACAGGTGTAGGGGAACGATATCGTGATGCAGGTGTGGACATTTTCCATATCTCTTCTGGTGGTGAGGGTCCAATTGGTTCTGGCGGAGGCCCGTCTGCGCGTGCCGGCTATCAGGTGGATTTGGCTCATACCATCCGTGAAAAGCTGAATGTACCTGTAATTGCTGTTGGATTACTGGATGATTATGAGGACGCCCGTCGGGTTGTTCAGCAAAAAGAAGCTGATCTGGTAGCAATAGGCCGCGCCATGCTGCGTGATCCCTATTGGGCGTTGCATGCATCGCGGGAGCTAAAAGTACAGGCCGACATCCCAGAGCCTTACTTGCGCGGCTTTTAGATAATTTTTGAAACCCTCTTTGCAAAGCTTGCGTAAACATGTGTACAGAGCTTAAAATTTAAGCATTCAACTCTAGGAGGAACTTCACATGTCTATTTTCAAACGATTAAGAGATCTTACGATGTCCAACATTAACGCCATTATTGACAAGGCAGAAGATCCAGTTAAAATGACGGATCAATACATTCGTGATATGCAAGAGGACCTGGAAGATGCAGAGAAAGCGGTAGCCGCTCAAATTGCTATTGAAAAGAGATTCAAACAGCAATACGAAGAACAGGCTGCTTTGGTAAAGAAACGCGAAGAACAGGCACATACCGCTGCAAAAGCACAAAATGTAGATCTGGCCCGTCGCGCGCTGGAAGAAAAGAAATCTGCTGAACAAAAAATGAACGAGTTCAAAGCTGGTTACGAACAGAACAAAGCTGCAGCCGATAATCTGCGTGGCAAGCTGGATGAAATGCGCAGACAGCTGACAGAAATGAAAAACAAGCGCGAGACACTGGTTGCCCGTTATAACGCAGCTAAAGCGCAAACTGAAATTAACAAAGCTATGAACGGTTTTAGCTCTGATACGGCTACTGCCGGATTGAAGCGTATGGAGGAGAAAATGCTGCAAGCAGAAGCACGTGCCGAAGCGAGCAACGAAATGTCTTCTAAGGAAAAATCGTTGGATGAGGAGTTCAAAGAGCTGGATAAGAAAAGCGCCGTGGACGATGAGCTTGCCGCTTTGTTGAAGCAATACGAAAATAAATAAGAACATTTAAGCAGTGCCGCCAAGTATGATTGCTCAGGAAGCGAAGGGGAAACGTTTTCTCCTTCGCTTTTCCCTGCCCGCAGGCGTAAAACATTATATGAAGGTCAAGAAGATGTGGAGGATGGTATGAAATGCATTTTTTAGAAACGATGAAAGCAATGCTTGTATGGACTGGTGCGGGAGCTATTTTGATCTTCGCATTAATGTATGTCGACTCTTTATTTACGAAGTATAAAGATTTTGCCGAAGTGAAAGCTGGAAATATGGCCGTAACGGTACGAATGATTATGAAGCTGGTTGCACAGGGCTATATTTTGTCAGGCTCTATCGCTACAGCTAATAATTTGCTCGAAGCGCTTGTGTATTCTGTGATCGCTTTTGTCATCCTGCTTGTTTTGGAAGTTATTGTACGTCTGCTGTTGCGGTACTGGGCCCAGTTTGATCTGGATAAAGGTACACAGGAAGGTAAAATTGGTTTCGGCCTGTTTTCAGGAGCGCTGCATCTGGTTGGCGCCTTGATCATTACAGCATGCTTCTAGGCTAAGAAAGGCAGGAATATAACCATGAGTGTTTGGAAACGAATTTCAAATCTATTTGCTAAGCCAGAGCCGCCAAAAGCAGAGAAAAGCATGCTTCACTTAAATCCAGGTGATATCTGTGAAGTTTCGCTTGTCACCTATGAAGTGGTAGGTCGTGTACATAATCGTGCCCGGAATGCCGTTGTTTTGACGCTTCAGGATGGTAATCAAATCAGTTATCTTCATATAGAGGAACGGGAAACACTACAATTCGGACTATATCAGGCCATCGACGGCAGACTTGACAACCCCGAGGAAGTGCCGACCATTTTAGAGCTGGATGATACAACGTATCATTTAGAGGAGCAGTATTCTGGGCAAGTTACTGTCATGGGCCGTGCTCCTTTCCGACAGGGTGGAGAGCAGCATGTTTGGCAGTACCAGTCTGATAATTACCATCTGTTGCGAGTAGAGTGGCAGGACGGTCGCTTTATGCTTTATGAAGGAGAAGAAGTGATTACCGGAGACGTCAAGGTTATTCGGGCAAGCTAGGAGAGGGTTACACATGAGCAAACGCACCTGGCAGTATGCATTAAAGGTCTTTGTGGCGCTGAGCTTGTTCGTATCCGTGTTAAGCGGCTGCGGCGCGCCAAGTGTAAAGGATACGTATCCGCTGGAATCGGTTAGTGGCAGCGGAAATTCAACCTCGTATGTATACCGGGCAGCTGGCAAGACAGTCCCGGAAGTAGCGGAGGAATTGAAAGAACAGCGTACACCGGAACAAATGTCACCGCAGAGCAATGAGCGGATGTTTCTGGTATATAGCGATGAGTGGTACCATTTGCAGCAAGATCCAGCTAAGAAGGAAGATACACTCATTGAAATTGATAGTAAAAAGTATGTCGAACAAAATTACAGTTCAAGCTTTCTAAAAGGATACTTAACCGCAACTGTGCTGGATGCTCTGTTTGATTCCTTGCGTGGTTCAGGCTCCTATCGGGGCTACTCCAGCAGAGATGTATACCGACCTTCTCAGGGCCAATATCGTGCTCCTACAGTGCAGGAGAAAAAGGCGATTCCGCCGATTACGGTGGAGCGGAAAGGTTCGGTTACCCGTAGAGGGAAGAACTCGGATTCTAGCGTTGGGTCAAGCGGAAGTTTGTTCGACAGAGGGTCCAGCAGTTCACCGAGCAGAGGCTCGATTTCACGTGACCGGAGCGACAGCGGCGGTTCCAGCATATTTGATTCGCCGCGTAAATCTTATAGTAAGCCCAAAACACGTAGCGGTTCAGGTAAAATAAGCCGACGAAGTCGACGATAATGGGTAATATTATATTTTCTTCTAAAGTTGTTTGCGGAACTGTGGAGCTGTTGCACAGTTCCTTTTTTGTAGTTTGATATAACCTAAGTGAATTGAACGGTGCTCCCTCACTTCGATTTTATTGCCGTCTGCTTTGACCTACACTTGATCAGAGCTTATGTGTTCAATACCATCGTCTTCAATAATGTTGCTTTTTTTGATATGGAGATGACGAGCTATCTTTTCTATAGCACCCATCCGTGGTTCAGAAAGTCCGCTCTCCCAAGCTGAAATTGCTTTATTGGTAACCCCAGCGATCTCAGCAAGCTCTTGTTGAGTCAAATGATATTTTATACGTAATTTTTTAAAATTGTCACTTAAAGCCACTATAATCCCTCCGCCCCAAATTAAGTAGATTATAACCTTGATATCGAAAAAAAACCAACATAATACATTAGCAAAAGCAACGTCGCTCACTTGGGGTGACTTTTTTTGTTAGCATGAATGGGTGTCGAGTTTGAAGAAGAAAGCCAGGGGAAGAAAATTTCACCTCATATTTATACAAAAAATTCCAATTTACTAGATTATTTCATTGCCACATCTATTAGTAAAATATACAATTACATCAGGCGAAATAGGAGGATGATGTAACTGTGTTATCTGCTTTTTTATATATTTTACTTGGTTTTTTCGATGCTTTAGCGGCAGTTACTCTGGTCTTGAAGCTTTATATGCTCCCCGTGTGGGAAAATCGAAGAAAAATACTTCTCTATGCAATTGGCATAACTTTGTTTTCCTTTCTCATGAGAGAAGTAATAGGCATGCCTAAATTAGATTTTCCGCTTCAGTATTTGTTAATGGTTCTCTTTTTAAGATTTGGTTTAGGGATCAAAACATATCTTGCGGCTTTTTCTGCTGGTTCCGGTCTTACAGCTTACATTAACCTACAGCTATTTGTATATATATTTGCAAACTTTTTCGGAGTAGCACAACCAGGTGTTATAAGTGATACAGCTGGCTCTTCTATATACGTTATACAGTTGTCTTCCATCCTTACTGCGTACTTTATTTCTTTTGTGATGGGGAAATATAACTTTGGATTCTCATTTATCATTCAACCCTCACATGATTTTTTGAAAGGTGAAAATTACCTAGCATCCCTAAATAAAATGTTCATTATAGGGTCCCTAATATCATTTGTCACTATTTTTGTTACTTTGTATATGCTCTATAACTCCATAACGATAGGATTACTTTCCATCTCATTACTAACTTTTGGAATATCGTACTTCTTATCAGAGAAAGGAGATTACGAGGATGCTAGAAACGCTATCGAGGCACATCGCATCAGAAATAAAGAAAGCTGATCCTGATGGACCCACAAGTGTTGAAGTGATGGAGTATGCGATTGGTATAAAAATTACCGAAATTTCAGCAGTGCTCATGGTCGCAGTTATAGGATGGATAACAGGACATTTTTTGGGGGCATTATTAGCCCTGCTTACAATCATGCTTGTGAGGAGATTTTCAGGAGGGGTACACTTCAGCAACCTTACACTTTGTGTCTGTTTTACAACGGCAATATGTGTAACTATACCCTTCATTTTTTTGAATTTATCAACGAGTTTGATTATAAACGCTTGTTCATTACTCGTATTTGTAGTTTATGCTCCCAATCATTTTATTTATATCCATAAGACCAAATACCACAAATACTATAAAACGGTATGTATTTTGGTTTGCACATTAAATTTTTTTATACAATCACACATAATATGTTTAGCTTTAGCTATACAAGCATTCAGTATCCTACCTTTATGGAAAGGAGGTGAGCGAAAATGGATAAGAAATTGGCGAGAGCTTTAAATATCAGCCTTGGGAAATACGCTAACGAATCTACCAAAAAAGAAAAAACAATATTTGGCGCTAAACCGGTACCAGCTGAGCTGAAGAAAAAAGAAAAGAACTGAATTTAATGGAAGAGGAAAAGCGAATCCTAGCCACTCAATTGCTTGATGACAATTCACTTGGAGATTGCTCTTTTTTTTGTGAAAATCACCTTGTTGCGATTGAATTGTGGAAGCCTAAAAGCAATTATCATATCCCGCTTTTTCATACTTCTCATGGTAGATTTACTGTTCCTACCACCCTCCATGAATGTTCTGTAGGCTTACCCACTTTTTGCAATTTGGACGGATCTAATTTGGTTAACATAACACAAGTGGACAAGATCGTTACGGGAGATTATGGAGGGGGGCAGGTTGTTTTTAAAAATCATGATATTAAGGAAAGTATAAATTCAGCAAATTTATCTCGGTGGAAACAAATATATGCAGATGCAATGAATGCCGATAGAGAAATTCGTTATATTTTCGGATCGGAAATTAAGGTAGTGGGTAAGGCAGCAGTGAGCGGTTTTTTTAAGGTAATGAATATGCATAGTGTGGATATGTGGGAACCTAAAAAAAATTACTATGTCCCGCGTTTCAACTCTGGAGATCGTTCTTATACAATCGGGCTAACCGTACAGGCTTGCAGGGAAGCTTTTCCGTATCTATATCCAGCTTATAAAGATACCCTGATCAATCTCGACTTAGTTTGTGAGATTGAGTCTAACGCATTTGGAGGTCTAGTACGATTCGAAGGATCTGACTTCACTTGCTCTATGTCTCATAATAAGCTTAAAGCGCTTAGGAAATTGTGGAAATGACCCATGAAAATTCAGGGGTCATTTTTGCTAGCATATTTAAATGAATAAGTCAATAATCAGTTAGACTAGGATAAGCCGGATAATTTCGATTTAATTCGACATATTTCCCGTTTTTAATCATTTTCCATGTGATAAAATTGATTATGAAAAAAATAACAATCTTTTAAATCAAAGTATAAACAATCTACATAAAAGAAAAGGAGGGTAAAAGCAGGATATATAATGTAAATGCCGGCATTTACAATCGGCCCGAAGGAAATGCCTGTTTGTCAGGCAAGTTCCCACTCATATAAGTCCTCAGCTTTACATTCCAATATCCTAGAAATGAGGACTGCCGCCTCGAATGACATTTTGTCACGTCCCGCGATCCAGTTGGATATTTGTTGCCGCGAATATCCAGTTCGTCGGGCGAGCCAAGATTGAGTGCGTCCATGAGATTTGAGCTCCTCTTTCAAAAGGCATTTCCCCCGAGTAAGTTTTTGCACCTTACTTGCTCCTAACAGGGGAAAGTGTTTCGTTCAGAGTATACAGGTAAATTACTTTTTTATCAATTATATTGTGGAGTTGATTGGATGGTCGCAGATAAAAATAAAAATGTAACTTGCACTAGCTTTTATACAATAAAGATGGCACGACTCGCTTCAGGATATAGTGAGTTAATAGCTTGCAATATACTTGGTATGTCAATGAATGAATTAAAACATATAGAGGAAGATTCATCCGATTTAACAATAGCTCGAGCACAGCAAATGTCCTCGTTATATGAGGTTTCAATAGATTCAATCTATTTCGGAAAAATTAATATAAACTAATAAAATAGAGAAATGACCGGATGATACGCAAAATTAAAAACTGAAATCTACCAAAAACAGCCGCGATATGATATCCAGGCTGTTTTTTGGCGGATAAAGACTTGGAGCAATTCAATAAATACCGTTCGGATTTGCCAGATAACGGTTTTAGCGTTATAACAGAAAGAGGGCATTTTAGAAGAACGGAGTGAAAATATGAATCATACATCATTAAATGCAGAAAAATTCCAGCGTAAAGCAGTTCAGGTGGAAGAGGCACAAAGCAGGATAGCTAGTCATGTTAAACAGGGTGAAAGGGAAGACGTAGAGCTGGAGCAGGCGCATGGACGTTATTTGGCGATGGATTTGACCGCACCACACCCGTATCCTCGTTTTCGCCGTTCAGGTATGGACGGTTATGCGATCCTTGGCTCGGACACCGAAGTGTGCTCGTCCGGTCAGGAAATCTGGCTGCATGTAATTGATGAAATTCCATGTGGCACCGTATCGGACAAGCGGGTGGAGACTGGAATGGCTGCCCGCATCATGACAGGAGCGCAATTACCTGAAGGAGCGGACACGGTTGTCATGCTGGAAGCGACACAGCTGCGTGAGGAAAATGGACAGACATATGTCGGCTTGAAGAAGCGTATAGAAGTTGGCAAAAATGTGACACAGATTGGTCATGAGATTCAGGAAGGTCAGCTTTTGCTTAGTAAGGGAACCTGCCTGGGAGCGGGGCACATCTCGGTACTGGCTACTTTTGGAGTACATCGGGTACCTGTTTACAGGAAGCCAAGGGTGGCCGTTTTTTCTACAGGATCGGAATTACTTGCAGTGGATGAGCCGTTACAACCGGGGAAAATTCGAAACAGTAATACATATATGTTGGCTTCTCAAATCAGAGAGGCAGGAGGAGAGCCGTTCATTTTACAAGCCATTCATGATGATTTGAGCCTTGCCCGTACCTCTGTACGTGAAGCGATAGCTGCCTATGATATCGTGGTCACGAGTGGAGGAGTATCGGTGGGGGATTTTGATATTATGGGTGACCTGGTACGACAGGAAGATGTGAATATGCTGTTCAACAAGGTTACGATGCGTCCAGGAAGTGTGACTACAGCCGCAGTGATTGACGGTAAGCTGTTATTTGCGCTTTCAGGCAACCCTGGTGCGTGCTTTGTAGGCTGTGAGTTGTTTGTACGGCCGACGATCCAAATGATGTTATCTTCGGCACATCCATATTTACAAACCTGGATGGCGAAGTTAGGCGCAGATTATACGAAGGTAAACAACTATACACGCTTTGTACGCAGCTCTTTGGAGATACGTGGTGGGCAAGTATACGCGATTCCTGCGCGAGTAGATGAATCTAGTGTCATGGTGACCATTAAGGACAGCGACTGTCTAATCGTGATTCCTCCCACAACAGAAGGATTACGCGAAGGCGAAGAGGTGCGTGTACTGGTGTTACAAGGTGGACAGGTGACGTGAATACGAAACATCCATTTGTATGTCAAATCGTCGGATTCAAAAATACGGGAAAAACGACCTTTCTCGGAGGATTGATTCGTTATGTGCAGAAGTCAGGTCTACGCGTAGCAGTGATCAAGCATGATGGACATGAATTTGAAATGGATCATGAGGGTACAGATACGTACAAGCACCGACAGGCGGGGGCTGAAGGCGTAGCTATTGTCTCGGCTGGAAGAACAGCTATTTTAGAGGAGAATAGTCAGCCTGTTACCAAGCTGATACGGCATTTTCAGGCCTATGATTGTGTGTTGCTGGAAGGCTTCAAGCAGGAGGATTATCCGAAGTTGGTCATGATGCGAGAGCAGTCGGATGCTCAGCTTACCGGTAAGCTGACAAATGTACAGGGGGTAGCTGTTTGGGAGCATCAAATGGATTGGGCTCAACGTCACTACTCAGATGAAATGATACAAATATTTCCTGCCGAGGCCAACGGACCCGCAGGCCGCTGGCTACTCGAACAGATTCAAAAGCAGATAGAAGGAGCGAGGAACGAGCAGGAGTGAGACATCAATCGGCTGAGTCAGTTAGAGTCTCTACCCGCCGTTCGATCGCCTGAGACATGGTTTTGTCAGTCAGGTGGGCATACACTTCTGTTGTTTCTGTCGAAGCGTGCCCCAGTTGCTCCTTTGTTTTGTAAATATCATTTTGTAAATAATAATCAGTAGCAAAGGAATGACGAAGCTTATGCACGGTAAGGTATGGCTTGCCGAACCGTTTGGCGTACTTGATGATCATTGCCTGAATCGCTCTTTTGGTCATCCGTTTGCCTTCTGTACTCCCGTTAGGACGTGTGACAAAGAGAGCCTTTTCTTTTTTTGGGGCGCGGTAACGGGTATGTCTCAGGGACAAATAAAGTACGAGATCATCTTTGGATTGCTCGCGGAAATACACCGGCGTTTTAAAGGTTTCGTCGTTATTGCCTTTGCGATACACATATAATAATTTATTGTTTATGTCTAAATCATCCAGATTCAGATTGACGATTTCAGATACGCGCAGGCCTGAGTTCAAAATAAGGCTGGCGATACAGGCATCCCGTTCCTTATTTAGTTCATAGGAGTATAGCGCCTGCTTGTTATCGGCTAAATCCTGACCATAGCCTTCATAAATATAACCGATGAATTCAAGCAGTTCTTCCTCTTCCAGTATTTTACCTTTAAGCTTGGCCGCCGTATCCTTGGGTTTATGTATACGCTTGATTTCGACCTTGGCCATAATGTTGCGTTTGAGCAATGGATAAAAATTTTCATCCTCAGCGATCTGACTTAAATAATGAAAAAGCGAACGCAGAGACGATAGCTTACGTGAAATGGTTATACGGGAGTTGGAGCCTTCGCGCTTAGTAGACAGAAATAATCGAAAGCCTGTAATACTGTCCATGTGAAGTGTCTCCAACTCTTCAAGTGTAACTTGGGCATTCGTTTCTCCGGCAGACAAGCCTTCCGAGCGAAGCCATGAAAAGAAAGCTTCGTAATCCCGCACATATTCTAGTAGTGTGGAAGGGGACAGGTCGGGCAGCTTATAATCCATAAATTGCTGCACGTACCATGGTAATCCCGGCATTTTTTCATCTAGTTTGCGCCGGTCGATGATCTTTTGTATATTCATTGGGTTCCACCTCGTCCGGTCATAATATATATGTATTTTAGCATATTTTGAACAGCACTGGATGGGATGTAATTCGAAGTTAAAGAACGGATTGAACCGCCAAGAGAGGTGAAAGTATGGGGTATAATATCAAATCGGAACTGAAGCTGTCTATTAAGAGTGTACCGGAGTCGCAAAAGGACATTATTGTACAGCTCATGCAATTTTATTTATACGATTTTACAGCCTATCTTCGAATTGATGTCACTGAGAAGGGGACATTCCCGGCTTATCCAGACTTGTATCAATATTGGACGAGCGGTGAACAGAAGTTGCCATTTCTGATTTGGAGACAGGATGTTCCTGTGGGCTTTGCACTCGTTGACCGAATGTCCAGCAATCGAGAAGCTGACTACTACATGGCTGAGTTCTTTGTACTTCGTCCTTATCGGCATAATGGGGTTGGGACTTGGGCGGCTCATGAGCTGTTTGGACGTTTTAACGGACGTTGGAAGGTGACCCAAATGAGCACAAATAGGCCGGCACAATCTTTTTGGCGTAAGGTGATTGGAAGCTATACGAAAGGTGAGTACAGGGAACAGACACATCCCGTAAGAGGAAACATTAGTCAGTTTTTCAATACCTGAAAAATTCTAAATAGATAAGTTAGTAATGAAAAAGAGTTGGGGAGAGTATCCTATCGGCTCTTTTTTGTTGTCAATTCAAGTCTTCTATGATAGGAGAGCTACATTCTACAGGCCGTTCATGGTAAGATAAGGATAGAAGTATATAAATTCAATAGGAAAAGAGGGTATTATGCTAGAAAAATGGGTTCAGGAATTAAAAGATGGTGAACAAGAGCTGATTGCGTGGAGAAGACATCTACATCAGCATCCCGAGCTTTCTTTTGAAGAAACGAATACGTCTGCTTTTATCGCCGATCAATTGCGCTCTTTTGGTATTGAGGTAAGAACGAATGTGGGTGGAAACGGCGTGCTCGGGTTTTTAGAAGGCGGTCAGCCAGGTAGAACGATTGCATTTCGTGCTGATTTTGATGCACTTCCCATTCAGGATGAAAAGGATGTGCCTTATAAATCGACCGTTCCGGGTGTTATGCATGCCTGCGGTCATGATGGTCACACGGCTGCGTTACTTGGAGTAGCACGCGTGTTGAGCCATAACCGTGAGGCGTTGAAGGGAAAGCTTGTGTTTATTTTTCAACATGCAGAAGAAAAACCGCCTGGCGGAGCCAAGTTTATGATTGAGGATGGCTGTCTGGATGGGGTAGAGGCGGTATATGGTATTCACCTCGCGTCTGAAATTCCTTTTGGTAAAATTGGATTAAAGAGTGGGCCAGCGATGGCGGCTGTCGACGCGTTTACGATCCAGATCAACGGTAAAGGTGGGCATGGCGCACGACCGCATCAGACGGTGGACTCTATTGTTATCGGCAGCCAAATTGTGAACGGGTTGCAGCAGGTGGTTAGTCGTAGGGTGGACCCTATTGAATCAGCAGTATTAACGATTGGGGTATTTCAAGCTGGAACTGCCTTTAATGTGATTGCAGATAAGGCCAAAATTGAAGGAACCGTACGTACGTTTAATAAGGAAGTGCGTAAGGAAGTCGAGAATGAAATTCGCAGTATCGTTAAGGGGTTGACTGAGGCTTATCATGCCGGATACGAAATGGACTATTTGAATGGCTATCCTTCTTTGGTGAATGCGGAAGCCGAAACGGAGCGTGTACGCGAGCTCATCGGCAGACTGTATGGAGTAGACGCTTTTTTGGATTTGAAGCCGGTCATGGGAGCAGAGGATTTTGCTTATTATTTGGAGCAACGACCAGGAGCCTTCATTCATGTAGGTGCCCGGAATGAGGATGAACGAACGCATTTTGCTCATCACCATCCTCACTTTGATTTTGATGAGCGGGCATTGCTCGTCTCAGGGCATATTTTTTTAGCTCTGGCGCTTGAATACTTGCAATAATATGCATATGTTTATGACTAAAGCCAGTATTAACGGAAGTAATGGAAGCTGGAACCGCGCATAGCGCGGTTTTTTTGTTGTAAATCCAAGTATTTTGACACCCATAAAGAATGAAAATAAAGTAATTAATTCACTATATGAAAAATTCATAATAGAAATAAATAAAAGGTGTTAACTCTGAATGAAGTCTAAACCTCGTACTATAAGCTGCGGAGCAGGAGATAATATCGCATTATCTTGATTTTTCGCACAAGGAAATGAGAAAAAGATGACGAATCTATTGAGCAAGACAACAATGTAAGCGCTAACAAAGCGAATGTTGCACCCTATTTATTGGGATGAATGGGGGTGAGTCTAAGAGAACATTTGTCAGAATTGTGAGAAGCAACGATAACGATAGGACGAATTCAGAATCTGCTGATTACTTTTTATCTCAAAATGACTCGTATATTCAAATGATTATGAAGAAGGAGGTTGAATTCATTGACTAAGGCAAAAAACAGGTTGAAAGTTGCTTGTTTGGCGCTTGTGGTAGCGGGTACTTCCTGGACAGGAATGATAGCGCCGACTCATGCTGCTCCAAGTGACGATTACAGTTGGAAAAGTGTCGTTACGGGTGGAGGTGGTGGTTTTGTACCTGGCATTATTTTTAATGAAACGGAAAAAGACCTGATCTATGCACGGACAGATATTGGAGGGGCTTACCGCTGGAATGCTGCCAATGAGAGTTGGATTCCGCTGACGGATTCTGTGGGCTGGGAGGATTGGAACAAAAATGGTGTCGATGCACTAGCGACAGATCCTGTTGATCCAAATCGTGTATATATAGCTACAGGTACGTATACTAATTCATGGGATAAACAAAACGGGCAAATTATGCGTTCCACCGACAGGGGCAATACGTGGCAGACAACCAAGCTTCCTTTTAAGGTGGGGGGCAATATGCCGGGGCGCTCGATGGGGGAACGTCTGACGATTGATCCAAATAAGAATAATATTTTGTTCTTTGGAGCTCGAAGTGGTAATGGACTATGGAAAAGCTCTGATTTCGGAGTAACTTGGAGCAAGGTGAGCAGCTTCCCAAATCCAGGGACGTATGTACAGGACCCTTCCAATGAATATACCAGCGACATTGTCGGTTTAGCCTGGATCACTTTTGACAAAAAAACAGGCTCTTCCAGTAAAGCAACGCAGACGATCTATGTAGGTGTAGCAGATAAAAAGCAAAGTGTCTATCGCAGTACAGATGGCGGGACAACCTGGTCTGCTATAGCGGGACAGCCTACGGGCTATTTGCCACATCACGGTGTGTTATCACCGGACGGCAATCTGTATATTTCTTATAGCGATGGAGCAGGTCCATATGATGGATTAAAGGGTGAACTGTGGAAATTGAATACAGCCAGCGAGCAGTGGACTAACATTAGCCCCATAGGTAGCAGTAGCGCGGACAACCATTTTGGATATGGTGGACTGACGGTGGATGCCCAGAAGCCAGGTACACTTATGGTTGCTACGTTGAATGCCTGGTGGCCGGATGAAACGATTTACCGCAGCACTGACAGTGGGGCAACCTGGAGTCCTATTTGGGAATTTGATGGTTATCCGTCTCGCAAGCTGAAATATAATCTGGATATAAGTGGTGCGCCTTGGCTGACTTTCAATGCCAACCCTGCTCCACCGGAAGCATCGCCCAAGCTGGGGTGGATGATCGGTGATCTGGAGATAGATCCATTTAATTCAGACCATATGTTGTACGGCACCGGAGCTACGATTTATGGCTCTAAAAATCTGACCAATTGGGATAAAGGCGGGAAGCTGGATATTTCAGTAGCCGCTAAAGGGATAGAGGAAACGGCGATTTTGGACCTGGTGAGCCCTCCAACCGGTGCGCCTTTGGTAAGCGCAGTAGGTGATGTCTCTGGATTCAGACATGACGATTTATTCAAGGCTCCAGCTAAAATGCTGGATAATCCGACCTTTACAAGCAGCGAAAGCATTGATTATGCCGAACTGAACCCTTCCTTTATGGCCCGGGTAGGTAAAGCGGATTACAAAAAAGATCCAAATGCCAAATCCATCGGTTTTTCCAATGATGGCGGAGCCAACTGGTATAAAGCAAATAGCGAGCCTTCGGGTACAGCAGGAGGAGGCAGTATCGCCGTAGCGGCTGATGGTAATGGCTTGCTGTGGAGTACATCAGACAAAGGTGTGTTTTACTCCAAAACTGGCGGCAACTCATGGACAGTAAGCACAGGGATTCCAGCAAATGCAAAGATCGTCTCTGACCGAGTGAACCCTAATAAATATTACGCATTTGCCTCCGGGAAAATATATGTGAGCACCAATGGAGGCGTATCCTTTACGCCTTCAGCGGTAACTGGCTTACCGACAGCAGGCAATGCTGATATTGATGCTGTACGAGGAGCAGAAGGAGATGTGTGGTTAGCCGGAGGCTCCGAGGATGGGGGGCCATATGGTTTATGGCATTCCAAAGATTCCGGCGCTACGTTCACCAAGCTCTCTAATGTGCAGGAAGCGGATTTTGTAGGCTTTGGCAAGGCAGCGCCGAACCGCACGAATGCAGCGGTATTTATCGTTGGTAAAATTGATGGTACACGTGGATTTTACCGATCGGACGATGCTGGTGCAAACTGGGCGCGCATTAATGATGACAAACATCAATATGCTCGAGTGACCAAAATTATTGGGGACCCACGGGTTTATGGACGTGCTTATCTGGGAACGAATGGCCGCGGCATTATGGTGGCAGATCGTGTGGGTGGTGATCAGCCATCTACCGGACAAGCAAGTATTACACCAACGACTGCAACCTATGGAGTGAATAACAGCAATACGGATATTACTGTCAAGCTAACACTTAACGGCAATACGCTAGAAGCTATCAAGCAGGGGAATATGGTGTTGAACAAAGGTGAAGATTATACGCTTAGTGAGGAAACAGTCGTTCTTACCAACAAGTATTTATCTAAACTTCCTAAAGGAGAGACAGCACTAAACTTCCATTTTAGTACAGGCAATGATGCATTGTTTACGATTACGGTGAAAGGAGATACGCCAGGTGAGCCGGGAACAGGCGAGGGCGTTCTGAAGGTGCAAACCTTCAATGGGAATGTATCCGCCACAAGCAATACAATCAGTTCCAAATTTAAGATAACCAATACGGGAACCTCATCCATTTCCCTAGCAGACGTGACATTGCGTTATTATTACACCATTAACGGGGAGAAAACACAAAATTTCTTCACGGATTGGTCGAGCGCCGGTACAGGGAATGTGATTGCTAGCTTCAAAACATTATCCAATGCGAAGCCAGGGGCAGATTCTTATGCAGAAATTGGGTTTAAATCGGCTGCGGGTTCTTTAGAGCCTGGTCAAAGTGTGGATTTGCAAACCCGGATATCCAAAGAGGACTGGAGCAGTTACACACAGACCGATGATTATTCATTTAATCCTACAGCAAACAGTTTACAAGATTCTGATAAAATAACCGCTTATCTGTCTGGAAGCAAGCAATGGGGAATTGAGCCCTAAACCTTAATAAGGATAATCCTAAGTCAGCCACTCTAATGAGTGAGCTGGCTTTATTTTTGACGATCTTGTTGTCCCGCATTCTTTTTTCGGGGAAAAAGCAACGACAAGTTGAAAACAGCAATAATAGAGATTCAAATTTAAATATATAACTATTTCATTATATGAAAAATTCATAATAGGAAAAAAACTCCTTCTCGCATACAATCTCCACAAAGCAAACACACCACTTTAAGTAGAAAAAAGGAAAACTAATAGGAACATAAGTTTCCTTTATTTCAAAAAAAACGCTCCTGTCTTTAGACAAAAAGCGTCTCTAATCAAATTTTTTATATTTATCATACACCTTAAACAAGATGCCGGGATGCTGAAATTAACAATGTCATCGTAATGACATTCATAATCGTAGAAAGTAATACTGTTTGTGCGGCAAAATCGGGTTCATTTTTATATTCTTCCGCCAAAATACTTGTATTAACGCCGGTAGGCATACCCGATGCAATGAGCAAGGCTTGAGCGGGAATCCCCTTAAGACCCAGCAGCAAGACGAGCATAAAACCGACTAGTGGACCTGCAATCAGGCGTAGTATCATACTGATATACACGGCTGTCCGGCGCAAACGAAAGGGATATTGCACAATTTGTGCTCCCAAAGTAAGCAGAGCCACAGCAACCATCGACTGACTAATATAATTCAAAGGTTCAGCCAGTATATTAGGCAACGGACTATGCAGCAGATTTAGGAGCAAACCTAGCGCAAGTGCATAAGGAACAGGCATTTTTAAAAAATTAATTAATATTTTTCGAGTATTGGCCTTGCCGTTTTGCACAACAAAAGTACCGTATGTAAATGTGACAAAGCTTTGAAAGGTCATAATCAGAGCTTGAACGGAAATGGCCAGCGGATCACCTTTGAACACCAACTGATTGATTGGCAGACCATAATTTCCTGAATTATCTAGCATTACACTGTTTGTAAAAGCTCCACGCATTCCGGGGCTGTATTTCAACGATCTGGCGACGGTAGTGCTGATTACGTACAGAATAGCTATGTACAAGGCATAAAAAAGTGAAACCTCACCCATGAGCATTAAAGAAATTTCCGAGTTATATAGACCCGTAAACACAACTGCGGGGGTGATATAATAAAAATTGATTTTAGCTAAGGTATACAAATCCAGTCGAAAATAATATTGCATGATACAACCAAAACCGATAAGTACAAAAATAGGTAAAACAACGTCCAAAAGAATGGTGCCGAACATGTCTGTTTCATCTTCTTTCTATTATGCGAATGTAAAGGCCGTTTCTTAAAAATGCATGGGCATTTTCTCATTATACTGTGTAAATAGGTTAGGCGCATAATAAAATTTTATAGTGGTTTTGGCAATCTGGACTGCAGCTATAGTGGTGTCTCACACATTAGATAAGAAAAGATAAAAAATCAGCTTAGAGAAGCCGTTAATACATCTAGGGACATTTGAGTCCGGTCTTTACTATAAGGAGGAATCGCATCATGAGAAACACTTGGACAGCTTTACTAGCGTGTATACTGGTCTTGGGATTGACAGCGGGAACCGCTGAAGCCAAGCAGGGACGCGGAAATGATCAGGAGAACAAACAGGAAGCAAAGACGTCTGTTAAAGACGGGAATGAAAAGAGCGGGGAAGAGCTAATCAATCCCCATGACTCAGACAATGATCAGTCCGAAAAACAAAAGGATAAAGCATCCGGTAAAAAGGACGAAAACAGTAAAAAAGACAAACACGCAGAAATCAGAAAAACTGAACCTGTTGCAGTAACGGATGATACATACGGGGAGTCCAAAGACCATAATGGTCACAAGGGACGCAACGGTTACAAGGGCCTGCTTCACGCGGTAGAAAATACGAAGGATAAGCCGGCAGGAGCGGTTATTGCGAATCTGCTGCTTACGAAATACCCGGACCGTTTGACTTCGGAGCAGGTTGCTGAACTTGAATTGATCCGGAATTCTGGTAAAGCACTGACTGAGGCAGCTGAGCTACTGGCTGAAAACGGAAATGTGACAGATGCCGTTTACATGCAGGAGGAGGCGGTACTGGCTAATGTGTCCGATCTGGACAGCTACAAAAAGCTGGGTGAATTCTCGAAGAAGGCAGGACGGCCGTCGGGTATGAAGCTGTTCGTGAATGGTGAAGAATACGATGCCAAACCGATTAACCGCAATGGGACCACACTTGTTCCATTTAGAACAGCTTCCGAAGCTTTGGATGCAAAGGTTTCCTGGGATTCACAAGAAAAGGCTGTTACTGTCACCCGTAATGGCGTGTCCGTCAAATTATTTGTTAATAGTCCGAAAGCATATATAAACGGTCAGCCGTATTCTATCGAACAGCCAGCATCCATAGTGGATGGGACGACAATGGTACCTGTAAGGGTAATCGGAGAGGCCTTGGGGACAAATGTTAAATGGGAGCCTGAGAGCCAGTCCGTTGTCGTATACGAGCAGTCAACAACACCTGCATCAACATCATAACGTGCTGTAACAAACATTTTGTAAACAAAAAGGGCCCCTGACTAAATGTCAGGCCTTTTTGTTTTACTTTGCATGATTGATTTCGTATTCTTTTTAATGGTGAGAAGATAGATAGCCTTATGACACTACCAGGCTATTCGCATTATGTGCTGGTCATGTGTACAATTAAAGAACACTGAGAAAAGGGAGTGTCATAGATGGATTTAGGATTAACGGGAAAAACAGCTTTTGTTGCAGGTTCCAGTAAAGGACTCGGCAAGGCAAGCGCAAGGGAACTGGCACGTGAGGGTGCAAATGTCGTCATTTCAGAACGGAACGAGGCAGAGCTTCAGCGAACGCAGGCGGAATTACTGAAAACAGCGAGTAGCCGAGTTGAATATGTAGTTTGCGATGTAACAAAACCAGAACATATCACTCAGGCCATCCGTCGTACAGTCGATTGGTTTGGCACTGTCGATATTTTAGTTAACAATGCGGGTGGACCACCTGCTGGTACCTTTGATGATTTTACAGATGAAGTGTGGATGCAGGCCTTTGAACAAAATTTACTTAGTCATATCCGGTTGATCCGTGAGGTGTTACCCTATATGAAAAAACAACAAAGCGGTAGGATTTTAAATATTGCTTCTTCCTCAGTTAAGCAGCCAATTCCGGGACTAATCATTTCAAATACGCTACGTACTGGAGTCGCTGGATTGGCGAAAACATTGTCTCTGGAATTAGCTCCTCATAATATTCTGGTACATACTGTAGCACCGGGGAGAATTGCAACCGATCGCGTGCGTAGCTTGGACGAGCATCGAGCTGAGAAAACCCAGCAAACGACGGATCAGGTTCGAAAACAAGCAGAAGAGGGCATTCCATTGGGACGGTATGGAGAGCCTGAAGAGTTCGGTAAAGTTGTTGCTTTTCTGGCGTCTTCAGCTTCATCCTATTTGACAGGGAGCACCATCCTTGTGGATGGCGGAATGATTAAATCATTATAAAATAAAGAAGCGTGCCAGCCTCAGGTTTAATGGGTGCGGGCACGCTTTTGTAAAATTTATTTAGGGAGTTGGAAATGTTCATTCAAGGACTGTTCAGCTCTCGCGGCCTGGAAGCTCACAACCCTCATCGGTACATACACCACCTGTATCCTGTTTGGACGAGCTGCCGCTTATCATGGTGAAAGGTGAGCGTTCATCCCATGCTTTTTGAAGCGCATCATGAAATACTTCCTCCGGCTGGGCACCAGAAACAGCAAATTTTCGATCAAATACAAAGAATGGCACACCCTGTACACCCAACTCAGCGCCTTCGGCTTCATCAGCTCTAACTTCGTCGGTAAAACGGTCACTGGCTAATATAGCAGCAGCTTCCTTTTGATCTAGACCAACTTCAGTAGCCAGCGCTGCCAGCACTTCATGATCCCCTGTATGCTTGCCTTCGATGAAAACAGCCTGGAATAAACGCTCGCTCAGCTCTAGCATTTTGCCTTGTGTTTGAGCCCATAGTGTTAAGCGGTGAGCATCAAGAGAGTTTGTCGGCACCATGGCATGAATATTGTAATCAAGACCCGCAGAGCGTGCGTTTTCGTTCATTCGATCATTCATAGCCTGAGCCTCTTGCAGACTGACGCCATATTTAGCTGATAGTTCTTCATTGATTGTTTTACCACTATCTCTCACAGCATTCGGATTCAATTCAAAACTCTTGAATGTCAATTGAACCTCATCGCGATGTGGGAATTTCTGTAATACTTGCTCCAAACGGCGTTTGCCAATATAACAGAATGGACACATATAGTCAGACCAAACTTCGATATTCATCAGGAAAAGCCTCCATGTATACGTATTTTATTGAGTAACCGGGAGTAGAGTAGTGCTCCCCACTTTAGAATGTGTTTAAAGGTGAAACTCCATTAGTTACAATAAGAATTATAAAGCTAAAGTATCCAACGTGCAAATAATTAATGCTTGTCAAAAAATTAATGCTGTGATATTTTATATGTGTAACCGGTTACACATTGGAGTTGAACTTACACTATGACAACAATTAAAGAAGTCGCCAGCTTTGTAGGAGTTTCCGTAGCAACCGTATCCAGAGTTATTAATGAAACTGGATATGTACACGAGGATACACGGCGAAAGGTTGAGGCTGCTGTGAAGCAGTTAAATTACAAGCCTAATGAAGTTGCACGTTCTTTGTATAAAAAGAAATCCAGATTAATCGGTCTCTTGCTGCCGGATATTACGAACCCTTACTTTCCATTGTTAGCTCGTGGAGTGGAGGATCGAATGCAGGAAAATGATTTTCGGATTATTTTCGGTAATAGTGATGAAGATCGTCAAAAAGAATTGGATTACATGGATACTTTTGTTCAAAATAATGTCGTTGGTGTTATTTCTTCTACCAATGATCCCGATGCCGATTGTTACGCCAAACTGAAGATCCCGGTCGTTTTTCTCGATCGAACTTCCAGTGACAGCCTCTCCGTATATGCGGATGGAGCCCATGGCGGTTGCTTGGCTGCTCAAGAAATGGTTGCCCGCGGCAGCAAACAAATTACAGTCATGCAGGGCCCTGCACATATTCGTCCAGCACAAGACCGTTTTCGCGGGGCGGTTGAAGAGCTTCAGCAATCCGGAATTGCTTACCATGTGGTCGAGACAACGTCCTTTTCGTTCAATGAGGCCGAGTCGTGGGCCAAAGAGCTGTTTAGCAAGTACCCGGATACGGACGGAGTTATCGCAAGTAACGATATCGTGGCTACAGCGGTGATGCATGAGGCACATAGATTAGGAAAGAAAATCCCGGATGATGTTCAAATTATCGGGTTTGATGATATACCATTAAGCAGTTTGTTATTCCCGCCTTTGTCAACGATCCGACAACCTGCTTATGAAATGGGCTGGGAAGCAGCAGGACTACTCATTCAGTTGATTGAGCAGTCACAAGTAACGAAGTCAAGCGTACCTAATCTTCATTCGAAAGTACTTACCTATTCAAGCATACAATTGCCCGTCAAATTTATAGAACGGGAAACGACGAGAAAGGTGGATTATGATGGCTAAAATTTCGATTATCGGAAGCAGTTCTATGGATCTCGTAGTTACTTCGTCCAAACGTCCCGGTGCTGGTGAAACGGTATTGGGTGAAAGCTTTACAACCGTACCTGGAGGTAAAGGAGCCAATCAGGCAGTAGCCGCAGCACGACTCGGAGCAAACGTTACGATGATTGGACGTGTAGGGGATGACCATTTTGGAGAACAGATTTTACGAAATTTTGAAGAAAATCATGTTCATACTGGCTATGTGAAACCGGTTACACATATGGAAAGCGGTACAGCGCATATTGTACTAGCTGAAGGTGATAACAGTATTGTTGTGGTAAAAGCAGCAAATAATGAAGTGACACCCGCCTATGTGGAAGAAGCGCTTGACGTCATCCGAAGTTCGGATATTGTGCTAATTCAACAGGAAATACCAACAGAAACGGTTGTTTACGTAAGCGAGATTTGTGCGAAATACCAGATACCCTTGTTGCTGAACCCAGCCCCGGCTCGTGAAGTGGAAGAAAGCGTAATTGCGAATGCGACCTACATTACGCCAAACGAGCATGAAGCTGCCATTATGTTTAAGGATATGAGCCTGCAAGAAGCGTTGCGTAAATATCCCAACAAGCTGTTTGTGACTGAGGGCAGCAACGGTGTACGATTCTTCGACGGAGAACAGGAAGTCGTGGTTCCTACTTATAAAGTAGAGGCCGTTGATACAACAGGTGCAGGAGATACGTTTAACGCTGCTTTTGCAGTGGCACTGGCCGAAGGAAAATCGCTGGCCGACAGTGTGAAATTTGCTAATCGTGCTGCGTCATTGTCCGTAACCAAATTTGGAGCCCAAGGTGGAATGCCAACCCGTCGTGAAGTGGAGGAGCAAATATAATATGAAGAAACATGGAATCCTAAACAGTCATATATCCAAAATACTGTCGGATCTCGGCCACACTGACTATATTGTCGTGGCTGATGCTGGCTTACCTGTTCCTGAAGGCGTTACCAAAATTGATTTGGCCCTTAAACTGGGTGTTCCATCCTTTCAGGACGTCGTTGATGTCATTGCAGCAGATATGGTGATCGAAAAAGTAACGCTGGCCGAAGAAATCAAACAAGAAAATGAGCAAGCATTACAGTATATTATGCACAACTTTGCAGGGGAGCAATTAGAACAGCCACAGATTAATAAGCAGGCTGCCGTCATTGAGTTTTGCTCTCATGAACAATTCAAGGAGCTGACCCGTTATGCAAAGGCGATCATTCGTACAGGAGAAGCTAAGCCGTATGCCAATTGTATTTTGCAGGCAGGAGTTCATTTTGGATAAATCAGTGTTGAATACAAAGGAGGGTACAGCATGCAGATTCAAATGAAAGGAATTCACAAAGCCTTTGGAACCAATCAGGTACTGAGTGGTGTTCACTTTGATCTTCGTGAAGGAGAAGTACATGCCCTCATGGGTGAAAATGGTGCAGGCAAATCAACGCTGATGAATATTTTAATCGGACTGCATCGGCGAGATGAGGGAACGATCATCATTGACGGCCAGGAAACCTATTTTGCTGACCCCAAAGAAGCGGAGCAAAAAGGAATTGCTTTTATTCATCAGGAACTGAATGTGTGGCCAGAGATGACTGTGCTGGAAAATCTGTTTATCGGCAAGGAAATGACATCCAAGTGGGGCTTACTAGACAGCTCCAAAATGAAAGCGCTAGCAAATGAACAATTCAGCAAGCTTTCGGTAAACCTTCCATTGAACGGTGAAGCAGGCGAGTGTTCAGTGGGTCAACAGCAGATGATTGAAATTGCCAAAGCACTCATGACAGATGCTAAAGTTATCGTGATGGATGAGCCGACAGCCGCCTTAACCGAACGGGAAATTCAGAAGCTGTTCGAGGTTATTACTTCCTTGAAAAAAGACGGTGTTTCGATTGTTTATATTTCACATCGGATGGAGGAAATATTCGCGATCTGTGATCGGATTACCATCATGCGTGACGGGAAAACGGTGGATACTCAGGCGATTCCCGATACGAATTTTGATGAGGTTGTACGGAAAATGGTGGGTAGAGAGCTGACTGAACGCTACCCAGTAAGAACGCCTGCATTGGGAGAAGTGGTGCTGGAGGTCAAAAATGCTTCGCATAAAGGGTTATTTGAAAATGTGAATTTCACTGTACGATCTGGGGAAATTGTAGGTTTTTCAGGCTTGATGGGCTCGGGGCGGACTGAGATCATGCGGGCGTTATTTGGACTGGATGCTTTGGATCGTGGTGAGATTCATGTGCGTGGAAAAAAGGTGTCTATTCGTAAGCCGGATGATGCGGTGAAACTAGGGATTGGCTTCATTACAGAAGACCGGAAAGATGAGGGCTTGGTGCTGGATTTTTCCATCCGGGAAAATATGGTGCTGCCAAATCTCTTCAGCTTTACCTCAAAAGGATTTATATCAGGCAAAAAAGAATTGGATTTTGTTAACACTCTAATTAAGCGCTTACAAATTAAAACCCAATCGGGTGAGACAACGGTTCGCAGTTTGTCAGGTGGTAATCAGCAAAAGGTGGTTATTGCCAAATGGGTAGGTATTGGTCCGAATGTACTCATTCTTGACGAACCGACGAGAGGTGTGGATGTGGGAGCCAAGCGGGAAATCTACCAGTTAATGAACGAGCTGACTGAACGTGGAGTCGCGATTATCATGGTATCCTCGGAACTCCCTGAGGTACTCGGCATGAGCGATCGTATTGTCGTGGTACACGAGGGAAAGATCAGCGGAGAGCTGAGCAGGGAAGAAGCTACACAAGAAAATATTATGACGCTAGCTACAGGAGGACAGTAATATGACAACTATGAATGAATCAAAAAGCAGCAAAGGCTTTCAAATGTCACAAATCACACAGAAGCTTGGCCCGTTGTTGGGACTCATTATTTTGGTGATCATCGTATCGGTCTTAAATCCCAGCTTTTTGGAACCGCTTAATATTCTGAACTTATTGCGCCAGGTATCCATTAATGCGCTGATTGCGTTCGGTATGACCTTCGTTATTCTCACAGGCGGAATTGATTTGTCAGTCGGCTCCATATTAGCACTATCCAGTGCATTTGTCGCAAATATGATGCTGGCCGGGTTCGATCCTATTTTGGCGATTATCATCGGTTGTGCATTGGGTGGCGTGATGGGGATGGTCAACGGCTTGATGATTACGAAAGGTAAAATGGCTCCGTTTATCGCTACACTAGCAACCATGACCATTTTCAGAGGATTGACACTCGTTTATACCAATGGTAACCCTATTACAGGACTCGGAGACAGTCTGGTATTTCAATTGTTCGGACGTGGCTATCAGTTCGGTATTCCGGTTCCAGCGATTACGATGCTCATTACCTTTGCTGTCCTGTGGATCATTTTGCATAAAACACCATTCGGACGTAAAACGTATGCCATTGGTGGTAACGAGAAGGCTTCGATTGTATCTGGTATTAAAGTACCACGTGTAAAAATTTGGATTTACTCTCTGGCTGGAATGCTTTCCGCATTGGCGGGAGCTATTCTGACTTCACGTTTGAACTCGGCTCAACCGACAGCAGGTACTTCTTATGAATTGGACGCCATTGCGGCTGTCGTACTAGGTGGAACAAGCCTCTCGGGAGGACGCGGACGAATCGTAGGTACATTAATTGGTGTGCTTATCATCGGTACGCTAAACAATGGCTTGAACTTGCTAGGGGTTAACTCTTTTTATCAAATGGTGGTAAAAGGGATCGTCATCGCTATTGCTGTATTGATTGACCGTAAAAAATCCGCATAAAACACCTAATCTGCGTAGAAGGAGACACATAAATATGAAAAAGCTTACATTAATCATGACTGCCTTGCTGCTCCTGCTCATGACAGGGTGTTCCTTGGAACCGCCCGAATGGGCGAAACCTAAAGCGGCCGCAAACCTGAAGGACATTAAAATTGGCCTATCGATCTCAACGCTGAATAATCCATTCTTCGTCTCTCTCAAAGACGGAGTTGTGGCAGAGGCCAAAAAACAAGGAATGCAGGTTATTGTTGTGGATGCACAAAATGATTCGGCGAAACAAAGTAATGACGTGGATGATCTGATTCAACAGGGAGTAAACGCGTTACTTATAAATCCGACAGATTCGTCGGCTATCTCCACAGTGGTACAATCAGCGAATGCATTGAACATCCCGGTTATTACGCTGGATCGTTCTGCTGACAAAGGAGACGTAAAAGCACTCGTCGCTTCAGACAACGTAGAGGGAGGACGAATGGCTGCCCGATATGTAATTGATCAAGTTGGAAAAGGTGCCAAAGTGATTGAGCTGGAAGGTGTTCCAGGAGCATCCGCTACCCGAGAACGTGGGAAAGGCTTCCATGAAGTAGCAGATAAGGATCTGAAAGTCATAGCTAAACAATCGGCCGATTTTGATCGAACCAAAGGTTTGAACGTGATGGAAAATCTGCTGCAAGGCAATCCGGACGTTCAGGCTGTATTTGCCCACAATGATGAAATGGCGTTGGGTGCCATCGAAGCAATCCAAAGCTCAGGTAAGGACATTCCAGTTATCGGTTTTGACGGTAACGAGGATGCGCTTAAATCAATTAAGGAAGGGAAACTGACAGCCACTGTAGCTCAGCAACCCGAGCTTATTGGTCAATTGGCGGTGCAGGCAGCCAAGGATGTACTTCAAGGTAAAACCGTGAAAACATCAATTCCCGCTAAGCTGGAGTTAGTGGATCAATCGAAATAAAAAGGGCGCTTGCCCAACATATTAAGCTTTCGGACTGATGCTGTAATGCGCATCAGTCCTTTTTTTGGCTATTCTACGATGACGATACATACATATAAATGGAAGTTTTTTATTTTTGTATTGTAAGAAGAGACGGTAAAAGATAGAATAACAATTGTATGATAATGAGAATCACTATCATATTATGATTGTATATATCTAAGGAGGATGCATATTGTGCAACAAAGGTACAGATTAAAATGGGAATCCACGCTCTGTCTGGTGGTTCTTTTGATGGTTGTATTGAGTGCATGTGGAAACGCAGCTAGCAACAACCAGACAAACGACAAGACCAGCACTAATAATCCTTCCGGGCAATCCAAAGCGGTTGTCTTGCGCGAATATACTGATGCTGCTGGCAATAAGATCAGTATCCCTTCAAATCCGCAGCGGGTCGTCACGACACAATATTTGGATGCTATGCTGGCCTTGGGAGTTAAGCCTGTAGGTGCTGCTTCCCATTTGTTGGAGGGCGACTATTTAAAGGATAAGATTGACGGAGTTGCGGATATTGGGAACCCGACAAATGTAGAAAAGGTGCTGGAGTTACAACCGGACCTGATCATCACAACAGAATATACCACGCCAGAAGTGAAGGAGCAGCTGGAGAAAATTGCTCCAACCGTGGTCGTTTCGTTTGGAGATGGCGATGTATTTGAGCAACTGCGGAATGTCGCAGCCGTGCTGGGTAAGGACAAGGAAGCCGAGCAGTGGATCGCTAGTTTCAACAAAAAGGCTGAAGAAAGTCGAAAGAAGCTGGCTGGAAAATTCAAAAAAGATGAAACGGTTACGATTTACATGGCCTACGATAAGAATGTGTTAAGGGTATACGGAGCGCGGAATGTAGGACATGTTATTTACCGTTCACTGGAATTGAATCCTCCTGAGTACATACGCCAGAAGCTGGCGAAGGACCCGAGATTTAATTATGTTTATGATGTTATTTCAATGGAAAAGCTGCCTGAATTGTCAGGAGACCGAATTATTATGCTGGTTTATGATGATGCGAGCAAGGACGGAATGCTTAAGCAAATTGAGCAAAGTGCACTGTGGAGAAATCTCCCGGCTGTCAAGAACCACAAAGTGTATTTCATCAAAGCCGATCCGTGGTTTACGTACTCACCGCTAGCCGTTGACCAATCGCTGGATGAGGCCGTTAAAATGTTTTCCGTTGATCCGAAGTGATCAGTCCAATTGAAATTAGAAAGGAGAAGTCATGGCTATGCTTAGACGATTTTTTGAATACTACCGTCCTTACCGGACTTTGTTCATCATTGATTTCTCTTGTGCCTTGCTGGCAGCACTGCTGGAGTTGGCTTTTCCGCTTGCAGTCAACCGGGTGGTCGATGATTTGCTGCCCAGTGGGAACTGGAAATGGATTTTATATGCCTGTCTAGCTCTGCTCGGTATTTATGTCATAAGTGCTGCGCTGAATTACGTGGTTACCTATTGGGGCCACAAGCTGGGTATTAACATCGAATCGGACATGCGTAAAAAGCTGTTTGATCGGGTACAAAAGCAATCTTTTCGCTTTTTTGACAATAACAAAACAGGGCATCTCGTTTCCCGTATGACCAACGATCTGATGGATATTGGGGAAATTGCCCACCACGGACCCGAAGATTTGTTCATCGCGTTGATGACACTGGGGGGAGCCTTTGGTATCATGCTCGGTATTAACTGGAAGCTGGCTGTACTGACTTTCATCATTGTACCCCTCATGATTTACTTGTCTCTTTATTTCAGCCGTAAAATGTCTGCTGCTTTCCATCGTATGTTTTCTGATATTGCGGATTATAACGCTCGTATTGAAAATAATGTCAGCGGGATTCGCGTTGTTCAAGCGTTCTCCAACGAAGCACATGAAATGGAACGTTTTGCTGAGAATAATGGACGTTTTCGTAAAACGAAGCTGATCGCGTACCGGATTATGGCCTGGAATTCCTCGATTAGTTTTATACTAATGAAGCTGGTTTCATTGTTTGTGCTTGTGTGTGGAACATGGTTTGTTATCGAAGGGCAGATGACCTACGGGGAATTTATCGCATTTGTGATGCTGTCTAATGTATTCCTGGGGCCAATTAAACAAATTAATTCTGTCATCGAAACGTATCCGAAAGGGATTGCCGGCTTCCGACGGTATCTGGATTTGCTTGAAAGTGAATCGGATGTAGAAGATCTGCCAGGAGCGAAGTCAGTTAGCTATCTTAACGGAGATATTCAATTTGAAGGTGTAACGTTTGGTTACGAGAACAAAGATAAGGTATTACGCAAAGTAGACCTATCTATCCATGCAGGTGAAACCGTAGCACTTGTAGGTCCTTCAGGAGCAGGTAAAACGACACTTTGTAGTTTGTTGCCTCGTTTCTATGATGTCGAGGAAGGTAGCATTACCATTGATGGGATGGATATTCGTGAAATGAAGCTGGATTCGCTGCGATCCATGATTGGTATCGTACAGCAGGATGTATTCCTCTTTGATGGAACGATTCGTGAAAATATTGCTTACGGTAAGCTTGATGCTTCGGAAGAAGAAATCTGGGATGCTGCTCGTCGAGCTCAGATTGAAGACCTTGTTCGCTCATATCCAGATGGTCTGGATACAATGATCGGTGAGCGAGGTGTGAAGCTCTCCGGTGGTCAAAAGCAACGTTTGTCTATTGCCCGGATGTTCCTTAAAAATCCGCCTATTCTCATTTTAGATGAAGCGACATCAGCATTGGATACAGAGACAGAAGCCGCGATTCAGCAGGCACTGACAGAGCTTTCCCAAGGCCGCACGACACTCGTTATCGCACATCGTCTGGCAACAATCAAAAATGCTGACCGCATTATCGTAGTTGCAGATCAAGGGATTGCCGAGCAAGGCAGACATGAAGAGTTATTGGCAGTAAAAGGAGCATATAGTCGCCTGCACCAAGCTCAATATGGAACGTAAATAGGTCGATATGACACCGAAAATAGAGAGAGGAAGATTGGGTTTGACAAAGAAAATGTGGATTGTGATGATGCTTCTGTCAGTCATTTTAGTTCTTACCGCCTGTAGTGGAAACGTGAAGCAACCGGATGAAAAGCAGAATCAAACTTCTAGTGAACAAAAGTCAGAGGAAATGAAAACAGTCAAAACGATTCATGGAGATATTAAGATTCCGGTTCACCCTCAGCGGATTGTAGTAGATATGTACCAGAATGATTTATTAGCACTAGGGATTAAACCTGTGGGAAGTGTTAAATATTATCTGGATAATCCGTTTTCGAAGGATCTTGTACAAGGCATTGCAAGCATTGGAGACCGCGGTAGTGTATCCATTGAAAAAGTATTGACTCTACAGCCGGATATGATTCTGATTGGTTCCAAAGATGCTTCTGAATATGAAAAATATAGTAAAATTGCTCCGACCATAGTCATTCCTTATGGAACGTATAAAAATGTGCATGAGGAACTGACAGCTTTTGGTGAGCTGCTTGGAAAAGAACAAGAAGCCAAAACATGGCTTGCCCAATACGATCAGCGGATGCAGGCCGCACGTGACGAGCTAAAGGGAATTATTCAGCCTGAGGATACGTTCACCGTAATGGAAGCTTCGGATAAAGAATACTATGTATATGGTGATAATTTTGGCAGAGGAGGACAGGCGGTATACAGAGGACTCAATTTGACACCTCCGCCGCTTGTCCAAAAAGAATTATTAGGTGAGACTCAATGGAAATCGGTGTCAAAAGAAGTCATTAATCAATATGCAGGCTCTTATATCTTTCTGACGGTTAACAAGGATTTGAGAGGTTACAAAGGAGACAGCATATGGAAATCACTGAATGCGGTCCGGCAAGGTAAGGTTTTTGAGCTCCAGGAGGATCGATATTGGTACTTCGACCCGATTGCCATTGTAGGACAAGCCGAGGAAATCGCAGATATGATCGTCCAGCGGAATAAAGAGAACGCCGCACAGAAGTAGTCGCTTCGGTGTTGTTCGCAGCCTTTTGGTATTTATGCCGAAGGGCTTTATTTTTTCACAATAGGGTAGAGCATTAGGCATTCCTCGAAATTTGCTATTGATGCTATTGCCACATTAATTTACAATAGTAAAGATTGCGTGATAATAATTCTCATTATCAACATCATTTTCAACACAGTTCGTGATAGCTACATACTATTCAACAGTAAGGGTGAACAATAGTTATGAAATTATCAGAATCATCAGATGGCCCCGCTCAAAGTAAACATAACCAGTCGCCGACTCAATTCTACTCGCGACCTTGGGCGGCTTCGCTTATCCTGACAGTTGGGCTTGGACTTTTAGCGTTCGGTATCGCGCTATCCCTATCTTTTGGTGCAGCCTCTATTAGGCTAGAAGAGGTATGGAACGCTGTTTTTCATTTTAAACCCGAGTTGCAAAACCATCAAATTATTTGGGAAATCCGTCTACCTCGAATTCTGGGTGGGGTTTTAATCGGTGTTTGCTTTGCCGTTGCAGGTGCAATTATGCAAGGAATGACTCGAAATCCGCTTGCTGACTCGGGCTTGCTTGGATTGAACTCGGGAGCCAGCTTGGCGATGGCGATTTGCTTTGCCCTTTTTCCCGGATCATCCTTTTTACAGTTAATGTTGTATTCCTTTGTTGGTGCGGCTCTGGCTGTTGTGATGGTATATGGTACAAGCTCCATATCCAAATCAGGTCTTACGCCAGTTCGTCTTGTATTGGCGGGCGCAGCCGTCACGGCATTGTTGTCTGCCTTAGGGGATGCGATCAGTTTGTACTTTAATGTTGGACAGGATTTGGCCTTTTGGTATGCCGGAGGGCTTAGTGGAACCAAGTGGGTTCAGCTCGGTATAGTTTTGCCTTGGGTTGTGGCAGCTTTTATCGGCGCTCTCATGTTGTCGCGCTCTATTACGCTGCTTAGTCTGGGAGACGAAATTGCATTGAGTCTTGGTCAGCGAACTGGAGTGGTAAAGGTAGTCGGAATGATTCTTGTTCTGATTCTGGCGGGTGCAGCGGTGTCGTTGGTTGGTTCTATAGGTTTCGTGGGATTAATTATCCCCCATATAACCCGCAAGCTGGTTGGCGTCGATTATCGCTGGATTATTCCGTGTTCGGCCATTATGGGAGCTTTACTCATTGTGTTTGCCGATCTGGCAGCCCGCATGATTAACGCACCTGAAGAAACACCGGTGGGCGTACTTATTGCCTTAATTGGGGTTCCATTCTTCCTTTATCTGGCACGTAAAGAAAGGAGGGCACTGTAAGATGAATAACGTTACGAATGGGGCTATTGCCAAAGCTAGTCATCTTAAAAAAATCCATGATTGGATGGTTGTTGTCATTCTGCTCGTATTGCTCATTGCTGCGTTCACCATAAGTGCGAATACGGGAACCATCCGGCTTTCGCCAATGGAGCTATTTAGAACTTTGTTTGGACAAGGGACTCCACAGCAGGAATTAATCCTATTTGAATTCCGATTGCCACGAATGGTTATTTCCCTTCTAATTGGTGCAGGCCTCGCTGTTTCTGGCTGCATCATGCAGGGGGTTTCGCGTAACGGCCTAGCGGACCCAGGTATTCTGGGGATTAATGCGGGCGCTGGGCTGATGGTCATGCTGTTTGTATTGCTTTTTCCATCTATGCAAACTACGAATTCATTGTTTTTACTTCCCGCTCTTGCGCTGATTGGATCAGGAGCTGCTGCTATTCTGATCTACGCGCTTTCTTACAAGAAAGGCGAAGGAATTTCCCCAACAAGGCTACTGCTGAGCGGGATTGGTGTAGCGGCGGGTATCAGTGCTGCGATGATCATTATGACTCTTAAGCTGACACCTGAAAGCTACACGTTTGTAGCTAATTGGTTAGCAGGAAGCATCTGGGGCTCAAACTGGAAATTCGTAATGGCCCTGTTGCCTTGGCTGATTGTATTGCTTCCTTTCGCATACTACAAAGCAAATGTGATGAATGTGCTTAATCTGGGGGATCAGACCGCATCGGGGTTGGGTACACCTATCGAAAAGGAACGTATTCTCCTTCTGGCTGCTGCGGTAGGACTGGCCAGTTCTAGTGTTTCGGTTAGTGGCGGTATCGGCTTTGTCGGTTTGGTGGCTCCACATTTGGCGAGAAAGCTGGTGGGCCCGAAGCATAAAATGTTGCTGGTAACCTGTGCTTTAGTCGGAGCACTCCTGGTACTTGTAGCGGATACGATCACACGATCCTTACCTTTACAGAAAGAAATTCCGACAGGTTTGATTGTAGCCATTCTTGGTGCGCCATACTTCTTATATCTGCTGAGTCGCTCCAAAGGGTAACATTACGAAAGAGTATCACCTGTCAATTAAAGGCTACACACAACAAATAACCTTCAACACCACTAAAAAAGTGAGGCTGAAGGTTATTTGTTCATTTGATTTAGTAGCCTTTCATCTCAACGAGAAGTATTCAAGGCATGAGAGGTTTGATGCAGCTCTCTGATCATTTTATGCAACGTGTAATTTTCCTGACGTGTCACGCCGTGTTGATTTTCCTGAACCAGCAATTGATGGATGTTTCGTTTTAGAATTTCACTTCGACGTTCCAACATTTCGGTACTCATAAATAAATGAACACTCCCTTTGTCATGAATAAACCTACATTTTTGAAATGAGCATAGGCCGAATATAAGGTTGCCTTTCGACTTCTTTAAGTATATCGTGCTGGATGATCAAGGGAAAACGGAGCGAGACTGCAAATTACTTTTTCTCATCATCCATGCCGTGTCGACAGCGACTCACCCCATGAGTTCTTAGATATACTTCCTGATGCTGGCGATAACAAGGGATTAAGGGTAATTAACTTAATGTATATAATTTGACTGTCTCATGTTTTCTGATTTAAAGGCTATCATGGGAAGTTGGGGTTCTTGTGTGGAAGAGGACGGCTGGACAGCTCGAATAATAGATCATTCGATTTGTGTTCAATCTGAACATACAGTTGCGATTATAGAAGAGCGTGCTCAAATTCTGACACTGCTATAAAGTAGTAGTGCCTTTCTGGTTACTGGCGAACAAAATTATAACGAATATGAACCGCATTTATGCGGTTCTTTTTTTAATGCTATATGCTTTCGCTCGGCTGCTAAACAAGAGGAAAAACGCTTTATTTGCCCTTGAAAAGCCTTTAAAAAACAGCGTATAATATAAATTATACGCTGTTTAGGTTTAAAACGACTTTTAGAATCTCTCCTGCGTAAGATGTCGATTGAATTGTCGATAAAAATAAGACGAAAATGATCATTTTACAGTATATTTCGGAATATGAACTGAATTGGAGGCGAGCGGGATGAAAAAAGAGTTGCGACATGTGGAGCTCGATACAACAAAAGAAATTGATGAAATATATACTGAGGAGCTGGAAGCTTTTTTGATCTGGATGAAGGATGCTGGATATACGATACATACGCAAAAAAATTATATAGGGGATGTGAAGCAGTTTTTACGCACGTTGCGTGATAAACCACTCGATCAGGTGAAGAAGATTCATGTTATGTCGTATTTGTCTAAAGCGCGGGAAGGAGGCGCCGGAGATAGTACGCGGAACCGGAAGCATGCAGCGGTGAACAGTTTTTTTAAAGCGCTACAGGAATTTGAGTTATGCAGCACAAATCCGGCAGCGGGAATTAAAAAAGCAAAGACTGAAAAAAATCGTATGCCCGTCTATCTGGATGAAAAGGATATTCATCCGTTTTTGCTCGCGGTGGAGGGGAAATATGCAAATCGTAATATGGCAATTTTTCTGCTGATGGTCTACATGGGATTGCGGGTGGGGGAGGTTCATTCATTGAATGTCTTGGACTACAGCCGAGAAAGACGTACCTTAGATGTGTTCGGTAAAGGACGTAAGTGGCGTACTCTCCCGGTACCGGAAGCTGTGTGTGATTTTGTAGAGCATGCGTTGGAGGAAAGATTGACGCCGTGGAGAGGTAAAGAGGATGCGATGTTCGTATCCCAAAAAGGTCGCCGTCTGGCAGTGCGCACCATTCAACAGATCGCTACAGAAACATTCGAACGATTCCAGCAAGATAAGGGTATAGAACGCCGGGAGGCTTATTCCAGCCATAAGCTGAGACATACATTTGCGACAATGCTATTACGTAAGGGAGCAGATCTGCGTACCGTACAGGAGCTGCTGGGGCATTCATCCATTCAGACAACCACAGTATACACACATGTCACTGATCGGGAAAAAGAAAAAGCAATGGATAAGCTGGATATTCAGATACCAATATCAGGATTGTAAGTAAAGCATGAAAGTTGAGATTAAATGAAAATAGGTTTACATAATAATAATTATGTAAACCTATTGGGCAGAATTACATCCTGACTTGAAAATCACATCAACGGCTTAGGTCATTATGATCGTGAACGTAGTATTCTTTTTCATAGCCTTAGTCTTGTTTTTGATTGATTTGCTCCAAATGATGCCGCAAATGCCGAATATAATCGTCAACTAGCCATTGTAATGTTTCGGTGGAGTGGTCATCTTTTTGAAATATTTTCTTAGAATCGAATGATGTACATGAGTTTAACACATTTATGATTTGCTTATTCAATAGTTTCCATAAATGTATGACATCCACGTAAGAGAACGCTTCCTGATACTGATTAGCTACCACCCATTCATTTTGCGCATACGATTCAATTTTGATAGGGGATGTTGAATGCTTAATCATGATAAATCTTCGATGATTATTAGAAGCGGAGTCGCACAGATGTCCTAGTATTTCTTTTTTGGACCATTTCTCCGAGAACGGTTTGACATTAAATTCATGTTCGGTGATCGAAAAAAATTCTTTTTCATAATCCTCGATGATTCTCGCCAGTTCTTCAACAGCATTCTTCAATAGATTAGCCTCCTTATTTTAGCGATCGTCTTATGATTAGCATTAGAATAATTCATAATAAGCTGGAAAGCAATGGTGAATTAAAGGTTAGTATAATATTGCCTTGACGAAGGTAATATTTGCTGCAAAATTAGTAAACCAACTTTATAAACATGGTTTATGAAATTGTTTTTTTTGTGAAAAAAGGTGCTATGTATGAAAAAAAGCTAACAATTTATTTAAAGAAATAAATCTGAACCTGGTACTACGGTAGTTAATTTAAATGAGGACGTTCTGATGAAAGAAGAGCATCCCTATCAATTTTTAGAATCCTACAAATCTAAGCATAAGATGCCTTTGTATCCTAACGTTAGAATGATAACAAAAGTGATATTTCGATGAGTGCGGGATTGATTAATATAAACAAGAGGGAAACCATTAAGTTTACATAATATATATTATGTTTTTCAGTGTGGTAGAATCTGCAAGTGGATCACTCTTGTTAAGTGTCCGCTTGCAGATTCAAGTTTCACTGACAATATAAAAATAGCTTATTTTTCAGTTGAGAATTTGCTCGTGCGTCTATATTTCATTTTCCGGGGGAGATTCGATCATCACTCCTTCGACATGCTTGCGTCTCAGCAGTTTTCGTTTTTTGCGGTTTTCCTTGGTTTCTAAAACAATGTCCAGATCATAGTCGTCAGGATACAGTTCAGTAGCAGCGATGTGAAGGACGAGCCTTTTTTTGTTAATGCTCAGCTTCTGTCCTTGGATCAAAATCCCGACATTCCCCCGTTCATCCTCGGTTTTGTATACAATTCCAGTTCGATCCAGGTAGCCTACATAAACACTATCACCAAGGGCAAATGGCTTGGTTTTGAGAGGAAGTTCTTGTTTCCCCCGTTTTGTGACTGTATCGTCTAAAGCCGTTTTTTTAGGAAGAGGCTTATTTGCAACATCAGACTTTTCATCATCAACACAAGGGGGAATAACAAACGATTCCTGTGTATTTTGAGATGCTCTACCCGCAGAAATGGCTTCGGAACGCTCGATAATACGTGTCCACATGCCCAGCTTCAAGGCAATTGCATATGCGTAGCTTTCTCCGGCCTCTCCAATGCGAAGTCGGTACAAAGGCTGTAGCGTTTCGGTATCAAACTCCATACGAGCATTCTGAAATCCCGGTGTATTTTCAGCAAAATGCTTGATCTCACTAAAGTGTGTTGTAGCCACTACTGTCGCCCCGCGACGATGGAATTCTTCTAGCAAAGCGATAGAGAGGCCTACTCCTTCTCCCGGATCGGTGCCGGATGCCATTTCATCAATCAGGATCAGAGTAGAGTTGCCTGTTGTTTCTAATATGCTAATCATGTTGCGGATGTGTGCAGAAAAGGTGCTCAAAGCATGTTCAATGCTTTGTCCATCCCCGATGTCAACCACAATTTCCTCGAATACAGCCATTCGGCTGCCATGCAAAACAGGTACCAGTAGCCCAGATTGCACCATTAATGTTAATAGACCGACGCTTTTGAGAGCCATCGTTTTTCCGCCTGTGTTCGGTCCGGTGATGATGAGCGAGGAATATCCTTCGCCAATTGAGAAATCAAGCGGCACCATGGTATTGGACATCAACGGGTGACGTGCACCTTGGATGTCTATAATCCCGTTAAGGTTAAGTTCGACAGGGATAGCATCCAGAGTCATGGCGTATTTGGCTTTTGCCAATAAAAAATCCAGTACACCTACTGTTTCTGTATTGATGCTTAGTTCCCGGTTGTATGACTCAGCCATTGCCGTCAGGTCTCCCAGCACTTTCATTTCTTCTTTTGATTCTTCTGCCATGTTCGCGCTCTGATCGAATTGCAGATTCGTGATCTCGGCAGGTTCAACATAAACCGTCTGACCACTTCCTGATTCATCCAGTACATTACCTTTCACTTGTCTACGGAATTCTTTTTTGATTGGAAGCACGTAACGGCCATTGCGCTGACTAATCATATTTTCCTGCATAATGGATCGGTGACGGCTGGTGAGAGAGTCAAGTTTTCTCTTGATACGTTCTTCAGTAACCGCAATTTTTTTGCGAATTTTAGCTAGTTCTTTACTGGCCATATCCGTCACACGTCCCGAATGAATACATCTTTCGATTTCGGATAAAAGTGGCTCCATGCTATACATGGAAGATGCATAAGCGCTGACGGTTGGAGCAGCGTCCGCCTTGGAATACATATATTTTATCAGTTGAATACAGCTTCGAATGAATTGAGCCATATGAGAAAAATCACGCTCGCTGAACATATACCCGGTTCCGAGCAGTTGAAGAATGTGCTCCATTCCTTCCAACGAAGGAACAGGGACGCTTGCTCCGTGGCGAATGATCTGTAACGCTTCGTTCGTTTCGTCAAGACGAATCTTAATGGTACGGATATCAGTAATTGGCCGCATAGAAGCAGCGTGACGCTTACCCAGGTAAGAAAAAGCACATTCAGAAACTCTTGTTTTAATTTGATCATATTCCAAACGCAGCATTGTAGTTTCGTTCATGAATAAATCTCTCCTTTGGTTGTGTGGTGTAAGGATTTTGGAAACCTTGCTGTTAAAATAAAAAAGGGCGGAGAATGAACAAAACGTTCATTCTCCGCCCTTAAGGAAAGAGGGAATTTATCTTCAAATAAGCCTGTTATTCAGCTTTTGTAGTTCCGAGTTCCGTGTTTCCAATTCATTCACGCAACAGCTCTTTGCTAAGCTATTTGGATCGTGAAAGGAAGACGTTTAAAGGAAGTTACAAAATCTGAAAACAAAAAAACCGCGCTGAACACAGCACGGAATAGGGCCTGGATGAAGATAATCCCGAAGGCGATTTATGATATCCGCATGTTCTTAACTAATATCAGGGTAACAACACGGCAACAAACAAACCTGTCCCCGAAGGGTACAAGCGCCTGATGATACTCCCTGAATATGCAATTGCTTAGTTAAGAACGTTCACCGACATCAAAATCTCTCCCTTAATTGAAGATATAACCATACTATACGATTGGACAGGCATTGAAGTCAAGTCCGACTTCTTTAATACGCTAGAATGGTGATCATTATATTAACATAACATATATTATGTAAACTAGATTTCTAATAAAGCTTTGTTATCTTTTAAATGAGAATGAGAAGGATATTCGACAGGCTATTAACCGCCTTGTCCAAGGTAGAACGGTCATCGCTATTGCTCATTGCCTCAAAACGATACGAAACGTAGACCGTATTGTAGTATTGGACAAAGGAATGGTCGTGGAGCAGGGACAACATGATGAGCTGTTGGATGATAACGGCCTGGATGCACGATTGTGGAAAAGACAGCATAAAGGAAGAGAGTCATAATCCGTCTGAAATTATGATACAAACATTAAGAAACCGCCCCGGAGGATGGCATATCACCTCTCGAGGGGCGGTTTCTTGTGCTGCTTTTCAGAATCATCGGCTATGACAGCTTGTACAGGCCGCCTGTCACGAAGCAATGGTAACAACAGCGTCGCTCCGACCAAAAACAATCCGGCGCTCACGGTATATACGGTGTTCAGGGAGGATTCGTGCTTGAGTGTTCCGCCAATACTCATACCGACGACCATCATCCCGGAGAACAGGGGAGAGAGGGCACCACCGACACGGCCGATAAAAGCAGCTTCGGCGTTTTTCATCATCATCGTGTTGATACCGATATGAATGCAAGGATAAAATAGGCCGCTGAAAACTTGTAGTGCCATGGTCAGCACAATATTGTGCGACCATCCGACTCCAAAGGTTGTCAGTGTGCTGACCAAAAGTCCGGTCACCAGCAGTAATTGCGGCTGTACTTTTTTGGCAACCCCCATAATCAGGCCGCCTCCCACCAGCATAGCCGCTCCGTTCGCCATTAACGGCCATTGCAGGAATTCCTTGTTTTGTCCAAGGTTCTCGATGGCGACAAAAACCATTAATGGTTGAATAAGTCCGACCGCTAGCCCAATTACGGTGAATGTTCCCCCAAGCGTGCGAAGTGTGCGGTTATTCCATACATAACGTATTCCTTCTTTAAGCTCTTGAATGAAATGAGGGGGTTGATTATCTATCTCCAGTGCTTGTTCATCTTGTGGAATACGAGTCAGGACAAGCGCCGAGATGAGAAACAATATTCCGGTTATAGACATTGAAATGTAAATTCCAAAGTGTTGATAAATAAATGTACCGATAACGGGGCCGATAACCATAAATAATGCCATGAGAGATTGAAAAAGGGCCATCACTCCCTGAAGCTGTTCAGGTGCTACATGCTGCTTAAATATCTTCATCGCAGACGGCTGAGAAAATTGAGATAGAATGGCCGAAAAGAAAGTGGACAGCAAAAGCACCTGCCATGACCCGTACCATAATGCCAACAAGACAATAAAAATAGAGGCAGCGGACAGCAAATCGCAACTAATCATGGTCCGTTTGGGCCGCCAACGGTCCGCGAATGTTCCTCCAATGATAGCGAACAGAAAAATAGGCATGAATTCAGCAACTGAAATGAGCGACACGTATACGGGATCATTATGAGTCAAATCTGTTACATACAACAGTATGGCAAAGTTGCGCACCCAAATGCCCAAATTTAGCAGTGCATTGGAGGCGATAATGGTCCTTATATATGGATTTTTAAAAACAACAAACTCTCCCTTCCTGTTTTTAGGGCGCATGCCCTTCGAGATATCATTTTAAATAAACAAAAAATATTTTTGTCTATGTAATAACAGATAATATAATAAATTAACTACTATTTAGTCAAATGTTTTTTGAATCCTGAAGAAAGTAGAGCATAGAAAATAAAGAGGTCAATGATCGTTAAAGACGTGAAATAGAATAGTAGTAAAAGTACTCACTTTAAACTTGTGAATTAGGAATGATATCTAATCAAAAAAACAATTTACATAATAAATATTATGTTAACTAAAAATATTTATCTTAATAATAGGGAGCTGAATCCGATGTACCTTTTAAAATCATAGTGATATAATTACGCGTACATGCCTGAAAAGGAGCGAATGGAACGTAAATGAACTTTCAAGTGGATTTTTTATCTTTTTTTGTAATTCAGGTAGATGGAAAAGAAGGACAGGGTGGTAAGTCCTATAAGCATTATGCTACGATGGACGACTACGATTATGACGAAAGCGATGTTAAAAAATTTCTGGACGGGGAATTTACTCGTATTAGCAAGCGGAAGGTTGAAAAAAATCCCAGCACAGAGCAGGCACCGACCAAAATCGGCCGCTTTATCGTCGAACCGGAGCATGAATTGAGCAGTAATCCGAATTTTAATATGTTCGCCCGACTGCGGGCAGCAGAGGATAAGGAAGATTTTAAAAATGCTTGTGACGATCTGGTGCGGATGTATCTGGATACGAGCGCAGTACGCGGCGGAGCGCTGATCATTGTCCAGGCTACCTTGAATACACACTCGGATGATCCGTTTATTTTTGTGTTAAAATGTGATTTCGAACCTAAAATTGCCAGAATTACGGAAAGCAGTCTGGTGAGTGAGGTCGAAATGGCTATTTCTGCCCGTAATATGAAATCCATCATGTATCCTTACATGCTTGAGGAGGGGATGAACGATGAATGGGAGCTTAAAATTCACCAGTCTTCGCATGCCCGGTATTTTGAAGATTTTTTGAAATTCGTGACCTATGAGCAATCCATGCCAGAAATCGTCAATGAGCATGTCATGGGCTTCGTTCAGAACTATGTAGAAACCAAATGGCCGGATGCATCTAATGAGGAAAGACAGCAGGAAGAGCGCGATCTGGAATTGTGGGCGGCGAGCGAAAAACGGGATCTGCAAGGGAAATGGGAACCACTCCAGGTCGTAGAGGCTGCACAGCATATTGTCGAGCTGAAACCAGAAATTGAAGTTCGTTTTAAACTAGATGATACGGTCGTGCGTGGGCTACTGTCCGACTTTGGCGCCAAGCTGCATATCACGAAACTTCATGATCGATATGCACTTATTATTGAAGGTGACGCATTTACGTTTGAAAAGGGATTTTCACCGATTGAGCTGCTTCAACCTGAATCGTTTGAAACGGTGGCTGAGCGGCTAAAAGAGAAACGCCAGCATGAAAATGAGGATGCGGATGGCGACACGCCACCTTGGTAATTCGAATTCATAGCATGACGACAAACTGAACTTTTACATTATAATGACTAAAAAACTGGCCTCTCAACGGGTATTCCGCTGTGGAGGCCAGTTTTGTTTAGCTTTTATGTTCCCGATCTACACATGAACTTTGCTAATTTGATCTTTCAGCTTGTCCGCAGATTGAAGCAACCTTGCACGTTCCTCGTCATTGAGCGGAAGATCCAAAATTTCACGTACCCCATTGTGATCTACGATACTTGGAACACCTAAATATACGTCAGATACTCCGTTATAATTTTCCAGCAAGGTGGACACATTAAGTACCGACCCCTCGTCTCCGAGAATGGCGGCTACAATTCGGTCGAGAGCCAGCCCGATAGCATAAGAAGTTGCGCCTTTAGCATCTATAATTTCATAGGCAGCATTCTTGGTATTTTCAAAAATTTCGTTTTTCGTTTCTTCACCCAGTTCCAGCGGAGTTCCAGCTACGTTGGCTGTGCTCCATACAGGTAACTCGGAGTCACCGTGTTCTCCAATAATATGGGCGTGGATGCTTCGTGGATCGATGCCTTTTTGCTTCCCGATCAAATAGCGGAAGCGTGCGCTGTCCAGCAACGTTCCTGATCCAATGACTCTACTTGAAGGCCAACCACTGCGTTTCCAGGAGATGTAGGAGAGAATGTCCACTGGATTGGTTGCGATCAGCAAAATGCCGTGTGTATTGACCTTGACGATATTATCAATAATACTTTCAAAAATTTCGGCATTACGCTTCAGCAAATCGATGCGCGTTTCTCCCGGCTTTTGTGAAGCGCCTGCAGTAACAATGATGATATCTGCATCACGGCAGTCTTCATAATCACCCGCCCACACTTTGACACCGCCGAGAAAGGGAAGCCCATGATTCATATCGAGCATTTCCCCCTTCGCCTTTTTGACGTTGACATCAATAAAGACAAGTTCTGACATGCGTTGGCGCAGCAGTAGGGTATAGCCGGTTGTTGTGCCAACCGCTCCCATGCCGACAATGGCCACTCTACTTCGTTTGTAAGGTTTTAAGCTCATAAAATCCTCATCTCCTTCTCGGGTTGTATACCTTTTCATTTTGGGGTATTACTTAAAAATTTATCTTTCCAACTTAGTGTACCGTATATATTTACCCACGGCAAAGAAATATGACATTTTTCCTTGACTTCAAAGGCGAGCTCGCTAATAATTAATCGAATGATAAGAACACGCACTAAAGCGTTGCAGCACCGATATTGACGTATGAAATTATGGAAAGAGGATTCGGCATATGGACTTATTTCGAAAAAAAACAGGACTGCTCCCGCATGAGGAAAGCGGATCTACAGGTCACTTAAAGAGAACAATGGGTGCCTTTGATCTCACCATGCTAGGTGTAGGATGTATTATCGGTACCGGGATTTTTGTTATTACTGGCAAGGCAGCAGCAGAAAATGCAGGTCCTGGATTGATGCTCTCCTTTGTTATTGCAGGTATTGCCTGCGTACTAGCAGCCTTATGTTATGCGGAGCTATCATCTACAGTTCCCGCAGCTGGGAGCGCTTATGCGTATAGTTATATTGTATTTGGAGAAATTTTGGCCTGGGTACTGGGTTGGGACCTGATTCTGGAATATGGAGTGGCGGCCGCCTCTGTGAGTAGTGGATGGTCTGCATACTTTCAAGGCTTGCTGGCTGGATTTGATATACATTTACCGCTGGCTTTAACTGCAGCCTTCGATTCGACCAAGGGAACCATTATTGATCTACCAGCCGTGTGCATCATTATGCTCATCACACTGTTACTGAGTCTCGGAGCCAAGGAGACGGTTCGATTCAATTTAATAATGGTTTGTGTTAAAGTCGGAGTTGTATTGCTATTTATTACAATCGGTATCTTTTATGTTAAGCCTGACAACTGGACACCATTTTTGCCTTATGGATTTTCTGGTGTTTTGAGTGCTGCGGCAATCGTATTTTTTGCTTATCTGGGTTTCGATGCCATCTCAACTGCAGCCGAAGAGGTTCGCAATCCGCAGCGGAATATGCCCATCGGCATTATTTCTTCTCTTGCGATCTGCACGGTATTGTACATTGCCGTTTCAGTTGTGCTAACGGGAATGGTACCTTATACGCAGTTGGGGGTAAGTGATCCTGTTGCCTTTGCCCTCCGCTTTATTCATCAGGATTTCGTAGCCGGATTGATTTCAGTCGGTGCGATTGCGGGGATGACCACCGTTTTACTGGTCCTGTTGTTTGGTCAAACGCGGTTGATTTTCTCCATGTCACGTGATGGTCTTTTACCCGTTTTTTTATCAAAAATAAATGCCAAAACTCAAACACCGATTCGAAGCACTTGGCTGGTAGGCAGTATTATCGCATTGGCTAGTGGATTGTTCCCGTTACATGCACTGACCAATTTGACGAGTATTGGAACCCTGTTCGCTTTTGCTGTGGTATCGGTAGGGGTTATCGTTCTGCGCAAGAAACGCCCTGATTTGAAAAGAGGCTTTACTGTGCCGTGGGTTCCGTTGCTCCCGCTTTTAAGTGCTTTGGTTTGCATCGGTCTGATGCTTCAGCTTCATATTAGCACCTGGATTGGATTCATTGTGTGGCTCCTGCTTGGATTGCTGATCTATTTCTTCTATGGATACCACAAAAGTTTGTTGAACCGTAAATCCTAATAATTTTTAGTATAAAAAACCCGGCATCCTGCACTTTTGTGAAGGAGCCGGGTTTTTTTGTCATTACGCGAAATGTGTCACATAGAGGCGTTTATGGTATAATTCTGTTTCAGATAAGCTTTTGGCACGTGATTACAGCATGCCATCGAGGGAGGATTTTTATATGAAACTGCGCTGGCGTGCGCTCTTGGGGGGAGTACTACTGCTGACAGGTATTTTACTGACTGCCTGTTCTGCTGAAGCCCCAGAAACGTTAACTAAACCTCCGATTGAGGAACCTGATGATCAGGGTCAGACGATTACCATTAATCCACCAGTAACTCCAAAGGTGGGCGATCCCAACGCCAAATATGTAGTTCAGACGCGAATAGCGGATTTTCATTTAATCGATAACAATAAAGGATTAGTTTGGGGAGTTACCCATAATGAGCTCCGGCTTTATGATACTCATGATGGCGGAAAGACATGGAATAATATTTCCCCCTCCGAAAACGTCCAATTTCAAGACAAGCTTGAATATGGAAAGGACATCAGTTTCACTGATTCGCGTCACGGTTGGGTTGTCCGTCAAAATTTGGACAAAACAGCAACCGTCATTCTGAGAACAGCAGATGGAGGACAGAGCTGGGATGTTTCAGCGCTTCCAAGCGGGGATCATGTGAGCTCGATCCAATATGTAAATCCAACTACTGGCTGGATCATGGCATATGTAAAACTGAATGAGCAGGATCAACAAAAACTGTTGTATCACACCACTGACGGGGGAGCCACGTGGAATAAAGTTGCGCAAAGTTCTGGTATGACATCCAACAAATCAGGCTCAGGTTTACCCGATCGGGGCAGTCTGGCCGGGATTAGCTTTTCTTCCAACAATCAGGGTTTTATAGCGATCAATCTGGATAGCAGTGTTAAGTTATACAAGACTTCGAACCAAGGGAAAACCTGGACTCCGGTAGCTAACAGAATGCAGGGCTGCCCTCAGGCCAAAGCAGAAGCTGAGCAGTCTCTGAAAGGGAGCAGTGCCTCGTATTGGATTCCGGTTCTTTGCTCTGGGGTTAACGGCACAAAATATAATGGACTGTTTACAAATGATACAGGGGCCCAATGGAGCGATGTGTCTTTGGGCCTGAGTAGCAACATTAATTCTATTATCCCTGGCCGTACGTTTCTAAACGAAAAGGAAGGATGGATCATAACCGAAACGGGATTGAGCCGTACATTGGATGGGGGGAAGACGTGGACAAGTCTCACAGGCAACAAAGTGCTACCTTCGAAGCTAAAAGACTACCCACGATCGGTCAAGCTCCGTTTCGCCTCTTCTTCGGTGGGTTGGCTGCTTCTGGAACGCCTTGATGACAAGAAGTCACTGCTGCTGAAAACGACGGACGGTGGTGCGAACTGGAAAATTTTATAATCGCTATAAAGGTGATTGCCCTGAGGTATTTTTCTCAGGGCGTTTTATTTTTAAAAAATTTAAATTTTATACGACTATATGTGAAAAAAATCACAAACTAACGAATAAGCCGCTGTTATACTAAACCTGTAAACAACGATAGGAGTGATAATCATGAGAGCGAATCAGGATCATATGTTAACCCAATACTACCTTCAATTTTGTTATACTTGCCAGGATGCCTATGGTTGCACGACTGAAGAGGACTGCAAGCAGTGTGCAGAGCGTTACGCTGAAGACGAAGATCATGAAGCTCTGGATGAAACACAACGTTATCTCCAGCTTGTACATGTGTAAATCAATGCATCATTCTGATATCGCCATATCTTGAGCCTCCCGGATTATTCCGTGGGGGCTCTTGGCGTTCTTAAGGGTTGCTATCAAATTTGGGCAGGAACATACATATACTGTTATAGAAAGCTTAGGTCAGGTCAGGATGCCCAGTCGTTTCCCTGTGGAATGCCTGGCGGAGAGGAGTGCGGTGCATGGGTTTTGAGTCATTATGGATGTTCGATTGGCTGGGCACGGTACTGCCCGTATTTTTCGTTGTTGTGTTGGGTATTGTCGTGTTGTCTGCAGGCAGGGAAGTCATGGAATGGAGTCGGAATAAAAGGCAGCCTGTACTGACGGTCGGTTCCCGAATTACGGCCAGAAGGACACATCTCCAACAGAGGCGACAGGAGGAACAAGGGACTCGCACCTATACTTTCTATTACGTAACCTTCGAGGTGGAAAGTGGCGACCGGATGGAGTTTAAGGTATCTGGGGAAGAATATGGTCAATGCGCTGAAGGGGATGAGGGACGGCTTACTTTTCAGGGTACAAGGTATATCGGGTTTCAGCGTCTTAATCGCTATAGCTTGGAACAGGTTAAAATGTAGAATTCAGTCTAATTATTTTTGGATTCATTTACAGCCTTCTGTGAGAAACCAGGGTAGGGGGCTGTAGATGTTTCTTGTTCGGCACATTTTGGTACATATATACTAGAACAGAGTAGTTCAGAGGAGGAATGATTCGTGTCATTTGAGGGACAAGTTGTTATTGTAACAGGAGCGGCACATGGCATCGGAAAAGAGGTCGCTTTTGCCTACGCTGCTCAGGGTGCCCATGTTGTATTTGCGGACTACAATGAGGAAGAGGGTGCCGCAGCCGCTGCAGCAGCCCGGAACGAAGGCTATCAGGCCATTTTTATTCCTTGTGATGTACGGAAGGAAGAAGATATTGTAGCGCTAATCCGTGGCACGGAAGAAGAATACGGTACGATTCATACGCTAATTAACAACGCAGGCGTATCCAAATGGAAATCTCCATATGAGTTAACGCTAGCAGAATGGGATGACATTTTGAATACTAACGTACGCAGCTGTTTTATTGCCACTAGGGAAGCGGCTAAGGTGATGAAACGAAACGCAGAAGGTGGCTCTGTGGTCAATATGACCTCTACACGAGCTTTCATGTCAGAGCCGGATACAGAAGCCTACGCGGCATCCAAAGGAGCCATTGTGGCCCTAACACACGCGATGGCTATATCGCTAGGAAAGGACGGGATTCAGGTCAATTGCATTAGTCCAGGGTGGATTGAAACCGGGGATTATGAGCAACTGCGTGCAGAAGACCATCAACAGCATCCGTCTGGACGAGTAGGAATCCCTAAGGACATCGCACGGGCCTGTCTGTATTTGACACAACCCGGCAATGATTTTGTAACTGGTACGAATCTGGTAGTAGATGGTGGCATGACGCGTAAAATGATTTACGAGCCGTAGTAAAAGCCTAAATGAGTAGTCCCAATCTTGGGGCTATTTTTTTTGTTTTTCTGGACTGTCACCCATTGGGCAATTGTACCATATGATAGGGTATGTGATGGAGAAGCGAGGAGGGGACGCGTTGGCTGTAATCAAGACCAACTCAGAGGATGTAAGGACACTTGCCCGACTGATGCGGGCAGAGGCCGAAGGAGAAGGAGAGCAGGGGATGCTCATGGTTGGCAATGTCGGAGTAAATAGGATTTTGGGTAATTGTCTGGATTTTCGGGGGATTCGCCTTATGAACGATATGGTGTTTCAGAGTCCTGGCGGGTTTGAAGCTACCCAAAAGGGGTACTTTTATCAAAGAGCCCGTGACCGTGACATTCGTCTTGCCCAGCGTGTCATTAATGGGGAAAAAATACGCCCGGCGTCCAATGCATTATGGTTTTTCAGACCGGCAGGAAACTGTCCGGGCACCTGGTATAACCAGACTAATACCGGACGTTTTAAAGCCCATTGCTTTTTTAGCCCGACTGTACAGGATTGTCCTGCCGTCTATTAGAACGCTTCGACATGAGTCTGAATAATTTAAAACCATTTTAGGAGGAATTTACATGATTTCACAGCAAGCTTACCGTCCTGTTTCTTATCCTGCTGGTGGCGGGTATCCCGAGTGGCCCAGAGGGATGAATCCGGTCGGAACTATGCAGCCCATCAGCACCTTCCCCCCTCAGGTTAATAGCGGTAGTGCGATGACACCGACTGGTATGGTGGTACAGAGCCAGACTCCACAATTTGAGCAATCATATATTGAAAACATTTTGCGCTTGAACTTGGGTAAAACAGGTACCTTTTATATGACGTATGAAAATAACCGGGAATGGAATGCGAAAATATTCAAAGGTATTCTGGAAGCAGCGGGTCGTGACCACATTATTATCAGTGATCCGGCTACGGGCAAGCGGACGATTTTGCTGATGGTGAATCTGGACTATGCTACTTTTGATGAGCCATTATTGTACCAATATCCCGGCGTCATCGGGAATCCGGGTGCATCCCCGGTTCGCTGATGCCTTCATATATATGAGTCTACATCCTCTGCCAGACGGCAGGGGATGTATTTTGTTTATAATCTTTCTCAAATATAGTAGCTTTCTTAGTGGTAAGCGGCGAAAACGAGAGCTTTACGACCTAAATGATAGTGGAGCTGTTTTTTCTGACATTGCTTGTGGTTTGACTGTATAGAGTATAGTTATATAATTAAATATAAGCTGATGAATGATCTAATCATTTATGCGGAATATGGCTTTGGAAGCCGGAAGGAGTGAATGTGTTGGGAAGTTGACGCTGCTTATGATGTGTTATCGTTCTGTCTATGATGAAACTATCCGAAGGAGGTGCGCCTGTCTGCCGTAATGACGGCTGATGGGGAGCATATTGAGTGACCCTTTACCGAGTATGTTTAACTTATTTATTGTTTTTGCATTAGTACTATTGAATGGTTTTTTTGTATCTGCGGAATTTGCCATGGTGAAGGTCAGAGGCAGCCGTATTGAGACTTTGGTGGAGGCGGGCAATAAAAAGGCCGTATACGCCGCCAATATGTTACACAACTTGGACGCTTATTTATCTGCCTGCCAGTTGGGTATTACACTAGCATCGTTGGGACTAGGATGGATCGGAGAGCCGGCCATCGCACATTTGATCGAACCTGTATTTACAGCCGCTGGATTAGGAGCGGTATATGTGCACGGTACTGCCGTGGTTATTGCATTTATTGTCATTACGATTCTGCATATTGTGTTGGGGGAATTGGCGCCCAAAACGATAGCTATCCGTAAATCTGAGACTATTACGCTGTATTCAGCCATGCTGATGACTTGGTTTTACAAGTTGATGTATCCATTCATATGGGCGTTGAATGGAATGGCGAACAGCCTGCTGCGTTTATTCCGTCTGGAGCCGGTATCCGAAAATGATGATTCCGCGCATACGGGGGATGAAATACGTATTCTGATGAAAGAAAGCAATAAGAGCGGACTAATTGATAATACGGAATTGGCGCTTGTTGATAATATATTTGATTTTACCGACACGACCGCCAGGGAAATCATGATTCCGCGAACTGAGATGATCTGCTTATACAGTAATGAGTCTACAGAAGAAAATCTCGCGATTGCGACGGAAAGCATGAGAACCCGTTATCCAATCTGCGCCGAAGATAAGGACCATATTATCGGCTTTATCCATATTAAGGACCTTCTGCGGGCGAACACACTGGATACCCGTACGATGATTCGACCGATTCTTGCTGTCCCTGAATCTACGCAAATTAGTGATCTGCTCAAACGCATGCAGCGTAGTAAGACGCAAATCGCAATTTTGATTGATGAATATGGCGGTACATCGGGTATGGTAACACTGGAAGATATTATGGAAGAAATCGTTGGTGAAATTCAGGATGAGTTCGATCAGGAACGTCCGAGTTGTGAGCAGATTAATGACGAGGAATTTTCCATTGACGGCATGTTATTAATTGATGAAGTGAACGATCGCTTTGGACTGGATCTTGATCATGAGGATTATGATACGGTAGGGGGCTGGCTATACTCACATGTCGAGGTTATTCCCCCACAGCCTGGCCAGTCTGTAGTGTTTGAGGGATGTATGTTCACGGTAGAAGAGGTTGAAAACAAGCGGATCTCACGTATTAGGCTGATAAAACAGCCTTTCGTCGTGGAAGAAGCAGGAGTCTCATAACGGAATAAATTTGGAGAGCGACCTTGAACGATGTGGGGTCGCTTTTTAATTTGTCTTCTTTACAGAAAGGACATGAATTGATATGATATTCGTGTTATTGTCAACCTCGTTATAATTCTTAAGGTTGACAATAAGAAAAGAATTTCCTCTACGCTGAAAATCTTATCCATTTACATGATCATTAAATTTTGGGAGGCAAGAAGCATGAATTTTCAAAACAAGGTTATAGAATGGGGCTTGTTGGCTGAAAAAGCGATACATGGTAGCCATGTTACACTGGAAGAAGGCATAGCGGTACTGGAAGCCGACGATGAGGAGTTATTACCGATTATGCAAGCTGCATTTCGAGTGCGACACCATTTTTACGAAAAAAAAGTAAAGCTGAACATGATCATCAACGCTAAAAGTGGCTTGTGCCCGGAGGATTGCGGTTATTGCTCACAATCTATCGTATCCACGGCGCCTGTGAACAAGTACAGTATGTTGGACAAGGAGTCACTGTTGGCTGGAGCAAAGGAAGCAGTAGCACGGAGAGCAGGGACGTATTGCATCGTAGCTTCGGGTAAGGGCCCAACAGATCGAGAGCTGAATCAGGTGATTGAGGCTGTACAAGAAATTACCCGGACGATGCCGCTCAAAATTTGCGCTTGCTTAGGGATTCTCAAGGGAGATCAGGCACGGCGGTTGGCAGAGGCTGGGGTACATCGATACAATCATAATTTAAATACAAGTAAGGCCAACTATCCCTCAATTACAACCACACATACATACGATCAACGCGTCGAAACTGTGAAAGTGGCTCAATCTCACGGAATGTCTCCATGCTCTGGCGTTATTATCGGGATGGGGGAAACGAATGAGGAAATCGTTCAAATGGCTTATGCCTTACGGGAGTTGGACGCTGACTCTATTCCGGTTAACTTCTTGAACCCAGTCCCCGGAACCCCATTGGAGGAAGCAAAGCGAATATCACCTATCCAAGCTTTGAAAGTGCTGGCACTGTTCCGCTTCATCTGTCCATCCAAAGAAATACGCGTTGCAGGTGGACGAGAGTTGAATTTACGCTCATTACAACCGTTATGCCTGTATGCAGCGAATTCAATTTTTGTTGGAGATTATTTAACGACAGAAGGACAAGAGGTCACATTTGATCATCAAATGATTGAAGATCTTGGTTTTGAAATTGAGATGTGTGCCTTTTCAGCCGTATAATAGAAATTGTACAAACTTGGAAGGGAGAGTTAAACAATGAGCGAAAAAGTATTTATTAGTCCAGGTAAATATGTGCAAGGGAAAAATGTGATTGATAAAACAGGTGAGTATGTTAAGCCATTAGGCCATACTGCCTTGGTTATTGCGGACAAGCTGGTTTGGGAGATTGCAGCCGACCGCGTGGTAAAAAGTCTGGAACTGGCTGATATTACGGCGGTTAAAATTGAATTTCAAGGGGAAGCCTCCAAAAATGAAGTCAACCGTATTGTGGATCAAGGACGAAGCGCCCAGGTCGACATTGTCATTGGTGTAGGTGGCGGTAAAACGCTGGATACCGCTAAAGCTGTAAATGAACTACTCGGTTCCTCAGTTGTGATTATTCCAACGACTGCTTCTACAGATGCCCCTACTAGTGCACTATCTGTTTTGTACACCGACGAGGGTGCATTTGATACCTATTCCTTTTTCAGTAAAAATCCGAGCCTAATCCTGGTGGACACAAAAGTCATATCTCAAGCACCGCCCTTGTTCCTCTCCTCAGGCATTGCAGATGCCATGGCGACGTGGATTGAAGCCCGTGCGGTCATTGAAGCTCGCGCAACGACAATGGCTGGTGGTTTGCCAACCTTGGCGGCAGAAGCCATTGCGTCCAAGTGTGAGGAAGTTCTTTTCGATTACGGACTGCAGGCTTACGAATCCGTGAAACGCAAAGTCGTCACACCTGCGCTTGAAGCGGTAGTGGAGGCGAATACGTTGCTAAGCGGTTTGGGCTTTGAAAGCGGCGGTTTGGCAGGCGCACATGCGATTCACAATGGTTTTACCGTTCTGGAAGGAGACATTCATCACCTGACTCACGGTCAGAAGGTAGCTTTTGGCACCTTAGTCCAGCTTGCCTTGGAAAAAAGACCTTTGTCCGAGGTGGAGCGGTATATTGACTTTTATCTAAAACTCGATCTGCCTGTCACACTGGAAGACATTAAGCTACAAGAAACTTCCCGAGAGGATTTGTACCGGGTAGCTCAGGCTGCTACCAAAGAAGGCGAAACTGCTCACAATCTACCATTTGCTGTCACAGCGGATGATGTGCTTGATGCAATTTTAGCGGCTGACCAGTATTCACTTGCCTATAAGGCTAAAATTGGACATAGAAACTAACCCCATACGAAATAAGTAGATTCAAAGGCCGCTGATCAGCGGCCTTTTTTTCCATTATTTAACTTGCAACTTATGTTATGATTTTTATGGTACATAAGCAGGAAATGCCGGGAGTATATTTATGGCTTCCCTAAAATTTGAGAGGAGTTTAGCGATGGCAAAATGGAATGTAGAAGATCAAGGTATTCAATATAGTATTGAGTACAAGCGTAGCTTAACTGGCGGAAAAATTATTGTAAATGGAAGCGAGCAGAAAGTTAAAAGCCAGAACGCATTTTTGAACTTGATTGATCTTCCAATTAGATTGAAAGAAAAAGCTGTAAATGTAGTTGTTATTGGTAACAAAGCAGATTTAGCCGTGGATGGTGTGTATCTTGGGTCCAATCAACCTTATGTTCCTGTGAGTAAAGTTCCGGGCTGGAACTGGGCTTTTGTTGTGGTCAGCTTGGTTATAGGGTGGCTATTTGCGGGCATCTTTGGTCTGTGTTTAGGGATATTAGGTAGTATGTTTTATATAAAATCATCTTTATCCTTACATCAAACCACTAATCGAAGAGTTGTAAGTTGTCTTATTGTCTTTTTTATCATCAGTGTAGTACAAATCGTTTTTGGAATTGCAGCAAATTATTGGATTAATACGCTGTGAAATAGTACTAACATAGCTATAGGATGAACAAGAAGGCTCTCTCGCATGAAGCGGTGAGAGCCTTTTTGCCGTGTTAGATCGCCCAATTTCCTTTACGGAAGATAGGTTCCTCAGTACCGTCCTCGGTAACGCCGTTAATGTCCATTTCACCTGAACCGATCATAAAGTCGACGTGAGTCAGGCTGGAATTCAGGCCGTTGGCAGCCAACTGCTCTTGAGTCATATCCTTGCCGCCTTTAAGGTTAAATGCATAAGCATTACCGATGGCCAAATGGTTAGAGGCATTTTCATCAAACAACGTATTATAGAATAAGATATTTTTATCAGAGATAGGTGACTTGTGAGGTACAAGAGCAACCTCACCCAGGTAGTGTGAACCTTCATCCATTTCTACGAGATGCTGAAGAGTTTCCAAACCGGTTTCTGCCTGAACATCGACAATACGTCCATTTTCAAAAGTCAGTGAAAAGTTGTCGATGATATTTCCGCTGTAGCTAAGTGGCTTGGTGCTGCTGACCTTACCGTTCACTCCCGTTTTAAGCGGAGCTGTAAACACTTCCTCAGTAGGCATATTGGCTACAAAAGTATGTCCCTGTTGGTTGACGCTTTCAGCTGCTACCCACAGATGATCTTTTGCCAATTCGATGGTGAGATCTGTGCCTGGAGCCAGATAATGCAGCTTTTTATAGCGTTTGGCATTTAAAATATCAGATTTGCTGGAAAGGGTTTTCAAATGCTCTTTCCACGCCTCCACGGGGTTATCCAGATCCACACGCACAGTGCTGAAAATGGCATCCCACAGTTTGTCCATTTGCTCAGAAGCTGGTAGATCAGGGAATACTTTGGCAGCCCACTCTACTGAAGGATAAGCAATCAGAGACCAACTGAATTTGTCGGCCATTTGATATTCGCGGTATTGACGTAATTCATGTGACCGCACGCGCTGGGCAGCAGTAATTCGGCTGGACGGAATCCCTTTAAGCAAATCCGGATTTTCTGCAATGACATGCAGTACAGCTGCGCCATTTTCGACCTCTTCAGTCATTTCGGCTGCGTACCATTTGGGAGCAATATTAAAAGTTTCATCAGGAGCTAGTTCATACTGTAATCGAGTAATGGTTTCATCACTCCATTTTACTGTAACCAGCTTGGCTCCGGCAGTATACGCTGATTTGACGATAAGTCTCACGAGTTCGGCGGACAAAATTGGTGCATGAACGATGAGTGTCTGCCCAGGATGGACATTGGCGCCGACCCGAACGGCTAACTCGGCATATTTTTGCAATTTTTGTTGAAAATCTGACATGTAACTTTCCTCCATTTCACGAAAAGCCTTAAATAAGGCTTGGGTAACTTGCACAGTTTTTTTGCAAATTCCACACATAGCTTATATATTGTACAATGTAACGAAAAGGTTCACAAATTAGTTTTGGTACTATTTAGTGAAAATGAAAGGGCGGATAGATGAATGACAGAGCAAAATTCACCTCAGGAAGTGAAAGAAGTACATATTCAACAGGCACAAATGACAAGAGATGAGAATGGTGCTTATTTGGGCCAAGTGGTATTTGGAGTAGACGGGCAGAGTTCTGTATATGAAATCACATTCCACAGTAAAAGGGGAAAGGAATGGGATTACAGTCTTCATTTTGCGGGAGAGCCACGGGTGGAGGAAGAGATGCTGCAAATGGATAGCTGGATTGAAGAGAACGATGATTTATTCGACTATTTGCTAGATACGGCATGGAGCAAATTACCCGAGTAATGTAAACATGGTCTATTTTCGTGACAAGCGGATTATATTTAGCAGTGTCCGCATAATCTGCTGACATGGGGGAAGCCTAAAGGTCGATATTAACAGTAAATTCCATGTGAATAGGAGGGTGAAGCTTTGGCAAATCATCTGTTCACCGAAGGAATGACGGCAAATGAAGAGGCTGCTCCCGATCTCCTGAGCTTACGGACGCTGTTTGTAAATATGTGTTTTATTGGGGAGCCAGGAAGCCGTTCCTGGGTGCTGGTGGATACGGGGATGACAGGATTTACAGACTCGATTATACGCCTGGCAGAGGAACGGTTCACTGGCCCTCCGATCGCTATTGTGCTTACACATGGTCATTTTGATCATGTAGGTTCGGTTATTGAGTTGGTACAGCATTGGGGTACACCTGTTTATGCACATCCTTTGGAATTACCTTATTTGACGGGAATGAAGGATTATCAAAAACCTGACCCTAGTGTAGGGGGAGGTTTAATGTCGGGCATTTCCTTCTTATACCCCAATGATGCTATAGATCTCGATGATCGCATTACCTCCCTGCCCCAAGATGGCAGTGTCCCTGGTGCCCCTGGTTGGAAGTGGCTGCACACCCCAGGACATACTCCTGGTCATGTATCGCTTTTTCATGAGCGAAGAAGGTTAATGGTGGCCGGTGACGCTTTTATTACGGTGAAACAGGAATCGGCACTGGCCGTTATTTTACAGGAAAAAGAAATACACGGGCCTCCTGCGTATTTTACAACAGATTGGCAAGATGCGCAGCGCTCGGTGGAAATGCTGGCCAAGTTAAAGCCTGAGATTGCAGTTACAGGACATGGTCATTATATGCATGGTACTGAGCTGACAGATCAGCTGGAGCGACTGGCAGGAGATTTTGAACACATGGCTGTACCCAAACAAGGACGTTATGTGTAGTCATGTGTGAAGGACGATGCCTTGCGGGGCATCGTTTTTTTTGTGGACGTGGAATTTTTTTGCTCAGCATGGTATAGTCAAGCCAAAAGCTAAACGCTTTCATTAAACATCGTCATTTCATCAAGGAGGATTTTTTGATGACACAACAACATGCTGCAATTGGTGATCTTTATTATGGAATACCGGCGATTCGTCTTAAATTTGGACGATATGAAGCGGTTGCCCTGCCGGGAAACGGCGCAAATCTGATTTCTTTTCGTGACAATGAAACGGGATATTCTTTTCTGCGTGAGCCAGATGCTGAGAGCATAGCGGCTTTTAAGCAAAGCCCGTCCGTTTACGGAATTCCTTTCCTGTTCCCTCCGAATCGGTATGAGGATGGAAAATTCCTGTGGAATGGTGTTACATATGAGCTGCCGATAAATGAAGAGGCGACCCACAACCATCTGCACGGCTTTTTACACACTGTTCGGTGGGAGGTCGAGGACTACGGTTCCGGGGAGCAGGGCAGCTATGTGGTAATGAATCAGCATGTAAGGGAAGGACATCCCATGTTCCGCTATTTACCCTTCACCTTTACCATGAAATTAACGTACAGCCTGGACGAATTTGGCCTGCATCAGCGTTATGTGATCCATAACGAGGGCGATCAACCGATCCCCAACTTATTTGCCTTTCACACAGCGATTCGCGTTCCGTTCGTACCCGATAGCTCGCCTGAGGACTACAAGATTAAGGTCACAATCGGTGAGCGTCGTGAGCTGACGGAACGGTTGTTGGCCACAGGTCAGTTCCAGCCTTTATCTCCGGAAGAGGAACTGCTGAAGACGACGGGAGTTAGTCCTTATTTTGCCTCTATGGATAATCATTACACGGCAGCTCCGCAAAATGGACGCAACTACATGGAACTGACACACAGTAAGACAGGTGCTACCCTCGTATACGATGTAGGTACAGCTTATAAGCATTGGATGATCTGGAATAACAAAGCGAACAAGGAATTCGTTTGTCCTGAGCCGCAAATGAACATGATCAATGCACCGAATCGTCCGGACTTGCCTGCGGAGGAGATCGGATTGATTGCACTGGCTCCAGGCCATATTTTTGAAGCAACCAGCCGTTTGTATTGTATTACACCAGCCAAAATGGAATCGTAAAATATAATATACGAAAATAAGCCTGTACTGTGTCTAACAGTTACCAGGCTTATTTTTATAGACGGTCGGTTTACCGTCAGAGACAATTCGTCTTATCCAGCAGTTCATGAATGATGCGGGCTCTTCCTGAAGGGGTCCAGCTCATGGACAGCCAATCGGGAATATACAGAGCATCGCTAAGCGGTGTCCCCGATTGGTGCAACTGAGGCAGATTCTGCTTCTCACCCCACAGGTGGATAAAAAGATAATTTGTTGCCGGGAACTCGGGCATCTGATCTGTTCTTAAATCTTCTCGGTGCGCATTGAGAGGTACGAAGTTTCCGGGCCACAACCCTAATTCGGTATAGGCAAGCTGGCTGAGCGGATGATTAACGGCACCCTGAATACGTAGATTATGCTGCTCCAGATACAGAATAATGACATCCGCCTCCCGGCTGCGTTCCCGCAGTCTTCTTTTGGCTTTTACCGTTTTGTTCTCCAAGAGTCGGAATGTGTTTTCCGCGTCTCTTTCCCTTCCAACCAGCTCGGCTATCCGCATATGGAACTCACGCCAGTCCGCTTGGTAATTCAGGATGACAGTGGGAGCGATTAGCTTGAGCTGATCATAAAATTTCAAATGGAAAAAATCCCCTATGATCAAATCAGGCCGGGCGTTTTTTAAATTCTCCATTTGGGCTTTCATTTGCTTGGTATAGTCAGGTTTCCTTTTTTCCTCAAATTCAAAAAACGAATACTGAAATGCAGGCTCCACACCAAGGGAGGAAAGGTTATCGCCTATATTGAGGTACGCCACCACAGCAATTTTTAACTGCTTACGTTTCATATAGATAACGGGTGGTACACCGACCACTTTCTTGAATAGCCTACTGAAATAATATTCGCTACCGAAACCGACAGAAACGGCAACTTCATTCACAGATTTACGTAGACTTAACTGTTCCTTGGCAAAATCAATTCGCAGCCGATTCAAATAATCTATCGGTGATGAGCCGGTTACTTTCTTGAATTTGCGGCAATAGGCAGTGGGAGTAAGTTTGGCGATGGAGGATAGCGTATCCAGCGTAATCTTAGTCTGCTTATGATTATGCATATAAGAGATACTGGATTCTATACCGCTCGTTTCACCTGCAGAACCTGCCGGCTCGTTGGCATGTTCCATTAACGTAAATATCAGATCCTGTAAATACATTTGTGAACGTGGGCTGACGATTTCACCGCACTGACCGAATTGTTCATATATGTATATGGTTTTTTGCATGATCTGTTGGGTGTTTTGCGGTCGAATAAGACATGGAAGCAACGGGCTGACCGAATGCGCACTTGTCCTAATACTCCAATTTCCCGTATATCCGGATAAGGTTAAAGTTTCCATACAGATCAAGTAGATCTCCGAATGATCGGAGTTTATGACGGCTTCAACTGTCATCCCTGGAACGAGATAAAATACTTCAAAAGGCTGAATAAGAAAGGATTTTCCATCAATACTGAGTGTCCCTTCGCCTTCGGCAATGACACACAGCATCGCGGTTGTCATGATTCGACGTCGAACTGAAAATCCTGCGGTGCGCTTACGTCTATGCACAGATGAAAGGATAAATACGTTATGTTCTGTAGTTTGTGTTTCCATTATCTAGTTCTCTCCTAAATGACGACATAGCTAAGATTGTACGAATAACGGCAAATTTAAGACATGGACTAGGCGGAAGGAAGTCCATATAATGCATATGATAATCATTTTCAATACATATCACAAGTAGGAGTGTGGCACATGCATCAGGCTAAAGTCCGTAAATTCGGGGCGGCAATTTTATATGTACTTGTATTTATTTTAATGTTGAGCGGTTGTGTAGGAGCGGGTAGCAGTAATAACACCGAAAGCAGTGAACAGGTCCCAAATAAAGCTTCCGAGCCTGCTAGCGAGCAGCCGGAAGTAAGAACCATTCAGACGGTCATGGGTCCCGTCAAATTGGAGGGCACGCCGCAGCGCATCGTCGTTCTATCCAACGAAGGGACGGAAGCGGTACTGGCTTTGGGAGTTAAACCCGTAGGCGCGGTTAAATCGTGGCTGGGTGATCCTTGGTATGCCCATATTGCAAATCAGATGCAGGATGTTACTGTCGTGGGAGATGAAATGCAGCCGAATCTGGAACTGATTGCAAGCCTCCAACCGGATTTGATTCTCGGGGTGAAGGTGAGACAGGAAGCGGTCTATAAGCAGTTATCGGCGATTGCACCTACGGTCTTTTCCGAGACGTTATCCGGTGAATGGCAGAAAAATTTTCAGATTTACGCGGACGCGCTCAACAAAAAAGAGCAGGGTCAAACCATACTGGCCGAATTCAACAAGCGCATTGAAGATGCCAAAGCTAAGCTTGGAGATAAAACATCCGCCAAAGTCTCGGTTGTCCGCTTTTTGCCTGGAGGGGCACGTATCTACTTCAAAGATTCTTTTTCCGGCGTGCTGTTGAGCCAGCTTGGATTTGCCCGTCCTAAAGTACAGGATAAGGCAGGGCTTGCCGAAGAAATTACAAAGGAAAGAATACCGGAGATGGACGGCGATATTCTCTTTTATTTTGTATGGGAAGATGATGTGAATACCAAAACCGGTGAAAAGAGCAAACTGGAATGGCAAAAAGAGCAGCTATGGAAAAATCTGAACGTCGTTAAGAACCATAAGGCATTTGAAGTACAGGATGCGATATGGAACACTTCTGGCGGTATTCTGGCAGCTAACTTGATGCTGGATGAATTGCTCCAACATATGGAATAGCAGGACCATCCCATGACTTTACTAAACAATCGAAATCGAACGATCGGGCTCGTCATCAGTATAGCTATCTTAGGTATATTATTTATGGCGAGCAATGTGTACGGCTACACCCATACGACATGGACAATGGTGTTCGATGCCTACTTCCATAACGATGCTTCCAATGAGCATCTCATTATTCGTAGTCTGCGTCTGTCACGTGCACTGGCAGGGGTGCTCGTGGGAGCGGCGCTAGCAATTTCAGGCGCCCTGATGCAGGCAATCACGAGAAACCCGATGGCTTCGCCGGAAATACTCGGCGTCAATGCGGGGGCTTCTCTTTTTATTGTTACAGGAGTTTCCGTATTTTCCCTTACAACAGAAAGCGGCTTTATATGGTTTGCTTTCAGTGGTGCCGCTATTGCTGCTGCTTCTGTGTTTTGGATTGGTTCTTTGGGGAAGGAAGGGATGACGCCAATCCAGCTTACGCTTACAGGCGTAACGATAACAGCGTTATGCTCATCCTACTCTTCAGCCATTTTGGTATCGGATGAGAGGACACTGGAAAGTGTCCTCTTCTGGCTGACTGGATCGATAGAGAGCAGGAAAATGGAAGATATCCTACCTGTCATTCCTTTTTTGCTGTGCGGATATGCGTGCGCATTAGGGTTGGGAAAGGCTCTAAACGTCATGGCTGTAGGAGATGAGGTAGCCAAAGGACTAGGCCAGCATACCATTCGGGTAAAAACATTTGCCCTGTTTGTCGTAATTCTTCTCTCTGGCGGTGCGGTAGCCGTTGCAGGGCCCGTCGGATTCATCGGGCTAATAATTCCTCATCTTGCACGCAAATTCGTGGGTCTGGATCACCGCTGGATCATTCCGTATTGTGCAGTTTTCGGTGGGATTTTGCTACTGGTGGCAGATATTGCAGCCCGCTTTGTCGCGTTCCCAAAAGAAATACCCGTTGGTGTCATGACAGCCATTGTGGGTGCCCCGTTCTTCATTTATCTTGCAAGAAAGGGGCTGGGAAAGAAATGAGCAAAAGAAATAAAAGAATAGCCGTTTTTGTCATACTTACAGTCGTGTTCCTCATCTTCGTGTTGCTCAGTACAGGAATCGGCACTCTGTACATACCGCCGCTACATGTCCTAAGTATACTTGCAGGTGGCGGGGAGACAATGGAAGCCACGGTGATATTAAACCTGCGGTTACCCCGTCTAATGTTAGCAGCGCTCGTAGGGGCAGCACTCGCGTTGTCAGGTACCGTATTACAGGCCGTGATTCGAAATCCGCTGGCTTCACCGGAAATTATCGGGGTGAATAGTGGGGCATCCATGATGGCGGTACTTTTTTTGGCCCTATTTAACGAGACCTTGGGCATTGCTTGGCTCCCGTTGTTTGCTTTTTGTGGCGCCGCAGGAGTCGCCCTTATTATTTACACCGCTGCCTGGAAGAAGGGTGTGTCGCCGATGCGGATCATTTTGATCGGTTTTGGAGTAACAGCTTTGCTAGAGGCATGGAAAACGCTGTTTCTTATCTTTGGTCCAATCTGGCGGACAAGCCAGTCTCAGGTATGGATGACGGGTACCGTATATGGTACTACCTTAAATGAGGTTTATAGCTTTCTCCCATGGTTAATCATCTTTATTCCGGTGCTGTTCCTGCTGATGAGGTCATTGGATATTCAGTTGTTGGGGGACGAGTTGCCAATCGGTTTGGGGTCGCGTGTACAGCTGCTGCGATTTGTCCTGATTTTCATTTCTGCTGGGCTGGCGGGGGCGGCTACAGCGTTTGCAGGCGGAATCGGATTTATAGGGCTGATGGCTCCGCATATTTCACGTCGGTTGGTGGGCGGCTCCCATCATTCATTACTCTGGTGTACTGCATTGATCGGGGCTATCCTGCTGGTGGCTGCTGACTTTGCAGGACGGACGCTTTTTCCGCCCCGGGATATTCCGGCAGGTGTTTTTACTGCGGTCATTGGCGCTCCCTTTTTCTTATACTTACTTATCCAAGTAAGAAGACGGGCATAGGAGCTTCAAAACAACGCTGCGGCGATCATTCCGGTACGATACGGTTAACGGTCGCCGTTTTTTTGACATAATTATAACTATAGGTAGCGGCGTTATGAATGGCTCTAAGCATATTTTATGAGCAGCACTAAGGAAAACAAGTTGCAGAATGCCAAGCAGTCATAGTATGATACGAAACAGGAGATGATCAGATGAATTTTCCTTTTCAAGCCGTCAAACGCAAGCAAATCGCCGATGAAGTAGCTGAACAGCTACAACGAAAAATTGCTGCTGGTGAATGGAGTGTGGGCACAAAGATTCCAACGGAGCCTGAACTCATGAAGCTATTCGGAGTCGGGCGATCTACAGTGCGTGAAGCGGTTAGCGTTCTGGTGCATGCCGGTCTATTAGAGAAAAAGCAAGGACACGGAACTTTTGTTTGCCAACCGACAACTTCTCAAGAGCCATTGGATTACCGTCTAAGCCGTGCTGAAATTATTGAGGTTTATGAAGTGCGGAGTGTGTTGGAACTAGAGATTGCCAGATTGGCTGCGTTACGTCGTAAAGACGAGGATCTACGCTTGATGCGTGAGGCGCTGGACCGTCGTGCTGCAACCTTGGCCGCTGGAGATATGAACGGGTATTTGGATGCGGATATCACTTTTCACTTGGCTGTTGCCGGAGCTACAGGCAATAAGGTGCTTACAGACGTATATGGCAGCTTTGTAGAGGCCATTCGCAAGGCATTGAACAATCTCATTACCGATCCGGCGATGCAAAATCATTTTACTGTGCAGCATGAAAAAATATATGAAGCAATCCGGGATCAGGATGGCAAGGCTGCCGAGCTGTATAGTATTCAACATTTGGATGGCACCAAGCTGGAGCTGCAAAAGCATATGGGAAGTTCATAATTTTTTTTACTCTTAAACATCAGATGATCGGATGAATAAAGCATCTCCTAAAATCAAACCAAAGGTGGTATCTGTATGCGCAAAATATGGGTGTTGGACACAACGTTAAGAGATGGAGAACAATCACCAGGAGTTAGCTTAACTAGCACGGAAAAGGTGGAAATTGCCCTTCAGCTGCAAAAATTAGGCGTAGATCGGATCGAGACCGGCTTTCCAGCAACCTCGCCTGGTGAGATCACCAGCATGCAGGAGATTGCCAAACAGGTTACCCAAGCGACACTGGTTGGTTTTGCGCGCTCGAAAGAACAGGATATTGATGCGGTCAGAGAGGCGCTGCGAGGAGCAGAGGATGCCTGTCTTCATTTGTTTCTGGCTACCTCATCTATTCACCGCCAACATAAGCTTCGAATGGATAAAACGAAAGTATTAGAGACCGCTGCTGCTGCCATTCGTTATGGACGCAAGTATTTCAGCAAGGTAGAATTTTCAGCAGAGGACGCCAGTCGTACCGAACTAGACTTTATTTGTGAGGTCGTGGATATGGCGATTCGTGCTGGAGCGACAGTCGTCAATTTACCGGATACGGTGGGATATGCCTCGCCGGATCAGTTTGGTGAAATGTTTAGAATTGTAAAACAACAAGTGCCCGGTATCGAAAAAATACAACTTAGCACACATTGTCATGATGATCTTGGTATGGCAACAGCTAATACGCTGGCGGCCATCCGTAATGGTGTAGACCAATTTGAAGGTACCATCAATGGCATCGGTGAGCGAGCCGGAAATACACCTATCGAAGAAGTTGCACTAGCCCTTGACACCAGAACTGAGCTTTATGGTGCACAAACGAGTCTGGTTTTGGAGGAACTGTATGCTACCAGTCGCCTAGTGAGCAAACGAACGGGGATGTCGGTACCGGGAAACAAGGCCATTGTTGGAACCAATGCGTTTGCTCACGAGTCCGGTATACACCAAGACGGAATGCTTAAAGAGCGTACAACATATGAGATCGTGTCCCCTGAGCGTATTGGTCTGAAGACGAGTAAACTTGTGTTGGGCAAGCACTCGGGTCGACATGCATTTAAAGAAAAACTGGCGGATATGGGGTTTGATGCTTTGACGGAGGAACAGCTGCAAGAGGCGTTCCACAAATTCAAGGCCTTGACGGATAAGAAAAAACAGGTGTTGGATGAAGATTTGCTCGTCCTGATGGATGAAAGCCGCAATGCTTCGCCTCAAATGTACACATTGGATTCCATTCAGGTGTCTTATGGCAATCAGTCGGTTCCAGTCGCATCCATTCGGTTGAGTAAACAAGATGGGACAGCAATTGATGAAGTAGCAATGGGTAACGGTTCTGTAGATGCGATTTTCCATGCTATAGACAAGGCCAGTGGCGAAGAGGTGGAGTTGGAGGATTATTCGATCCAATCTGTAACTTATGGCAAAGACGCATTGGGGGAAGTGCACGCCATTTTGAGGCAAGGAGAGTACACAGCTCTGGGAAGAGGCACAAGTACTGATATTTTGGAAGCTAGCGCCAAAGCTTACATCGATGCGCTGAACAAGCTACTGGGCAGAAAAGAAGTACATGCCAAAAGCAATATCACCATTAGTTGATCCTAGTGGTCAGGCTTGTAGATGAATTTTCCTTCCTCCTTCTCTGGCCTCATCGTAAAAAAAGCGCTTGCAAAATAAATGATAACATTTGAAATTTAATGTATAATAGGCAAGAGAGATCACCATATTTTGTCTGAATTACATAGGCCAAGAGGAGGAAATGAATTGAACTACCGCATCGAAAAGGATACGTTGGGCGAAATCAAAGTACCGGCAGACCGTCTGTGGGGAGCGCAAACACAGCGCAGCAAGGAAAATTTCCCGATTGGCTCGGAGAAAATGCCATTAGAGGTCATACAGGCGTTCGCGGTGCTTAAAAAGAGCGCGGCGATCAGTAACTATAAGCTGGGTAAGCTATCACAGGAGAAGCAGGACGCCATTATTTATGCAGCGGACGAGATTCTCGCAGGGCGGGTTGATGACCATTTCCCGTTGGTTGTATGGCAGACAGGGAGCGGAACGCAGTCCAATATGAATGTGAATGAAGTGATTGCTCATCTGGGGAGCCAATGGTTACAAGAGCAGGGAAAGGATACGAAGCTGCATCCCAATGACGATGTTAACATGTCGCAAAGCTCGAATGATACGTTTCCCACGGCGCTTCATGTAGCGGGTGTCATTGCAGTGGAGGACCGTTTATTGCCTGCCATCGATAAGCTGAAAGAGACTTTTCAACAGAAGTCAGAGCAATTCAAGGATATTATAAAAATTGGACGAACCCATTTACAAGATGCGACACCGCTTACGCTGGGTCAGGAAATAAGTGGTTGGTATGCAATGTTGGACAAGAGCAAGCGAATGATCATCGACACGGTGCAATACATGAAGGAGCTAGCGATTGGCGGTACAGCGGTGGGGACTGGAATTAATGCTCATCCAGAGTTTGGCTCCCGAACCTCAGCGGAAATTTCCAGTTTCACTGGCAAAACGTTCACTTCCGCACCCAATAAATTTCATGCACTGACCAGCCACGATGAAGTGGTGGCCGTACATGGAGCAGTCAAAGCGCTCGCTGCCGATTTGATGAAAATCGCCAATGATGTTCGTTGGCTGGCAAGTGGCCCGCGTAGCGGATTGGGCGAAATCACGATTCCTGCTAACGAGCCAGGTAGCTCCATCATGCCCGGCAAGGTGAATCCGACCCAGAGTGAAGCACTGACGATGGTCGTTACGCAAGTCATGGGTAATGATGCAGCTATCGGCTTTGCAGCAAGTCAGGGTAATTTTGAACTGAATGTGTTTAAGCCAGTAATCATATACAATTTTTTGCAGTCTGTTCATCTGCTGGCCGATTCCATCATTGCTTTTAATGACAATTGTGCCGTTGGCATCGAGCCTGATCTCACGAAGATTGAGCACAATTTGAATAATTCACTGATGCTGGTGACGGCATTGAATCCACATATCGGATATGAAAATGCCGCTAAAATCGCCAAACTTGCACATGCAGAAGGACTGTCTCTAAAAGAAGCAGCCCTCCGCAGCGGACTGTTGACTGAAGAACAGTTCGATCAATATGTTGTACCTGCGCATATGATTCATCCTAAAGCCTAAAGCACGACGATTGTCTCTGCTTAAGCCTTATAAAAAATATACAAACCAGCTCATGGAGTGCGATTTAGCACAAACCCTGAGCTGGATTTTTTGATTTTAATATATAATTTTTTATTTAGGATTAGTATTCTGTGTGATTTGAGGGTATATAGATAAAAGGCGAAAAATTGAACATCTATTTTCAAGATAGGAGAAGCCGTATGGAACAGACAACCGTTATTAATTTTATTGTGCTTTTGCTGTCCGGCTTGCTGCTGGTCGGTGTGCTGACTACCAAATTTTCCAGCCGTTTCGGTATGCCTGCGCTCGTTTTGTTTATTGCCGTAGGTATGGTGCTCAGTCAGTTTATTTATTTTGATAATGCCTTTATCACACAGCTAGTTGGCATTCTCGCGCTGATTGTAATCTTGTTTGAAGGCGGGATGCAGACAAAGTTTGCAGATGTTAAGCCAGTTATTCGACCTGCAATGTCATTATCAACGTTAGGGGTCATCATTACGACCGTAGTCATTGGCGTTTGCGCCAAGTTTATTTTAGGCGTAAGCTGGATGGAATCCATGCTGTTTGGAGCTATTGTCGGATCGACCGATGCGGCAGCCGTGTTTTCCGTTCTAGGAGGTAAAAACATCAAAAAACGAATTACCTCCACGCTCGAAGCGGAATCCGGCAGTAATGACCCGATGGCTGTTTTTCTCACGGTAACTTTGATTGAGTTGATACATCACCCTGAGCAATCCATTTGGGTACATATCTTGTTATTTTTATGGGAAATGGGTTTTGGTTTAGTCGTTGGTTTTGTACTCGGACGTATAGGTGTATATGCGATTAATAAAATGAATTTTGATTCATCCGGTTTGTATCCTGTAATGGCACTAGCATTTGCAGTCTTGACGTATGCGGCGGCATCGTTACTAGAGGCAAGCGGATTGCTGGCGGTGTATGTCATGGCCATTGTATTGGGAAATTCCGACTTGACCTACAAGCGATCCATTATTCATTTTAACAATGGCTTCGCCTGGATGGTGCAGATTATGATGTTTGTTCTACTCGGGCTATTGGTCTTTCCCGATCAATTGCTGGGCATTGCGTGGCAAAGCTTGGCGCTCTCCTTCATTCTCATGCTCGTGGCTCGTCCAATAGGCGTGTTCCTCAGCTTGCTTTTTTCCAGGTACTCTGTGCGCGAGAAGACACTGTTATCCTGGGCAGGACTGCGTGGGGCGGTACCTATTGTACTCGCAACCTATCCTTTACTGGATGAGATGGATGTAGGACCCTTGTTTTTTAATGTTGTATTTTTCGTCGTGCTCACTTCTGCGATTATTCAAGGTACCACTATTTCGTGGCTAGCGGTGAAGCTTGGCTTGATGGACCCTAACGAAACGTCGTCTCCTTCACTGCTGGAACTAGTTTCTCTGGGAAAAACCACTTCGGAAATCAACCACATTCAGGTACAAAATGGGATGTCAATAGCGGGCAAAGCGATTCAGGATATACAGTTGCCTGAAGATATTTTATTCACAGCCATCATTCGGAACGAGCAAATTATTGCCCCGAGAGGCACGACGGTGATTGAACCGGGCGATACATTGTATGTGCTTAGTCCCAAACTCAAGCGGCAGCAGATGAAAGAGCTGTTCATGCTGCTCGAACCAGAGGCTGCTCCGTAAAAAGCGTAGAGTAGCTTTAATTACAGTCCTTCACATTCATGTGGAGGACTTTTTCCTGTATTTTTTCCAGAGTGGTTGAATCTGTTAAAAAATTGACACTATCATTCTACAAAATTAGTTTATGATATTGTCGTTAGATGTCGCTGCCTATCGTTACGGATCATTTGATGGGCAATAGTGATGAATAAGATAGAAGTCACCAATAACAGGAGAGATGATGAATGAAACCGGAAGTCTTGCCAAAGCGTGCAGCAGCTCGCAGGCAGAAAAATAGAAAAAAGAAACGAAAAGGAAAATTCGGTCGCTTTATGCTGCGACTTTTTGTTGTATTCCTGCTAGCAGGAATAGGGGGTGGTGCGTGGTTGTTCTTAACGTCATCTGGCAAGGACATGCGCTATTTGGCTGCGGATACGCTGATCACGACCCAACATCGTCACTGGGCGAAGTACTTCATCGGTGAAGCGGAGGCGAAAAAACGTGTGGCTGAATATTCGGCCCGTTTTGAAGCGATGGGTGAGGAAAAAGACAGACATACAATCAATCTACCTGATCTGATACCGACCAAAGTACAACAAACGCCGCTGGTTGAAGTGGAAGAGGTATCGGGCCGTAACTATCATGGCTATGTTATGACGGTGCATGACCCCACTAAAATTAGGCTCGGGGTTCCTGCCAAAGTCGGCCGGGGAGAAAGGGTATCTAGTATGGTCGAGCGTTTAGGAGCTGTTGCTGGCGTAAATGGCGGTGGCTTTGCCGACCCCAACTGGAATGGGAATGGTTTTAAACCGATTGGCGTTGTCATTTCCCAGGGGGAGATATACTACAATGATATGGGTAAAAATGCCTCTGTCCAAATCGTAGGTATTGATAAACAGGGAAAAATGATAGCCGGTCACTATTCGTTGTCCGAGTTGTCCAAAATGAATGTGCAAGAAGCGGTTACTTTTCAACCACGCCTAATCGTGAATGGGAAAGGTCTGATTCGCAATGCAAGTGAGGGCTGGGGAATTGCTCCCCGTACCGCAATGGGGCAAAGAGCAGACGGTGCCATTATATTCGTGACCATCGACGGTCGTCAGCCTGGGTACAGCATTGGTGCCAACTTGTATGATATGCAAAATATTTTGCTTAAACATGGAGCGGTTATCGGTGCTAATCTGGATGGAGGTTCTTCAACGGTGCTCGTCAAGGATAATGCCATTGTAAACAAGCCTTCTTCTGAATACGGAGAGCGGTATTTGCCGACTGCGTTTCTCGTATTTGAGCATCCAGAGACCGTTAGTATCCCGAACATATGGGAAGGTTTGAATCCTGGAGACATTGACGCAGCCAAAAAGAGATAGATCAGGAATGAACAAGTTCATTAAGTGAACGGAGAATGATGATGAAAAAGTATATATACCTCTGAGAGATGTTTCGCTTGATTTAGGTTATACGTTGGAGAAGACAAATACACAGATTCAGATTCAGCCGCCGATTCACGGTAAACTAAAAGAACAAATATATGAGGGAGATCTCGTGGCAGCACGCAAAGCGTTAATCCGCATAAACAGAAGTTCTTTCCATCCTTATATAGAAGCACACCGTTCTAACACTGAGCTTCTGTCCAGTGTCTACATGTTCCCCCAAGGTGAAGCATTACGGTATTTTACAGTGAACGGGGATGTGCTGAGTCTGGTTGAAGTGAAGGACGGTTTTCCGATTGTCACCTATCAAGGGTATGTGGGAGCTCCCTTTGATAAAGAATTTACAATGGAATACGATCCGCTGGGACGTTTTTTGGAGAATAAAGCCAAAAATCAGTGGGGAACTTATCCGAAAATAAATAAGCCGCTGATCTACGAGTTCACTACAGGATGGGGAGACAGCAGTACCACTTTCTATGGGTGTATTACTACGGATAAAAAAGAAGAACTGCTGGGTACTACTGGTGATCCGATAACTGGACTCCCGGCTAATACCAAACAAATTATGAAAACCTTCAAGCTGCCGTGGGAATCGCGTACAGATGCCCAGCAGGCGATGAAATAGGTTAAGAGCAGCAATAGCAAATGAAAATATAAGAAGCGCGGATCGTTGAAGTAAAGATACTTCCGGTACGCGCTTTTTTCGATAGGATTTGTACTTTTGTTGCTTCGTGCTTGCGTAAATATCTATTAAGCGTCATTATCTGCTTCGAGAAACACGGAGATCAGAATTCGGGCGTTGTTTTCTCCCACATTTTTGACATAGTGGGGGATAGCTGCTCGCCAGCTAAAGGAATCTCCTGCTTCCAGAGTAGCTGAATCCTCGCCTTGCTCCACGTATACCGTGCCCTCCAAGATAAAATGAATCTCATCCCCTGCATGAGCATGCTCTTCTTCTGTAGATGAGCCGGGCGGCATTTCAACGAGCATCATTTTGACGTTACCCTGACCCCCCAAATGATCGACCTGAAGGTTGTTTTTACCATATAAGGTTTTACGGCGTTCGTCCTTGCGAATCACTTGCATCCGTTCCTCATCTTTAAGAAGCAAAAAAGCGAGAGGGACCTTAAGCGCATTTGCGATGCTGTCCAATGTAGCGATGGAAGGGGAGGTTTTATTATTTTCTACTTGACTCATAAACCCTTGCGATAGTCCGGTTCGTTCGCATATTTGCTGAATGGATAAATTTTTACGTTTACGAGCAGCGCGTATGTTGCATCCTATACTCATAGAGCGTTCCTCCTTTAAGGGAATATAATGTATACTAATGTAATATTTATGATACCAAATATTTTATTGACAGACCACAGTTTCTTATGATAAATTCACATTACAAAATATTTATTTCTATTACTAATAATTCGAATTTGACTCACATACATGTGTTGTGGCATAGATTCAGACAGTATTATTTTTTTAAGCAAATTATTAGTAATATAAATTAATTATTCATATGCACTTGTATGAGTGTAATAAACAAACAGAATGGAGAGATAAATATGAGTTCAGCAAGCAGAAACATTTCTACAATTATGCGGGTGGCGTTGGGAATCTTATTCTTGGCACACGGAATTGCTAAATTCCAAATGGGGTTGGGTAATGTAGCAGGCTGGTTTTCCAGCATTGGCGTTCCAGGATTTTTAGGTTATGTCGTTGCGGTGATTGAGTTGGTCGGCGGAATTGCATTGATTCTTGGATTACTTACCCGCTATGTATCTGGGCTATTTGTGATTGTTTTGATCGGCGCTATTTTTACAGCAAAATTGTCCGGCGGGTTGATGGGGAATGGTCAAGGCGCTGGCTATGAACTGGATATTGCTTTTATTCTGGTAGCTCTTCATCTGGTATTTGCACCAACGACTCGCTTGTCTCTGGATTCTTTGTTCAGCCGTCGTGAGTCAACCGAACAATAATTTTTGATTAGCTTTAGTCCTCCAATCCATGTAGAAAGAGGGAAATCTCATGACAGCACATATTCATGACAACACCAAAATCGGGCAGGTTTCATTAAAAGTAAGCAACTTGGAGCGTTCTATTCAATTTTATACAGAGGTCGTTGGTTTTCAGCTACTGCGTCAAACGGCGGATACCGCTGAATTGACTGTCGATGGGAAGCATGCGCTACTCATCCTTAACTATATTGAAAATGCAGTTATTCTGCCGCGTCAATCTGCTGCCGGGTTATATCACTTTGCTATTCTTCTCCCAAACCGTGTAGCTCTGGGTCTGTCTTTACGTAATCTGCTGGCTCATGAGATTGAAATCGGACAGGGAGACCATGATGTAAGTGAAGCCCTATATATCCATGACCCGGATAATAACGGAATTGAAATCTATGCAGATCGTCCCCGTGACCAGTGGAAAAAGGATGCAAATGGATTTTACATTATGGGAACAGATCCCGTGGATGCAGAAGACTTGGTTGCAATTTCCGAAAAACTACTTTGGCAGGGACTACCACAGGGAACGGTAATCGGGCACGTCCACTTCCATGTGTCTAATTTGCTCAAAGCACAGCAATTTTATTGCGATGTGCTTGGCTTTGACATTACGTGCCGGTATGGCTCTTCGGCCATGTTCGTTTCCGCAGGTGGTTACCACCACCATATGGGCTTGAATATATGGGCAGGTGAAGGAGCACCACCAGCTCCTGAGCACGCTGCAGGATTGGATTATTTTGAATTGATCATACCGGATCAGAATGAATTGGATGCTATTGTGGCTCGTTTAGAGGCAGCAGGCTATGGAGTGCAAGAACGCGATGGCGGCAAGTATGTAGCTGATCCGTTCCGCATTCAAATTAAACTGGTTAACGGTCAAATCTCGTAACATAGAAGGTACGGAACAAAAAAGGGTATTCCTATAAGCCGTAAAGGCTGGGAATACCCTTTTTTCGTACTTAGAACAAGCTCCAATCCAAATCCCGAGATATCGTTTCCAGTAAGTGTACACCGGCTGTACTGTTTCCCATACGGTTCAGAGAAGGTCCAACCAGTCCAATGCCATATCGTCCGGGTACCATCGTCATGATACTGCCTGATACGCCGCTTTTGGCAGGTAGTCCGACTTGAATGGCGAATTCCCCTGAGGCGTCATACATGCCGCATGTCGTCATAAATGTTTTGGCGATCTGTACATAGCGGCGGGGAATCAGCGGTATACCTGTCACCGGATCACGGCCGTTGTAGGCTAGTACAAGTCCCATACGTGCTAAATCTGTACAGTTCAATTTGACAGCACAATGTCTGAAATAAACTTCAAGCACATCCTCCACATGACCTCTTAAAATACCTTTTTCCATTAGAAAATAAGCAAGGGAACGGTTTAAATGGCCTGTAGCTGATTCTGAATCGTAGACATCCTGATCATATTCCAATGTGTCATTGTGGGTAAGCAGGCGGAAAAATTGGAGAACACGGGCAAATTTCTCTTCTGGACTGTTCCCGCGAATCAGAGAGGAGATCGCGATTGCCCCCGCGTTAATTAGTGGGTTAAACGGAATCCCCGGCTCAACCAGTTCTAGTTTTAGCATGGAATTAAAACGGTCTCCGGTAGGCTCCATACCCACTTTAGAGAAGACAACGTCCTCTCCATTATCCATCAAGGCCAGAATGAGCGTAAATACCTTTGAGATGCTTTGCATCGTAAATTGGAGCTCCGTATCCCCGGCTACCACGGTCTCGCCCGCACCATTCATCACAACAACACCCAGCGCGTCGGCCGGGGCTTTGGACAGTTCGGGAATATATGCTGCTACCTTGCCATGAATATACTCATGACGGCTTTGTTCTACCCATTCCGGCAGTTTGGTCTGTAATCTCTGCCACTCCGATGTCATTTCTTTTCCTCCAGTCGAGTAACAATCTGTGGTATTTTATTGTAGAGTAAGAAGTGATAGCTATACGCCTATTCTAAAGATATTTCTGGTCGAAAGACAAGCTTGAATTGAATTTAGATAAGAGGAGGTAGTGACTTGTTGTTATCTCATAATGAACCGAATTTTGATGAAGACTACGATGAGGTTTTTAAGGGTCGAAAACTTAGAGGTTTTGTACGTAGTGTACTGGAGCAGGCTGCAGCCTTATCAGACAAAAATCCTGAATGGGCTAATCCTATATTGGAGCAGTGGGCAAATGATGTGGAAACGAGCCGAAATGAGCGTCTGGAGCATGAACGCACCCGGGAGAGGCATGTGCATCTATTGTTTTCTCAGTCTGCCGCAGGCTCGATGAAGGTAGGACTTTCGGGTGCAGGATTACGGCTTGAGAGTATCGTGCTGTCTTTTAATGATCAGTTTTCCATAGGACCATTGTGGAGGTTGGAAACATTAGAAGGTCAAGAAAACCGTCACAACTGGTTGGCTGAACGGATGATGCATTATGAGTTTTTCCATTACGCCGATTGGGAGCACCGTATTGAACAGATGATGGTTACCCTAAGTGAAATCCCAGATAATAAATCGATCACGATCTGGTGTGGCTCTAATGCTGACGAGCAGATCGGATTGCGCTTTGTATTATATCTCTTGCGCAAAAGAGCTGCACCTATACGGGTCATTAATGTCACGGATACCTTGGAGCGGGAGCCGGATGATCATTTATATAACGAGAGTCCGTTCCCTTTATCCATGGGCGTGGTGCATTCGAAAGAAATTGAACGGTTCATTAAGCGAAGTGAACATGAACTTTATGTGGTGTGTATGGAAGACCGACGTCGATACGAACGAGAGTGGTTGGAGCTTAGCGAGCAAGATAGTGTCCTGAGATTATGGGACAATGACCGTATTGTTCATGTGCCGGAGGATTATTTGGATCAGGCCTTGCTGGATATGATTAGCAGGATACAGTTAGCGGATAATTTAGAATTTATGAACACCGGAAAAATAATAGGTCAAGCTTTAACGCAGTGGTCGCAGCCAAGAAGTGATACTTTTTGGGAATACCGGATTCAATATTTGATTTCTCATGGCAAACTTGATTTTCAGGGGATGCCGGGAATGATGAATCGTTATGCTGTGAGAATAAAGGAGTAAAGGGAAAGGAGATCAAATAAAAACTGCCGACGGGGTCGGCAGTTTAGTTTAAAGACCTTCTGATGTATCAGGTTGATTTATCGGAAGGTTGTTTTGCTATGTACTTGGAATCAATAGTAGCTGCTTGAATTTAATGAACTTATGATAGCAGGCAACAGAGCAACAGCCATAATGATATAGATCACGATTACAATAGCGGCCCAAAGAAGGCCTGCTTTAGCATAGTTAGCTTTGCTCGGATTAGTTGAGCCGCTAAATGCCCACACAAACAGCATAATAATTCCAACTACCGGTATAGCCATCAGAAGTAAACTGATCATCCACTCCTTGAATGATACAGGAGGCGGGTAAACAGGGGCTGGTCTGGATGGTGCTCCTTGTTGATTGTTTTGCGGATTAAACTGGTTAGACAATTGGATCTTCTCCCTACATGATTAGTATGTTGTGTTTCCTATATTGACCAAAACATCATACATGATATGACAATAAGCAACAAGTGAAATTCAGTAAACAGTCTAATAGTACTATTTAATGATTGGAAACAGGTCTATACACCCTATTGACGAAACATTTTTTATATATTATTGTATTGATAATAACATTTTGTTTTTATCAATTGATTCAAATTAAAAGTTACATAAAGCATTCGTCACTTTTGAATCAAAAGTGACAAATAACCCATATATGAACAGGTAGGTGACGCAAGTGACAGATGGATCGAAACATAATCACAGTGGCTTGACGGAAGAGGAGTTCTTGGCCCTTTATGATGCGAATGAATATGAGCGCCCATCCGTAACGGTAGATATGCTGCTATTTACGGTAATGGATCAGTTCCAACAAAATTACCGCAAGCTGCCCGAGAAGACCCTTCAGCTTCTTTTGATCCAAAGAGGGGAGCATCCCTATATAGGGCAATGGGCGTTGCCGGGTGGTTTTGTAAGCATAGATGAAAGTCTGGAAGAGGCTGCACGACGGGAGCTTAAAACGGAAACGAATGTAGATCAGATTTATATGGAGCAGCTATATACTTGGGGAGATGTGGCACGTGATCCGCGTATGCGGGTGATCAGCTGCGCTTACATGGCATTGGTTGACCACGATTCCTTGGAGGTACAGGCAGGGGATGATGCCGCTGATGCCCAATGGTTTGAGCTGGATTACAGCGTAGCTCAGGAGACGCGGACGAATCAGCCGGAAGGCTACACATGGGAACAAGATATTGATATCACATTGAAGCATGGGGACATCCATCTGTCAGCCAAAGTAAAAATAACTGAAATTCTTAAGGGAAGAACCATTGAAATCAAGCGAGAAGTGTTAGAGTCACAAGGAATTGCTTTTGATCATGCCAAAATCATTGCGTACGGTATAGAGCGTCTACGCAGCAAAATAGAATACACAGATATCGCGTTTCATCTGATGCCAGCTCTATTTACACTGAGTGAGCTTCAGCAGGTGTATGAAATTATTCTGGGTAAGGAGCTGTTGGCCGCAGCTTTTCGTCGCAAAATAGCTGATCTCGTGGAAGAAACCAATGAATATAGAAAGGCGGCCGGACATCGTCCGTCTAAGTTATACCGATTTAAGCCTCGGTCACGTTTTATGTAGCATAAAGGAATATGAAATGAGGAATCATCATGGAAAAGTTTACGTTTTTTTATCGCAGTCATTCGCCGTTTTCGCAATGGTATCCTTCTGATTTTGTTGTGGATGGATTGGAGTTTAACTGTGCCGAGCAATATATGATGTTAAAAAAAGCACAGCTTTTTGGGGATGAAGAGATAGCCCTGAAAATTATGCAAGCCCCTACCCCCAGGGAGCAAAAAGCCCGCGGTCGCAGTGTGCGCGGATTTGACCAATTCTTGTGGGAGGCCAATTGCCGGCAATTTGTGTATGACGGTAATTACGCCAAGTTTACACAAAATCCGAATCTGCTCAAGCACCTGCTTAAAACGAAAGGAACGACTTTGGTTGAGGCTAGTCCGACTGACACCATTTGGGGTGTAGGCTTAGCTGAGAACGATGCTCGTATACGGAACCGCAAGCTATGGCGCGGCACGAACTGGCTAGGAGAAATATTGACGAATTTACGTGAGGATGTATTGCAAAAGGAGGAATAGTCATCATGAAAAATACAATGAATTCCCGTAGCAACCGGGATGCCCGATCGCATATGGCGCAGGATACACTATCCATTTTGGAACATGGGTATTATACGAATATCAGACAGGCTCAAGTAAATATGACAAAAGAGATAGGGAATGCGGTCACAGGCTCAAAGTTATATACACCTTCTCAGCTGGTAGCTGTTAAACAAGAGGCAGAGCAAAACATAAAAAGTATATTGGGGACTTCTTCCCGTATAGACGAACAGATGATCACTGCAAAATTGGAAATTACGGGAGAAAGTACATTGCAAGCGGCATACAGACTCCAGGTCGAAGAAAAGCTGGCCCATGTGGCGTGTTTGAATTTTGCATCAGCTAAAAACCCGGGAGGTGGATTTCTCGGAGGCAGCCAGGCTCAAGAAGAAAGCTTGGCTCGTTCGTCAGCGTTGTATCCTTGCATTTCACAAATGGAAGAAATGTATGGACATAATCGGAAGCTGCGGAGCTGTTTTTATTCAGATTATATGATTTATTCGCCTGAAGTTCCGGTATTTCGGGATGATCAGGGGACATTGTTGGAAAAGCCGTATCAAGTCGATTTCCTGACCGCACCTGCTGTAAATGCTGGAGTTGTGCGAGAACGGGAGCCAGAGCAGGTGAATCGGATCGGTGAAGTGATGCTGGAGCGGATACGTTACATTCTCGGAATGGCTAAGCAAAACGGCGTAGAACATCTTGTGCTGGGAGCCTATGGTTGCGGGGTGTTCCGCAATAAGCCGGAAGAGGTTGCCCTCTGGTTCAAGCAAGTGATTGTAGATGAAGGATATGGTTTGCTGTTTGACCGGATTGTTTTTGCAGTGTTGGATCATAAAGCAGAGCAACGTACTTTAAACAGCTTTAGAAATGTTCTATCTTGAAGTGAAGGCAGTGCATAAAAACTGTTTTACTATAATATTTCATGAAAAAGGAAGGTGCTGAATGAATCCATCTTCGAATATAACCTGGCATGTGTCCGATATTGATAAGCAAGCGCGTCAGCTTTTGAATGGCCATAAAAGTCCGGTGCTTTGGTTTACGGGGCTGTCTGGTTCGGGAAAATCAACGGTATCCTCCACACTTGAAAAAGCGTTATATGCACGAGGCATACACACGTTTATTTTGGATGGGGATAATGTTCGGCATGGTTTAAATCGGAATCTAGGTTTCCTACCCGCTGACCGTAAAGAAAATATCCGCCGTATTGCTGAAGTTGCAAAGCTAATGGCACATGCGGGTGTTCTAACGATTTGTGCCACCATTTCCCCTTATCGTGAAGATCGTGAAATGGTAAAGGAGATTTTACAGCAGGAAGGTTGCTATGAGATGTATATACAGTGCAGCCTGGAGGAATGCGAGCGACGCGATCCAAAAGGAATGTACAAGAAAGCGCGTGCCGGAGAAATTCATCATTTTACGGGGATTGATGCTCCCTATGAAGAACCGCTGGAACCTGATCTAATCGTATCCACAGAAGGCCGGGAGGTAATCCAGTCAGTTCAGGATGTCTTGGATTTTCTCGATAAGAAGCAGCTGCTTTTATGATTTTATGATGAATTCTACATGAATATTATATGTAAGCCTCAATGACAAAACTTCGGGAAGTGATCAAAGTAATCATCACAGAACGTGAAAATGGAAGCATACCTAATACCTATTAGTAAATAAATACATTTTTGCATATACGGCAAGCCTTATGGGGTTTGCCTTTTTGTTTATGATTTTAAACTAATTCTAAATCCTACATTATAATTATTATAAAAAAGTATTGATTTTTGTTTGTGCACAACTTATAGTAAAAGGCACATAGTCAACCAATTCATTTAAGAGGTGATTTCAATCATGAGTAACCAACCAACGAACCTGACTACAAGCTGGGGCGCTCCTGTTGGAGATAATCAAAATTCGATCACAGCAGGCTCGCGGGGTCCTGCACTAATTCAAGATGTGCATCTGCTGGAGAAATTGGCGCATTTTAACCGGGAGCGTGTGCCGGAACGTGTCGTTCATGCAAAAGGTGCAGGAGCACACGGATATTTTGAAGTCACTAATGATTTGTCTGCATATACAAAAGCAAGCTTCTTATCTGAGGTGGGCAAGCGTACACCGATGTTTATTCGCTTTTCTACTGTGGCGGGTGAGCTGGGCTCGTCCGATACTGTACGCGACCCGCGTGGTTTTGCGGTGAAGTTTTATACAGAAGAAGGCAACTATGATCTCGTGGGCAATAATACACCTGTGTTTTTTATTCGGGATGCCATTAAATTTCCTGACTTTATTCATACGCAAAAACGTCATCCCCAAACCCATCTGAAAAACCCGAATGCGGTCTGGGATTTCTGGTCTTTATCTCCTGAATCGCTGCATCAGGTAAGTATTCTAATGTCTGACCGCGGTATTCCAGCTACACTTAGACATATGCACGGTTTCGGCAGTCACACGTTCAAGTGGGTAAATGCCGAAGGACAGGCAGTATGGGTGAAATATCATTTTAAAACAGAGCAAGGTGTGCAAAATCTTGATGTGGATTTGGCTGCGAAAATTGCTGGTGAAAATCCGGATTATCATACAGAAGACTTGTTTAATGCCATCAAAAAAGGAGATTTTCCTGCATGGAAACTTCATGTGCAGATTATGCCGGTAGAAGATGCAGATACGTACCGCTTTGATCCGTTCGATGTGACAAAAGTATGGTCTCAAAAGGATTACCCGCTGATCGAGGTTGGACGCATGGTGCTGGATCGCAATCCTGAGAACTATTTTGCTGAGGTAGAGCAGGCGACATTCTCCCCGGGTTCATTTGTTCCTGGTATTGAGGCATCCCCGGATAAAATGCTGCAAGGACGCCTGTTTGCCTACGGCGATGCACATCGCTACCGTGTAGGTGCAAATCATAATTCGTTGCCGATCAACCGTCCGCATGCGGAAGTTCACAACTACCAACGCGATGGTGCATTGCGCAGTGACAGCAATGGCGGAGGATCTGTCTATTACGAGCCTAATAGTCTCGGTGGACCCAAAGAATCACCTGCGCACAAAATGGCTCCTTTTGAAGTGTCTGGCGAAGCTCAAAGTGTAGCCTACGATCATCATGATCACTACACACAGCCGGGCGACCTATACCGCTTGCTCAGTGAAGAAGAGCGTGCACGTCTGGTCCGAAACATCGTAAATGCGATGAAGCCCGTAGAAAGTGATGAAATCAAACTGCGTCAGATCGGACATTTCTACAAAGCTGATCCTGAATACGGACGCCGTGTAGCCGAAGGTTTGGGCTTGACCGTTCCTCAAGGCGAGTAGAGGTTTTCGCAAACTTTTAACCTAAAAGCCGTATGAATAAATAATAAAAGGGATGTCCCAATACCACGTACATGGTGGATGGGACATCCCTTTTTTTGAGAGCGATATATCAGGTGCTGCTATATCCTCTGCAAGCGAGGTAAATAGATTATAAGAAACAGTGATCGTCCTAGTGCAAACACGATAAAGGACAACCAAAGTCCGTGATTCCCATAATGAGGAACGCACCAGAAGAGAGCGATCAAAAAGCAGAGCAATGAAATCAGCATCGAATTACGGATCGGATACGTTACCGTCATCCCCGTAAACACACCGTAGAATACCAGTCCCAGCCCGGCTGCCAGCGGAAAGACCACAAGCCACCCATTATAAGGGCCTGTAAGGCTAATCACTGTAGCATTATCCGTGAATAGCGATATAAGCGGCTCTTTCAGTGCGAAATACAATCCTCCCGTCACTACGCTGGTCACCAGTGTCCAGAACCAGGACAAGTGAATAACCCTTTGCAGCATTTTACGATTCCCGGCGCCCCGAGCCTGACCCGTCATGATGCTACTGGCGTTGGCGAACCCATCAAAAGAGTAAGCCATAATGTAATGGATCTGCAACAAAATAGCGTTCGCCGCCAACTGATCGGTTCCAAAGCTCGCACTGCGCGCCGTAAACAGATTAAACATCGTCAGTAGACAGGCTGTACGAATCATAAGATCAAGGTTTGTTGCCATGACACTTTTCAACTCTGAAGCTCCAAACCATCCTCGCCAATTCATCTGTCCGCTTTGCTTCCATTCTCTCCAAATTGATGAGCGGAACACCAGAACCAGACCAAACACACATGCAAGAACTTCCGCAATCAGAGTAGCGCTTGCTACACCAGTGACATTCCAATGCATGATCTGTGTAAATACAATAGCTAATACCATATTGATTACGTTCATTGAAATTTGCAAAAATAATGTAGCCTTCACACGGGACAATCCCATCAGCCAGCCGAGCAGCACATAGTTCACCAATGTAAGAGGGGCTCCCCAAATACGAATATTAAAATAAATTGCTGCCTGCGCCGCCACATCCTGAGCCGGATGGATCAGCTGAAGAGATGCTAGCAGAATGGGCTTTTGTAACAAAATGAATACCGCACCAATGAGTAAAGCAATGGCCAGTGGGCGCATGAGAGCAGCTATGCCCTGGTCGTTATTTTGTGCTCCCGTAGCTTGTGCCGTGAAAGCTGATGTGCTGACTCGCAGAAAGCCAAACAGCCAATATAAAGTATTGAAAATAAGAGTGCCCACCGCTACACCGCCTAAATACGCGGAATGGCTCAAATGACCGATTACAGCTGTATCCACCGCACCGAGTAGCGGGGTTGTAATCGTCGAAATAATTAAAGGGATAGCTAAAGCAAGATAGGCTCGGTGGGAAGGCAACATGTTGAAAAAACCTCCAGTAATGATTGTGTATAGGGATGGCGATCCGAATGAAATAATGCTTCCTTGGGAAAATGTTCAAGCACACTGCCTTCTTTCATGACCATGATTCGATCACTCATAAAGTGCACAGCTGCCAGATCATGTGAGATAAACAGATAAGCCAATCCTAGCTCATCCTGTAAATCCTTGAGCAGATTCAAAACGGTGGCTTGTGTGGTCACATCCAGACTTGCTGTTGGCTCGTCCAATACGATAAAATTCGGCTCTGTGCTGATGGCACGTGCGATGGTTACACGCTGTTTTTCCCCACCGCTGAGCTGATGTGGAAAGTTGTCCAGATAGCTGGCTGGAAGCTTTACCATCTCAAGCAAATATTCTGCTATGTCTCGACGTTCTGAGGACATACCCGCCATAAAGGAAGGAACATAGTACTTAAGCTGGTCCAGTGGCTCCAGCAGGGATTGCAGGATGGTTAGTCTGGGGTTTAAAGCCGCAGACGGATGCTGAAATACTGCACCCAGCCTGCTGCGAATCCGTTTTAATTCGCTCCGCTTTAACCCTCGGATAGACTGTCCATCCAGTCTAAGCTCACCTTGATCAAACGGGTCCAATGTCAAAATACAGCGAGCGAGTGTACTTTTTCCACTGCCGCTTTCCCCGACAATACCCAGACATTCTCGAGGGGAGATCGACAGAGCAACGTCTTGCAGCACCGTTTTGCCTCCAGTGTAAGCCTTCGTCAAACCGGAGACGGTCACTACAGGATTAGACGTATCTTGCTGCTGAGCGCAGGCGGCTTGATTATTCATGTAAAACGCTCCTTTCCAATGCGTTCCGTTCTTCAGTGCTGTTGCAAGGCAAACGTGCTGGAGCGCCCGGAGACAGCGGCGGAATAGCCGCCAGTAGACGACGAGTATACGGGTGGGCCGGATGGTTCAGAACCGTTTGCGTTTCACCTAATTCAACCAGTGAACCTTCGCACATCACTGCGATTCGATCAGCATACTTGCGTACATGACGTAGGTCGTGAGTGATCCACAAGACGGAAATGCCCGTTTCCATCCGGATATGGTCAATGAGCTGCAGCACCCGATGAGCTGTGAGCGTATCCAGCGCCGTTGTGGGCTCGTCGGCAATAAGTAACTTCGGCTCCAGTAGTAGTGCAGCCGCAATAGCTGCCCGTTGCAATTGACCGCCGCTGAGTTGGAACGGATAGCTGCGGTACACACGCTCGGCGGGAAGCTGTACGCGCTCCAGCACCTCGATACAGCGCTGCTTGCGCCCCTTGCGACCTTGTTTGCCATGGGCACACATTAGCTCGTCCAGTTGGCTGCCCACACGTAGAAAGGGGGTGAAAGCCCCGTGGTAGTCTTGAAAAATGTAAGATATTTCACTACCAAGCAAAGAACGTCTTTGTTTAGCGGATAGATCCAGCAAATTATTGTCCTTCCACGCAATGATGCCTTCCGCTGTAACAGGAGAAGGGAGAAGTCCGCCGATAGCGAACGCCGTCATGCTTTTGCCGCTACCGCTTTCGCCGGCAAGAGCACACCATTCCCCCGGACGAATGGCAAGCTCCAGTTGCTCTACAATTGTTTTTGCATTTGTTCGAATCGTTAAGCCTTCAATAGTCAGCATGTGCCAGTTCACTCCTCTGTCCGGGTTTTAACATCATAACGGTCGCGCAGCTTGTCTCCAAATACGTTCGCCAGTAGTACGGTTAGCACGACAGCTATCCCTGGAACCAGCATCAGGTGGGGAGCCGTTTGAAAATACGCTCGTCCTTCGTTCAACATAGTACCCCATTCAGGAATTGGCGGCTGTGGACCTAAGCCCAAAAAAGATAGGGAGGCAATCATTAAAATGATTTTGCCGATATCCAGCGTAGCCAGCACAAGAACATTCCCCATAGCATGAGGGAGAATATGCCGCAGGACAATCCGTAGGGAGGAAGTACCCGCCAGTATGGATAACGAAATGTAATCCTTTTGCTTTTCAGCCAGAACGGTACTACGCACCAGGCGTGCATAACCAACCCATTTTACCGCAGTCACCGCGAAAATAAGATTTACTAAGCCTGGTCCGAGCAAACCGCTCAGTACTATGGCAAAAATATAATCAGGTAATGTCATGAAGGCATCGACCACCCGTTTGAATACACGATCCATCCAGCCTCCAATAAATCCTGAAAGCAGACCAAGAGGGACCCCGACAACCAGCGAAACGGCCAAAATCAACAAACTGGTTCCGACAGTCGTCCGAAGTCCAGCTATCACTCTCGATAGTACATCTCTGCCCAAATGATCGGTTCCCAGCCAGTGCGTAGCGCTGATCGATTGTAGTCGATTCCCCATCTGGATACGATACGGATCTTGCGGAGCAAGAAACGGAAGGACTGTAATTGCTGCAAGAATGAGCAGGATGGAGAGCGACACGATCCATGTTTTGGACAATCGCGTTTTAGTGAGCTGCCTGTTTTCCGCATATACGGATTTTATCATGATAAACGTTTCTCCTTCAAAGCGATTTCAGGATTGACCCAACGGTAGGACAGCTCTACCAAAATATTGATACATACAATGAACACAGCCATAAATACGGTATAGCCCTGAATAATGGGGTAATCCCTTGCAGCAATGGCATCCACAATCCATTTGCCCAGCCCTGGATAGGCGAATAGCACTTCAATCACGACTGTGCCTCCCAGTAGGCTACCTATACTCTCACTGAATACCGTAATGAGTGGAATTAGACTGTGACGGAGCATGTGTCTGAAAAAAATGCGGATGGGGCTGATTCCACGCGCTTGCGCCGCTTTGATAAAGTCTTGCCCCGAGCTTTCAATCAGACTTGCGCGAATCATTCGTACATAAACGGCCGCCATTGCCAATCCCAAGGTAAGAGAAGGGAGTACCAAATGAAAAGCGGTTCCTTCGCCCATAGACGGCAAAATGTGCAATTTAACTGCAAACCATTCGATAAACAAAAGCCCCAGCCAAAAGCTGGGAATCGAGGAGCCGATTAAGGCAAACACACGACTGGCTCTGTCAATCCAGCGGTTACGGTAGAGCGCAGCCATCGTTCCCAAGGGTAGAGCTATCAGCAGCATAATGAACAGAGAGCCTCCGGTCAGCAGCAGCGTATAAGGCAGTTTTTCCATAAACTCTGTGAATACCGGACGATGGGTTAAATAAGATTGTCCAAAATCAAACTGAAGCAACTGAACCAGCCACTTACCATATTGCACAGGTAATGGTTGGTCCAGCCCTAGTTGGCTGCGCATATCCGTAATTTGCTGATTGGACACAGCTACATCATCGACTCGGAGAATGCTCCGGACGGGATCGCCCGGAACAAGCTTAAGCAGACAGAAGCTCACAAAGGAAAGAATAAGAAAGAACAAAACCAGTTCAAGAAACTTTTTGGCGATGGATTTGAACATGCTAGTTCACATCCAGGTCCTGGGTTAGCAAGTAATATTCACTTTGGCTAGTTACCCAGTTATGTACGTAATCGCGATAGGCCACTACGTTGTTTGGATGGACCAGAAAGGATTGCAGATTTTCTTGGTCAATCAGTGTGACAGCCTTCAGCGCCAGCTTGTTGCGTTGTTCCTCATTCACGGTTGTGTTCAGCTGTGAAATCATACTCGTGAGTTCCGGTACATGCACACGCCCATAATTCAGTGCTCCTTCAGGCATGTAAGCCGCATTTAGAAAATAGCTTGCATCGCCGCGCGGGGCTGTAATGCTACTATAAGTCGCTAAATCCCAATCCTGATGAGCAGCAAGATATTCGTCAATATTATCAACCTGACGGATATCAATCGTAATGCCAAGTTCTTTAGCATTTGCCTGAATCAGCTGGGAAATGAGTGGAAGCTCCGCTCTCGACTGGTAAGTTAGTAATGTAAGATGAAGCGGCTTGCCGTCAGGGGTTGCAACTTTTCCGTTCTGCACTGTATAACCAGCTAACTTGAAGCCTTCTCGTGCAGCATTCAAATCAAACTGTTTCGTAATATATTCCGGTGAAAAAGGGAAGTTGGGCAAGAACGGCCCTTGAGCAGCGGTTCCTTGACCGGACATGACACCGTTGGCAATCTCATCCCGGTTGATCAGGTTATCAAATGCTTTACGTACAGCCTTTTTTTTCAGATCGTTATTGTTCATATTGTAAATAAGCTGATGCGTTCGCAAACTAGGAAGTGAGTCAACCTTAACGGTAGAATCAGCTTTCAATAGCTCTAGGCTTTCAATTGGCGGGCGATACACAATATCAGCAGTTTTGGCTTGAAAAGCAAGCTGTCGTGCATTGGCGTCTTCGTTAAACATAAATTTGGCATGCTTCAACTTTACTTCACCGTTCCAATATTGTTCATTGCGATCTAAATTCAGTTCACTTCCAGCACGAAAACTGGTAACCTTGAACGGTCCTGTTCCTGATGGGAGGTCACCTGTAGCTGTGGTGTCTATAATAGCCGTATTTGGATGAACCAGTTCAGATACAAATTCCGGAAAAGGCTTGTCTGTAGTAATGGTCAAAATCTGTCCATCCGCATGAATATCACGGATATGTAGCGCATTTTTGACCGAAGGATTAAGTTTTAGCGCTCTTTCCAAAGAGGCTTTGACAGCAGCGGCATTGACGGCATTACCGCTGTGGAAGTTCACGCCAGGTCGGATGTTGAAGGTCCAGTGCTGTCCGTCCTTGCTGTCCCATTTCTCTGCAAGCCAAGCTTCCAGCTTAAGATCCTTGTTCACTTTGATCAGTGTTTCACTTACTCCAGCACGAACAGCTGTGTAATTTACGTCTGCATGAGGATCTATAGAAGGGCTTTGCACATTGAACAATAAGGTAACACTTTTATCTTGTGGTGCAGCAGATGGAGAGGGTGAAGCTGACGGAGATGAAGCGCAGGCTGCCATCATTACCGCCATTACCGCAGGTATAAATAGTTTAAAATACGAACGTTTAAACAACAGGAAGTCCTCCTTAATAGTAATCGTAATTCTTACGCTTTATTTCATAAATCATATCGTAACTAAATGAAGGAGCTTTGTAAATATGTAATTGATGAATGTGTATGTAAATTCATATGAAAAAGGCTGCGTAACCACTAGTAAGTTGGTTAGCAGCCTTTAGTTTATTAGGGGGTAGCGTCAGGAAAATGCGGATTTACAACGTTAAGGAAATCCTCATATTAAAAAGCCTGATTTTTCAAAAAATGCTGGGAAATTAGGCTTTTTTCATTACTCCATTACAGCGCCTGTTTCAAGAAAAACCATTTGTGGTTTAGCTATAGGTATTAAGATTTCAAAATGCCATCTTTATGTTTTGTTACCAATAAGTCATTTCTGGAACATTAACTTCAACCATTCCTTCTATAAGTGGTTGTTCTCCCTGCACTTCATAGGCAGAATAGTAAACGAAACCATCAGGTCGAAGATGATAAGACAATCCTAATCTCACATCTGTATTAACAGCATATTCAAACTCGTCTACTCTTCTGATTGAATTTTGAAATTACATCTTTTATAGTTTCAATTTCAGTAAATGCAACGTCGCATTTAAGCCCCACAACACGATATGCAGGGAGATTTTTAATTTCATATTCAAACCTGCTCATTATATTCCCTCCAATAATAAAATGAGATACTTTAATAAGTTCTGCTTCCTAAAAATCCTTCTTCGAATTGTTCTGTTAAATGGCCCTTTAATGGAATAAGGAACGATTATTGTTTCTTTTCCGACAGCGTAATAAACAATAAAAGAACGTGGTGCTGATATATATACGTTAATACATTTTTTTATCTTGATTATCTTAATTTTAATTGAATAGACTACTAAATATTTTAGCTGCTATTATGGAGGAGAAAATGTAACTAAGGCCTCCCGTTGCCTTAACAAATAATTTCCTCACATGACCAGTCTCTTGTGTGTTTCAGTGTAATATCGATAAACTTTGATAGAGCGGGGGAAATCCACTTGTTTTTATGATAAACAACTTGGGCTGAGATCTGTTTAAGATCACCTTTGCAAGGAATAACCTTTAACCTTCCATCCTTGATTTCATTATTTACAGTTATTAACGGTAAACAAGCAATACCCAGCCCACTCATTACGCAACGTTTTATCGCCTCAATACTCCAAAGTTCCATCGTGTTGGAAAGTACGATTCCTCTTTCTCGAAGATATTCTTCAAACATGGTTCGATAACTGCATTCTTTCTCATTCGTGATCAAACACTCGTTTAACTTTTGGTTTTCATAGCTTTGATCTAAAACATTCAGCGGGTTGTCATGACTTCCAACAAGGACAATAGGCTCGTCCAATAAAGAATGTACGATTAAATCTGAATCCTGAAACGTTGGCATCATAAGAAATGCAATATCTGCACTACCATTAAGTATTGCTCTCTTGTTATCTCCGCAAGTAGCGTTACTTAAAATGATGCTTACATGGGGAAACTTATTTCTATATTCTCTTAATATAGGTTCAAGTCGATAAACCGTTAAAGATTCAGGAGCAGCAATCCTTAACTCGCCTCTTATTTCATCACCATCATTTACAATGCTTTCGATTTTCCCGTAAGTATCCAAAATTTCTTGAGTATAGTGCAATAATTTCTTGCCTATATCAGTCAATCTTACCTTTCGACCCATCCGATCAAATAGAGGTGCACCCAAATGTTCCTCAAGTGCCTGAATATGAGAAGTGACCGTGGATTGAGTGTAACCTAAATGTTCTGCTGCTTGTGTAAAGCTACCAAATTGAATAACTTTTTTAAATGTAATAAAATGACGTATTTCCATCAGTTCACACCAACTTTCAATGTAATATCACTTCTATAGTATCAAAAAAATCAATGGATAACTTCTCGAAATTCAATTTTACTAATAATTAGTTTCGGGTTAATCTTAAGGAAATTTGAAAACAGAAGGATATTATGTGAAAACGATTCTGGACGTGCCTTTTAATTAAGGTATTTACAACGCTAAATAGTCAGGGAGGAGAAAGGACATGACGGAAGTTAAAATCAAAAAAATCCCCTAAACTGGGATGTGTTAGTGTCAAAGCGTCAAGGTCTCAGTAGAGATTTACCAGAAGGACAAGATTTGCTGAGGTGGGTGGCAAATACGGTCACGCTTATCTATGGTGAACAAGACGCAGTCCTCATTGATACATTTCTTACTATTAAAGAAAATCAAGCATTGGTAGATTGGGTTGTCAAAAGCGGTAAAAACTTAACCACAATCTATATCACTCATGGTCATGGTGATCATTTCTTTGGTATAAAGATGCTTTTAGATTTTTTTCCTGATGCAAGAGCGATAGCAACTCCAGGTGCTGTCAAAGCCATGCAAGAACAAATATCTCCTGAATCTTTCTGGAATAAACTCTTTCCTGGTGAGATACCTGAGGATCTAGTCGTCGCTCAGGAACTTGAAGGAAGTGAGTTCCCAGGTGCACTTTGGGGAGCAGCAAAAGCAGCGAAATCTTAATAAAAGGTATAGATAATAGCATTTTTTTAATAAACACGGTTGGAGGAGTTAATATATGATTACGGTTTACGATGATAGTTATAAAGAAGAAGTCATTAAATTAATATTGCATGTACAGAATGTCGAATATGAAGTGGGTATTAGTCTTAAAGAACAACCGGACATTCTGGACATTCATTCAAATTATATAAATGATGGCGGTAATTTTTGGATAGCGTTAAATGATAACGGAGAGGTCGTAGGTTCAATTGGGTTGCAAAAGAAAAATAAGGAGGTTGCTGTATTAAAGAAATTTTTTGTTTATAAAGACTACCGTGGCAAAGAATTTGGGACAGGAAAAAAGCTTTATGAAGCTCTGCTTGATTTTGCTAAGAAACAAGGTTTTTCTAAGATAATTTTAGATACCCCATCTAAAGCCACTAGGTCACACGGTTTCTATAAAAAGGTTGGATTTAAAGAGATTAATAAAGAGGATTTGCCAATTAAATATGATTATCCTGACCGCAATTCAATTATATTTCTATTAGAACTATAACAAAAGGAAAGAAGGTCTTATTTTTATGGAATAGTTAAACGGAGGGTTTGTCTTTGAAGAATAAGATTATATTGTTTTGTTTACTAAGTACTGTATTACTCGGAGTAATGAATAGTTTCTTTTTTAATTTAGCTCTCGTACCAATTGCTAAAGACTTGAAAATTTCTATATCTTTTAGCAGTTGGTTTATCTTAGGTTATTCAATTATGGTCACAGTAGGTTCAATAATATACAGTAAGCTTGCTGAAAGCATTCAATTAAAAAAACTATATCTATTTGCTTTAGTTATCTTTGTTCTTTTCTCTATTTTGGGCTTTTTTATGGATCATTTTTATTTACTTGTATTATCTAGAATGGCACAAGGAGTCGGAGGGGCAGCCTTTATTTCACTGACAATGGTTGCAATTATAGATGTACTTGATCGAGCATTATTACCGATAGGTCTTGCTTTTATAAGCTTTGCTATGGCTTTAGGATCAGGTTTAGGACCTTTACTGAGTGGTCTTATTCTATCCATAACGGATTGGCACATGTTATTTTTATTTATGAGTTGTGCAATAATTTTTATACCAATTTTATATTTTACTTTTCCAGAAAATAAGGTAGAAAATAAGACTCCATTTGATTGGTTAGGGACGTTTTATTTATTATTATGTATTCTCTTTTTATTATGTGCCTTGAACATCAATTTTCTTTTTATTATTTTTTGTGGTTTATTTTCCCTATTATTTATTCGCCATATCAATACCGTTTCTTACCCAATTATTGATAAAAAAATATTCAATAATACAATTTTTGTTAGAATAGCTAGTCTTAGTTTTTTGTTATTTTTTTTGCTAGGAGCAAATGTTTTTCTTCTTTCTTATATTTTTTCTTATACTTTTAATCCAAGGGCAATGGCTGAAAAGAAGCTATTTAATACGTTGAGTCAATCTCTTACAAATGAGCAAAAGGAAAAACTTGAAGAGATCATTACGTCGCAGCATTTATCAGAATCCAATAAAACAATATTGGGTTGGTTAAAGGAACCACCGGGCCACCCTTCACCCGAAACATTCCTAAAAGTAATAGAACGACTTGAATACATACGAGGAATAGAATTAGAAACGGTTAGCATTAGTCATTTTCATCGTAAAGGAAAACTTAGGGAACGAACCATACAGCATCAGCTTCAAAGAGCCAGTGCTTTAAATATAATTATCAATGCCATCAGTATTTGGAATACTCTACATCTAACAAAAGCAGTTGAATATCAAAAACAGACGGGTAGTTTTAATGAAGACTTGATGTTCCATATGTCACCTTTAGGCTGGGAACATATAAATTTATTAGGAGAATACCATTTTAATTCGGAGAATGTAGTCTCTTTAGATACTTTAAGACCACTGAAACTTTCTTAGCGTTGTTAAAAACGGGGGAATCGTCTTGAAAATGGGCTTAGCGTTGTAAATCCGCATTTTCCTGACGGTACCCCATTAAGAGATTTTTAGTTTGATATAGCAAAAAAAATTTATGAATTAATGCATGGGTGCTTTGGCAGTGCCATGTTCAACATGAACTCTGCGGATGAAAAACGCAAGGATCAACCCGATCACACTGATGATCATCGCAAAGAAAAATGAATTCTGAGATCCGATTACCATGGCATTAGCCATTTCATTTACGGATTCAGGCATACTGGATTGGCTCAAATAGCCATCCATACCTTTAGAGAGAATACTTACCGCTACGGCTGTACCGATAGCACCAGCGACTTGTTGGAGCGTACTCATAATGGCCGTTCCATCTGGATATAGATCCATAGGGAGCTGGTTAAGGCCGTTTGTTTGAGCTGGCATCATAATCATGGAAATGCCGATCATTAGACAGCTATGAAGCACAATAATGAGTACAAGAGTTGATGTTGTTGTAATGCCAGACAGAAAAAACAAAACCGCGGCTACGATCACAAGTCCTGGAATGACAAGCCATTTGGGACCGAATTTATCGAATAATGAACCCATAATAGGAGACAAGAGGCCGTTGATAATCCCACCGGGCAGAAGTACTAAACCTGCTGTTAGAGCAGACAGAGCCAGCCCCTTTTGCAAAAAGAGTGGAAGAATCAGCATTGTAGAAAGAATTGTCATCATACATAGGAATACCATGATAACGCCAATAACAAACATAGGATATTTAAATACACGCAAATTCAACATAGGTTGCTTCATTTTCAACTGGCGTACAGAGAACAGAATCAACGATATCAGACCGATGATCACAGGAAGTAAAACAACCGGGCTAGCCCAACCTTCGCCACCTTCTCCGGATTTACTGAAACCAAACACGACACCGCCGAAGCCAATGGAAGATAACAGGATAGATAAAAAATCAATTTTGGGTTTGGTCGTTTTTGAAACGTTTTGCATAAATAAAATACCGCAAATCAGTGAGAGAACCAAGAACGGAAGGGAGATCCAGAAGATCCAGTGCCAAGACAGATTTTGCAGTACCAGTCCTGCAATGGTAGGGCCCACTGCCGGTGCGAACATAATGACCAATCCAATGATCCCCATAGCTGCGCCTCTCTTTTCAGCCGGAAAAATGATCAAGATAGTGTTAAACATCAATGGCAATAACAACGCCGTACCAATGGCCTGAAGAATACGTGCGATCAATAACACTGAAAAAGTAGGTGCAAGTGCAGCAACGAGACAACCAGCTATTGAGAACAGCAACGATGTAACAAACAGCTGTCTTGTCGTAAAGGTTTGAATCAGCAATCCCGATACAGGTACTAAAATACCGAGGGTAAGCAGATAAGCGGTAGTCAGCCATTGGGCTGTTGCAGTTGTAATATGCAAAATCTGCATCAAATCATTCAATGCAATGTTAAGTGCCGTTTCACTGAACATCCCAATAAAGCCGCTAAGGAGCAAGGCAATCATAATAGGTAGCACCTTGAACGTTTTGGGTTCAGAGGGTGAACTTGTTTGACTCATTGTACTCATGTTGTTTTTGTTCCTCCAAATAAATTAATGGGTATTGAATTATAGCAATCGGTCTATATATAATAAACATGTTGTTATTTTTTTGTCAAAGTAAAAGTTTAAACATTATATAATGAAGGATGCTGTATATGGCTGCTAAACCCGAATCATATGAGAATATTGTACAAACCGCATCGAAGCTCTTTTTTCATCAAGGATATCACGCGACCGGACTGAATCAGATTCTTGCGGAGAGTGGATCACCGAAGGGATCGCTTTATTATTATTTTCCGCGTGGTAAAGAAGAGTTGGCTTTGGAGTGTATAAGAAGAGGGAATGAGTTTATTAAGCAAAAATTAAAACAGACACTGGACGGAAATGATAATCCTGTACTAGCTATTCAGGATTTTATTCGTAATACAGCTGAGGAGGCAGACCGTCTCGGCTTTGACAGCTTTATGCCGATTGGCTTCTGGGCAGCTGCGGAAACTTCCTGTATTAGCGAATCGCTACGTCATGCTTGTGTGAATACGTTTACAGATTGGCAGCACATCTATATGGAGCGTCTTCAGGAATCGGGCTGGACAGAGGAAAAGGCGCACAGTCTGGCGGTACTTATCATTTCGATGCTCGAAGGTGCATTAATTTTGGCCGTTACACAACAGAGCAGTGCTCCTATTTATAATATCGTGGATTACATTCCACAGTTGGTCAAATGACCTTGTCTCTTCGATTTTCAATCGCTCCTATGAATTCCAACAAGTATCTTTAGAGAGCCGATGTTCTCGTTTTTGAGAACTCGGCTTTTTTGTATATCTGAGACGTAATTTTACTCACATTACCAGCACCAAATGATGAAAAGTATGGTAAAATAAAATGAATTTGATTTTGATTTTGCACGAAAGGAAGGGTGATAGCAAGTGGCAAAAGCGAAGGTACCCAAACGGCCTACTCGGGATGAATTTGTACTGGAGGAAATCGGGAATCAGCTTGTAGAAGCACAACGTGAGCAATCCGAAGTTGTATTGACCGTATGGGGACGCGAAGAAACAACCCGCGGACAGATCGTTAAAATGGACCCGAGAACGGGAAAGGTTCATGTAGAGAGTAATGGAGAAACGGATAAAGTTCCTTTTATGGATATTATGAGTGTAAATTACCCGAGAGATTAGTTGTTGTGATTACATAAATATAGCAGAAAGGGACGAAAAAATGACAAAGTTAGGGTCTCCCTTACTGCTGTGGGAAAGTAACAATTTACAATTCGCGTATACAAAAACAACCGAGTGGTTTAGAGCCATCGGTTGTTTTTGTATACTGCTGCATGAGTGGGAAGAGAAAGCCGCGTTATTGTGTTGGCACTCTCCCTTGTACATGCTTATGTAGCTTTTATCGGGCTCGTATGACTGGCACGGGCTGCGGCTTTCTTAAGCACCTTACGATCAAAAATGAAGGGGCCAAACGGCAACAGTGAGGCAATCAAGGCTGCAAGACTTTGCAGTAGTGTTATTTTCCGCAAAATCAGCATGACTACAGTCGCTACAACATAAGCCACGAACAGTACCCCATGGATCATACCCACCCAGCTTACCATTTGCGGCATTCCAGCTGCGTATTTAAGTGGCATAGCGATACACACAAGCAGTAGATATGAAATTGCTTCAATATTACCAATGACACCAAACATCTTAAAGGCATTTTTGAACATAATACACCTCTTTCCCTTATTACTTAAAATTTAATATATCCTATAATGCAATGTTATTAAACGGTAGAAAGTTACGATATATCGAATATTTACGGCTGATGCCAACGTCACACAGCTTAGCGCTCCTGGAAACGATAATTGTAATTTCATTTAACTTGTCAAAATGTGTATCCCTATTGTATGCGCGACCCCCTATCAGTAAAAAAGCAGTGTGAAGCCTAAACATTTTGTATCCAAATTCCGATAACAGTTAAATGAACGTATGTACATTATGGTACATATTTTAAAAGCTGGGTTGCAGCAGAAGGGTTTGTAAGCTTAACTTATTAGTTTTGACAAATAAAATTTCCATACTGGTAGCAAGGAGAGCATAGAATATGAATAAAAAACGTTTGCGTCAATGGATGGCTCCGTTCGCAACGGCTACACTGATTTTGAATACGGGATATGGCATTTTGACACCCGATGCAGTGGCTAGCGCGTTGCCGACTGAGAGGCATAACTCAAATCTGATAGGTCTAAATACAACACAGTTACATACCAAATTAGCAACCGCTCAAGGTCGTCATGTGCCGGTTACTTCAGGCCCGAAAGTGACTACGTTAACCAAAGGTTATGGTCAGGACATCTATCTCAACCAAATGCTAAAAGTAATGTCGAGCCAAATGGTGACTACGAATATCGCACCGGCAGAGGTAAGCAATCTGACAGCGGTTCCTACAGAAACAACAAAAGTAAATTTGTCCTGGAACAATCCGTCGGACATCAATTTTGACCACGTAAAAGTGGTTGGTGTTACTAACGATGTGTATGTAGATAACATTCGAAGTAACTCTTATATGTTGAGCGGTTTACAGCCGAACACGACATATACCTTTCGCGTGAAAACGGTGAATAAGAGTGGAAATGAATCTCTCGGTACAACAATACAGGCTAAAACGGCTTCCGTTGATGGTCCTGTGGATAAGACACCACCAGGAGAAGTAAGCGGACTGACAGCGACGAATGTAGGATATAATGGATTTACCATCAATTACATATTGCCTAAGGATGCTGACTTAAGCCAAGCGATTGTCTATTTAAATGGTACAGAAATTCAAAGAACCACAGGCACGTCTTACACGTTTAATGTCTTGAATGCTGCCACAGCCTATACCGTAACGGTCAAAACGATAGACAAATCCGGAAATATATCTCAAGGAGTTAGTATTCCAGTTACAACTTCTACGGTCTCTACCGATATCGTGCCCGATGTGACAGGTGCTTCAGTGACATCAGTTAATAACTATAGTGTTACTGTTTCCTGGACAAGGCCTAGCGGAATTAGTACGGTCAGTCTGTATAAGGACGGGCAACTGGTAACCGATTCAACAGGAACATCCTATACTTTCAACAATCTTTCGGCAAGCCAGACCTATACGTTCACGATAAGATCTAAGCGAAGCACAGGTACATTGTCCTCCGGTGTGAGACTGACTGCCACAACGGACAGTACGTCCTCCAATTCGTCAGAAGTGTCCAATCTTGAAGTAGATAGCAAAAGCGACACCTGGATCAAAATCACCTATGATATGCCGAGTCGAGCCGACAAGGTGAAGATATATGTGGATGGTGATTATAAGGGGACTACAAGCTCTGAGTCCTATAAAATCACGGATTTGCGAGAAGGACGCTGGTATGAGATTAAGGTCGTGACTGTCAATAGTAATGGAAGAGAATCTAGCGGTGTAAAGATATCAGAACGCACGGATTCGGATGGTTACTACTCTTCTTCATCTAGTTCATCGAACTATGAGAAAGCAAGAGATTTGATGCGAATTGCGGAAAACAGTCTGAATGCATCCGACTGGCGTTCTGCCAGAGATGCAATCAGTGATCTGCCGAGCGGAACCCGTAAAAGCGATCTGCTGGATCGGCTAGAAGCTATTCGCAATAGAGCGATTGGTACCGGTAGTTCATCATCCGGGACGAGTTCTACTACGACTACCACTTCTGGTACAACGTCTTCATATCCTAACAATGCGGTTTCCTCCTATTCATCTTCGTTCACCCTGACACCAGGAGCTAAATCAGCTTATGTCGATGGTCGTGCTACGACGATGGCTCAGGCTCCTCGGATCATAAATGGGGCGACGATGGTCCCGCTGCGCTTTATCAGTGAACGGATAGGTTACGAGGTGAATTATGAAAAATCGACCAAAAAGATTATTCTGAATCGACCTACAGACGGCAAACAGGTAGTGCTTCAAGTCAAGAATTCGACCCTTGCCGTATATGAGTTAAACAACTCCCGAAGTTATTCGACGAACATCACTGCTCCGGTTATTGTTAACGGCTACACGCTGGTTCCATTACGAGTGATTAGCGAGCTTTCGGGGTATCAGGTGAATTATAATACTGCATCCAAACAAATTACAATTACCAAATAAATACATCTGTTAAAAGAGTTCTAAAGTGAAAACTTTAGAACTCTTTTTTGTCTACTATCCAATGAGTGTACGTAAAATGCGAAAAGGGGCGCTTTATAAGCGCCCGCTAATAGAGTTATAAATTGACAATCAGCTACTCTGTAAACAAGTTATTTTGATTAAAAAGGATATCAAGCTGCTTAAGATCTTCTACAGTTAGTTGAATACTCAGCGTTTCCAAATTTGCGCGAAATGCCTCTTTTAGAAATAATCGACACTTTTTAAAAATACAAGGTATACGATAGAATTGATTATCGCTTGTATGATTCTTACACTTAATTTATGTGTTAATACCGCAGATGTTAAGCTCAATATTTTTATATCGTTTCAATAACAAATAAGGAGGAGGTGTGTACTTTATTAAATCGGACCAACCTTAATAGTAGATGACTTAAAATTTGATCACATCGGTAATGCACTGATTGGTATCTCAATGCTTACCTGTCCGCCGCTTGTCTGGGTGGAGTTGGCGATGATCAGTTGTCCGCCATGCAGGGTCACAATGGATTTTGTTATATACAGGCCCATACCGTAATGTCCACTTAACCTTCTGGATGAATCACCCATATAAAACTGCTCGGCGGCCTGTTTGAGACCTGCTGGAGAGAAGCCCGGGCCTTCGTCTACGATGCTGAACCGAATACAGTTTTCAACAGACTCTACGATCAGCTGGATCTCGCTGTATTCAGGCGCCTGATCTACCGCATTAGAAGCAACATTCATAATGGCGCGCTCAAGTAGCACTGGGTCTGCATACAGCGTCTTAGGGAGGTTATATGCAGCGAATGCTACAGATATTTTTTTGACAGCAGCCAAGGCCATTATCTGATCTTTCACTTTCGTTAAATAGAGGTCAGCATCCATCGTTTCCGCCCGCAGGGTGACTAGTGTTTCCGCTTTTGAAATGTCAATGAGAGTCTTAATATACTGCTCCATCTGCCTGGTGCTTTCCGCAATATAATCCGTATAGTTTTTTTGCTCTTCGGACTGTTCGGTTTCGGACAGCAGCTCTACGTTTCCACGAACGATAGTGAGTGGTGTTTTGACATCGTGTGCTAGAGCGGAAATTTGCTCGCGGCGGGATTTTTCGAGATTCCACTGTTTCTGAAGCGATGTCTTTAAAGTTTCTTTCATTTTATCCATGGAATGCAGCACCTGATCGATCTCCATCACGCCACTGAACTTGATTGAGAAGTCCAAATCCTGTGCTTCAATTTGTTTGGTAGCCTGCTGCAATCCGCTCATCTTACGTGCCAGCTTTCGTCCGAAGGAGGAAGCCAGCAAAGCGCCTCCCCCCAGGAAGGCGATACAGAACACGGCCAAAAAGGACAATTCTGCGTTCGGCAGATATTGACGCAGGATAGGAAGTTCAAACTGTGCCGAAACAGAATAGCGCATCACAGTAACTTCATCATGATGTGGAACTTTTACATAGTTATAGGGAAATTGATACGCAGTATCGCTCTGCTGCGTAACACTCCAAGCGGCTTGGGCCTGGTTTTCAGAAAGATTTCCTTCAATGAGGCGGCCTTCCGAAGTGAACAACGCGTACTTATACAGTTTTATCTGAGAATTCGGTTGCAGGGTCTTGCCCGCTTCAATGATTGACTTGTCCTCCCGCACCTGCTTCTCCGCATAGTTCGCGGGAAGAATGGCCCCATAAGACATCAGGGCATAGAAGATGAGGACCAGGAACAGAGCGAGCGCAATCGTCCCAATACAAAACATAACTAAATAACCCAGGAAAATGGTTCGTAATTTGGTTGCCTTGCGTGCTTGCTGTACTTTGGTTACTTCCATCGGTAGCCGATCCCCCAAACTGTCTCCACTGGAGAAACCTCTACTTTGCCAAGCTTGGCCCGGATATTTTTGACATGCTCCACAATGGTGGTGGAATCGCTGTCCCCATCCAAGCCGAAGACCGATTCGTAAATCTGCTCTTTAGAGAATACCTGCCCCCAGTTCAAAGCTAGAAACTTACATATCTCATATTCACTTTTGGTAAACGGGACTACAACATTCTGAACGGTGATTTCCTTGCCGGACAGATTGAAATGAACTTCCCCGATGCAGAATACATTACGCCGCTCACGATTCTCCCGTCTGAGATGGGCGTTGATTCGTGCGCGCAGCTCTCCAGCGCCGAACGGTTTGACAATATAATCGTCGGCTCCATCCCCAAGCCCTAACATCACATCGTTCTCCATGGATTTTGCGGTGAGAAACAGTATCGGACAGTCTACCTTGCTGCGAATTTCCCGGCAGAGTGCGAATCCGTCCATGGTAGGCATCATCACGTCAAGCAGTATAAGGTCAAATGCTCCGAGCTGCATGGTGAGAACCTGTGGGGAGGCGGAAACCACCGTGACAACATGGCCATCTTTCTGCAAAATATTTTGAAGGAGTGCCAAAACGGCGGGTTCGTCATCAACGGCCAACAAGTTTGCCATGCTTTATTCACATCCCTTGCCTTCTTTACTCTAATCTTTACTCCAACGAATTTTGTCCTTCCCAACGACAAATCCATAATCCTAATAATACCATGATGACTAAGGTCCCTACTACGCAATATCTGATTCCCAAATCAAGCTGTATAGCTTCAGGGATAAATTCTGCTGAGCTTACGCCGTATTGCACCCAGATCGTGATGAACCGGGCCGCCCAAGCAGCGGGGAAGAATATCCAATTATGATCACCCAGCCCTGTAAGAAGCAAAGCGGACAATAGACTCTCCATGATACCCAGACCGATGGAAGCTCCTTTGCCAAATCGCAAACTAATGAAAAAATGCAGAATATAAAGGAACACACTGGACACAAACAGAATGCAGGCAGCCAACACATAAAACTTCAAGCCATACGGGGACTCTTTCATAAGATATATATAGCCAGCCCCAAAGCCGCTTGAGGCAAGCAGCACACTGCCAAATCCCAAGCACAGAAGTAGGCTGAGCTTGCTCAGGAAAGGTAGCAGCTTCACTGGCGAGGTTAAGAGCTGCTGGAAATTCCCAGCGGCTGACTCCTGATCGGCAGTAATGGAGCAGACAATACCAATCATGGTAGGAAGAGCCACGGCCAGGACCTGCAAATAGCCGTCAACCTTCGAAATCGGTGAGTATGGAGTGAAGGAATAATAGGCTAGAAAAATTGCTATCCCCAAGATCGGCACAAGCAGCTGCACGAGCAATAAGGGCTGTCTTCTAAGTTTAAGCACATCAGATTTCAGATTGCGGAAGAAAGATATCATCTTACTTAGCCTCCCGTTTGCGGAAAGAAATGGCCGTCAGCACTGACAGAATCATGAATAGACATACTGTGATCAACAGGCCGGGCACAATTACGCCTCTATCCAAAAGTGGATCTCCTGAAGGAACGGCAAGCCCATTAGGCAGCACTTGAATGACGGCGCACATCAATCTCGCTGGAATAGCATAGGGTACCGCCCACCATACAGAAGACGTAGCGAACAAAATGGTACAGGCTGCGTTGCCCACCATGTTGATGATTAGGGTGGCAAACATGCCTATTCGGTCCGTTAGGAACAGGCAAAGTGGAACTTGCCACAAAAAGGTGATGAAGAGTATCAGAGTTGCAGCGACGCTTCCTGCTAGTGTCACGGAAGTTGAGAATACAAATCCGCCAAGAGTTATCCCTATAAATAGGATAATAGAGGAAACCATTAAGAGCCTTACGCAAATCCCGATTTTACCGTACCATACCCGAGCCAAATCTACAGACATGCCGAGGACAGCACGGTATTTTAGCTTCTTGCCGTCCTTTTGAATCACTCCTGAGCACATTAAGGTAAGGGCACCTGGCAGTAGCATGAAATACCACCAATTGTAGCTGGCGCTTTGGAGCATATGTCCTCCCATGAGCACGGTACACAGAAGAAGGGTAACGATGGGGGCAAGCCAGACCAATTTTTTCGTGAAGGTACGCTTTAATTTTAGATGTTCGGCGGCTATATATTGCTGCATCCTACTCACCTCTCTTTCGGTATTCCTGTGCAATCTGCATGAACAACGATTCCAAGTCTTGTCCTGGTGTAACCGCCTCTTGGTAAGCTAATATGCCACCGGCGATGATGCCGACATGGTCAACGATTTGTTCGACTTCAGATAGGATATGACTGGAAAGAATTACGGTAATTCCTTGCTTCGGGAAGGAGCGAATCAGCTCGCGTTGCTCCTGAATGCCAATGGGGTCAAGTCCGTTGGTTGGCTCATCTAAAATTAGTAGTTTGGGATGGTTGAGGAGCGCAATAGCAATGCCCAGCCGCTGTTTCATGCCCATCGAGAACTGGCCAGAGCGTTTTTTCCCCGTATGAGTCAAATCAACAATGTTCAGTACTTCATCAATTCGTGAATCAGGTAGTCCGAGCAAGGTTGTACGAACCTTTAGATTCTCTCTAGCTGTCAAATTCTCATAGAGTGGAGGAGATTCGATCAGTGCGCCGATCTGAGCGAGATCTTTTCGAGACCAGGGTTTTCCTTGAAATAAAATCTCACCGCCTGTCGGACGTAGCATACCAGTTAACATTTTTAAGGTGGTTGATTTTCCAGCCCCATTTGGGCCAAGTAGTCCATAGACGGAATTCTCCTGAATAGACAGTGTGACGTTGTTCACCGCCTGTTGCCGTCTAAAGGTTTTGCAGAGATTTTTAGTCTGTAAAATAATGTTATCCATATCAGTTCATCCTTTTCATTCGTTCTGACAACTACTTTACAGATCAATTCTAAGAACTTTATAAGGATTGAAATATTAATGTTTCAAACTTTATGCATTACTACAGTATTCGCTATAATGGATACAGTGATTTAGGAAAGGGATGTATTCATGAAGAAGGTTATCGTAATCGGAGCAGGAATTCTGGGGGCATCGACAGCATACCAGTTAGCAAAATTGGGCGCTGATGTCATTCTTGTAGACCGCAAAGATAAAGGACAGGCGACTGATGCAGCTGCTGGCATTATTTGTCCCTGGTTATCACAGCGACGCAATCAGGCTTGGTATCAGCTAGCCAAAGCGGGCGCACGTTTTTACCCCGGATTGATTGAAGAACTCAAAAGCGAGGGGGAAACAGAAACTGGCTATGCTCAAGTTGGAGCTCTCAGTATTCATGATGATTTGGAGAAAATCAAAAAAATGCAGGAGCGAGCACACTTACGACAAGCGGATGCACCAGAAATCGGTGAGATTACCCGACTAAATGAAAAGGAAACCCATGAACAATTTCCTTTGTTAGTAGAAGGTTATCATTCTGTTCATATTAGCGGTGCCGCTCGTATAGATGGTCGTGCGCTGCGTGATGCGTTGATCCGATCAGCACAAAGAAATGGGGCAACCCTTATCCATGGGGATGCTGTGCTTCAATACGATTCCGACCATGTAACCGGAGTGGCGGTCGGTGCAAACAGCTTCTCATCTGACGAAGTCATTGTTTGTGCAGGTGCATGGTCCAATCAACTAATGCTGCCTTTGGGCATTCATTTTAAGGTTAGTTATCAAAAAGCACAAATTATGCATTTGCAGGTTCCTAATAGGCAAGACACAGGCACCTGGCCTGTAATCATGCCGCCTTCTGATCAATATCTGCTGGCTTTTGACAAACAAAAGATCGTAATAGGGGCAACTCACGAAAATGAAATCGAAGGCTACGATACAAGAGTAACAGCAGGTGGGATGCAGGAAATTCTGAACAAAGGTTTAGAATTGGCTCCTGACTTAGCAAACAGCACTTTTCAGGAGGTAAGAGTTGGTTTCCGTCCTTTTACACCCGGTTTTCTACCGGTGATCGGAGCTGTTCCTGGCTGGAATGGCCTTATAGCGGCAAATGGGCTTGGGGCATCCGGGTTGACCATGGGCCCCTTTATTGGAAATCAGTTGGCAAAGTTGGCACTTGGAATGGCCTTGGATATCGATATCAATGATTATGATATTCGAAAAGCAATAGATGAAAATTGATTCTTCAAGGTAGACAACATTAGATAGCATAAGAAGCCGCCATACTGGCGGCTTTTCTTTTCCTGGGCCAAAGATAGAGCCTATGTCGATTATTAAGGTTACTCGTTTCTATTTTAGTCTTAGACCTAGTAAAACCCCGCTACGTAGGAACAAGATTAGTGACACACCAAAACAAATCACAGAAAACAGGCTAACGGAAATAAAACCACCGATGTGCGCGTATAGCATTCCTGCTGTGAAAGAGCCAACCATCGTTCCAAAATACATAGAAGAATTGGCAAGTGATGAAACTGTTCCGCGTGCTGTGGCAGACAAGGTTTGGAGCATACTCATCATAAGCGGAAAAATCATTCCAAGGATAAGGAAGATCAGAAAATATGTAATTTCGACATAGGTCACACTAGGTAAATAGGGCAGAAGCAAATAAAGCAGGCCGATGAAAACTACGCCATAGATCAAAGAGTGCTTAGGCCCCACTTTGTTAACTAGTCTACTCCCAAATAAGCTGCTAATCGTATTTCCTAAACCAAGGAATAATATCACCGTACCAATATTTGCAACATTGAGGCTGAATTTGTCGGACAGCCATGTGCCAATAAAAGAGAAGGCAGCAAAATTTCCGAGTTGGAACAGGAAGTAGGCCAGAAAAGCGACCTTAGGTGTTGACCCCTGCAGCAATGAACGATATCTGTTCCTAATCGAGGGAGCCTTTTGCTTCTGTATAGAAGGAGGCAAGGCGGGCAAGAGAACAGCAGTCCAAATAACGATCAAAAAGGTGCAGCAACCAATTACCATAAAGGGTGTTTGCCACCCGGCGGTAGCGAGATAGCTGCCAATGGGAACGCCTAGCATTTGGGAAAAAGCTAATCCAGCGGTGGCAACTCCCATGGCTTTTAACACTTTATGTGGTTGAACCAACTGAGGAATGGCAGCCCAAACTTGAGGTGAGGCAAAAGCGGCACTAATGCCAGCTAATAAGCGAAAAGCAAACATGGTCCAAAAATCAACGGCAAAGCCGCAAAGTAGAGTGAAGATACCGAAACCAAGCAAGCCGAACAGTAGTACTTTTTTTCGATTCCATGCATCTGACAACGGTCCTGCAATTAAGGCAAACAGAGCATACCCTAAAGCATAGGCTGAAACGATCCAGCCCGATTGTTCAATAGAAATGCCGAAGCTTTCACGAAGAATAGGTAAAAGAGGGGATACAATGAACGTATCCGTACCAATGAAAAACATGATCAAGAAAAACAAGATGATAATTTTATTCAAAACGAAACCCTCCATTTGTTCTATTGTTCGAATATTTTCGAATAATAGAAATATAGCATTCCAATATGCTATAATGCAACTATAATTCTTTGTTAGGCAGGTGAACGGATCTTGAGAACGCTGTATCATCCTAACGTAATAGAAATTACTCTACCTACAGTTTTATATGCTTTAAGTGACCCCATTCGGCTTAATATCATCCAGATTTTAGACGAAAACGGGGAGCAATCCTGTAGCTCGCTAGATATTTCAGCCCCAAAGTCAACCTTGTCTCATCATTTCAAGGTTCTTCGGGAATCAGGGGTCATTCATACGAGAATAGAGGGAACCCAACGCTTTATTTCTATCCGTTACGACGATTTAAATGAACGCTTTCCAAGCTTGCTGTCGGCTGTACTGATGGGCTTGAAGCAATAAAAAAACAAAGGTCTAGTTAGCATGATACTAACTAGACCTTATTTGCCGAAAAACAACCATATATACTTATAAGTTGCTGCTTATTTTGAAGTTAGAGAGAAGCTGATCCTTCTATACGTCATTCATCATGTCATTGAGATGCGAATTCTTCAACGATTGTGTTAGGATTTGCATGTTTTTCAAGTAGTCGATTTTATAGATACAGGAGTAAATCACATTTAATACATAGTCAAAGGCAATTTGCGACGAAAATGTACCAATCTTGGCATGTTTTACTTCGTCATTAGGCACCTGGATACAGATATTACTGAGTTTGGCCAATTCATTTTGATTGGTTGCTGTAATTGTGATAAATGGAATATTTTCATGTGTAAAATGCCTTGCTGCTTTTAAAAAAATTGGCGATTTTCCGTGGTAAGTTAAAAAAACAGCGCAATCCTGTGGCGTAAGATTAGCCGTATGGTACGCCCACTCAGACAGCTCCGTAGCTATAACCACATACTTGTTAATTTTCACTAATTTATTTTGGAAACTTTTTGCACGTATTTGTGAATCTCCTAACGCATATATAAAGATCCTTTTCGCTTGATCCAGCAATAGGGCTGTTTGCGACAATAAATCATCATCCATGAATGTAAAGTTTTTTTCAATCGTTTCCTTCATTAATTCTGCAATTTCTTTCGCCACTTGAAGTGGGGATTCATCAAAACCAAACGGATAGTTGGGGTCTACATTGGAAATGTTCTGGGTATTCTGTTGAAACTCCCGAGCAAGTTTGATTATGAACTCTTTGAAGCCGGATAGTCCAAGTTTATGTGTTAATCGATTAATCGCGGAATGCGAAGTATATGTTGCCTTTGCAAGCTCCTGAATATTTAAGTGCAGGATACTTTCCTTTTGAAGCAAAATATAGGATGCAATGCTTTTTTCGTTTGGTGTAAAGTTTTGCATTTCGGATAATTGCATCAGTATTTTCAACAGGTTCACTCCGGTTCAATTGAAATGACGTTTGATAAAGGATATAAAATAAACATTTTGTTCGAAAATAAACAAACATTTTTAAAAATATTCGGTTGATTGTACCATTTTGGCGGCAAATCCTTTACGATCAACGTTCTTCTTCTATAATAAATGAAAAAGAGCCTAGGGGGAATTAATATGCTTAACATCGGTTATATTGGGAATGGCAAAAGCACCAATCGGTATCATCTTCCTTTTTCATTGACCAGAGATCATTTGAACGTAAAGACGATCTACGCCCGTAATCCAGATAAAAGGGAGTGGGAGAAAATCCCTGGTGTGCAGTATACAGATAATCTTGAATCTCTAATGAACGATAAGGAAATTCAGTTGATTGTTATCTGTACACCTGTAGAATCCCACTACACTTATGCGAAGATGGCACTCGACCACGGAAAAAATGTACTTGTTGAGAAACCCTTTATGTTAACGAAAGAAGAAACTGTGTCCATCTTCCAATATGCCAAAGAGAAAAATCTGATTATTCAATGCTATCAAAACAGACGTTACGATTCGGATTTTCTCACTACAAAGAAGGTTATTGAATCAGGGAAACTCGGTGATTTGTTGGAGGTGGAAATGCATTTCGATTATTATCGCCCTGAGACCCCCAACTCCACCTCTCATTTTTCCAAATATAACAGTTACTTATATGGACATGGCGCTCATACCATTGACCAAGTTCTTTCCTATTTTGGGAAGCCTGACACGATCCATTACGACGTGCGCCAATTGCTCGGTTCTGGAAGAATGAATGATTATTTTGATCTGGATTTTTATTATTCTTCACTCAAGGTATCCATCAAATCCAGCTTTTTTCGTTTAAAAGAGCGGCCGAGTTTTGTAGTTTACGGCAAAAAAGGCGTTTTTATAAAGCAGACAAAGGATCGTCAGGAGGAGCATCTGAAATTATACTATCTGCCTAAGGGACACTCCGATTTCGGCATCGACCTGCCCGAGCATTACGGCATCTTAACATATCTGGATGATAAGGGCGAGTATCATGAAGAAAAAGTCATTTCTGAAAAGGGAGACTATGCCCGAGTGTATGACGATATTTATCAGTCGATCGTAATTGGTAAAGAAAAAGTGATTAAAGACGAAGAAACGATAATGTGTATGGAAATACTTGAAAAAGGTATAGAGGAGTGCAGCTAAAATGAAGTTAGGAATTGTCGGAGCAGGGATGATCGTAGGGGATCTATTAAGCTTTATTCAGGAAATCCCGACCATTTTACTAAAGGGCATTTGTTCTAGACCTAGCCACAAGGAGAAATTACTGGATTTGCAAAGTAAATATGGAATATCTCAGATTTATTCGGATTACAGCGAGATGCTGATGAGTCGTGATGTGGATACAGTTTATATCGGGCTGCCTAATCATCTTCATTATTCATATGCCAAAGAAGCATTATTGAGTGGTAAACATGTCATTTGCGAGAAGCCGTTTACTTCCACTTTGCAAGAATTTCTAGAGCTAAAAGAAATTGCTCAGCAAAGAAAACTGGTATTGGTGGAAGCCATAACGAATCAATATTTGAAAAATTATTTGTCAATGAAGGAGTATCTACCTAAGCTTGGTGAGATCAAAATAGTTGAATGCAACTATTCTCAATACTCATCTCGGTATGAAGCTTTCAAAGCGGGAATAATCCAGCCTGCGTTTAATCCGGAAATGTCTGGTGGAGCCTTGATGGATATTAATTTATATAATATTCATTTGGTTGTTGGATTCTTCGGGAGCCCGAAGAAAGTGGAGTATTGGGCGAACATGGAGCGTGGAATTGATACTTCAGGTATGCTTCTGCTTGATTACGGTGATTTCAAGTGTGTCTGCATAGGTTCAAAAGACAGTACGGCACCCAATGCAGTGAACGTTCAAGGCAATAAGGGTTATATACACATGGCAAGTTCAGCAAATATATGCGACTGCTTTGATTACACTGCAAATAAGGAAACGCCAATTCGGGTGGATCAGAAAGATCATCCCCATCGAATGTATGATGAATTCGTTGAGTTTGACCGTATCATCGAGGAAAAAGATTTGGGGAAAGTCTCAGAAATGCTTGAACACAGCGAGAGGGTCATGAATGTCATTGAGAAAGCCAAGCAATCCGCCAATCTTGTATTTGGTCCTGACAAATAAAGAAGCAGCTCAATTACTGAGTTGCTTCTGATCCGTAATTCCCACCACAGCGGACGCTGCATAACGAACAACCACTTCTTGGTTTAGTTCCCGATTTCTTGCTTCATTCATGTCGACCTATTTTCAAAGTTCATCAATCATAAATTCAAGAAACTGAGTGCGGAAGTAAGGGGCGCCTTTGCTTACCAGCATCGTGTTGATCCAGATGTGCCGATCGAAGAGGTAGCGGGAGCTGTGCAAGATCTGATCCGGGAAGGAAAGGTGAAGCATTGGGGATTGTCTGAAGCAGGAGTGAAGACCATTCGTCGTGCACACGCGGTTCAGCCACTCACTGCAATTCAAAGTGAGTGTTCCCTGTGGTGGAGACGTCCCGAAGAGGAACTCCTCCTTGCCCTAGAAGAGCTCGAAATTGGCTTCGTGCCGTTCAATCCCTTGGGCAAGGGGGACCTGACGGGGAGTTTTAACGCAAATACGACATTCAATCATGGCGACTTGCGGACATTGAACTCACATCCGAAGATGTGCGCGATATTAACAGCGCAGTCTCGCAGATCACTTTGATGGGCGCCAGATATACAGAGGAACTGGAGAGAAGAACGGGCCTTTGATATCATTCTTCAAGTCATAATCCAATCATGAGGAAATCTCTTTTGTTAAAGTAAATAATTGAGATGAGAAATCATATTTCTTCGCAATATTAAAATTCTGTCCCGCCTTATGAGGCGGGGTGAGTACAAGTCCAATGCTCATTAACTCGCTGCCAGTAAAACGTTGGCCCAGCTCTTCCACAAAATATACTGCCTTTTCATCCAGCCCGACTAGCTTTAGCCGTAAATAAGCTTCATTCGGTCGCGAGAGTGCCTGGTACCAACCGACGAGAGCATGCTCACGTTCTGCATCAATGACCATCCAGGCAGTCTCATTTTTTTCAAAGGGACTTAACAGACGGTAAAAGGTTCCCTGTGTAATTAATCGTCGGTGACGTTTATACACTTGTATTTGTTCTTTGATTACATTGCACTCTTCTTCGGACAAAGCTAATGGATCAAGTTCATAACCGAATACACCAAAGTAGGCGGCATTAGATCTGGTTTGCAGCGGTGCGGTTCTGCCTACTTGGTGGTTCGGGATGGTTGATACATGAGCACCCATGCTGCTAAGCGGATAGGCCATGGAAGTGCCATACTGAATCTTCAGACGTTCAATAGCCTCACTATCGTCGCTTGTCCATGTTTGTGGAGCATAATAAAGCATCCCTGGATCAAACCGTCCCCCACCGGAAGCACAGGACTCAAACAAAATCTCAGGGTGTTCGGTAATCAGCTTCTCATATAAAGCATATACACCTAGGACATAGCGGTGAAAAAATTCGCCCTGTCTTTCCTTGCCCAGAGATAACGAATAGGCTTCTGAAATACAGCGATTCATATCCCATTTTACGTATTCGATCCGAGCAGAAGAGAGCACGTCATCCATTAACTTAAACAGGTAATCCACAACAGGTGGTTGGGAATAATCAAGAACATATTGATGCCGTCCATGCTTGCGTTGGCGGCCGGGTGTTCCCACAACCCAGTCTGGATGCTCCCTCATAATATGAGAGTCGGAGTTAACCATTTCTGGCTCAAACCAAAGACCGAATTTCATCCCGAGCTCATTGATCTTCTTTGCCAAATTTGAGATTCCGTTCGGTAGCTTTTCAGGATTTTCAAACCAGTCGCCGAGGGATGAGGTATCATTGTTTCTTCGACCAAACCATCCGTCATCCAAGACAAAGAGTTCAATCCCCAGTTCACTTGATTTTTTTGCCATATCAACTATTTTCTTCTCGGTAAAATCAAAATAGGTCCCCTCCCAGTTATTGATCAATACAGGTCGTTCCCGCTCGGTCCAACTGCTGCGAATTAAGTGTTTATTGTACAGGCTATGGTATGCTTGACTCATGCCATTTAAACCGCTATCAGAATAGACCAGAACTGCTTCAGGCGAATAAAAACATTCTCCTGGCTTCAGGGTCCAGCAGAATTTGTCAGGATGAATGCCGATCATCAATCGGGTAGTTGAATAGCTGTCCACTTCCGCCTGGGCAAGAAAGTTCCCGCTGTAAACGAGATTAACCGCATATACTTCTCCTTGGTGTTCCTGTGATCCGGGTTTGGCAAGCACCAGAAATGGATTGTGAACATGACTACTAATTCCTCGTGTGCTCCCAATCGACTGTATCCCAGGTCTCAATGGTGTACGCTCCACATGACGTTCCCTGCCCCAAGCCCCTGATAAATGAATAATTTCATATTCGGCTTCAGGGAGATCAAGACTCAGGCTCATTAGACGGTTGACTCTCAGGGGATCATTCCCGGAATTCGTTATGGATACAGATCTCGTGATCACGGGCAGTTCACTGAAGATGGTATAAGCAAGCACGGCCACCGCTCCTGTAAGAGAATCGGTCAGCGTGATGAGGAGTGTCTCTGATTCATGTGCTTCATTACAAAATGTAGCTGGAAGATGGGGGATTTTAGGTTTTCTAGTGACTACCTCGTAATGGTCATAAATGAACTCCATTATATGAGATCCGTCCTCCTGTATGATCTCAATTGCTGGCTCTCGAAAGTCTCCACTTCCCGCAGAAGGAAATTCCTGCTTAATACTTTCCAACGATGTCACCAAGTCACTATCAAACTCACCGACAGACACGGGACGATAGCTTCGCTCGATAAAGCGGTCATATTGACCCAGGTACTCTATTTTTTTGCCGTAATATAAATGCTCCAGTTGCCCGTTCTCCATGACACGGAAAAGATAACTGCAGTATTTGTTCGTTAAGTGAAATGTCCGTTCCTTTTGGTTAACTTGTAGACTAGCCATGTACATAGCCCCTTTCAAAATATGTCTAACCACTTGAAAGCGTTATTATTAAGTCAGCATAACAAAAATAGTGATAGAAAATACATGACTTTTTTTAAGTCGAATATAGGAAAAACAAAGAACCTTATAAAAAATATAGTTTAGGGCCAAACTTTTTCTGGACATTTGTCATCCTTAACTTATGCTATACTGATAAATTAACAAGCATAGGTTCTTTATTTGGGAAAGTGAGGAGGATGCCAATGGGCCAGAATATGATTCAATATGTTGATACGTATACCAGTTCAGAGCATAAAAATATATCAGATTTGATTTTGTATAACTGTGGCACAGAGCTCTGCTTATCCAATCAGGATTTTGGACCCATCGCCCGCGATTTTAATCTGGTTCATTTTGTGCTAAAAGGACGAGGTAGGCTGGTGATTGACAACAAAAATTACGATATAGGAGAAGGGCAGGCTTTTTTAATTCCGGCCAATAGGGTAGCTTATTACCAGGCGGATGAAGCCGAGCCTTGGGAGTACAGTTGGGTCGGCTTTATGGGCATTAAATCCGACATCTACCTGCAGAACATATCACGTCCACACCAGAACCCTTATATAATTGATATCGAAGATATTACGTTCTTTCACTCCACGATTCTTGAGATGTTGCGGATCGGAGATAACACGCTTTCTTCATCGCTGGCTATACAGGGGTATTTATTCCATATTCTTGCCAAACTTGTACACGACTTGGGCGAAACGATGTCGATAAAGGAACAGCTTCCTTATTCGGTGCAAGCGATAAACTTTATTGAGAAAAACTACATCAGTGGCATCCAGATTAGTGAAGTAGCGGAGTACCTTGGTCTACATCCGAATTATCTGACCTCCGTTTTCAAACTAGAGACTGGTGAAACGCCTAAACAATATCTGATTGTCCTCAGGATTAGAAAAGCGTGTGAATTGCTGCAGCATACGGACTATTCGATCCAGGTCATATCCAATTCGGTCGGCTATACCGATCAGTTGACCTTTTCGCGAGCTTTTAAAAATGTAATGAGCATATCACCCAGCGCGTATAGAAAACAATTTCTTTGATTTTGCTATATTGATCTATAAAAATATTTGTATTTAGAAGCGGTTTTTTTTGCTATCGTAAAACTGTAGATTTTTCCTGCATGGCATTTTTAACGATTGTAGGAAGAGTACTTTTTACGGGAGGAGAATTCCGCGCGTGGATTTCATTATTGCTTTTATTCCAGCCATTGGCTGGGGAATTATGCCGATTTTGGCACATATAACAAATGCCAGTCCCCGAGAACAGCTGACAGGTACCGTTATTGGTGCTATGCTGTTTGCCCTGTGCTTGTATATCATTCATCCTACCTCATTAACACCGATTCATTTTGTGGTAAGTTTTATATCTGGTATTTTATGGGCCGCTGGACAATTGCTCCAGTTTCAAGCTTTTCAAAAAGTAAGCGTATCGATCGCCATTCCTGTGATTTGTGGTCTGCAGTTGATAGGGACGACGCTATTTGCCGCACTTATTTTGGGTGAATGGATAACAGGGTACCAATATGCGATAGGCGTTGGTTCTCTTCTGTGTATATTGGCAGGAGTTCTGTTAACCAGCTATCGGGGCAAGTCTGCTGGCTTGTCCAAGCCTTTGCCGGTACCAATTATCATAATGTTGGTTTGCTCGGGGTTAGCGTTAAGCAGTTATGTCGTGATTAATCAGTTCTTTCATATATCGGGGCTATCCGTCATTCTGCCGCAATCGCTCGGTATGCTATGCTCAGCCGTGGTCATGAATCTGAAAGGCAAAAAGCGGCTACGATTCTCTCTGGTGGTTCGCAATTTGTCTACAGGATTGGTTTGGAGCCTTGCGAATCTAGCACTATTTATTTCCAACGGCTTGATCGGCGTGGCGGCTAGTTTTCCGATCTCTCAAGCGAGCATTGCCATTGCCTGTGTTGGCAGCATTTTAATATTTAAGGAAAAGAAGAGTCCAAAGGAATGGATAGGTATACTTGCGGGAATTACAATACTGATGATAGGAGTAGGAATGATCAGCATGCTCAAGCCTTAAGGAATCATTTTGTATCTTGTATATGATCATGTGTTTTGACTGTTTGCCAGTAGGAACCACAAGACCACGTTCTTTTAGTAACGAAAAGAGCTTATCCATCTATGGGGTACGCTTTTTGGGATTGACAGAGGTATGGCTGCATGAGAAAATGTACGCGCGTACATAAAATGATTTGGAGGTGGGTAATATTGTTTCGCGCAAGGAAGTAGCCGAACTTTCCGGCGTGTCTGAAGCGACAGTATCCCGGGTCTTGAATGCGGTAGGTCCTATCAAAGAGGATACGCGAAGAAGGGTTCTGGACGCAGCCAATCAACTTGGATATGTTCCCAGTGCGCTGGCCCGTAACTTTGCCCGAAGGAAGAGTGGCCATCTTGGTGTGGTTATGCCTTATGTCCCGAAGGCGCACTTGTTCTCAGCCTATTTTTTCTCTGAGATGCTGAGTGGTATCGGAAATAAGGCTAGAGACAGCGGACTTGATCTGCTTCTATTGTTTCGGAAGCCGGGGGAACGGATTGATTACAGTAGTCTTTTCCGTCAGCAAAGGATCGATACCTGTATCATCCTTGGAGCCAGGGATGACCACGATGAGGTGGAAGCTCTAAAGAGACTTCAGGAAGAAGGACGTCCGTTCTGCGTCATGAATCACCATTTTCAAGGACAATCGTTCTGTGAAGTGGATGCAGACCATGTAGAAGGCAGCCGGGCGGCTGTAAGTCACCTCATCGAGCAGGGATACAAGCGGATTGCCTTTCTCAACGGTCCGGACATCTATTCCAATAGTACTGAGCGAATGAAGGGTTATCGTACCGCGCTTCAGGAGGCTGGGATTGAATATGACCACAAACTGCTTCTGGAAGGTAACTATAGCCGTCGGAGCGGGCTCGAAGCCTCAGCTACAATCGCAGACCAATTGAATGATATTGATGCTGTATTTGCGGCGAACGACCGGATGGCCCTCGGGGTAATGCAGGGTCTTCGTGAGCGCGGACTGGCAGCTGACCGGTTTCCGGCGTTTGTAGGCTATGACGATTCGGATGCGGCTGAGATGGCTGTTCCGCCGCTAAGCAGTGTCCGCGTTCCTTTTTATGAGATGGGGGAGCTTGCAGCCTCGAAGCTTATACCCGATTCTCTGAATCTTATTCCAGCTCTGGAACTAACCGGGTGCGACTCAATAAGAGAACTCTTATCCACAGAACTGATTATCAGAGCGTCATCCATTCGTCGATAACACCATTCGTCAAAAATTCGTTGAAACTCAGACCCATAAGGAGGATCACGACATGTCTAATCGTCTTCGTATCGGAATGGTTGGCTACAAATTTATGGGCAAGGCTCACAGCAACGCTTACCGCAGTCTACCCATGTTCTTCCCAGATGCCCCGCTGCAGCCAGAAATGTCCGTTATCTGTGGACGCAACGCGCGGGGGGTTCAGGCGGCTGCCCTCCAGTTCGGCTGGACCGAAAGTGTTACGGATTGGCGTGATCTAGTGAAACGTAACGATATTGATCTCATTGATATTAACGCCCCGAGTAATGCCCATAAGGAAATTGTCGTTGAGGCCGCCCTCCATGGCAAGCATCTGTTCTGTGAGAAGCCGCTTGCGCTCTCGCTGGCGGATTCCCGTGACATGCTGCAGGTAGCAGAGGAAGCAGGGGTCAGACATATGGTAGGCTTCAACTACCGCTTTTCTCCGGCTGTCCAGCTGGCAAAGCAACTAGTCGAGAGCGGTCGCCTAGGCAAAATTTATCATTTCCGTGCCTTCTTCCTTCAAGACTGGATCATGGACCCGTCCTTCCCGCTGGTATGGCGGCTGCAAAAAGAAGTGGCCGGTTCTGGCTCTCATGGAGACCTTGGCGCCCATCTGATTGATCTCGCTCGCTTTCTGGTCGGCGAGTTTCACGAAGTCATCGGCATGAGCGAGACTTTCATCAAACAGCGTCCGCTGGCTACGGAGATGAGCGGATTGAGCTCCAAAAGGAGTACCGAGGCCAATGCACCGATGGGAGAAGTGACGGTTGATGATGCCACGCTGTTCCTAGCACGTTTCGCTGGAGGTGCGCTGGGCAGCTTCGAGGCCACACGTTTTGCTGCTGGACATCGGAGCACCAATTCATTCGAGATCAACGGTAGCCTAGGCAGCGTGCGGTTTGACTTTGAACGAATGAACGAACTGGAAGTGTATTTCACACAGGATGAGGAAGACGTTCAGGGCTTTCGCCGCGTACTCGCCACCGATCCGGTACACAAGTATTCCGAAGCCTGGTGGCCTGCAGGACATACAATTGGATTCGAACATACCTTCACCCACGAGATGCTTGAGATGTTGAGTGCCATCTCCGAAGGACGGCAACCTTCGCCGAACTTCCACGACGGGGTTGCTTGTCAGGCTGTGCTTGAAGCGGTAGAACGATCCATAGAGGAACGACGCTGGGTATCCATTGAAGAAATGTAGTATAACAATACATTCCGAAAGGTGAGTGGATTACAGATGCGCAAGGCACTGATTGTATGGGGTGGATGGAACGGACATGAGCCGGAGCAGGTGGCGGCCATTTTTGAACGCATTTTGAAGGAAGAGCAGTTCGAGGTGGAGGTGTCTAATACCCTTGAAGCTTATCAGGATGCAAAGAAACTGCTTGACCTGGACCTGATCGTTCCAATGTGGACCATGGGAGCGATTGAGCAGGAACTGGTCGATAATGTCTCAGCTGCGGTTCAAAGCGGCGTAGGTCTCACAGGCTGCCATGGTGGCATGTGTGATGCCTTCCGGAACAATGTGGACTGGCAGTTCATGACAGGCGGGCAATGGGTTGCACATCCCGGCAATGACGGGGTGGAATATATGGTGAACATAAAGCGTGGATCGAGCCCACTTCTAGACCACATTGAGGATTTTCAGGTCAAAAGCGAGCAGTATTACCTCCACGTGGACCCGGCAGTTGAAGTGCTGGCAACCACGCGCTTCCCGGTCGTACCGGGCCCCCATTCAGCCAATGGGCCGGTGGATATGCCCGTTGTATGGACGAAGCGCTGGGGGAACGGCCGCGTCTTCTACAATTCACTGGGACATCACGCAGATATCATAGATATGCCTCAAGTGACCGAGATGATGCGTAGCGGGTTTCTGTGGGCAGCAGGCAAACAGGCGGTGGTCACCCGGGGCATCTCTCAGGCAGAGGTTTATACAGGCATGACAGACAACCAGCAACGCTAGGGTGAACATGATGGTATCCGATGTAATAAAAGAATGCCATTATCCATTTTTTCTGAAGAAGAAGGGAGTCCAGGCATGAACAAAATGAAAGTAGGCATTATCGGGTGTGGTAAAATTAGCGGAATTTACATGGAAAATTGCCATCGTTTCGACATTCTGGAGCTGTTCGCAGTAGCGGATCTGAACCAAAGTAGGGCAGAGGAGCAGGCGATAGCGTTCAACGTTCCGAACGTATATACGGTAGATGAGATTTTGGCTGATCCGCAGATCGAACTCATCATTAATTTGACCATTCCAGCCGTTCACGCCGAGGTGTGTTTCAGAGCTCTTGAGGCTGGCAAGCATGTCTATGTGGAGAAGCCACTTGCCGTCACTCGTGAGCAGGGCCAGGCTGTCTTGGATCTTGCTCATCAAAAGGGACTACTTGTTGGCAGCGCACCGGAGACCTTCTTCGGTTCCGGCATACAGACATCATTGAAGCTGATTGAAGACGGGGTCATCGGGAATCCGGTAGCTGCTACGGCTTTCATGATGAGCCGTGGACATGAACATTGGCATCCCGATCCTGAATTTTATTATGCAGTCGGCGGTGGACCGATGTTTGATATGGGCCCTTATTATTTGACGGCTCTGGTGCAATTGCTGGGACCGATTGCCGCCATTTCGGGCATGACCAGCAAGGCGATGGATCAGCGAACGATTACGAGCGAGAAAAAGAGGGGCCAGACCATCCCGGTCGATATTCCGACCCATGTGGCTGGATTATTGCGCTTCAAGCAGGGAGCTGTTGGTACGCTGATTACCAGCTTTGACATTTTTGGAGGTAGCACTCTGCCACCGATCGAGGTATATGGTACGCATGGGACATTGCAGGTACCTGACCCGAACACATTCGGAGGGCCAGTTCGCTATAGACTGTTAGGCGAGCAAGAATGGACAGAGGCACCGCTACTGCCGGGCTACCAGGAGAATACACGGGGTATCGGTGTTGCCGATATGGCCTATGCCATCCGCAATGGACGGCCTCACCGCGCCAGCGGAGAACTGGCCTACCATGTGCTGGAAGCGATGTGGGCATTCCATGATTCTTCCGATCAGCAGACCTTTTATACGATGCAGAGCACATGTCAGCGCCCGGCGGTTTTACCGGAAAACCTGCCCTTATATACGTTAGATGTGTAAACTAATGTCAGCCTGATGCTGCTCCGCAGCATTCAAAAATTATAAGACTGGAGAGTATATTCGAAAAGTCGGGTTTTGGATTTTTTACATCCGCTTTGAATATTCATTTCCATTAAAAAGAAGACTCCAGCTCCGTTTTGACCATGGCTTTGGAGTCTTCTTGGTTCAATTTTTGGGAAATTCGACAGATCGAGGAGTTGTATAATTTATTGAAGTTATCTCAATAAATAGGCTAGATATTAGAAAAGAATCGAGTCGGTTGGCTTTTTACGTATAACTGGCTCTGGCTCATGATATACAACATCATTAAAGCCGAAGCCAGACTGAACCTATGGTGCTACGGTGCCGTTACGGTAGTGATAATCTCCAAGGCAAACACATAATAGGAAAAAAGTATAACCGAAAAGATAACCGTTCTAGCACAGTAATAAAATCATTCTTTACCGATCGTTCTAGATATGTTATATTGTTGGCGTGGAGGAGTACGCGGATAAGAAGCCAAGAGTTATGGGGAGTGGTGTGAGTGCGAGATCTTGCCGTGGAGTCCTTCTGCGCATATTAGAATGATCATTCTTATTAAAACAGATGGAGAAGGGATGGATTGAACATGGAATATCGTGTATTAGGAAATACAGGTCTAAAAGTAAGCAGTTTTGTATTAGGTACAGGTACTTTTGGTTTTTGGGGGAACAACACGGAGAAAGAAGCTGCAGTTATGTTGGATGAGGCTTTGGCTGGAGGCATTAACCTGATCGATACAGCGGATGTCTATTCAAGTGGTCAATCCGAAGAAATTCTGGGTCACATCCTAAAAGGACGCAGACGGGATGTTATTCTGGCCACGAAAGGCGGAATGCCCATGGGCAGTGGGCTTAATCAATCCGGTAACTCTAAATATTGGATCAAGCGTGCAGTAGAGGGGAGCTTGAGAAGGTTGCAAACGGATTATATCGATTTGTATCAACTACATCAGCCGGATCTCCATACTGATATTGAAGAGAGTCTTGACGCACTTACAGACCTGGTTCGTGAAGGGAAGATTCGATATATTGGTACGTCCAATTTTCAGGCATGGCAGGTAACCGAAGCACAGTGGACTAGCGAACGTAAAAATACAGCACGCTTTGTATCCGAGCAAGCCCCATATTCCATTGTGAATCGGAGTATCGAATTCGATTTGCTTGCTGCAACTGCAAAATATGGAATGGGCGTAATGGTTTGGAGCCCACTTTCGGGTGGTCTACTAACGGGAAAATACCGCTCAGGAGAAGCGGTTGCTCCAGATTCAAGAGCGGCGAGTTCTCTAGGGAAACTTTCAATTGTTGTAGACCCGAATCGAGAAGAAAACCGAACCAAGTTTGAGGCCGTTGCTAAGCTCCAAACCCTTGCAAATGAAGCAGGATTAACTTTGCCACATCTTGCCATGGCATTTACACAAGCTCATTCGTCAGTTACTTCTGCTATAGTGGGGGCAAGAACAATTGAGCAACTTCGTGAAACGTTAAAAGGCAGCGACATCCGATTAAGCACTGATATCCTGGATGCGATAGATGCTATCGTTCCGCCAGGAGTAACCCTGGATGCCCTGGAAAAAGGCTGGACGCCTGATTGGTTACAAGCGGACAAACGAAGAATCCTGGGTTAAATATATAAGACAGACCTCATACCTGCCATGTATTCACTTTTTTTAAATCTAGTTTGCCGATCCTTCACTTAATTGTATAATGATTATTCGAGGTGATGACGATGGCAAGATCAAAAGAATTTGAAGTTAATGAAGTATTAGATAAAGCAATACACCTGTTTTGGGCACAAGGATATGAGAAAACTTCAATGCAAGATTTGGTTGAATTTATGGGTATTCACCGAAGAAGTATCTATGATACCTTTGGGGATAAGCATGCCTTATTTATGAAAGCTCTCGAACGATATGAAACAAAGCAGACCAGTAAGATGAGGTTTCTGATTGAAAAACAAAAACCGATCAAAGAATTAATTCGGGAGTTGTTTGAGGCGACAGTAAGAAACGAAGGAGAACCTCTAGGGTGTTTTCTTGTGAATTCAGGTGTGGAGCTCGGCGTGTTGGACCCTGAAGTTGCATCCTTAGTCGATGAGAGTTATTCGCGAACTGAGGAACTCTTGACTAACCTTGTTCTGAAGGGTCAACAATCGGGTGAGTTCAAGGCTAACTTTGATCCAGTAGTTATTTCGCATTATTTAATGAATGCGTGGTTGGGGCTACGTACGTTGGTTAAGACAACGACGGATCAGCAAAAATTAAAGAATATTATTGATATGACACTGTCCGCGTTAGATTAAAAGTGGAATTACAGCATGACAGGCAAAAGGAGTCACCTAAATGGAGCGGAAGAAAGAACTTGTATCTTATGCCTCAAACAAGTCAAGGAATACCGCTCCAAAATTAAAATTCTTAGCCGCAAAAAATTCTTTACTGTTCGTTCTAAAATTGATGTGCTAATAGCAAGTTAGATCTAACTATTTTTTTTACCATAATAAGAATGATCGTTCTAAAATCGTCTTTAAAACTCATTTATACTAATCTGCATGTTATGAAGGAGAGAATATTATGAAGTACACAGTTATCACAGGAGCAAGTTCAGGGATTGGATATGAGACGGCATTGGCGTTTGCTGCACGCGGCAAAAACTTAATTTTGGTAGCTAGAAGATTGGATAAATTAGAAGAACTTAAATCAGCAATTCAGGATATTGATCCTACTGTAAATGTTATTGTTCGTACAAGTGACCTGTCTGTTACAGATCAGGCTTACACACTATATAACAATTTAAAGGAATACCACATTGAGACCTGGATTAACAACGCGGGGCTCGGTGAAGCTTCTTTTGTAGCAGAACAGAATTTAGATAAAGTTGAAACTATGTTACGTGTTAACATCGAATCCTTGACGATCCTTTCTACACTATATGTGCGAGATTATGCTGATATAGAAGGAACTCAGTTAATTAACGTCTCATCTGCACTCGGATATGCCATTGTTGTTGGGAGTGTTGCTTATTCTGCATCTAAATATTACGTTAGTGCCTTCACAGAGGGCCTTGCAAAAGAACTAGAAATGAAAGGTGCAAAACTAAAAGCAAAGGTTTTAGCACCAGCTATAACGGAAACGGAATTCGTGAAGAAATCATTAGATACTGAAGAATTTGATTACAAAGCAAACATGCCTAAGTACCACACTGCCAAACAAATGGCGGGCTTCATGGTGGATCTTTATGATAACAATGATGGGGTAGGTATTGTAGACCAGAACTATAATTTCAAGCTGAGAGGCCCAATCTATCCAATAATTCCAGAATTTTAAATCGAATTAATATATCCGTATAATTTCATTTGAAGAGGGGAGTATCAGAATGGAAAAGTTGTGGAGTAAAACGAAAATTGGAGAAATGGAGTTACCACATCGTTTAGCAATGGCACCAATGACACGTAGTAGATCGCAAGAAGATGGTACACCGGGAGAGCTAACTTCCCTTTATTATGCTCAACGAGCGTCAATGGGACTCGTTATTACGGAAGGTACACAACCTTCTGATGATGGTCAAGGGTACTTATGGTCACCTGGGATCTATACGGATAAGCATATTGAAGGATGGAAAAAGGTTACAGATGCAGTGCATGAAGCAGGTGGATATATGTATATCCAATTAATGCATGCTGGTCGCATGTCGCACCCAGACAATACACCACATCATCGTCAACCTGTTGCGCCATCTGCAATCGCGCCAGGTGTAGAAATGTTTACTGCTAAAGGTATGCAGGACATCTCTGTTCCGCGTGAGTTAAGTAAAGAGGATATTCAAACGACTATTGCAGATTTCCGAAAAGCAGCAGCTGCGGCTGTTAAAGCAGGTGCAGATGGCGTTGAAATCCATGGAGCAAATGGTTATCTGATTAATCAATTTATCGGAGAAAATTCGAATACACGGACGGATGAATATGGGGGATATATAGAAAATCGTGCTCGCTTCGCGATTGAAGTAACGAAAGCCATTGTCGAAGAAATCGGAGCAGAAAGAACAGGCTTCCGTATCTCGCCGGGGACACCTCTTGGTGGGATTCAAGATGGTGAACAAGGTCCTGAACTTTATCGTTATCTTGTAAAAGAATTAGCTCAATTGGATTTAGCTTACCTTCATGTCATGCATCTTGTAAAAGAATTAGCTCAATTGGATTTAGCTTACCTTCATGTCATGCATCTTGGAAACGAAAAACTGCTCCAAGACATTCGTTCAATCTGGACGAATCCTTTGTTAGTCAATCGTGCTGGACGAGCTCTGGAGGATCTTAGCGTGGATATAGATAGTGGCCTTGCTGATCTGGTGCCTGTTGGTGTGTGGTCATTAGCCAATCCAGATTTAGTGGAACGGCTTCAAAAAGGTGCACCATTGAACGAAGCAGATCCGACAACATTCTTTGGTCTGTGAAGCAAAGGTTACACGGATTATCCTACGATGGAAGAATTAGAATCCCAAAAGAGGTAACAATAGTGAATATGGTAAATCATGGCGTACGACTGAAATTTGTACGCCATGATTTATCTACTCTACCTTGATTTTATTAGCCAAGCACTGAATATTTATTTTGATCCACCTACACTCGTAACTAGTGATTGCATTCATGGTATGCTACCCCAAATTAGCAAAGGAAGAGGATGAATCATGAGAGCAGCACAAATACAGAAATATTCAAAAAAAATCCAAGTGGAATTAAATGATGTTAACATACCAAAGATTAATAACCATGAGGTACTTGTCAAAGTAAAGGCTGCAGGTGTAAATCCACTGGATATTCTTAATCTGAATGGCAGTGTTCGGATGATTGCCGACTATAAGTTGCCATTAACTTTAGGAAATGAACTATCTGGTGTTATTGAAGCCGTTGGTAATGATGTTTTGAATTTTAAGGTGGGTGACTCTGTTTATACGAGATTGCCGCTTAATAAAATCGGTGCTTTTGCAGAGTATGCGGCCGTAAATGTTGATGCTTTATCCATCATGCCTGAAAATCTATCTTTTATTGAAGCTGCTGCGGTACCCCTTACTGCCTTGACTGCATATCAAGCATTGCACGATATACTCCGTGCCCAGCCGAATAGAAAGCTATTCATTCCTGGAGGAACCGGAGGATTCGGCGCTATGGCAATCCCCATTGCCAAATCAATGGGATTATATGTTATTACAAGTGGAAGTGAAAGAGGCAGATCACGTACACTGTTGATCGGGGCTGATCAATTTATAAATTATAAGGCAGAGAATTATGCTAACATACTGTCTGATGTCGATTATGTGATCGACACCTTGGGTACCAAAGAGATCAAAGCTGAACTGGGAATTTTAAAACCGCAAGGGAAATTGGTATCATTGAAAGCCGGACCTAATTATCGCTTTGCGGTTGACAATCATTTTCCGATGTGGAAAAAAGCATTGTTTGGTCTAGTGGGTGCTCGCTTAGATTCTTTAGCACGTAAGAATCAAAATGAATATCGTTTTTTATTTGTGCAAGCCAATGGAAGTCAATTACAAGAAATCACTAAACTTGTTGAAAAAGAAAATATAAAGCCCTCTATAGATTCAACTTATACGTTTGGTGACATTAACAAGGCGCTGATTAAAGTGTCGACGGGCCACTCCCAAGGCAAAGTGATAGTGACCTTCTAAATAATAAGCAACCTAAGTGATGTTGCTTGCGTGTTCTGAGAACAAACAATTTATAATAAATGCCAAAGTAAATAAAAAAATATATTTTTTCATGATAATAGAATATTAATTCTGCTATTTGTATCTAGAACGTGCATTCTAGCGGGTAAAAAAAGCGATATTCACGGACCTTTAAGAGCGAGTAGAAGCCCTAGTAACGCCGATGCAGATTTACTCTCGATTGACTCAAAAGAGAGAAGAACAAATGCTTCTAGTTCACATACTTCTCTATCGTGCTTCGGACTGCTCCGGGACCTGCCAGCATTTCATGAAACATGGCTTCAATTTTGTCGCCCAGACCGATTTCATATAATCGGACACCGAACAGTTTGTCATCCTCGAGGAGGCAGCGAACCTCGGAGGTCTGATCGCCCAGCTTCGTATTTTGCAAATATCCTTGCAACGTATCCAGTAACGGGTCCGGACTGAGTGTGAAGGGTTCTCCTTGATCATCCACTCCCAGCAAATAGCGACACCAGAGCGCAATGGTCAAGGGAATAGCAGTCAAGTTCGCAGGATCAAGCCCTGCTGTGCTAGCATAAGACTTTATGGTTTCCCCAAAACGGATGCTCATCTTTTGAGAGGTATCTGTTGCAATCCGCTGTGGCGTATCCGGAATATAGGGATTGGCGAAGCGTTCCTGCAATACCTCGTCAATAAATGGTTTCGGTTGGATAATACCGGGATCAACTACAACAGGCAAACCTTCCTTGTAGCCGATGGTTTCCACCAGACGACGCAATGTCTGATCCTTCATTTCATCTGCAATAAGCTCGTACCCAAGCAGACACCCAGCTAGCGCCAGCGCTGTATGCAGCGGATTGAGACAGGTAGTGACTTTCATCTTCTCCACTTTGTCCACCGTATCCCGATTTGTGAAGATGATACCAGCTTCCTCCAGTGCAGGTCTCCCGTTCGTAAACTTGTCTTCAATGACCAAATACTCGCTAACCTCAGCATTGACAAAGGGAGCCGTATACGTATGCCTGGAGGTAACGATCATCTCCATGTCGGCTAACCCCAGCTCCTGAAGAGCAGACTGTACTTGCAAGGAAGGGCGGGGGGTGATTTTGTCAATCATGGTCAGGGGAAAGGTTATTTTCTCCTCATTCTGCAGATAGTCTGCAAATCCTTCCTTTACTAGGCCTCTGCGAGTCCACTCCTTGGCAATGGCAATCATACTATCCTTTAACAGATCGCCGTTATGGGAGCAATTATCCATGCTCACAAAAGTCATTGGATGCTGCCCCTTCAGATAACGCCGATAGGCAAGCGAAGTAGCTATGCTCATCACATGCACTGGCTGTTCGGGACCATTCGTCAAATCCCTCTCCACAACAGCCAGATACTTGCCATCGGGCCCGGTCAGGACGTAACCTTTTTCCGTGACGGTAAAGCTGGCCATCTGGAGGGACGGATTCTCAAATGTTTCAATCAGACGGAGGTATTCGTCTGGACGGTTTTGCTCTGCTGCGAGGCTCTCGACGACGCTTGCGACCACACTCTTGTGAAATCTTCCGTCTGCACTCATTAAAACCAGTAAGGTTAGATTGCCGTAAGGCTTATAGACTTTGTCGATCATTTCAAAATCAAAGACTTCGGCCGCAATAATACCTGTATCCGCTTTCAGTTTATTCAGCAATTGTTGTTGTGCGTTGGCTATCAACCCTCGAAAAATATTGCCTGCGCCGAAATGCACCCATTGCGGTCTAACTCGGGTGTTATTGGCCACAAGCTCCAGATCAAATTTCGGCAGTTCGATGCCTGCTGCTTCCCAGGCCACCTTGTCTAAAAGGCCTTTCCGGTCAAGTTGAAGCATTTATTTCACTCCTTTGCCTTGAGCGAGACTATCCCAGACACCAAGCAAGTACATAACTCCCAGTGCACGGTCATACAAACCGTAGCCTGGCCGACAGTTCTTTTCTTCCCCCCATAGATGTCTACCGTGATCCGGACGTACATATCCCTGATAGCCGTTCTCGTGATAAGCTCTAACTACTTCTGGTACATCGACGCTTCCGTCCTTCCCGCGGTGTGACACTTCAATAAAGTCCCCATTCTCAAACACCTTGACATTACGAATATGCGCAAAATGAATACGATCATGGAATTCCCGAATCATGGCTGGCAAATCATTCTCAGGATTGCTCCCTAGTGAACCTGTGCAGAAGGTTAGACCATTATATGGACTGTTCACTGCATTGAGAATGCGCAGAATGGACTCACGACTCCGGACAATTCTCGGCAACCCGAAGATGGGCCATGCCGGATCATCAGGATGAATAGCCATCTTGATGTCAACTTCCTCGCACACCGGGATGATGCGCTCAAGAAAATATTTCAGGTTGTCAAACAGCTTGTCTTCTGTAACATCTGCGTAAGCAGCAAAAAGCTCATCCAGTCTCGCCAACCGCTCCGGTTCCCAGCCAGGCATGGTGAACTTCCCGGCTCCCTTGAGAATCCGATCCACCATCTGGCGGGGATCATCGGTAATGGCAGCCTTTTCATAAAAGAGGGCGTTGGACCCGTCAGGTAGCTCCTTATACAGCTCCGTTCTTGTCCAGTCAAAGATAGGCATAAAGTTATAGCAAATTACCTTGACTCCCACTTTGGCTAATTTGCGAATGGTGTCAATATAAATGTCAATATATTGATCTCGGGATGGCAGGCCGATTTTAATATCGTCGTGGACATTGACACTTTCTACGACTGCCGTACTAAAACCTTTGCTCGTAATCTGATCTGCTACCTCATGAATTCGCTCCATTTCCCATACTTCACCGGCTACCTTATCATGTAAGGACCAGACAATGCCCATGACTCCAGGAATTTGCCGGATATGATCCAGTGTAATATTGTCGTTGCCTTCGCCATACCATCTCCAGGTCATATTCATAACGATACCCTCCCTAATTGTTTTTTTATCTTGTATACAAGATTGAGTTGATCATAAATTATGATGTTCATCCTTGTCAATGATAATTATAAAGGGATTTGTCACCTCAAAATGTTTTATAATAGCTCTAGATATAAAGTGAAGGTAGGAATGAAATGTTGACGAAAGAAGAAATCAAGCAGCTTTTGAAAAATGATATTTTGTCACTGACCTTAAAGCCAGGTACTCTGCTCAGCGAGACGACCTTGTCAGAACGCTTCCAGCTGTCCAGAACTCCACTACGCGATGTATTGAAGTGGCTTGCGCTCGAGTCTTACATTGACATTTATCCCAAGAAGGGGAACATTGTGTCCTATATTGATTTGGAGTCCGTTGAACAAATTATTTACTTAAGAAGCGCATTGGAAAAGGAGATTATGAAGGAGCTTTCTTCGCAAATTACATTAAGCGATGTGCAGAAGCTGAGCGATATTCTGGACAGACAGAGAACTGTGATCGAAGAAGATCATGCTACGGATCAATTTCTCAGTTTGGATGATCAGTTCCACCAAACCATGTTCCAATTGGTGGGGCGGGAGTTTCTTTGGCAGCTCATTCAGCAGTCAAATGTTCACTATATCAGATATCGCAAGCTGCATATGCTGGAAACAGGGAAGCTGATGGGCATCTGGCATGAGCACCAAGCTATGCTTGAATACATGCTGAATAAGGAAACAAGCAAAATGGATGATCTGGTTCATCATCATCTTAGAGAGGATATCCATTCTCTCGACTTTCTCCGGAAGTTCGCTGATTATATCAAGAAATAAGGCAGCTAGCTTAAATTAACTTGTATGAATATTGAGGAAGTGAGGGAATCATGGAGGCTGTTCTACGAGTTGGATATATCGGTGAAAGAGCGCAGAAGAAATGCGAGACTGCAGCAAAATTTATGGGCGTAAACGTGCTGGCCTTTGTCATTCCGTTTTTGCTCGTGAGTATTGTTATTTACCGTCAGGCGGTGGTCAAACTGGAGAATTCCCACAGGAGTTTTCAGGCTTGTATACATGTCTGATAGAAACCTCCTTGAATACACTCATGGAATAATACGATAATATAACTCCATTATTTGTAATTGGAACTGCAGACTCTGCTGAAGAATGCAGGTAAGAACAAGTACAATTTCCATGATGTAAGTAAAAAATGCCAGACCAATTCTAGATTATAAAGGGGGTAACCGTATGTGCAGATATGCAATATACGGCCCATATAAAGATATTTTTGCCTGCTTTACCTGCAGGAAAGTATATAAGCAGACATCACGGTTTGAAATGCCGAAGGATGAATATGAACGGATTGTCCATGTCTGTCCGCAATGCCAGGCATCTATGCATAACATGGGTCATGATTTTCAGGCCCCGAAGCAAACGGATATCAAACAGTGGAAAAAGGTAGAGCTACTATATCAACAAGGATACGCTTACCACTCCTGCGGCTGTGGTGGCCCCGGGTACAGACCCTCTCGGCTGCCGGAGGTACCTGAATTTCTGGAAACACAGCGAACGTTTGAGAATAAGGGAGAGGCGCTGCTGTACCGAATTTTGCAAAGCTAGAACAAACGTAAGTGAAAGTAAATTTGCCAAAGGGAACAAACATATGATTGGAGGCAGTCGTAAAGCAGTGTATTTTGAAGCGTATCCAACAATTCGAAGAAGTGTACTCGTGGACAGGTTATATATCGGAATTTGTTTGATCGAGCAAAGCAGGTGTTGTAAGGTAGATGGACTTGGAATGAGATAATATTCTTGTCATGCAGCACCTGTCGGGTAATAAGAATTTCACCCCATTCATTGCTGTGAAATAGCGGCTTTTTTATTTTAAGAAGTAATAGCGGAAATCAAAAAAGAACCTGGATAGTTTTATCAGGTTTTTTTATATTGCATATAAAACAGACACGATGATATAATCAGATTACGTCTTCTGAATTTATGGTAGGCATAAGTATCACATCCTACAATTAAATCTTATCATGCCGCTAAACTATTGTCAAATGTTTTTTTCTCAATTTAATGGTTAGGAGAGATGTTGAATGACTTCACTGGTTCTCGATTTTCAAGAAATGGATAAAACTCAGCTTTTGCTTGTTGGTGGAAAAGGGCTGCACTTAGGGGCATTAAGCAAAATGGAAGGAATACAAGTACCAGAGGGGTTTTGTGTTACAACAGTGGGATATCAAAAAGCCATCAAACAAAACGAAATGATTCATGCTTTGTTGGATCGGCTAACTACGCTTAAAGTAGAAGATCGAGAACAAATTTATGAAATCAGCAAGAAGATTCGACATGCCATTATGGAAGTAGCCATTCCTTCCGATGTTGTGAAAGCAGTTGCTCACTATCTCTCCCAGTTTGGCGATGAATATGCTTATGCCGTGCGTTCTAGTGCGACTGCCGAAGATTTGCCACATGCCTCTTTTGCTGGTCAACAAGACACCTATTTAAATATTATCGGCAAAGAATCTATCTTGGAGCATATCCGAAAATGTTGGGCTTCTTTATTTACGGAACGCGCGGTAATTTACCGAATGCAGAATGGATTTGATCACAGCCAAGTTTATTTATCTGTTATCGTTCAAAGAATGGTGTTCCCACAGGCTTCAGGGATTTTATTTACCGCTGATCCCATCACTTGCAACCGAAAGCTGCTCTCTATCGATGCCAGTTTCGGACTTGGAGAAGCACTGGTCTCTGGCTTAGTCTCTGCCGATTGTTATAAAGTACAGGAAGGGGAAATCGTCGATAAGAGGATAGCAACCAAAAAATTGGCTATCTATGGACGAAGAGAAGGCGGAACAGAGACTCAGCAAATCGATCTCGATCAGCAAAGGACTCAAACCCTTACGGAACAACAAATTTTACAACTGGCACGCATTGGAAGACAGATCGAAGAACATTTCGGCTGCCCCCAAGACATCGAATGGTGTTTGGCTGATGATACATTTTATATTGTCCAGAGCCGGCCGATCACCACTTTATATCCCATTCCTGAAGCAAATGACCAGGAGAATCACGTGTATGTATCTGTCGGCCATCAGCAAATGATGACTGATCCTATTAAACCACTGGGGATATCTGTTTGGATATTAACAGGTGCCACGCCCATGTTTAGAACTGGTGGCGGAAGGCTGTTTGTGGATATCACGATGGGCCTGGCTTCACCGGCTGGCAGGCAAAATTTATTGGATGTTCTAGGGCACTCCGATCCGCTCATAAAAGACGCGCTTATTACCATCATAGAGCGGGGAGATTTTATAAAATCGGACCCATTTGACACAAGCGAACCGGGGCCTGTTAAAAGCCATAAGGGTATGTCATCTGCGGATATTCTGGCAGAAGCAGGAAACGACCCGGAAATTGTTGCTGTTTTGATTAAGAGTAGTGAGACATCGTTATCAAAATTAAAACATGATATCCAAACGAAATCAGGATTGGATGTATTTGATTGTATCTTGGAAGATATGCAGCAACGGAGGCAGCGAGCGTCAGATCTGAAAAATTTGAATGTGATTATGGCCGCCATGCATGCTTCAGCATGGATCAATGAAAAAATGAATGAATGGTTAGGTGAAAAAAACGTAGCAGACACACTTTCCCTATCTGTACCTAACAACGTCACTTCTGAAATGGGCATGGAGCTACTGGATGTTGCAGATGTGATTCATCCCTATCCGGAAATAATTGAGTATTTACAACAGGTAAAGGATGATAACTTTTTGGATGAACTGGTTCAATTCGAAGGTGGGCAGCAGGTGCGTGATGCTATTGCTGTTTATCTCGACAAATACGGAATGCGATGTGCCGGGGAGATCGATATTACAAGAACACGCTGGAGTGAAAAACCAAGTACACTGGTACCTATGATCCTCAGTAACATCAAAAACCTTGATCCTGGCGCCAGTAAACGAAAGTTTGAGCAAGGGCGACAGGAAGCTTTGAAAAAAGAACAGGACTTATTAGCCCGATTGAAACAATTACTGGGTGGTGAACAAAAAGCCGAAGAGACAAAACAAATGATCGACCTAATCCGGAATTTCATCGGTTATCGTGAATATCCGAAATACGACATTGTTAGTCGCTACTTTATTTATAAACAGGCTTTACTAAAGGAAGCGGAACGACTCGTACAAGCCAACGTTCTTCATGAAAAAGAAGATATTTACTATCTCGCTTTTGAAGAATTACAGGAAACCATACGCACAAATAAACTGGATTACCAGGTCATCGACAAACGAAAAGATGAGTACAGATTATATGAAAAACTAACTCCGCCACGTGTTATCACGTCTGATGGCGAAATCATTACGGGTCAGTACAAACGAGAAAATATCCCTGCCGAAGCTATTGTAGGCCTCGCTGTTTCTTCGGGCATTGTAGAGGGGCGGGCACGTGTGATCCTGAATATAGAAGGGGCTGATCTGGAAGATGGCGATATACTAGTTACCGCCTTTACCGATCCCAGCTGGACTCCATTGTTCTTATCCATAAAAGGCTTGGTTACGGAGGTGGGCGGACTGATGACCCATGGAGCCGTTATCGCACGTGAATATGGCTTGCCAGCCGTTGTGGGAGTGGAGAATGCGACCAAACTGATAAAAGATGGGCAACGAATTCGCGTGCATGGAACCGAAGGGTATATCGAAATATTGTAATGGCTGAATACGCTAAGTAATAGCCTCTGTCATAATGGACGGTATTAAATGCAACCTGTCATGGATAAAAGGGCGGTTATCCTGTCGTCCTTTTATCTACCCATGACACAAAGTACTCCCCAAAAAAATCAACTGATTTTAATTTTTGGGGGGAATACTTTAAGAACTTATTTATTTGATGATCGAAAAAACACATTATTTAATGTGTAACAATAATCAGGAACCTTTAGGAGTTATCAATGGTTTCCCTTGCTGCGATCAACACAATGATTTATACATAGCTGATCCGATCTAAATCTCTTGTGCTGCTGTGTGATTATTTATAATGATCTAATTTATGCGTGCAGCAGAGGAAGACACACCGAATTTTTTTATTCAACAAAATCCAAAAGTGAGTTCTATGATGTCCTACGTTATTGGGGTAAAGTGACAGACTTGACTTGAGCAGAGGTATTTCCGTAAATATCCTTAGCCAGCACGAGAATATGCAGCGTATCGGCCTGGGAGGCACCATCCTGTTTGTATTTAGTAGTTGGAAGCGTTGCTGACCAATTGGTTTTATCTTCTGTAATAACGACACGAATGCCATTGACATAAACTTTAAGCTGTGCGATATCGCTTTGATCTGTGACTGAACCTTCCAAAGCGAGAACATCATCCGTGATCGAAGCATTCAACTTAAGTTCAGGGGCTCCTGTTTCCTTGCGTTTAGAGGGTGGGAGAGCAGTTTGCGGGTTATAGGAAAAGGTTTCATCCTCAAGCGCTGGCGTGCGTGCAGCAATAGGACGGTTTTTGGTCGCTTGCTCATAGGAATAAGCGTAACGAAGCAGGTCATTATCACTGTATGCGGCGCCTGCCATCGTCAGATTAACGGGCATTCCGGTATCCTTCATAGCGCCCATACTCACAGATACACTTGGGATCCCGTACTCGCGTAGAATGAAATTCGTATTGGAGAAATAGTTGCCATTCTCCCAAGCCTCCTCATAGGATGTTTCATTCACATCGGAGTCAGCTTTGCCGATATTCGAATTTGCCGGGAATGCAATAAAATCAAGGTTGTTTTGCTTCATCCAATTTTCAAAATCAATCTTTCGTACATTTTCAAGCCCCCGTAGTCCTTCTTGAAACTGAGGAATTTGTTCGTAAGGGGTGACGCCTTTTTTTATGGTTTCAATAAATACGTCATAGTGGCCAAGGTCTCTGCCACGTTTGGCATCTACCGAACCGGGCGGATTCGGGAAGACGGTTGCAGGGTCTATATTAGCCCATGACGGGAATTTCGGATCGCCCACACTTTTAAGGAATTCCTCAGCTGCATAGGGATTAAGCAGCCCGAATTCCTTTTCACTCCACTTTGCCGGCATCAGACCACGTTCTTCAGGTGTTTTTGCTGTTGGCCGATCCTTTTCGCTGTTCACTTGCAAGGGAAAGTCAACTTCCACTACTTCAGCTCCAAGGGCAGTTAAATCCTTTACAGCTTTTTCCCATAATGCTTGTATTGAAGGTCTAAATTTGATCGGAGTTGTAGTTTCATGGTCCTTACCGATATAGATTTTCGGAACACCGATGCGTTTGCCTTTCAAAGCTTGAGTATTTCGCAGCTCTAGATATGAATTGGGACGGACACTGTTGACAGAAGGGAGGCGAACGGCTTTCTGTTCTCGCCAGAAATCACCCTTGTTGATTTTATCCTCTACAACAATAACGTCAAGCAAGCGGAGCATGTCCTCGACAGTCCTCGTATGTGGGACAACGACATCCCGTATAGGGAAAAGCGGCCAATTCCCCCGAATGGAGATTAAGCCCCGTGATGGCGTGTAGGCAATTAAACCATTGTTAGATGCTGGTGATCTTCCAGAGGATACTGTTTCTTCTCCCATACCAAAGGCAGCGAGGTTGGCGGCCGTTGACACGCCAGATCCGTTAGAGGAGCCGGAGTACCAGGCTGCAGCCAAATAATCTGGATTGTACGGACTTTCAGCACGGCCATAAACGCCTCTTTGCATTCCACCTGCTGCCATTGGTGGCATGTTGGTTTTACCAATTAACACTCCACCGGATTTGCGTATCTTATCTACTGTAAAGGCGTCCTCCTTTGCCATCAAGTTTTTGAAAGCCGGAGATCCAGAAGCGACAGTGAGTCCCTTAACCTTGTAACTATCTTTAACCGTGTAGGGGATGCCTTGCAGAGGCCCGGTCTTAATACCTTGTGCCCTTAGTTGATCAGCCTGAGCAGCTTCTTTTAGTACGTCGGGGTTCAGAACAGGAATGGAATTCAGTCGAATGCCACTAGAATCATAGGCATATACCCGGTTAAGGTACAGGGTGGTGAGCTCGACACTTGACAGTGCTCCTGACTTCATCGCTTCCTGCATTTGAGCAATTGTAGCCTCTTGCAATTGAAATGTGACTAGAGAGGAGGCGGATTCACTAGTTTTACTAGAGGATGAGGGTGAAGGAGCGGCGGATGCAAGCGGGCTTCCCGTGAAAGTTAAAATCATACCAACTGAGATCCATTTGCAATAGTTGCTGATTACATTCCTTGTATTCGTTTTTAGCGTTCGTGCGCACATAGCATTTCACTCCTTAAAATAGGTAGGATCAGGAATTTAAAAAGGGGGGGATGAGAAAGGCGCTTTTATAGCATAAATGTTTCTAACTATACTACTTATTTTCATGTCATATGTCAATTTTTGTAATGATCAATACAAGGAAGGTTGTATTCTCTCAGATAAAAATGGTGAGGGATGAAGAGGGCATGGAAGTTATCACGGACTATAGTGTTCAATATCATGATGTATATGTACGTCTAAACGAAAAGTGGTTCATTAAGGGATGACGATTCCTTTAGCATCGTGCGTCGTGAGCAAACTGGGCACCCAAGGAATCGAGCATTAACGTCCATCAGGTTAGCTATATTAAGCAGCACGGAGGCTGCGCCAACATCTTACCTTCTGTACAATGAGGGGGAGAGAGGGTATTGTTTTTTGAAAGAAAAATGCTCCCCCGTAGACTGATGATGACCGGGCGCTTACCAGTTCATAAGCAGGGTTGGCATGAAAAGGGCAAGATCGAGGAGCAAATCATTTTTCTGACGGATGTACTGGAGAGAATACTTGAGCAAGCGTAGGCATATTTCAGGAACAAAAATTGATACTGATTTTAACCGTTCTCTCTAATGATAATTTTCATCAAAAGCCTTGTTTTTTCAAGATCCGCATACAACTGACAATAGAGCTTCATTAAAGCGACGACATTCTTTAGAAAGCATGAAAACCGTCAGCAAAAAAAGAGCATCAAAAAAATTGAAACGTTTCCATCTTAGTGTTATTATAATTTTCATAAAGAGAGATAGGGGGAGGGAGATGCCAAGTATTAAAGATGTAGCTAACTTAGCTGGCGTAGCTGTAGGAACTGTATCCCGAGTTATTAACAACTCGGGCTCTGTAAAACCAGATACACGCAGAAAAGTGGAGGAAGCTATACAAGAACTGAATTATTTTCCTAATGAAGTCGCTCGAAATTTTAAGATGAGGAAATCCAAGATGGTAGCCTTGCTGCTTCCAAGTATCTGGCATCCTTTTTTTTCTGAACTGGCTTATTACATTGAGGATGAGTTGGAGCAGGAAGGCTTTAAGCTCATGTTATGTAATAGCGGCGGCAAGCCCGAAAAGGAACTGTATTATCTGGATATGCTACGGCAAAACAAAGTGGCTGGTATTGTCGGCATTACTTACAATGATATAGAGAATAGCATAAGTAATGACATTCCGATTGTAAGTATTGATAGGCACTTCAACAAAAAAATTACCTGTGTGACCTCCGATAATTATGAGGGAGGGCGTCTGGCTTTGAGGGAGCTCGTTAAAGTGGGAGCCCAGAAACCGGCTTTTATGGGAAGCGTCACTTCCGTTTTCAGTGAAACCATGAATCGAAGAAAAGGTTTCATTGATGAGGCGAAAAAATTAGGTGTAGACTATGTTGTATACGAGAAGCCCGACCCTTTAGTGGACGACGATGCCTATTTTAACGAGTTCCTAAATGAGCATCACGATGTGGACGGCATTTTTGCTATTACCGATATGTTAGCCGCCAACTATATAGAAAGAGCACGCAGGCAGGGCATTCGCGTTCCAGAGGATGTAAAGGTTATCGGCTATGACGGGATTCAGGATCATCCTTATTTTCATCCGATATTGTCTACAATCAGGCAGCCAGTGGAGGAGATGGCACGTCTGACAATCAGACTGCTTTATAAGAAAATCGAAGGTGAAACTTTAGATAAGCAAGTGTATCGTCTCCCCGTTGTCTTCAAGCAAGGCGAAACTACATGATTTTATTGTGAAATTATCAGCTCATTCGATCGATTCATAGTATGGATCTAATGACTGACGTTTTTCTTACAGCAAGTTGGAAGCGTTTCAAATGTTAAAATATCCTAGTTCAAGATGAACACCAACATCCCAGCTTTGATTTCAAAAGAGTGAACAGCGGAGCGGATCAGACCGCTGCCAAGAACATGGTTATGGTAACTCCCAATCGAACCACTATTTGTCGGTCGCATACTGGTATCAGCGAGAGTTGCATAAAAGCTTTCCTGAGACGGTGCCTGTCTTGCTGCACCGGCCACTTTCAGAGAAAGAGGCGGCCGAAATGAGCACTAAAAGATTGGCTGCCTATAATTAATTTTTTTCGATATGTGAGCGCTGCCCTTAGACATTTAAACTTCAAACTGTTTTCTTTTGGCAGAAGAAAGATATCTCAGTTCTTCCCGATATTTCGCCACGGTTCTGCGTGATAGATGCAGACCTTCCTTTCCCAGCAGGGTGGTAATAGCCTGATCCGATAACGGCTTTCGCTTGTCCTCATCATCTATCAAATTTTTGATACGCTTTTTTGCACTCTCCGATGAAGCAGCGTCTCCGTCCGCTGACGTCAAGGAGGAAGTGAAGAAGAATTTAAGTTCGAACAATCCGCGAGGCGTCTGTATAAATTTATTACTGACCGCCCTGCTGACCGTGGATTCGTGTAAGCCCGTCTTTTCGGCAATCTCCTTTTGGGTGATTGGTTTGAGGAAATGCACGCCATGCTCAAAAAAATCCTGCTGCTTTTCCACGATGGCCTTGGCAACCCGTAGAAGTGTCAGCCGACGTTGCTTCAGGCTATTGATCAGCCATTTTGCCGTATTCATCTTCTCGTGGATAAAACGTTTGGTTTCATTATTCGGTAGATCCTGCATCATTTGCCGGTAAAAAGGGTTGATCTCAACCCGCGGCGCACTAATGTCATTAATCAGGACAAGATATTCGCCGTTGGCTTTTTCGACCGTAATATCTGCTATGATGTATTGCTGCTCTTTATGAGCAAATGTTGCGCCCGGGCATGGATTTAGCTTGCGAATTCGATCGGCCAACTGTATAACCTCTCGCCTACCGATTTCAAGAGCATCCGCAATTTTTTGTATCCGATTGTTCGCCAGATCGGCCAGATGGTTGCTTACCATTCTGACTATGCAGTCATCATCCATGCCAGCAAGCTGGAGCTGGAGAAGAAGACACTCTTCCAAGCTGTAAGAGGCGATCCCCGGTGGATCAAAACACTGTATCACCAAGAGCATATCCTCAATTTCGGCTATGGGAACGTCCAATAGTGAGGCGATTGTTGGAACATCAAGTTCTAAATATCCCATTTCATTCAAATTGCCAATGAGGTACCGTGCCACCATACGCTGTGAATTTGTAAGCCCACTTACCAGTCCAAGCTGCCTGTTCAGATGTTCAAACAGGGTATCATTCGGATTGGGGACAAAATCTAGAAATGTAACGGGGGTTGCTCGCTGGACCGATGGATATTTTTCTCCGCCACGATAATGTTCAAGCAGCTCTCCTTGATCTTTCTGTGAAAACCGCTCTGCTTCTTCTTTGATACTGCCTATGGACATATTAAACTCCGGCAAATCAATGACTGGATTATTGTTCGCCTGTTCATGCAGATAGGATATTAAATCAGCCGAAGAATATTGCAAGATCGTGATTGCTTGTCGTAATTCGGGCGTCATAACCAGCTTGAATCCTTGTTCTTGTTGTAATCCATATCGTATCATTGACTTATTCAAACTCCTTTTCTGTACATTTCCAGTACAAATTCACAGTCTGTCATTTATGAAAGATCTATTTCTCTAAGCCTATGCTATTATCCTGCCTAAATGTTAACGTTACCGAGTAATTTTATCTGATAGAAACGGTTCATACACATGGTCAAAGCTTATCGTAATAAGTAACAGTTATTATGTGTGTTGCATTTTTGGTTATATACACTATCTTTCTTGTATACTCATTCATTGAATAACAAAATACACTGGAGCTGGAGGAATCATTTATGGAAACTTATAAAATTGTCTGCACTGATATTGACGGGACGCTGCTTAACTCGGCGCATCAAATCACGGAAGCAACCAAAGAAACCATTCTCCAGGTTATAAATGATAAGCAGATTCCAGTGGTTCTTGTCTCTGCGCGAATGCCAAAAGCAATTATTCCATTGCAGAAGCATCTTGGTATTTCTGAGCCTCTCATATGCTACAGTGGGGCACTTGTTATAGATAGGCATGGGAACAAGCTGAACACCCGTTATATAGATAAGAAAATGACACAGCGTTTGCTTGACAGCCTGGCTGCCTATGATCTTCACGTAAGCCTGTATAAGGATGATGAGTGGTATATTGAGCAATTGGATGCATGGGCGCTTCAAGAACGTGACATCACCAATATCGAGCCTCGCATTTATAGTTTTTCTAAGCTTACCAATGGTTGGAGAGAAGAAACTGATGGAACCAGTAAAATTTTGTGCATGGGTGATCCCGCAGAGATCAGCCGCGTCGTTCAAGTATTGCAACCCGTATACGGCGAAGAAGTAAATCTCTACTTATCCAAGCCTACTTATCTGGAAATCATGTCAAAAAAGGCTTCCAAAACCGCAGCCATTCAAATTCTGCTAAAAGAGTACCAACTGAAACAAAGCGATTGTCTGGCTATTGGTGACAACTACAATGATATCGACATGCTGGCCTTTGCGGGACTTGGCATTGCCATGGAAAATGCTCCCCTTGAGGTCAAAGCTGCTGCCAACACCGTTACTCTTTCGAATGATGAGGATGGAGTAGCTTATGCGCTGAAAAACCATATTCTGTTCCCTAAATAAGCAGGTTGAAATCAATTTCCAATAACTGATTCAGGCTGGAGGGATACAGTTGAAACGAATAGATAAGATTTTAGAGTATATTGCCGAAAGCACCAAGAAAATTTCCAAAGAGGCTTTACTTGCGGGGGAAGGGATTACGGCTGCGGAAATTGCTGATGATCAAAAGATGCTGAGAAACAATGTGAGCAAAGAGTTGAATAATTTGCTGCGTGACGATCTAATCCTTAAAATCAAAGGAAGACCGGTCAGGTTTCTGCACAAGCAGATTATCGAGGACACCTTTCGAGTTCGGCTGAAAGAGAAACAAATTGAGGTCAAAAGCATCAAAGAGGTATTGCTGCCTGACGAACAGGTCGATCCGTTCCATGCCTTGATCGGTTTCAGGGGCAGCATGCGTAACCAGGTTGAGCAGGGGAAGGCAGCGATTCTGTATCCTCCTAGAGGTCTGCATACACTGATAGTCGGGCAGACTGGTGTTGGAAAAACTATGTTTGCCAGGTTGATGTACCATTATGGCAAGTATATGAAGCGGTTTTCAGAGCATGCGCCATTTATCGTTTTTAACTGTGCTGATTATTTCAATAACCCCCAGTTGCTACTTTCCCACATCTTTGGTCACGTTAAAGGGGCGTTTACAGGCGCTGATCATGAAAAAGCAGGGCTGGTGGAGAAAGCTGACGGAGGCATCCTGTTTTTGGATGAGATTCACCGTTTACCCCCGGAAGGCCAGGAAATGATTTTCTATTTCATGGATACTCACACCTATAACAAATTGGGTGAAACGGATCGAAAAAGAGACGCGAGTGTATTATTGATTGGAGCTACGACGGAGGATCCCGGATCATCCATGCTGAAAACCTTCATTAGGCGCATACCCATCACGATCAATATCCCTTCCCTTCAGGAACGTGCTATTGAGGAGCAAATGCTGATTTTGAAGTATTTGTTTGCTAACGAGGCCAATAGGGTAAACAAGCCGATCAGGATAGAACCAGAGGTAGTAAGAGCTCTGATCGGCAGCGTCACCTACGGCAATATCGGCCAGCTAAAGTCGAACATCCAGCTGGTATGCGCGAAAGGGTTTTTAAACAGCATACATGAAAACAAAGAAGAAATAGGACTTGATTTTAAAAACCTGCCAGGAAATATCCGAGATGGTTTGTTTAATATTGATAAAACGCAATATAAGATGAAGGAAATGGGAGGTATTTCCTCGTCCCTATACGTTACTCCAGAAGGAAGAAAAGCTTTGGATGAAGAGGTTGTTTCCGAGCTGCCGTTTAACCTTTACAAACTAATTGAAGACAAGATTGGCATGCTGAAGGAAGAAGGGCTCGACGACGTCTACATCCACAGATTTATTGCTACGGATGTCAATATCCATATTAAAAGCTTTTATAACCGTTTTTATAACACCAAGGGGAGCAGGGAACGAATTCTGAAAATTGTGGACATAGACATCCTTGAATTCTCCGAGCAGATTAAGGAAATGGCCAAAAAAGAACTAAACCGAAATTACAGCGAGAGATTCGTGTATGCTTTTAGTCTTCATTTAAGCGCCTTTTTCAAGCGCACCAGAGAGAAAAAATTCGGTGATGCACGAATCTATGAACCGACGAATGACCATGATGAAGAGTACAGACTGGCCCAGACTATCAAAAGTTTGATCGAGTCTAAGTTCGGTGTACATGTGCCGGAGGCCGAAATAACTTATATGTCGATTCTTCTAAAATCTGTTGAGGAGGAACGACAGGGTAGTGTGGGAATTATTGTGGCGGCACACGGCACCAGTACAGCGAGCAGCATCGTCGGCGTCGTAGACAGCTTGCTGGGCAGTTCTAATCTTTGCGCTGTTGATATGCCCCTCGATGTCAGTCCTAGGGAAATTTTGGAGCTTATTATCGATAAAGTAAAGAGCATTGACCGTGGTAGAGGCGTGTTGCTGCTGGTTGATATGGGCTCTTTGCTCAATCTTGAAGAAACCATTATGGAACGTGTTGGAATCAATGTAAAGACCATTGATATGGTTTCAACTCCGCTCACGCTGGAGGCTGTCCGAAAGGCCAGTGTTTTTGACATGGGGATAGAGGAGATATACCAATCGCTAAAGGATTTCAGGGGATATAACAATAGCAGCGCCGCAGTGAAAGTAGTTCATAAGGCAATTGTGACGGTTTGCTCCTCCGGCAAAGGTGCAGCGGTCAAATTGAAAGAGTTTGTGGAGAAAATTGTCTGCGATTTGACGGATGAGGAAATACTGGTTGTCCCGGCAAGCGTAAGGGAGTTGGATAAAGTGGTCCAGGATATGCGGTCTAAGCGAACAATTCTTGCCGTGATTGGAGTAAAACGGCCAAGCGAGCCGGAAATCCCGTTTATTCCCTTGGAAAAGCTGATTGAAGCAAGCGGTGAGCAGACATTGAGAGAGCTACTGCTGAATAACAAACAGATCCCTGCTGTGGATCAAAGTGTAGTCGTCAGGGAGTTATGCGAGGAAAGTCTGAAAGAATTTATGACTTATTTGAATCCCCACAAAATTCTGGGAATGGTGATGAGATTTGTGCAAGAGCTGGAACTTGGATTGGAAGTCAAATTTGATTATGCAACAAAAGTCCAAATTTCTACTCACACAGCTTATGCGCTGGAACGCATGGTTATTCGCGATGGACTTGTTTATCAGGGGGAAGTAAAACAGCTCGACCAGCGCATATTTGAGGTGGTAAACCGTTCATGCAGCATATTTGTTTCTGGTATGAATCTTATACTTTCTGATGACGAAAAATATTATATTTGCGAAATGTTGAGCGAAGTATATAACTTTATTCAACAGTAATGGCCAAAGAGTATAAAACGCTTTCACATGTGTATGAAAGCAGTGGGGATTGATAAATAATGATCTGTTCAGACTGGAAAAAACCTCCGACACAACGGGGGTTTTTTTGTTGTTTACAAATTTTTTCTGATCTATACAGATGTTTGGCACAGAACTTGCATTATAGATATATGTGGAGAGAAACAAAGGGGGTGAGACAGATGATCGGTGTAATTGTTGGGACACACGGGAAATTTTCTGAAGAAATACTGAGGTCAACAGAAATGGTTTTCGGCCAATTGGATAATGTGGTAGGTGTTACGTTTGAACCAGGTGAAAGTGTCAGCGGACTTGTAGAGAAATATAAGGCTGCGTTGGCATCGCTGGATTGGACGGACGGTGTCATCTTCCTTGTTGATTTATTCGGCGGCAGTCCTTATAATGCTGCCAGCCGAATTGCGGTTAACCATGAAAAAATGGATATTGTGACAGGAGTAAACCTGCCAATGATCGTTGACCTTCTTGCAAACAGAGGGATTGAACAAGTGGAGAATTTGGTAAATCTAGCGATCCATGCGGGGCACGATTCCATGATGTCTTTTCGTGCCATTCGAAACAGTCAATCAGAGGAGGAATTATAGAATGGAAATTGCATTAGTTCGTATTGATGACCGTCTGATTCACGGTCAGGTGGCGACCGTTTGGGTGAAAGAAGCGAAGTGCAACAAGATTATCGCTGTTAGCGATGAAGTCGCAGCGGATACATTACGCAAAACCTTATTGCTTCAGGTATCGCCGCCTGGAATTAAGGCGTATGTCGTAACGATTAACAAAGCGATAGAGGCTTATAATAACCCCAAATACAGTGATTTTAAAACATTGTTTCTCTTTACCAACCCTACGGATGTACTGCGGGTTGTGGAAGGGGGAGTACCCATTCGCTCGGTGAATGTTGGAGGAATGTGTTTTAAGGAAGGAAAGACACAGATTACCGGGGCGGTATCCGTAAACCAACAGGATGTAGATGCATTTCGTAAGCTGCATGAAAAAGGCATTGAGCTGGAAATCAGAAAAGTAGCCAGTGATCCGAAAATCAACTTGATTACCAAACTGCAGAATTTGTGATCGTAAATACCAGGCGACAACTAGAGAGGAGTTATAGAAATGACTGTTTTTCAAATAGTGATGGTAACACTGGTAGCGGCCATATGTGGCATGGGTAGCGTTCTGGATGAAGGGCAAACCCATCGTCCTCTGATTGCGTGTACGTTGATTGGCCTTGTCCTTGGCGATCTCAAAACTGGTATTATACTTGGCGGTACTCTGGAATTAATGGCTTTGGGATGGATGAATGTAGGAGCATCCATGGCACCAGACGCTGCTCTAGCCAGCGTGGTTTCAACCATTTTGGTCATCGTCGGCCATCAATCAATCGGCGCCGGAATTGCCGTTGCGATTCCAATTGCAGCCGCCGGACAAGTGCTTACCATTTTTGTCAGGACGATTACTGTCTTCTTCCAGCATTTAGCTGATAAGTATGCGGAATCTGCAAATTTCAAAGGAATTGAGCTATGTCACTTTATTGCCTTACTTTTGCAAGGTCTGCGGGTTGCTTTGCCGGCCGTTTTGGTGGCAGTTGCCGCAGAAACGGGCCTGGTGACTGCTATGCTTAACGCAATTCCGGAGGTTATCACAAGAGGACTACAAATTGCGGGCGGCTTTATCGTAGTCGTAGGGTATGCAATGGTCATTAATATGATGGCAGCCAAATACCTGATGCCATTCTTCTTTCTGGGCTTTGTCATTGCAGCTTTTACCAACATTAATCTGGTTGGTTTTGGGGTCATTGGCGCGGTTCTGGCTCTGCTTTACATCCAGTTGAGCCCAAAATACAACCAGCGTAATGAGAAGATGGCAGAAATTGAAGAGTTATAGTAACTACCTGAAGGGAGAGGAGAGCACTATGAAAGAAAAGAAGCTGACTAAAAGTGATTTAAATAAGATGTTTGTCCGTTCATGCTTCCTGTTAGGCTCGTTCAATTTTGAGCGAATGCAGTCGATTGGTTTCTGTGTCACCTTGATCCCTGCGATTAAGCGGCTGTACAGCAAGAAAGAAGATCAAAAAGAGGCATTGAAAAGACATCTGGAATTTTTCAACACTCAACCGTTTATCTCGGCGCCTATTATGGGTGTAACGGCTGCGATGGAAGAGCAGAAAGCAAGCGGCCAGCCGATTGACAATGCCACTATAAGTGGAGTCAAAATCGGTTTAATGGGACCTCTTGCGGGAGTGGGTGACCCCATCTACTGGGGGACTTTACGCCCGGTCCTGGCTGCACTCGGAGCCTCAATCGCCTTATCCGGTAGCCTTGTCGGACCGGTTCTTTTCTTCCTTCTCTTTAACACTGCACGCTTGGCAACGAAATGGTACGGTCTGAAATACGGTTATCACAAAGGTACGGAGATTGTTTCCGATATGTCGGGAAACCGGTTGCAAAAACTCACGGAGTCAGCTTCCATACTGGGGCTTTTCGTTATGGGCGCACTTGTTTCCAAATGGACCACCCTGAATGTGCCGCTGGTGGTATCAAGATATGTGGGAACGGATGGAAAAGAGGTTATTACGACCGTTCAGATGATTTTAGATCAATTGATGCCCGGACTTTTACCACTATTATTGACCTTTTTATGTATGAGGCTACTGAAAAAGAAAGTGAACGCAATCGCTCTGATTTTTGCTTTATTCGCAGTAGGTATTATTGGGTACGCATTTGGTGTTTTGGCTTAAAACGTGCCGGTCAGGGAGTCATCCTTGGCCGGACTTTTTCGGATTTTTGTGACCAAAACAGCGTAAACATAAGATATTAAGCTATAGAGATAAATGTAAACGCTTTATTAGTGATGTTAAGAATAACCCAAGGTGTTCAAAATATTAAAAGAGGATGTGAAAGATGGTGAAGAGGAAGTTAAGTATGCTGCTGATTTGCTTTATGGTATTTGGTTTACCGTTAACTCCCGCTTTTGCAGCAGATCTTGGTTATTACGATGAACCTTACCGTAATCAGATTCATTTTTCGCCTGAGGCTAACTGGATGAACGACCCGAATGGAATGGTTTATTATAAGAGTGAATATCACCTTTTTTACCAGTATAATCCTTTTGGGACGAAATGGGGACCCATTCATTGGGGGCATGCGGTGAGCAAAGATCTTATTCATTGGAAACATTTGCCTATTGCGTTATATCCAGATGAAAACGGTCAGATTTTCTCGGGAAGTGCTGTGATCGATTGGAACAATACAGCAGGGTTCGGAAAAGAAGCCATGGTTGCGATCTTCACTCATTCCGGGGATAAGGGTCAGGTTCAAAGCATTGCGTACAGCTTAGATAGAGGCAGAACCTGGACCAAGTATGAAGGAAATCCGGTAATGCCGGATCCCCCGATACCGGATTGGCGAGACCCTAAAGTATTCTGGCACGAAGACTCCAGACAATGGGTGATGTCTTTGGCCGCAGCGAATAAAGTAATGTTTTATACTTCCCCCAATTTAAAACAGTGGACCTATGCAAGCGAATTTGGTGAAGATAACGGAATACAGGCCAACAGTCTGGATACCACTTCGTACGCTATGTCTTCACAGCAAGGTGGTTCATTTACCTTAGAGGGAGATATTACCCTGAATAAAAAGAATGGCAGGGAAGGCTCAGGAGGTCTGGTTTTTCGTGCTGACAAGAATGCGAAAAACGGTTATGTCGTCAGCCTGGATGCCAAAAATGATGTCGTTACTTTAAATAAGAATGTCGATGGATCGAATACAGAAATTGCAAGCAAGTCTTTAACCCTGGGAACCTCATCAACTTACAACGTGCAAGTAGACGTATATGGTCATGACATTCAGGTGTTTGTAGATAATCAGTCTGTAATTAAAGAAACGGATACTGAATTTGATTATGGTTATTACGGTCTGACCGCCTGGAATTCAACAGCTTCCTTCCGAAATGTGAATTTCAAGAACACCTCTAACTTTGCAACCAATCTGTCTAATTGGACAGCTGTAACCGGCCGGTGGGATGATACCATGGAGGGGAAAAGCGGTACATCTGCAGATGATGCTTTTATCATAAGTGGTAAGACTGGGGACAACTTTATATATAATGCGAATATAGATTTGTCAGAGGGAGGAGATGAAACAGGATCACTTCTTTTTCGGACGGATGCTGATGCAAAAAATGGATATATGGCGAGTATCGATGCTTTAAACGATAAAGTGAAAATCGTGAAAATGGAAGACGGGAATAGAACGGTTCTGGCTGAAACCACAGTAACGCTGGATACGTATCAAAGCCATGATTTAAAAGTGAGCACATTTGGAACAAATATAAAGATGTATCTGGACGGAAATCTCATTCATGATATCGATGATGCAACCTTCTTGTCCGGCCATTTTGGATTACATCTTTTGCACTCTTCTGCGTTATTTCAGGATGTTCAACTGGGTAGAAATATCATGACCGATGAGAAAGAAATCATCAATCATGATTTTGAAACAGGCGATTTAACTGGATGGACTGTGACCCAGGGTGATACTTTTTCGGATGATCATGTATCCAGTGAAGCGACTTATTGGGGTGGATCCTTCGGACATGAGGGGAATTATCACTTGTGGGGATATTCTAAGCTTCACGATGGAGATGAAGCAACGGGTGAACTGCAATCCTCCTATTTTAAATTAAGCGGATCCGGTGAAATCAATCTGTTACTAGGAGCAGGCGATGATGGCGACAATACCTATGTATCATTGGTCAGAGCAGCCGACGATAAAGAATTGATCCGCCAGGCCAATATAAAATTTAATGAAGAAAAATATTCAAAATACGTTTGGGACGCGTCCAAATATATTGGTGAAGTGTTATATATCAAAGTAGTAGACCATGCCAAAGATGGTTACGGTCATATTAATGTTGATGATGTTAATGTTTATAATGAAGGGACCATATCGGATAAAGTTGACCAGGTTGCAAAAGAGCCGGAGAAAACAGATGTGAAACAAAGCGGACTCCTCACAGATTGGTCCGCTGTTTCTGGACAGTGGATTCCTTCCACAAACGGCAGCGTCGGAGGAATATGGGAATGCCCTACGTTAGTCGAATTGCCGGTAGATGGTGACCCTTCAAAAAGAAAGTGGGTCCTACAGGTAAGTATAAATGATGGTGCTCCAGCAGGCGGATCGGGCATGCAGTATTTTGTAGGCAGCTTTGACGGTAAAACGTTTAAAAATGAAAATACTTCCGATAAAGTGTTATGGACTGACTATGGAGCTGATTTTTATGCTGCTGTGGATTGGAGTGGAGTAGAAGGGAAGAAGGGTGAGAAATATTGGCTCGGCTGGATGAGTAATTGGCAGTATGCCAACGATACACCCACCTCAACGTGGAGAAGTTCAACAACACTGCCGCGGAAGATGGAGCTCACTCAAACCGCAAAGGGTCTACGTTTAAAACAAACCCCTATTTCCCTAAAAAGTATTCGTGACAGAGGGGATCGTATATCGTATACCAATAAAATGATATCGGGTAACAGCCATCTTCTTTCTAATCTATCAGAAGATACATTTGAAATAATCGCTTTGTTTGATGTATCGGATACTAAGGCAACAGAATTTGGCTTCAAAATCCGGGAAGGAAGTGAGCAATATACTACTGTCGGTTATGATGTCTACAACGAGCAATTATTTGTTGACCGGACTCATTCAGGAGATTTCGATTACGGAAGTAATGTAGCTGGCAAGCATGAGGGACCATTACACCCTAAGAACGGCACGGTTAAATTGCAAGTTATTGTTGACAAATCAGCTGTAGAGGTATTCGGTAATGATGGTACGACAGTGATTACCGATCAGATATTCGCGGATTCTGCAAGCAAAGGACTAAAAATCTATAGTAAGGGTGGAAATGTAAAGCTGAAATCTTTGGACCTATATCCTCTAAAGAGTGTATGGAAAGAAAAGAAATCTTCTTTTAAATCCAACTTATCAGGTTGGACCACCGTTAACGGGAAGTGGGCAGAGACCATTCATGGAATGCAGGGACAGAGTAAGGGAGATGCTTTCATAGTATCAGATGTGACTGGCAGGAATTTTGTGTATGAAGCCAATATAAACGTGCCAGATACAGATTCCCACCCCGGTAATTCTGAAAAAGATTTGATAGATAACTCCATTGGAGCGGGTTCATTGGTTTTTCGTTCTGACTTAACAGCAAAGAATTCATATGCAGCAAATGTTGATATAAAAAATAATATTGTAAAATTAATTAAATTTGTCGATGGAACCGGATATGAAATTGCGACATATAACAATGATGGAAAACTGGATTTACAGCCAAATATAGATTATCATCTCAAAGTAGAAGCGCAAGGCGATATCACTAAGGTTTATTTGAACAATAAATTAGTTATCGACACAAAAGATCAAACTTATAAAGAAGGATACTTTGGTCTCAATGTATGGGATACAACGGCTTTTTTTAATGAAGTTAAAGTGAAGCTAAAACATAAAGATGAATGATTAAAGTTGGTTAAATAATGACATTTGCATGTCTATGAGTTTAGTTTGTGTCGCCGCGCAGCGACACAAACTTTTTAATTATTGGATCCGTACTATTAGTCAAAATACGGGTTTTGTGAACATGTCTATGCTTGAAATTTTTGATTAGACTGGAAAGAGGCTAAGTCTACAGGTCATTAAAGTCAACCTAAAAACTTAGCCTCTTGATTTCATATTAAATTTTAAATAAACTTCAGTCTTCACATACCATTGTCTGCAAAGTCGATGAGACTACTATTTATTATTGCTGCTACATCCTTTTTGTAATCGTGTATAAAAAAATGATCCCCGTCAAACATATGAATTTTACAACTTTTGGACGTATAATCATGCCATTTTGCAACGTCAAAAATAGTGGCTCCCTTTTCTCTTTTTCCCCACAATACACTTATATCGCAGTCAAGCTTAGCGTTTTTTTCAATGTGCCTGTATGTGTCAGTAATTCTAAAATCCGCTCTGAGTATCGGTAAAAACAACTCCATTAATTCATTGCTTTTCAGAACCTCTTTGGGCGTGCCTCCCAGCTTAAATACCTCATCCACAAACTCCTTATCCGGCAAATCATAGAGTACCTTCTTCTTACTTACAAAACCCGGAGGATATCTGCCGGAAATAAACATATGGACAGGATATGGATGTCCGAGCTCCTTTATTCTATAGGCAAGTTCATATACAAGTACACTGCCCATACTGTGGCCAAACAACGCATAAGGTTGTTCTTCAAGGTTGCTTATGATAATACGGTGTATATCTTCAAGCGCTTCCTCAACACTTCCGTAAAACGGTTCACCAATCCTGCTGCCTCTTCCCGCAAGCTCAATCGGGAAAAGCTCAATCCTATCATGCAAGTATTGTTCCCAATATTTATATACTGCTGCAGAACCTCCTGCATACGGCAGACAAAACAATTTAATCTTATCCATTATATCTACCCCTTATATCTGAACTATTGGTTGATCTCTTCCAATATTTCTTTAATAATAGCCGCATTTTTATCTATATATCCTGTACTTAACATATCAAAATGACTGCCAAATCCGTTATATACTTTGAACTCTCCCGTTGTTGCCTCTCTCCATCCTTCACATAAATCAGCTTCACCTTCATTGTCTTGCTGCTGTGATATAATAAGATGGATATTGGAGTTTATCTGTCCCGAGTTTATAACACTTCTAGTGTATTTATGATAATTTCTCATTCTTTCAATGGCCTTTTCAATAACTGCCTGGTTATCTCCAAACATGCCTTTTATAAGTTTCTCATTTTCTTCTATAAATTCTTTATCCTGTTGCTCAGCAAGTTTCTTAGCATCTTCGCTTTCTTCCTCAATAAGGACAAATGATTTAGCCGAATCCAGAAAGATTATATCGGATACATGATGTCCAGTTTCAATTAATACTTTAGCAACTTCAAATGCCAGATTACCTCCTGCCGAGTAACCAAATAGAATATATGGGCCCTCGGGTTTGACAGAAGTAATTGCCTTCACATACTCCTCCATCCTGCTCTCATTTTCTATAAAGTCAAAGGAATATATGGAATAAGCATTCATTTGTTTTGATAAACTACCATAAGCTATTCCATTTCCTCCTCCTGGAGGGAATGCAAACATAAGACTCTCCATTGCTGAATTAAAATGAATTGCCGGACTTGGTGTAATATAATCATTGGCGTACGTATTGTGTATAAAACGGGCAATTTCCTTTATGGTTGGGGCCATATAAAAGTCTTTTAGTGGTACCTCAACATTTAACTGTTCATAAATTCTGCTTATAAGGGATATTGCCTTCAGTGAGTATCCTCCCAGTTCAAAGAAGTTATCATTCACACCAATTTTTTGTACTCCAAGGGCATCATGCCACAGCAGTGCAAGCTTCTCCTCAACTTCACCGCAAGGCTCTACATACTCTACTGATGTAGCTAAAGTACCGTCATTTTGGGGTAAATTATTCCGATCTATTTTGCCATTGGCTGTCAAAGGCAGCTTTTCCAGCTGAACAAAGTATTGTGGTATCATGTAATCGGGAAGTTCTTTTAAGAGAAGCGCCCTTAAATCTGATATTGTAGATTCACTTTCCCCTGCTATATAAGCACACAAATACTTGTTGCCCTCCTGGTCTGTCTTTGCAATTACCGCAGCTTCTTTTATTGAAGGATGCTTTAATAGCTGCACTTCTATTTCCCCAAGCTCTATCCTAAAGCCCCTAATCTTTACCTGATGGTCTACTCTGCCTATAAATTCGATGTTTCCGTCAGGAAGCCACCTTCCAAGATCACCGGTACGATACATTCTTTCTCCAGAGCTGAAAGGATTAGCTACAAATTTTTCCGTAGTCAATTCAAGTTTGTTCAAATAGCCTTTTGCCAGCCCATCTCCAGATATATATATTTCACCAGTTGTATTAACCGGTAAGATATTCATGTCTTCATTAAGTATATATATCTTATAATTCTGCAATGGCATACCTATAGGTATACTTGTTAGATTTCTCACCTTCTCACGGCTTAAATGGTAATAAGTTGAATCTACGCAGCATTCTGTTGGACCATAAACGTTTGTTATAGTAGGGTTATTATCTTTAAACCGATCATAGAAACCTTGTATACCTTTACATGAAAGTTCTTCCCCTCCGATAATAAACTGCATAACTGAAAGACTTTCGCCAGGCCTGGCAGTATCTGTTAAAAGCTTTATATGTGCTGGTGTTCCGTCTGAAACAGCAATTGAATTCCTGTTATAGTACTTTAGAAGGCCCTCACCATCTAGCCTTGTATCCTCAGGAACTATAAACAGCGTATGGCCAAGGAGAGAAGCCGCAAATATTTGTTTTACAGATGCGTCAAAAAAGTAAGGGGACACAAGGGCAACATTTAAATAATTATCATAATTTTCATAGACAAGCTTTCTTAGTCCATAAACCAAGTTAACTACACTTCGATGCTCTATCATTGAACCCTTCGGAACTCCAGTAGATCCCGATGTATAAATGATATAAGCTAAGTCCTCTGGTTTATTTATTTTATCAAGGTTTTCAGCACTTCCAATGTATATTTCAGGGGAATCAAGCAGTAATATATTACCGTAAAACTCTGCTTTATCCGCTAAATGTGATTGCGTCAACAGCATAGTTGCATTACTATCTTCCAGTAATTTTTTTATTCTTAGTTCAGGAAGTTTGGTTGAAATTGGTAAATAGACACCTCCTGCTTTTAAAATTCCCAGTATTCCAACCTGCATATCTACGGATCTTTCTACCATTATTCCAACTATGCTGTTTTGCTTTACACCATTACTTCTTAGTGCTCTGGCAAGCTGATTTGCCTTTTCATTGAGCTGCCTGTAGGTTAATTGCTTGTCCTCAAACACTACAGCTACATTATCAGGTGTCCTTTCCACTTGGTCTTGGAACAGCTCATGTAGAGTCTTATCCCTAGGGTATTCTGCCTTTGTATCATTAAAACTATTTAGTATTTGCTGTTTTTCATCCTGAGATAGTATATTTATTTCGGACAGCATCTTTTCGGGGTAAGCTGTGATCTCTTCCAGTACATTGATGAAATGGACCCCAAGTTTTTCTATTGTCTCTTTCTTAAACAGACGAGTAGCATACTTTAACCCAAATACAATATTATTCTGGGTCTCTTGGGCGTTTAGGGTCAAATCAAATTTAGACGCCCTGAACTCATTATCATAGGGCATGAACCTTAGCCCATTCATCTTAAATTCTGATGCCTCTTTATTTTGCAAGACAAACATAGTATCAAACAGCGGATTTCTGCTCAAATCCCGCTTAATGCTAAGCTTCTCCACAAGTTCCTCAAATGGGTAATCCTGGTTTTCATAAGCCCTTAGAGCATTTTCTTTTACTACCATCAAAAACTCGCTGAAATTCTTTTTACCTTGAGGGTAATTCCTCATAGCTAGGGTATTGACAAACATGCCTATGATGTCCTGCAAATCTGTATGTGGCCTTCCTGCTATAGGGCTTCCAATTACGACATCTTCCTGTCCGGTGTATTTGAAAAGAAGCACATTGTATGAAGCTAGAAGCACCATATACAGTGTTGCTCCATGATCCACGGCAAGCTTGTTCAGTTTATGTGCAAGTTCCCGGCCTGTTTCAAAACTGACCATATCGCCTTCAAAACTCTGTATAGCCGGCCTTGGGTAGTCTACCGGCATATCAAGTACTGGTATTTCTCCCCTAAATGCCTGGAGCCAGTATTCTTCTTGTTTACTGATTGTGCCGTCAGCAAACAATTTATTCTGCCATACGGAATAGTCCTTGTACTGAATCTGAAGTGCTGGAAGATTCATTCCTTCATACAAGCTTATGAATTCTCTTACCAGTATTTCATCCGACACCCCGTCAGATATGATATGGTGTTTATCAAGCATCATGACATGCCTGTCTTCTCTAATTTTTACGAGCCCTGCTCTTAGTAAAGGAGCCTTGCCAAGGTCAAATGGCCTTATGAATTCATTTGCTGCTTCTGAGGCTTTTTCTTCGCCGGTTTCCATGTACATGATACTAAATTCCACCTCATCATGGACCTTCTGCACCGGTTCACCATCTACCATATGGAAGGAGGTCCGGAAAGCCTCATGCCTTTTTACCAGCTGATCTAAGGCTTTCTCAAAACTTTCTATATCAATACTGCCTTCTAACAACATAAACTCTGGCATATTGTATGCCACCCTTGCTCCTTCAAGCTGATTTAATATATACAGCCTTCTTTGGGAAGACGACATAGGATAGTATTCCATTTCTCCAGTGGGCTGGATAGATTGATAAATACTCTCTTGGGCTTCCTGGATGTACTTGGCAATTTCTGCAATTGTCGGCAGCTTGAATATCTCCTTAAGAGATATATTTACATTGAACTCTTTGTGAATTTTGGCTGCAAAGTTTATTGCTTTTAATGAGTGCCCCCCAAGCACAAAGAAATTATCATTTCTCCCTATTTTCTCAACCCCCAGGATATCCTGCCACAATTGTACAAGCTTCTCTTCCACTTCACCTGAAGGTGCTTCATACTCTACTCCAGTATTTAAATGAGCAGCAGGGTGGGGCAAGTTCTTCCGGTCTATCTTACCATTGGCTGTCAAAGGCATTTCATCCAGCTGCATGAAGTATGCCGGGATCATATACTCGGGCAATTCTTTTGAAAGGCATTCCCTTAGTTCAGTTATTGTCAGTTCATTTTCCCCAACGAAATATGCACACAGATCCTTGTTCTTCTGTTGGTCTTCCTTTACAATAACCACAGCTTCTTTTATTGAAGCATGTCTTAATAGCTGAGCCTCTATTTCTCCAAGTTCTATTCTAAATCCCCTTATCTTTACCTGGTGGTCCATCCTGCCTAAAAATTCTATATTCCCGTCAGGCAGCCATCTTGCCAAGTCCCCAGTACGATACATTCTTTCTCCCTTTATAAACGGGTTAGATACAAATCTTTCTGCAGTAAGCCCCGTCTTGTTTAAATAGCCTTTGGCAAGACCATCCCCAGATATATATAATTCCCCAGCGATACCTATAGGATTTACTTCTAATTTCTTACCAAGTATGCATGCTCTGGTGTTTGGCAAAGGACGGCCTATGGGGATATTATCCAATCTACTAAGCCCCGCCGCAGTAATCAAATATTCCGTAGAATCCACACAGCATTCGGTAGGACCATAAACATTTGTGATGCAAGGTTGCACATCCTCAAATCTGCTTAGGAAGTCTTTTACTGCATCAAATGGAAGAACATCTCCGCCTATAATAAAATGTCTCACTTTTAGGTTATTATCTATAGGAGGAGAATTTAACATCATATTTACGTGTATGGGCGTTCCATCCGAAATATCAATCCTATTTTCACTATAGAAGTCCAGCAGCTTTTTACCGTCTTTCCTTGCTTCCTCCGGTACAATGTACAATGCATGCCCCATTAGCAGTGCTGCGAAAATCTGCTGCACCGAAGCATCAAAAACATAAGGGGCAATGAGGCAAACATTCAACGGTGATTCATATTTGCTATATATTCTCTGGAACAGACCCTCTACCAGGTTTAATACACTCTTATTATCAATGCAAACACCTTTAGGGTTTCCCGTTGAGCCAGAGGTATAGATGATGTACGCTGTATCACCAGGCTTATTTATACATTTTATATTCACATCGTTTATAAAATTATAATCATAATCAGATAAATCAATAATCTCACCATCGAAATCATCACGATCCATAAGATGATTTTGGGTGAGTAAAATTTTGGCCTTGCTGTCCTCCATCATATACCTTTTTCTTTCCAATGGATAATTAGGATCTACAGGAAGGTACGCCCCCCCAGCCTTGATTACTGACATTATACCTATAACCATTTCAGGCGAGCGGTCCACCATTATGCCTACAATATCATCAGGCTTTACTCCCTTTTCTCTTAATGCCCTGGCCAATTGGTTTGCCTTTTGATTCAGTTCTCGGTAGGTTAATTGTTTACCTTCAAAAACCACTGCAATATGATCAGGAGTCTTTTTCACTTGCTCCTCAAACATTTGGTGTATGGTTTTATCCAGGGGATATTCGAGAGCAGTATCGTTAAAGCTGTATAATACTTGCTGTTTTTCTTCCTGTGATAACATTTCGATTTCATAAAGCCTTTTTTCGGGGTATGCTGCAATTTCTTCCAGTAAATTGATGTAATGAGCCCCAAGTCTTTCAACTGTTTCTTTCTTAAACAGTCTTGTACAGTATTCGAGTTCAAAGGCTATACCATCCTCAGTCTCAAATGCATTTAAGGTGATGTCAAATTTTGATATTCTGCCTTCTATCCCTTTGTTGTACGGCTTGAAGCTTAGATCAGACGTTATGAGCTCTGCTTTTCCAACATTGTATATGGCAAACATGGTATCAAAGAGGGGATTCCTGCTCATATCCCTCCTTATGTCCAGCTTATCCACTAATTCTTCAAACTGATAGTCCTGATTGTCGTATGCTTTCAAAGCATTTTCTTTAACTTCTTTCAAGAATTCAATAAAAGTCTTTTCTCCTTGCGGGTGGTTTCTCATGGCCAGAGTGTTTACAAACATACCTATGATGTCTTGAAGGTCAGCATGAGGCCTTCCAGCTATAGGACTTCCCACAATAATATCTTCCTGTCCAGTGTATCTAGATAACAGCACATTGTATGCAGCAAGAAGCGTCATATATAATGTAGCTCCATTGTCTGATCCAAGCTTGTTAAGTCTAACCGCAAGCTCGCTATCAGCTTCAAAGCTGATGTAGTCTCCTTCAAAGCTTTGTACTGCGGGTCTTGGGTAGTCGGTGGATAAATCCAGCACAGGGATCTCTCCCTGAAAGGTCTGGAGCCAGAATTCCTCCTGCTTACTTATGGCAGCTCCTGCAAACAATTCCCTCTGCCAAACTGAGTAGTCCTTGTACTGTATACGCAGTGGAGGAAGTATTTTCCCTTCATATAAGCTTATAAACTCTCTTACCAGTATGTCGTTGGACACTCCATCCGATATGATATGATGCATGTCAAACACCATAATATGTCTGGCTTCTCCAATCTTTACAAGTCCAACTCTTAATAGTGGAGCCTTTCCAAGGTCAAAGGGCCTTATGAATTTCTCCACTATTTCGGGAACCTTCTCTTCACTGGTTTCCAGGTACATGATACTTAGGTCCGCCTTGTCATGGACTTTCTGAGACAGCTCTTCCTCGATCATATGGAAGGAGGTTCGAAAGCTCTCATGCCTTTCTATCAGACTATGAAAAGCCTGCTCAAAACGTGCTTTATCAACAGTACCTTCCAGCAATATTATGCCAGGTATATTGTAGGCGATTCCAGCTCCTTCAAGCTGGTTTAATATATATAGTCTTTTCTGGGCGGATGACATGGGATAATATTCCATATCCCCAGCACGTTGAATGGACTGATATAGGCTCTCCTTTGAGTCTTCAATGTAGCTGGCAATTTCTAAGATGGTTGGTGTCTTGAATATTTCCTTAAGAGGTATGTCTACATTGAACTCTTTGTGAATTCTTGCTACAAGGCTTGTTGCCTTTAACGAGTGTCCTCCGAGCATAAAGAAGTTATCATTTCTTCCTACCTTCTCTATTCCAAGGATGTCCTGCCACAGCAGCGCAAGCCTTTCCTCCACTTCACCTGAAGGCGCTGCATACTCTGTTCCTGTATTTATTCTTCCATCAGGCAGCGGCAGCGCCTTTCTGTCCAATTTTCCATTTATGGTTAACGGTACTTTTGCTATCCTCATAAAATAGGATGGAATCATATAATCGGGCAGCTCTTTAGATATAAGCTCCCTTATTTCGGTCACTGTCACTTCTCGGTCAGACACTATATAAGCGCAAAGATACCTGCCTACACTTGAATCCTCCCGGTCAATGACCACCGCCTCATTTATATCAGCATGCTTCAAAAGGGCTGCTTCTATTTCCTCAAGCTCGATTCTATACCCTCTTATTTTAACCTGGTGGTCTTTTCTGCCGGCAAATGCAATATTCCCGTCAGGAAGCCACTTTGCAAGATCTCCTGTTTTATACATCAGTTCTCCAGGCATAAATGGGTTCGGTACAAACTTTTCCCTGGTAAGTTCCGGTTTTTTCAAGTATCCTCTCGCCAATCCTGCCCCGGAAACACAGAGTTCACCCTCAACACCTATGGGCTTAAGATTATTGTTTTCATCAACTATAAACACCCGGGTATTGGTAATAGGTTTACCAATAGGTACCGACTTATCGGCCGTCTCACAATCATCTGCTTTCCATACCGTTGCACATACGGTTGTCTCAGTAGGTCCATAAGCATTTATATATGAAATCCTGTTGCTCCATTTCTTTAAAAGTTCGGGAGTGGAAGCCGAACCTGCTGCAATTACCTTCTTTAAGGAAGTTACTTTTTCCGGGTCCAGATTTGCCAGATACGGAGGTGGTAAAGTAGCAATAGTTATCTCATTTTCATTTAGGTATTCTTCAAATCTTCGATAGTCATTGATAATATCGCTTGAAAATATATATAGTGTTGCTCCTGCCAATAGTCCCATAAATATTTCCCAAACTGCAGCGTCGAATGAAATTGATGCAAATTGAATAATCCTATCGCTTTCACTTACATTTAAGCGGGTCTTGAAAAACGCCTCCAGATTTGCTACCCCTTTATGTTCTACCATAACCCCTTTAGGTTTTCCTGTAGACCCAGATGTATAAATGATATATGCCAAATTTTGCGGTGAACATACCACTTCCAGGTTCATAGGGTTTCCGGCATAAAGGCTTTCATCTTCTATGTCTATATACTTCCCGTAAAACTCCACTTTCTCCAGGAATTGCTTTTGGGAAATCAGCACCCCTATCTCGCTGTCCTCGAGTAAATATTCGATTCTTGCCTTAGGGTAGTCAGGATCTATAGGCATATATGCCCCTCCGGCTTTAAGTATGCCAAATATACCTATGACCATCTCCAGTGAGCGTTCTACCATAATACCCACTATGCTGTCTGGTTTAACTCCCTTATCCCTCAACACTCTTGCAAGCTGATTTGACTTCTCATTGAGTTCCCTATAGGTTAGCTGCTTACCCTCAAACACCACTGCCGCATTGTCAGGTGTCTTCACCGCTTGTTCCTCAAATAGTTGGTGAATGGTCTTTTCCCTGTGGTATTCCTCCGTTGTATTATTGAAGCAGTGTACTATTTCTTTCTTTTCCACTTCGGTGAGTATATCAATATTCCTAATATGCATATCGGGATTATCGGTTACAATTTCTATTACCGACTGAAAATGTCCCTTGATTTTTTCTATGAAATTACCATCATATACCAGTGAGTTGTAACTGAATTTAATAGATAATTCCTTACCGCCATCAACGAGTATCCCAAAATCATAATTCGTCTGCTCGAATATTTCCATTCCAACTACATTTAAAATGCCATTACTGGATGAAGCATTAACCGCTTCATCCATAGGGTAATTTTCAAAAGCCATGACATGATGTATCAAGGCATCTTTCAAGCATGTTTTTGACTGCACATCCGCCAGAGGATAGAAACTGTACCGGTCAGATTCAAGCACCGATTGCTGCATCTCTTTGATCAGTTCGGTAAAAGTTTTATCCTCATCACAACTCACCCTTACTGCAACGGTATTTATAAATAAACCCACCATGCTCTCAATTCCCTGTATTTCATGAGGCCTTCCCGATACCACCTCACCAAACACCACATCATCGGTATTGTTATACCGCTGTAATAATATCCCCCATATGGTCTTTATAATGGTACTCATGGTTGTATTGTTTTTGGCTGCAAACTTCTCAAGATCGCTAGTTATTTGTTCAGATATTTTAAACTCCGTTTCTTCAATCCTGAAATCATCACTTGCAGACCTGCCGTTTTGGGGAAGGACTGTCTGATGCTCGTAACCTTTAAGATAGGTTTCCCAGTAATCTGCGGCCTCGTTCTGATTTCTGCCTTCCAACCATTTGATATAGCGGCTGTAAGGATATACCTTTCCTGACTCCGGCTCCCGGCTATTCATCAGGGCTTCATAGTTTTCCATAAATTCTCTAAATATATTTGCGAGACTCCACCCATCAATAATGATGTGATGAAAGCTCCATACCATGTTATAAGATTGGTAGCCTGTTTTAATTACACTTAATCTTGTTAAAATATCCCTTGATAAGTCAAAGCCCTTTTTTCTGTCTTTAACCCTGTATTCTTCTATATACCTATCCCTTAGTTCTTCGGCAAGGGAGGTAATATCCTCATAGCTGACAGACAGCTTTCTTTCCTTCATGACTACTTGTAAGGGCTTGGCTACATTTTCATACAAAAAAATTGTTCTCAAAGCGTCATACTTTTCAATAATGATATTAACGCTCTTTTCAACACAATCAATGTCCAGGATGCCTTTTATAGAAAGTGATATCTGCTCAAAGTAGGCGTCTGAATTTTTATCCATCATATAGTGGTACAATATCCCTTGCTGCATAGGAGTGAGCCGGTACATATCTTTTATGTTTTGTTTCTTCAAATCACTCATAAGTACTCCTCCTTAAATACAAACTCTTTTTATTCGAAGTTATTCAATACGTCTTCAAACTCATCCATATTCAGATCGTCTACTGTAAAATCACTGAGTGTAGCTTCTGAATAGTCCATTTCTGCACAATGGGTTATTATGTTTACTAAATGCTTTTTAAAACTCACCGCTACCCCTTCAATAGTACTCTTCTCATACTCGCCCTGGTTGTAGCTAAAGTTTAATTCCAGCTTCCCGCCTTCTACAGTTCCGCCGTTAATATCAATACAATACTCACTTTTATAGTTTGGTCCTGTAGACTCTCCGGCAGGAATATCAGACACTCCAAATAAATTGTCTACATTATCCTGGTTGAATTGACCGAGGTAATTGAAGCTTATTTCAGGGTTTAGATTAAAGTTTAAATCGGCTTTGTTTTCCGGCAAGGTAAGATATTTTAGTATGCCGTAACCTATCCCTTTGTTAGGTATCTGCCTGATGTTTTCTTTTACCGATTTGATCATGCGGGAAATATCGAGTTGTCCGCTGACATCTAACACCACGGGATACTGGGTGGTGAACCATCCCACGGTCCTGCTTATGTCAATGTCTTTAATGATTTCCTCCCTGCCGTGCCCCTCCAGACTGATCAGAACCTTATCATTTCCGGTCCATTCCCTCACTGCTAATCCCAAGGCGGTAAGCAATATGTCGTTTACTTCTGTGTTATAAGCATGGTTTACCCGCTTTAGCATCTTCTCAGTCTCTTCAATACTCAGCTCGATCTTGACGCTATTGTTATTCATATACCTTCTTTCTTCAATCTCTCGGTCTTTTGGAAGCGGTATTGTTTCAGTTTTTTCCAAATTGGTCCAGTAATTTATTTCTTTTAATAGTTCAGGGCTATTGGCATACTCATCAAGCCTCTGTGCCCAATCTTTGAAAGAGTCGGTCTTGTTGCTGAATTTTATTTCATCATTGTTTAGCGCCTGTCTGTATCCTATGTCCAAATCTTCCAGTATGATTCTCCACGATACCCCATCAACTACAAGGTGGTGAATAGCTATTAGCAGGTGGTCCCCTTCTTTAGTCTTAAACAGACCAACCTTAACTAAAGGACCGTTATACAAGTCCATGCTCCTCTGAATCCTCGACGCTTCCAGCTCTATTTTTTCCCGGTAATTATAGCTGTCCCTAAGGTCTACAATTTCCAATGAAAAATGTTCACCTTCAAGGTTTTTGTTGTATTGGAGTATATTTTGATCCTCTATTTTTACCACTGTTCTAAAAATATCGTGGTGCTCTACAAGCTTTGACAATACTTTTCGAATAATAGCTTCTTCAAATCCGTTACGCCCATATATCATTATTTCCTGATTAAAATGATGGATATCCTTGCTGTCTTGTTTATACAACCATCTTTGTATAGGTGTTATCGGTACTATGCCTTCTACCGGGCCTTGATGAATTCTTCGGCTTGTAGATTGTATATATTCGACGAGTTCCTCAATTACAGGATGTTTGAATAAGTCCCGCATTTCAAGCTTTAGCCCATGGACGTTAAGACGCGACATTACCTGTATGGCTTTTATTGAGTCTCCTCCAAGGCTGAAGAAATTATCTTTTACCCCGATGTTTTCAGTTTTTAGTACGTCTTCCCATACTTTGGCCAGTATTTCTTCTCTTTCGTTTCTAGGAACTACATGCTCTACTCCGGTATTAATATTCCCCTGTGGTTCAGGCAATGCTTTCCGATCAATTTTACCGTTGGCATTAAATGGCAGCTGTTCCAGCTGCATGAAATATGCTGGTACCATGTAGTCAGGTAGTTCGTTTAAGAGATGCTCCCTTAGCTCGGAAATGGTCAATTCATTTTCCCCTACAATATATGCACACAGGTACTTCTTCCCTTGCTGCTCTTCCTTTGCAATAACCACTGCTTCCTTAATAGCAGTGTGCTTCACCAGATGTGCTTCAATTTCTCCAAGCTCTATTCTAAAGCCTCTTATCTTTACCTGGTGGTCGATCCTGCCCATGAATTCGATGTTCCCATCAGGAAGCCGCCTTACTAAGTCCCCTGTGCGGTACACTTTTTCGCCGGGAATAAACGGGTTAGGTACAAATTTTTCTGCTGTCAGTTCAGGTCTATTCAAATAGCCCCTTGCAAGACCGCTTCCACCTATCACAAGTTCACCGGCCACTCCTACAGGAGTTAATTGGTTGTGCTTGTCCAGTATATAAAGGTATACATTCTGTAAAGCTTTCCCTATAGGTACTGTTATAAGTTCTTCTGCTATTTTCTTTGTTATACTGTAACCCGCTGCATATATCGTGGACTCTGTAGGCCCATAGATATTTTCCAGAGATGTGTTCTCTGAGACATCGAAAAGCTCATGGACAAGCTTTTTGGGCAGCGCTTCTCCAGCAGCAAAAATATACCTGAGAGTTGATGGCAGTTTTATACCATTATCTTTTAAAGTATGTACCATTATATTCAGCATTGATGGTACAAAGTTTACATGGGTTATCTTATGCTTGTTTATTACCTCTACTAACTCCATAGCTTCCTTTTCCACACCTTGGCGTGATATTACAAGCTTTCCTCCGTTGAGGAACCAGCCAAATATCTCAGCTACGGATACGTCAAAGGTATAAGTTGTTTTAAATAGAAAAGCGTCTTCCGCTTTAAGCGGATACATGGCCTGGAGGGCTGTAATTATGTTTACAACGCTAGTATGCTCAATCATTCCACCTTTGGGCTTCCCTGTCGAACCTGATGTATAAATGACGTACGCAAGGTCCGAGGGTTTGTTTACATTTTCAAGCTTTGAGTTCTCTTCATTTAAATATTCTTCCTCCAGATATATAATATCCGCATCAATCTGCTTATTTTCCATAAAGGTCCTGGAGGTCAAAAGGATCTGGGAACCACTATCGTCCAACAAATACTTTATCCTTGTATCAGGATAATTAGGATCTATCGGCAGATACGCCCCTCCAGCTTTCAATATGGCAAATATCCCCACAATCATCTCAAATGAACGTTCGGCCATAATTCCTACAATACGGTCAGGCTTTACCCCTTTGTTCCTCAATACTCTGGCCAAATGATTTGCCTTTCCGTTCAATTCCCTGTAAGTCAAGTGCTTGTCTTCATATACCACAGCTATGTTGTCAGGTGTCCTTTCCACCTGCTCAGCAAACAGCTCATGTATGGTTTTGTCCTGCGGATAGTCTTTCTTAGTATCATTAAAGTCTATCAGCAACTGCTTTCTTTCTTCATGACTTAATATAATAAGCTTGTCAACTGACCCTTTGGGGTTATGGATAAACATATTTAAAATATTAATAAAATAGTCTATACACTCTTCTGCCTGTTTTCTTTCCAATACTTTGTCCGAGTAGATCAAGCTTATATTAAGATCATCGAATGTATTACTTACTGTAAAGTCAAGACTTGTATTGGTTGCTTCATATTCATCAACTGAAATTCTATCTTTAACATCACCGATTTCTTTGTTTATTATCTCGTTATATATATGAAAATCCACATAATTGAATATGGTATCAAATAAAGGATTTTCCTCTTTGTTTTCTTTTCCGCCCAGGATATTTATGATCTCAAATAAAGGCAGTCTTCCATAAAGCTTTAAGTTTATTAATTTCTTTTCTGCAACTTTTATCAATTCCTCCCATATATCGATTTTATCAAAACACATTTTGACGGGAACCGTATTTAAGAAGCACCCCAGCATCTTATCTCCATCTTCGCATACAGGTCTGTTATTTTCTACCAAACCTACGACAAAGTCATCCTCGTATGAAAGCATATTGAGCATATAAGTGTATGCAGCAAAGCAAAGTGTCTTTAAGCTTACATCATATCTTCTGGCAGTACTTCTTAAATCACCTAAAAATTCCTGACTTAAATGGCGTGTTACATGGTCTACTTTATAAGATTTTTTTGTTTTTCCATGAATATTTGCAGGCATATTCAACCTTTTATATTCACTTAATTCCTCTCTCCAATAATTAATTACTTCCTGGTTGTCCTTAATTGTCATTTGGTCTGCTATATAATCTTTATAGCTGCATTTAAGCCGTGTTGGTATATAATCTTTTTCTTGCTTAAGCTTAGAGTATAGGTTTGAAACTTCCGTAATCAATGAAGCAACACTCCAGCCATCCAGGATAGCATGGTGGAATATCAGAACCAGACAAATATGGTTTGCGTCAAGTTTGAATATTCTTATCCTCCAAAGGGGCTTTGATATATCAAACGGATTCGCTCTGTCATTTTCCAAATATTTGTTTATATACTCAACCTGCCCTGTCCTGCTAAAATTCATGATATCTATCTGCTCAATATCAAGACTACTGCCCTTGTAAACAATTTGCACAGGAGTTTCAAAATCCTCTAAATTAAAAACCGTCCTTAAAATATCATGTTTTGACGTCATTAGAAGCATCGCTTCTTTAAATGCTGGGAAATCAAAGTCTTTGTCATTCAGATGAAATGCAAATTGGTCATGATAAACTGCATTTTCATAGTCTTTTTTGGAATGATAAATCATACCCAGCTCTATGTGACTCATCGGATATATATCTTCCATGTCCGAAGGTAACTTTTCTGAGAGAGTTTCATTCATCAATATTCGCTGTTTAAATAACTCCAGTTCTTCCCTTGCTTTACCCATCTTACTGTTAAAAGCTTCCGTATCTTTTACTTTTAAGAATGCAGACAATCTCTCAATATCAGGATTCATGTATATATCCCTGATTTGGATGTTTATATCCAACTTTTTGCATATTGTGCTGACTAATGATATTGCACGTATAGAATCTCCGCCTATTTTAAAGAAGTTGTCCCTTATTCCTACCTGTTTTGCTCCAAGCACTTCCTGCCATATTTCAACCAGTTTCTCTTCCACTTCATTCCGCGGCGCTACATATTCTGTTCCCGTACTCATACTTCCGTCAGGCTCGGGCAATGCTTTCCTGTCTATTTTTCCATTAGGGGTCAATGGCAGCTTTTCCATCTGCATAAAGTAAGAAGGGATCATGTAGTCCGGGAGCTCTTTTGACAAGTGTTCCCTCATCCCCTGTACGGTTATTTCTTGATCCGGTACGACGTACGCACAAAGATACTTATTTCCGTCAGCTCCTTCTTTGTCCAATACCACTGCTTCTTTTATTGTTTCATGCTTTAATAACCGGTTCTCTATTTCACCCAGTTCTATCCTGTAGCCTCTTATCTTTACCTGATGGTCGATCCTGCCCAGGTATTCTAGGTTGCCGTCAGGCAGCCACCTTGCCAGGTCACCTGTCCTGTACATCCTTTCACCCGGTGCGAATGGGTTTGCTGCGAATTTTTCTTCTGTAAGTTCCGGTCTGTTCAAGTACCCTCTTGCCAGTCCATCCCCTGCTATACATAGTTCTCCCGCTACTCCTATCGGCTGCAGGCCCTTTTCCTTACTCACAACATATAACTTAATGTTATCTATGGGCTTTCCTATTGGTACAAGCTCCAATTCTTCTTCCGTGGAGCAGCCAAAGTAGGATACATCTACTGTTGCTTCTGTTGGTCCGTACAGGTTATGCAGGCTTGTTCCTTTTTCTTTGTACAGCAGCTTGTTGAACTTTTCTACTTGCTTCAGGTTCAGTGCTTCTCCACTGGCAAATACCTGCTTTAAGCTTGCTATTTCCTCTATTATCCCCTTTTCCTCTACATACTCTAAAAATACACTCAACATGGATGGTACAAAGTGCATTGTGGTAACTTTATTTTTTTCGATTGCCTTCACGATTTCTTCCGGATTTTTTTCTCCTCCCGGTATCAGCAGGCAGACTTTGGCCCCAGTAAAGCTCCACCACAATAATTCCCATACCGATACGTCAAAGGTATAGGGAGTTTTCTGCAGGATCACATCACCTTCAGCTATCGGGTATTGCTTCTGCATCCAGTTGATCCGGTTGATTACGGAGTAGTTCTCTATCATTACCCCTTTGGGTTTGCCGGTAGAACCGGATGTATATATTACATAAGCCAAGTTTTCAGGTTTACTAATTAACTTTGGATTTGATACATCCCCAGTAAATAGTTCCTGATTTTCTATGCTAATAAATTCAGCATTTCTGTAACTACCTTTAGCATTTATAAATTTATCCTGTATCAGAATAATTTGGATGCCACTGTCATCAAGCATAAACTGGATCCTGTCTTCAGGGTATTCAGGAGCTATGGGTAAATAAGCCCCCCCAGCTTTTAGGACAGCCATGATCCCTATGATCATTTCCGGGGAACGTTCTACCATAATTCCCACTACACTATCAGGTTTTATTCCCTTTTCTCTTAATTTTCTGGCCAGTTGGTTTGCCTTTTCGTTTAGCTCCCTATAAGTCAGCTGTTTATCTTCAAACACTACAGCAATATTATTGGGTGTCCGTTCCACCTGTTCCTCAAAAATCTGATGGATGGTCTTTTCCCGAGGGTATCCTGCTTTTGTATTATTAAATTCATATAATATTTGATGTTTTTCGTCTTGTGACAGCATATCAATTTCTAATAGCCTTTTTTCAGGAAAGGCTGCTGCCTCTTCCAATACATTAAGGTAATGGGCAATAAGCCTTATAACTGACTCTTTCTTAAACAACCTGGTAGCATACTCCAATTCAAATGCAATACCGTCCTCTGTTTCCTCAGCGTTTAAAGTCAAGTCAAACTTGGATATTCTTACTTCACTGTCATAGGGCATAAACCTTAGCCCATCCATCTTCACTTCTGATGCCTCGATATTTTGCAGTACAAACATAGTATCGAAAAGTGGATTTCTGCCCAGATCCCTTTCCAGGTTAAGCTTATCTACCAGTTCTTCAAATTGGTAATCTTGGTTTTCGTAAGCCCTTAAGGAGTTTTCTCTTACTTCATTAAGGAAGTCCACAAAAGTCTTTCCACCTTGAGGGTGATTCCTCATGGCTAGCGTGTTTACAAACATACCAATAACGTCCTGAAGATCAGTATGCGGCCTTCCTGCAACGGGACTTCCAACTATAATATCTTCCTGTCCGGTGTACTTGGATAAAAGGACATTGTATGAAGCTAAAAGTACCATGTAGAGCGTGGCACCATTATTCACTGCAAGTTTGTTCAGTTTAACAGCAAGCTCCTTGCCTGCTTTGAAACTGATCACATCTCCCTCAAAACTCTGTATAGCTGGCCTAGGGTAGTCTAGCGGCATATTAAGCAAAGGAATTTCTCCTTTGAATACTTGGAGCCAGTATTCTTCCTGCTTACTAATTGTCCCATCAGCAAACAGCCTGTTCTGCCATACGGAAAAATCCTTGTACTGAATCTTAAGTTCCGGAAGTTCCTTACCTTCATACAGGCTCATAAATTCTCTTACCAGTATGTCGTCAGACACCCCGTCAGATATAATATGGTGCTTATCAAACATCATAATATATCTGTCTTCTCCAACTTTTATAAGCCCAACCCTAAGTAAAGGAGCCTCATCAAGGTCAAAGGTCCTAATAAATTCACTGGCTATTTTCGCAGCTCTTTCCTCATCGGTTTCCATATACATAACACTAAAATCCACATTGCTATGGACCTTTTGTACCGGTTTACCATCTATCATATGGAATGAGGTACGGAAAGACTCATGTCTGTCAACAAGCTCCCTAAAAGCCTGTTCAAAGCGCAGTTTATCGAGTTTGCCTTCAATTAGCATAATACCAGGCATGTTGTATGCCATCCCAACTGCGTCAAGCTGGTTTAGAATATACAGCCTTTTCTGGGCGGATGAAATTGGATAGTACTCCATCTCCCCAGCCGGCCCAATAGAATGAAATACACTCTCCTTTGCAATCTTGATGCACTCGGCAACTTCAGACATATTTGGGCTCTTAAATATTTCTTTAAGCGGTATGTTTACATTGAACTCTTTGTGAATCCTGGCAATAAGATTTGCTGCCCTTAAGGAATGTCCCCCCAGCTCAAAGAAATTGTCGTTTCTTCCCACTTTCTCTATACTAAGGATATCCTGCCACAACCCCGCAAGTTTCTCCTCCACTTCACCCAAGGGTGCGACATACTCTATTCCAGCATCGATATTGCCGTCAGGTTCGGGCAATGCCTTCCTATCTATTTTGCCATTGGGAGTCAGCGGCAGCTTTTTTAACTGCATAAAATAGGATGGTATCATATAGTCTGGAAGGTCCTTTAAGAAATGTCCCCTTAGTTCTGCTATTGTTAATTCATTTTCCCCTGCCACATAGGCACACAGATACTTGTTTCCCTTCTGATCTTCCCTTGCAATAACCACTGCTTCCTTTATTGAAACGTGCTTTAGCAGTTGTGCTTCTATTTCCCCCAGCTCTATTCTAAATCCCCTTATCTTTACCTGATGATCTACTCTTCCTAAAAATTCCATATTCCCATCAGACAGCCATCTGGCCAGATCCCCTGTACGATACATCCTTTCCCCTGGTATAAACGGGTTAGGTACAAATTTTTCAGCTGTCAGTTCGGGCCGGTTTAGATATCCCCTTGCAAGCCCTTCTCCCCCTATGCACAACTCACCCAAAACCCCTGTAGGCTGAGGTCTCAAGTGTTTGTCAACAACGTAGTATTTTATATTTTGCATTGGCTTTCCGATAGGTACACTCCCGGATTCCAAATAGCTTCCCAGTCTCTTTTCGTAATAACTGGAATCTATGGTGGACTCAGTAACCCCATAGCTATTAACAACCCGCAGTTTCTCTCCATACCAGGATTGTAATCTTTCATAATCTTCCACAGAGAGAGTATCTGATCCAAGTATAAGCAACTTGAGGCTATCAATAATCAAAGCATTATCATGGATATAATCCATAAGAGGAATAATCAGTGCCGGTGTGGATTCAAAGATGGTTATTTTATGGGTTTTAATAAGTGAATATAATCGTGCAGGATCGTATCTCTCCTCGGATGAACAAATAACCATTTGGCCTCCGTTGAGCAGCGTTCTCGAAACATCTCCCACAAATACATCAAAAGAAAAACTTGCGATTTGCAACAGCTTTACATCCATATCCGCAAGCCTATATTCCTTTTTCCATGCGTAAGATATGTTGACAAGACTTCTATGCTCTATCATGATCCCCTTTGGCTTTCCTGTGGTTCCTGATGTATAAATGACATATGCTAAATTACAAGATTTATTAATGACAGGAAGATTTTCTGTTCTCCCGTTGTAATTCACACAGTCATCAAAGCTTATAATATCAAGATCAAATTTAATTTTTTCTTTATGATGTTCTTGCGTAAGAATAATTCCAGCCAAGCTGTCATCGATCATATATCTGATTCGTTCTTCAGGATATTCGGTGTCTATGGGTAAATACGCGCCTCCTGCTTTAAATACAGCAATTACACCTATTATCATTTCTATGGACCGGTCTACCATTATAGCTACTACACTGTCAGGTTTTAATCCCTTGTCCCTTAAGATCCAAGCCAGTTGATTGGCCTTTTCATTAAGTTCTCCGTAAGTCAAGTATTTATCTTCAAATACTACTGCTATGTTATCAGGCGTCTTTTCCACTTGTTCTTCAAATAGCTCTTGTATGGTCTTATCCTTAGGATATTCTACTTTTGTATCATTGAAGCCATAGATTATTTGCTGTTTTTCCTCCTGGGACAACATATTTATTTCCGACAACCTTTTAAACGGATTTGCGGTTATCTCTTCCAACACGTTAAGGTAATGAGCCGCCAACCTTTTTATAGTCTCTTTTTTGAAAAGCCGAGTACAATATTCAAAGCTAAAAGCCATACCATCTTCACGCTCTATTGCATCAATGGATAGGTCAAATTTTGATATTCTATACTCTAGCCCGTTATTAAAAGGTCTGAAGCTTATACCAGGTACTGCAAATTCTACCTTAGAGGCATTTTGCATGGTAAACATAGTATCAAACAGTGGGTTTCTGCTCATGTCCCTCTTCAAGTTAAGCTTCTCAACCAGTTCTTCAAATTGGTAATCCTGATTGTCATAAGCCCTTAGAGCGTTTTCTCTTACTTCATTCAAGAATTCTACAAAGGTACTATCTCCCTTGGAGTAATTTCTCATAGCCAAGGTATTTACAAACATACCAAGGATATCCTGCAGGTCTGAATGTGGCCTTCCGGCTATAGGGCTTCCAACGATTATGTCTTCCTGTCCGGTGTGCTTAGACAGCAATATGTTGTATGCCGCGAGCAGTGTCATGTAAAGCGTAGCCCCATTATCCCTTGCAAGCTTGTTTAATTTATTCGTAAGCTCACTGCCTGCTTCAAAGCTAAAAAAATCCCCTTCAAAGCTTTGTATTACAGGCCTTGGATAGTCTAGCGGCATATTCAGTACAGGTATTTCTCCCTGGAATGCTTGGAGCCAGTATTCCTCCTGGCTGCTAATTCCGCCCTCATCAAACAGTTTATTCTGCCATACAGCGTAGTCCTTGTACTGTATCCGAAGTGCTGGAGGGTTGTTTCCTTCATAAAGATCCATAAACTCACGAATCAGTATGTCCATGGAGACACCATCGGATATAATGTGATGCATATCAAACATCATAAGATGCCTGTCTTCTCCCGTTTTTACAAGCTCTACCCTTAGCAGAGGAGCCTTGCCAAGATCAAAAGGTCTGGCAAATTCCCCAGCATACTCTGCGGCTTTTTCTTCGTTAGTTTCAAAGTACATCACGCTGAATTCCACATGGTCATGAACCTTCTGGACCGGGTTACCATCGATCATGTGGAACGATGTTCTAAGAGTCTCATGCCTTTTTACCAACTGCCTGAAGACTTCCTGGAAACGCGCTGTATCAATGCTTCCTTCCAGCAGCATAATACCAGGCATGTTGTATGCTGTCCCTGCCCCTTCAAGCTGGTTTAGTATATACAGCCTTCTTTGTGCAGATGACATAGGGTAGTATTCCATTTCTCCTGCCGGTTGGATTGACTGATATAGGCTCTCCTTTGAGTCTTTAATATATCTGGCAATTTCTAAGATGGTTGGTGTCTTGAATATTTCCTTAAGAGGTATGTCTATATTGAACTCTTTGTGAATTCTTGCTACAAGGCTTGTTGCCTTTAACGAGTGTCCCCCAAGCATAAAAAAGTTATCATTTCTTCCTACCTTCTCTATTCCAAGGATATCCCGCCACAACAGCGCAAGTTTCTCCTCTATTTCTCCCGAAGGTACTACGTATTCTACGCCGGTATTAACATTGCTATCGAGCACAGGCAATGCTTTCCTGTCTATTTTTCCATTAGGGGTCAATGGCAGCTTTTCCATCCGCACAAAGTAGGAAGGGATCATGTAGTCCGGGAGCTCTTTTGACAAGTGTTCCCTCATCCCCTGTACGGTTATTTCTTGATCCGGTACGACGTATCCACAAAGATACTTATTTCCGTCAGCTCCTTCTTTGTCCAATACCACCGCTTCTTTTATTGCTTCATGCTTTAATAACCGGTTCTCTATTTCACCCAGTTCTATCCTGTAGCCTCTTATCTTTACCTGATGGTCGATCCTGCCCAGATATTCTAGGTTGCCGTCAGGCAGCCACCTTGCCAGGTCACCTGTCCTGTACATCCTTTCACCCGGTGCGAATGGGTTTGCTGCGAATTTTTCTTCTGTAAGTTCCGGTCTGTTCAAGTACCCTCTTGCCAGTCCATCCCCTGCTATGCATAGTTCTCCCGCTACTCCTATCGGCTGCAGGCCCTTTTCCTTACTGACAACATACAACTTAATGTTATCTATGGGCTTTCCTATAGGTACAAGCTCCAATTCTTCTTCCGTAGAGCAGCCAAAGTAGGATACATCTACTGTTGCTTCTGTTGGTCCGTACAGGTTATGCAGGCTTGTTCCTTTTTCTTTGTACAGCAGCTTGTTGAACTTTTCTACTTGCTTCAGGTTCAGTGCTTCTCCACTGGCAAATACCTGCTTTAAGCTTGCTATTTCCTCTATTATCCCCTTTTCCTCTACATACTCTAAAAATACACTCAACATGGATGGTACAAAGTGCATTGTGGTAACTTTATTTTTTTCGATTGCCTTCACGATTTCTTCCGGATTTTTTTCTCCTCCCGGTATCAGCAGGCAGACTTTGGCCCCAGTAAAGCTCCACCACAATAATTCCCATACCGATACGTCAAAGGTATAGGGAGTTTTCTGCAGGATCACATCACCTTCAGCTATCGGGTATTGCTTCTGCATCCAGTTGATCCGGTTGATTACGGAGTAGTTCTCTATCATTACCCCTTTGGGTTTGCCGGTAGAACCGGATGTATATATTACATAAGCCAAGTTTTCAGGTTTACTAATTAACTTTGGATTTGATACATCCCCAGTAAATAGTTCCTGATTTTCTATGCTAATAAATTCAGCATTTCTGTAACTACCTTTAGCATTTATAAATTTATCCTGTATCAGAATAATTTGGATGCCACTGTCATCAAGCATAAACTGGATCCTGTCTTCAGGGTATTCAGGAGCTATGGGTAAATAAGCCCCCCCAGCTTTTAGGACAGCCATGATCCCTATGATCATTTCCGGGGAACGTTCTACCATAATTCCCACTACACTATCAGGTTTTATTCCCTTTTCTCTTAATTTTCTGGCCAGTTGGTTTGCCTTTTCGTTTACTTCCTTATAAGTCAGCTGTTTATCTTCAAACACTACAGCAATATTATTGGGTGTCTTTTCTACCTGCTCTTCAAACAGTTGATGTATAGTCTTATCCTTAGGATACCGGACCTTTGTATCGTTAAAGTCATATAGTATTTTCTGCTTTTCTTCCTGTGAAAGCATATCAATTTCTGACAACCTTTTTCCAGGATAAACCGTTATCTCTTCCAGAACATTAAGGTAATGGGCTGCAAACCTTTCTACAGTCTCTTTCTTGAACAGCCTTGTGGCATATTCCAAATCAAATGCAATACCTTCCTGGGTTTCCCGAGCATTTAATGTCAAGTCAAATTTGGATATTCTAAATTCATTTGTATAGGGTATAAACTTAAGCCTATCTATCTTCAATTCTGATGAGCCGGTATTTTGCAATACAAACATAGTATCAAAAAGAGGATTCCTGCTCATATCCCTCTTTACATTAAGCTTTTCCACCAGTTCTTCAAACTGGTAGTCCTGATTTTCATAAGCCCTTATAGAGTTTTCCCTTACTTCCTTTAGAAACTCAGCAAAGGTCTTTTCTCCCTGGGGATAGTTCCTCATGGCTAAAGTATTTACAAACATACCTATTATGTCTTGTAAATCTGTATGAGGTCTTCCAGCTATAGGGCTTCCCACTATAATATCTTCCTGCCCCGTATACTTAGACAGCAGTATGTTGTATGAAGCAAGCAATGTCATGTAAAGAGTAGCCCCATTATCCCTTGCAAGCTTAATAAGTTTTCCCGTAAGCTCACTGCCTGCTTCAAAACGGATAAAACCTCCGTCAAAGCTTTGAACCGCAGGCCTTTGGTAATCTACTGGCATATTCAGCACAGGAATTTCTCCATTAAATTCCTGGAGCCAGTATTCCTCCTGCTTCTTTATTTTGTCCCCAGCAAATAGTTCCTTCTGCCAAACAGAATAGTCCTTGTACTGTATACGGAGGGAAGAAGGGTTATTTCCTCCATACATATCCATGAACTCATGTACCAGTATATCCATGGACGTACCGTCAGATATGATATGGTGCATGTCAAACATCATGACATGCTTGTCTTTTCCCGTTTTCACAAGGCCTACTCTTAGCAGCGGAGCAATTCCAAGATCAAACGGCTTTATAAATTCTTTTACGATTTCCCCCACTTTTTCTTCGTCAGATTCTAGATACACTACACTAAAACCCACAGGATCATTGATCTTCTGGACGGGTTCACCCTCTATGAAATGGAAAGATGTTCGAAGGGTCTCATGCCTATTTATAAGCTGTTGGAAGGTCTTCTGAAAAAGCTCCAGATCAATACTGCCTTCAACCAGCAAGCTGCCTGGCATATTGTATGCTGTCCCTGCTCCTTCAAACTGATTTAATATATACAGCCTTCTTTGGGCTGATGACATAGGGTAGTATTCCATCTCTTTAGCAGTTTGGATGGATTGATATATACTCTCCTTTGCTTCCTTCATATACCTTGCTATTTCCGCTATAATTGGAGCCTTAAATATTTCCTTAAGAGGCATGTCTATATTGAACTCTTTGTGAATTCTCGCTACAAGGCTTGTAGCCTTTAAAGAGTGTCCACCTAACATAAAGAAGTTGTCATTTCTTCCTATCTTCTTAATTCCAAGGATGTCTTGCCAAATCAGTGCAAGCTTCTCTTCAAATTCGCCTATAGGCGCTTCATACTCTATTCCCGTATTTATATTACCTTCGGGTTCAGGCAATGCCTTCCTGTCTATCTTGCCATTAGCTGTCAATGGCATTTTTTCAAGCTGCACAAAGTATGATGGTACCATGTATTCGGGCAGTTCTTTTAAGAGATGCTCCCTTAGTTCTGATATTGTCAGCTCATTTTCTCCCGCTATATATGCACACAGGTATTTACTGCCCTGATGGTCTTCCTTTGCAATCACCAAAGATTCCTCAATTGAAGGATGCTTTAGCAGTTGTGCTTCTATTTCACCAAGCTCTATCCTAAAGCCTCTTATCTTTACCTGGTGGTCTATTCTACCCAGGTATTCCATTTCTCCATCAGATAATAACCGGACCAGGTCTCCAGATCTATATAACCTCTCTTCCGGCTTGTACGGATTTTGAACGAACTTTTCCTTTGTAAGCTCCGGTCTTCCAAGATATCCTCTGCAAACTCCGTCTCCTCCTACACAAAGCTCTCCGGCTACTCCAATGGGAACAACTTTCATGTTCTTATCCATTACATATGTTGTAAGGGTTGGTATAGGCCTTCCTATGCTGCTCACATTAGATCTAATTTCTTCCTCTTCTATCTCTTTATATGTGACATGCACTGTTGTCTCGGTTATTCCATACATATTGATGAGTCTAGTCTGCGGGTACTTCTTTCTCCATTCCTTCAACAATGCAGGCTTTAATGCTTCCCCTCCGAATATGACATATCTTATCTTAAGTTCTTTTTCTTCATATGATACTTCTTCATTGGCTATATTATAGAAGGCTGAAGGTGTCTGATTTAATACGGTCACCTTCTCATTCCTTAGAAGTCTCAGATACTCTACATTGCTGCGTGCTGTCATTTTAGGAACTACCACCAATCTGCCCCCATATAACAACGCCCCGTACATCTCCCATACGGAAAAATCGAAACTCATAGAATGAAACATAGTCCATACATCATTTTCGTTAAAATCAAACTGCATTTTACTGTTAAATAACAGCCTTACTATGTTTCTATGCTCTATCATTGCCCCTTTGGGTTTACCTGTAGAGCCTGAGGTATATATTAAGTAAGCTAGATCGGAAGGTTTATTTACCTCCGATAAGTTATATTGTTCATCTGAATATTCCTGCTCATCTTCTAAATTTATTACTGTACCTATTGATGTATATTTGTCTATAAAATGTGATTGGGTCAACAGGATCACTGCCCGGCTGTCTTCCAGCATATGACTTATTCTTTCCTCAGGATAATCTGGATCTATGGGAAGATATGCCCCTCCTGCTTTTAATACCCCTAGGATTGCTACTATCATCTCAAGTGAGCGTTCTGCCAGAATACCTACGATACTGTCCGGTTTGACTCCTTTAGCCCTTAATACATGGGCCAACCCATTTGATTTTTTATTGAGTTCACTAAATGTAAGCTTTTTACCCTCAAATACCACAGCTACATGATCAGGGTTCTTCTCTGCCTGCTCTTCAAAAAGCTGATGGATAGTCTTGTTTTTAGGATACTGTGCCTCTGTAGCGTTAAAGGTATATAGGATTTGCTGTTTTTCTTCCTGTAACAGTACATCAATTTCCCACAACCTTTTTTCAGGGCATGCCGTTATCTCTTCAAGAACGGTAATGTAATGGGTTCCAAACCTTTTTATTGTCTCCTTCTTAAACAGCCTGGTACAATATTCAAGGTTAAATGTTATACCTTCTTGACCCTCTACCACTTCAAGCATAAGGTCAAATTTTGCCTTTCTGCCTTCCAGCCAGTTGTTGTATTGTTTGAAGTTTATACCCGATGCTGCAAATTCTGTCTTGTTTGAAGTGCGCAGTGCAAACATAGTGTCAAAAAGAGGATTCCTGCTCATGTCCCTCATGAGATTAAGTTTTTCTACAAGTTCTTCAAACTGGTAGTTCTGATTTTCAAAAGCCAAAAACGCATTTTCCCTTACTTCCTGCAAGAATTGGACGAAGGTCTTTTCTCCCTCAGGATAGTTCCTTATGGCCAAGGTATTTATAAACATACCAATGATACCCTGCAGGTCAGCATGGGGCCTTCCGGCTACAGGACTTCCAACTATGATGTCTTCCTGTCCAGTGTATCTGGACAGGAGTACGTTATATGCAGCCATCAGTACCATGTATAAGGTAGCTCCATTATCTGTTGCAAGCTTATTTAGTTTGACTGAAAGTTCAGGGTTTATTTCAAAGCTTACAGCATCTCCTTCAAAACTTTGTACCGCCGGTCTTGGATAGTCAGTAGGCATATCCAGTACCGGTATATCACCCTTAAATGTCTGGAGCCAGTATTCTTCCTGCTTCTTTATTGAGTCTCCGGCAAACATCTCCTTCTGCCATACAGAAAAATCCTTGTACTGTATCCGTAGTGGCAAAAGGGTCTTCCCTTGGTACAAATCCAAAAACTCACTCATAAGTATATTGACTGATATACCATCTGATACTATGTGGTGCATGTCAAACATCATAACACGCCTGTCTTCGTTCGTTTTTACAAGTCCTACTCTCAGTAATGGAACTTGGCTAAGATCAAAGGGCGTTATGAATTCTTTGACTATTTCTGCTGCTTTTTCTTCATCCAGTTCCAGGTACGTAATACTGAAATCCACGTAATCATGAACCTTTTGTACTGGTTCACCCTCAACCATATGAAATGATGTGCGCAGAGCCTCATGTCTTTTTACTAGCTCCTTGAATGCCTGTTCGAAGCGTACTGCATCAATGTTTCCTTCCAGCAGTACGACGCCTGGCATGTTATATGCAGTACCTGCTCCTTCAAGCTCGTTTAGTATATACAGCCTTTTCTGGGCAGATGACATAGGGTAAAATTCCTGCTCTCTGGCAGAAGGTATTCCAGAAAAGGCATTTGGCGTATATTTTGAAACATCTTTTCCTTTTTCTTTTAGCATCGTCTCAAATAGCTTTCTTTTTTCTGGAGAAAGAGATTCTATTCTTTTCATCAAATTATCCATAACTTCGTCCCTCTTCTCTATTTCATCTCTTTTAATTCCTATTTATAGATTTTCAATCATGCTTAAAATTTCTTCGATTTCCACTGTATCGTTAAGTCTATTTTTAATACTTTTTGCTATTGCCGAAATTGTAGGACCCATAAACACTTCTTTTAATGCAAATTCTATGTCAAATTCTTTATGAACCCTTGATACAAGATTGGTTGCCTTTAATGAGTCTCCTCCTAATTCAAAGAAGTTATCATTTACTCCAATCTTCTGGACTCCAAGGATTTGGCTCCATATCAGTACAAGCTTCTCCTCAATTTCACCGAATGGTGCAGCATAGTCTACCCCTGTATTAATATTTCCATCAGGGGCAGGCAGGGCATTTCTATCTACCTTGCCATTCGCTGATAAAGGCAGTTTTTCCAACTGTACAAAATATGAAGGGATCATGTAGTCTGGCAGATCTTTGGAGAGATACTCCCTTAATTCCGGTATTGTCAATTCACTTTCTCCAACTATATATGCACAGATGTACTTGTTCCCTTGGGGGTCTTCCCTTGTTGCTGCCACAACTTCTTTTATTGAAGAATGTTTTAGAAGCTGAGCTTCTATTTCTCCAAGCTCTATTCGGTATCCGCGGATCTTAACCTGATGGTCTATTCTGCCCAGGAATTCGATATTCCCGTCAGGCAGCCATCTTCCCAGGTCTCCTGTTTTGTACAGCCTTATCCCCTTTTCTTCTCTGAAAGGATCTTCAAGGAATACATGGGCTGTTTTTTCAGGGTCATTTAAATAACCCCTTCCTACACCTGTTCCAGAGACGCAGATCTCTCCTTTTACTCCGATAGGGCACAGGTTCATGTTTTTATCTGTTATATATAGATTCATATTTTGTATAGGCTTGCCTACAGGAATGTTCTCTCCTTCATGAGCAGCTTCCATAGTATATAGAGTAATATCGTCCGCTGCCTCTGCAGGTCCGTAGGCATTAACTACTTTAGTATTTGGACATAGGTCAAACCATTTCCTTACTATGCCGGATTTTACGGTTTCTCCCGTTATCAGCAAGTAATGAAGTTTTTCCGGTTTATTCCCTGTATTTTCCACATACTCAAGCATTAAAGCAAGGTATGAAGGTACCACCTCAAGGACCGTTATGCCATCTTCTATGATCCGATTCGTAAACCTTGCAACATCCTTTACTATTTCATCTGGATAGATGATAATTTGAGCTCCTATGGTTAGGGCTGCAAAGAACTGCCATACAGATACATCAAAGTATTGAGGCGAGTTCTGGGATATTATGCTGTTGTTAGTTATACAAAGTTCCTTTATTTCCGCATGGATGTGGTTTATCATGCCAAGATGCTCTATCATAGCTCCCTTTGGTACACCAGTTGAACCAGATGTATATATAACATAGGCCAAACTATTTATGTCTATATCTAGATCTAGGTTTTCGCCACTTTCAGCCTCAATCTCTTTTTCACACTGGTCAAGGTATATAATTCGGCCTTTATAGTTCTCACTAAGCTGCTGGGTCACATAATCTGATAAGGTCAACACATAGGCAGCTTTAGATTCCTTAAATATATCAAGCACCCTTTGTGTAGGGTATTTTGGATTTACAGGTATGTAAGCCCCCCCTGCTTTCCATATACCAAGTACCGATTCTACAAATAAGGGTCCCCTCTCCAGCATGACAACTACGGCTTCTTCTCTACCAGTGCCAGCCTTTAGCATGTACCTTGCTATCCTGTTTGCCCTTTGGTTGATCTGGCCATATGTAAATCTACGGCCTTCATACGCTACTGCTATATTGTCTGGACGTACTTTCGTCTGCTGCTCAAACAGGTGGTGTACCGTCAGGTGATGTTCAAATTCAACCTTCGTATCGTTAAAGCCGTATATTATTCGCTCCTTTTCTTCTTGGGATAACATATTGATTTCTGATAGTTTTTTTTCAGGGTTTGAGGTTATCTCTTCAAGGATATTAAAGTAATGCTGAACAAGCCTTTCTACCGTCTCCTTCTTAAACAGACGTGTAGCATATTCCATCCATAATATTATATTATGACCATCTGGTATCAACTGGAATGTTAGGTCAAATTTTGATGTTTTACTTTCAACCGGATATTTGGAATACTTTAATTCACCACGATGTTCCATAATATGCTCATCAGAAGGAACAATATTAAACATAACAGTAAATAAAGGATTTCTGCTTGAATCTCTCTTTACGTTAAGTTTTGTCACAAACTGATCAAACCTGTATTCCTGATTTTCATATGCTTCTAAGGAGCTTTCTTTTACTTCTTCCAAGAACTCAGTAAAGGCCTTATTTCCCTCTGGGAAATTCCTTAATGCCAGGGTATTTATAAACATCCCCAGTATTCTTTCAGTATCAAAATGAGTTCTTGCCGCTATAGGAGTACCAATAATTATGTCTTCCTGTCCTGAGTATTTATACATTAGTGTATTTAATGCCGCAAGAAGTATCATATACACGGTGGCTCCTGTTTGGGAGGAAAGTACATTTAATTTATCCATCAAATGACTGTCTAAATCAAATAGCAACCTATTTCCTTCAAAGCTTTGAAGGACAGGCCTAGGATAATCTGTAGGCATATCAAGGATAGGAATTTCACCCTTGAACCTATTAAGCCAGTATTCTTCCTGCTTTTTGTAAACCTCAGTGCTAAACAAGCCATTCTGCCACTGGGCAAAATCCTTATATTGCACCTCCATTGCCGGAAGGCTTTCACCACTTAATATAGAAACTATTTCATCAAAAGTCCTGATTATTGAAGTTCCATCCGAGACTATATGATGTACATCAAGCAAAAGTATTTGCCTGCTAGCATGGATTTCTATAAGACCTACTCTTATTAAGGGTGCTTTGCTTAAATCGAACGGTCTTACAAATTCATCGATTATTTTCTCTACTCCGTCTTCCTCAGACTCAAAATATTCTATAGTAAAATCAACTTCATCTTGTATCCTTTGCACAAGCTCCCCATCAATCATCTCAAAGGATGTCCTAAATGCTTCATGCCTTTGTATCAATGTTTTTAATGCTTCCCCAAGGGCAACCCTTTCAATCCCACCTTCAAATAAAATTCCCACAGGTATGTTATACCCAATGTTGTTACCCTCAAGATTATTAATGATATACATCATCTTTTGTGCAGATGAGGTTTCATAGTACTCTTTTTCAGAAACTTTAGGTATTCTTTCAAGCTCAGCCTTACCCATATTTAGGGAATCCTGTTCTGAAATCTTTCCCGATTCGTATAGCTTTGATATCATTTGCTCGGAAAGATCGTATATGCTGGAACCCTTAAGAAGTTCTACTATGGAAACAGGTGTTTTAAAGGCAACCTCCATCCTGTTTTTTATTTCGGTGGCCATTAATGAATCCATCCCAAAAACAGTTAGTGGTTGTTTGGTACTTAGATCCTCAGGATTATAACGCAAAACCTTCGCTACTATTGTTTTAATATGCATTTCAACGATATTCTGCCTGCTCTGTATTGGAGATGAAATAATATCCTCCAGGATATCAACATCCACCTTTGATTTATTTATATTCTCTTGTTGTCCTGACTCATCTTGCAAAAGAGTTTTAAGCACATGTGGAGAACTCATGGGTGAGAACCATTTTTCCCCAAACGTTTGCCACGAGAGTATAGGTAGAACCACAGACTGTGCAACAGCTTCTCCAACAAGGTGCTCCATAGCCCTAATTCCCTTTTCTACCGTTACAGATTCTATGGATTTTTGTATATAATACTCCGGATCACGTTCCATAAACCTTGCAGCCATTCCAACCTCTGACCATGGTCCCCAATTGATACTCAGTGCAGGAAGTCCTCTCGATAAACGGTAATGTGCAAGTGAGTCCAAAAAGGCATTCCCAGTTGCATATGCTCCCTGGCCTGGTGAACCAAATACAGAAGCAACTGAAGAAAATAAAATAAAGAAGTCAATAGGCCGTCCCTCTGTCATACGGTGAAGGTTCCATGCACCATTTACCTTAGGCGAAAGGACCCTATAAAAAGTCTCATCTTTACTAACCTCAAGAAATTGATCATCCGTAATACCAGCAGAATGTACAACACCTCGAATAGGAGGCCTTTCTTCCTTATCAAAATCTTTAAAAAATCCAGCAAGCTTTTCCTCATCAGTTACATCCACTGATCCAATATATACTGTTGCCCCCTGGGACTCCAGCTTACGAACAAACTCAATCCTCTCTGCAAGGCTGCTGCCTGGCTCTACATTGTTCCATTCAGAACGTTTTGGAAATTCTCCGCGTCCAAGCAGTACCAGATGTCTTGCTCCCTTGGCAACCATCCACTGGGCTGTAATCATACCTATGCCACCAAAAGCACCTGTAATAACATAACTTCCATCGGGGCGAAGATGTACGGGTACTTGATGCTGCATATCAATCCGCAGTTTATCGATTCTTGCTGCAAGTCTATTCCCATTACGGAAAGCAATTTGGTTCTCTCCATTACCTAAGACTTCTTTTAACAGCATTTCCATTTCACCCGCATTGGCCTCTATGTCAAGGTCTACAAGGCCTCCCCAATTTGAAGGCAACTCATGGTAACCTATGACGGTGCCAAGGCCCCATACCAACGACTGTAAGAATGCAGAATTTGGAGTAGCCCTGTTGATCATTTGGGCTCCTCTTGTAATAACCCACAGCTTAAAATTTAATCCCAGATTTGTGGTTGCTTGTACCAGGTGTTTTAATACAAACAGGTTTTCAAAACAAGCTTTTTCTATAGCTGTATTGCTAACTTCCTGGATCTCAAGGATATTGAGGCTCCACATATATACAATACCTGTTAGCTTCGTTTTAATTTTTGAGAATTCATCAAACAACGCTCTAAGATCCTCAATGCTTCGAGGGTTTATATATATCTCACGCTCTTCATACTGCCAACCAAAATTCTCACCAGGATATACCATAAAGCATTCTTCTCCCCTTTTTTCAAGGAGATTTGCCAGTTCTTTTCCTGCTGCTTTATGATCCACAAAAATAAGCCATGCTCCAGAGTTAGCAGCAGCTGTGCGGGTATCAACTTCTTCACTTTTTAGAAGCTCCCAGTTTATCTCATAAAGATAATCCTTAACTCTTCCAGCATCAGACCCTCCACTATTTCCAAGTTCCTTAGTTCTTATGCCCAGTATTTCGGCGATTAGATTTCCGTCCTCACTATATAGACGGATGTTGGCGTTCAAATTATTATCTTTCCTATCTACCATCTGCGTATGACAAAGCATGACAGGCTCCGGCCTTCCATAAAGCTGCACCCTGTCTATTCCTACAGGTAGGAATGATTGGCCTTCGTTATTTTCATCTTCATTAAGTGGTGCAACTGCCGCAATGGTAACCTGGAAACAGGCGTCCAATACCGCCGGGTGAAGACCGTAGATAGAGCTATCAATCTCCAGTATTTTAGGGATCTCGATCCTGCCAAGAGCTTCGTTATCACCTTTCCATATCTTGTCTATACCTTGGAAATAAGGACCATAATGGAAACCCATTTGATAGAAGGTTTTATAACATACTTCTTTTCCGTATTCTTTGGTACAATTGCCAAGTATTTGAATCAACTCATCTTTAGCAGTGATCTTTATGTTTTGCCGTTTTCTTATTGTGCCGGATGCATTGCATGTCCAAGTCTTATCTTGTCCCGGTATCCTGCTTGAAATCTCGAATTTTGCGGTTTTTGGATCCAAAACCACCTGCACCACAGGTGATACTCCTTGATTTAAAAATAAAGCATTTTCAAACTTTATATCTTCAACTGTATAAAAACCCTCTCCAAAATAGCTTCTGGCACAAGCCATTCCCAGCTCTACATACCCTGCTCCGGGGAAAACTTCTATACCTTGTATTTTATGATCAGAAAGATACGTCATATAGGTAGTATTAAGTTCAATCTCCCATATAGGGCTGGAAGTTTTCAAACGGCGTCCTAAAAACTTGTGCTTATTTTTTCCCTGCCTAAATTCACTTGATTCCTGCGTTTCCATCCAGTATTTATCCCATTGCCATGGATAAAGAGGGAGACTTACAAACTCACCTTGGTACCGGTAAATCTTGTTCCAATCTATAGGGTATCCCAGTGCATATAGATTCCCTAAGTTCTCCAGTATTGAAACCTGTTCGTTTTCATTTCTTTTTATAGAGAACAACTTCTTACCTTCAACGTTTTTAGCTGACAGACAATCAGAAATAGAAGCTGCTAAAACAGGGTGAGGGCCCACCTCAATAAATAAGTTATAATTCAACGAAATCATTTCATACATTGCTGCTTCAAAACGTACCGGCTCTCTTACATTTTTATACCAGTAATGTCCATCACACTCTGTACCCGTCAGCATTTTCCCTGTAACCGTGGAATATATCGGTATCCCGGCAGGCTGGGACTTTATTCCTTTTAATGCCTCCAATAGCTCCTGCTCATATGGTTCCATTTGGTAACTGTGATACGCTACATTGACCTTTAAAAGCCGCGCAAAAACCCCCTTATCCTGCAACTGTTTTTGGATCTGCTCAAGGGCATCAGGATCACCTGACAAAGTTACCGAATTTGGGCTATTGATTGCTGCCATTGAAACACCTTTTATGTTCTCATCCAGCAGGGCCACAACTTCTTTTTCTGGTAAACCTACCGCCAGCATTGTGCCCTTGTTTACTGCTTTTTGCTGTGCACGGCTTCTGTGAATACTTACCAACATGGCATCTTCAAGGCTGTAAATTCCTGCAACATATGTAGAAGCCACTTCTCCAACACTGTGTCCTACCACCGCATGGGGTATAATACCCAAGGATTTCCATACTTCAGTCAAACCCACCTGAACAGCAAAATTGGCAGGTTGAGCAAACTGGGGCTGGTCCAGACGTGAATTCTCCTCATCGGCGAGAAGTTCCTCCAGTAGAGACCATCCAGCATACTGACGTGTAAGTTTATCGCATTTTTCTATCATATTTCTAAACACAGGGTCTTTTTCAAGGAGCTGTCTGCCCATAGCCCACCATATGGGCCCCATACCTGTATATACAAAAACAGCTTTATTGTACTTTCCTGCCTCAACATTTCCCGCAGACATCCCCTGGCGTGCTTGTCCTTTAATATACGCTTCCAGGTTTCCTGCAAGTTCTTCCTTTGAAGATGCCGAAACCGCTAGTCTATAGTCATGATGGGTGCGCTTTTTGCTCATCATGCTTCCAATATCATATAAAGAAATACTTTCTCCACTTCCATTAATAAAATCAACATACTTTTGCGCATAGTTTTTTAGCGCCTTTTCTGAGCGCGCAGATATGGGAATCATATATGGCCATCCGGTATTTACATTAACTTCAGGAGTACCCTCTTTTTGGAGATCTGTAGCTTCCTCCAAGAGGATATGGGCATTTGTTCCTCCAAAACCGAATGAATTTATGCCAACCAATGCGGGTTGCGGCAAAGGCTCCAGGGTCTGAGGAATTCGTATACATAAATCGTCAAAGGGAATTTTAGGGTTTGGATTCTTAAAGTGCAGATGTGGAGGTATTTGCTTATGCTTTATGATTAGTGAAGCTTTTATCAGTGCGGCAACTCCTGCAGCGGCCTCAAGGTGGGCAATGTTTGTCTTAACAGATCCGACAATACACTTTTTATCTTTTGGCCTGTCTGTTGAAACCACTCGTGCTATTGCATTAGCCTCAATAGGGTCTCCAACCGGAGTGCCGGTGCCGTGAGCTTCAATATATGTTATATCTGAAGGTGATATTCCTGCCTTTTTGTATACCTCCTTCATTAAGTTTTCCTGAGCCTGCCCGTTTGGAACAGTAATCCCGTCTGTGTGGCCGTCCTGGTTTACACCCGATCCACTTATTACGGCATAAATCCTATCTCCGTCTTCGATAGCATCTGACAGGCGTTTTAAAACCACAACGCCGGCTCCTTCTCCTCTTGCATAACCGTTTGCACTGGAATCGAAAGTTTTGCACCGTCCATCGGGAGATAAAAAACCACCCTTACTTTCCGCTATGGTATACTCAGGTGTAGCTATAACACTTACTCCGCCTGCTATTGCGAGATTACATTCATTATTCAATAAACTCCCGCATGCAAGGTGTGTTGCAACCAAAGAGCCCGAACACGCTGTATCTACAGACAAACTTGGACCTCTGAAATCATATATATATGAAATCCTGTTGGACAACATTGTCATCATCATACCCGTTGCCGAATGTGTATCTAAACTTTCAACCGATTCGTTTTTAAATTGTATTGCTTGATAGTCAAGGGTGAAGCCCGCTACAAAGACACCGGTATTGGTTCCTGCTAGCTTGGCCGGATCCAAGCCTCCATCTTCCATTGCTTCCCATGATGTCTCCAGCATCAGTCTTTGCTGTGGATCAAGAAAGGCCGCTTCCCTTGGAGAAATACCAAAAAACAAAGGGTCAAACTCATCTATTTTATCTAAAAATCCACCATGACAGGTGTAATGCTTGCCTGGCTTTGATTTGTCAGGATCATAAAACTTTTCTAAATCCCAGCGGCCTTCGGGTAAATCGGAAGTCATATCTTTTCCCGCAGTCAATGCTTCCCAGAACTCCTCAGGCCCCCTTATTCCTCCTGGCAAACGGCATCCTATTCCTATAATGGCGATTTTATCCATAACTTTCGACCTCCAATACTTTATTTATATTCTCTTGAATAGCTTGTCTGATAATTGAACAACCCTGCTGCAAAAGTTCAAGCTCGATGGTTAACGGAGGCATAAGTTTTATAACACTGTCTTTTCTTCCTGCGCTTTCGATGATTAAACCGTTTTGGTAACATTCCTCTACTACTTTTTGCGTGATTCGCTCATCCTCCACATTGGAAAAATCAATACCCCAAATCAAACCTGCACCCCGAATGGAAACTTTTCCTCATTTGCCGATTTAATCCACATATCAAAAACTGTTTCTACAACTTTACCAGCCACAGAAACTGTGATTTTATGTGGCCTCTCACAGTAATCCAAGACAGAAAGGTCAGTTTCAGTTAATACCCAATGATCATATTGAAGGGAATTATAAAGTCTGACCTCCCTACCAAGCCTCTTACTAAAAACATAAAATCTATTTCTCCCCATCTCATTCTCTATCTTTCGGACTGGTGAGTACATAATATGCATTTCCTCCAATATTTTGTAGAAGTTTGACATAGTTCTATATATTCGATCTTTGATTAAACACTCCTTTGTTGAAAAAACACCTTTTCTGTCGAATTCTAAAAAAGTATCGAACGGATTTTTTCATGTAAACGTTTGTTGGAAAAGCGTTATTCATCTTCTAAAGTTTGTTTCTGAACAGATAAGCATAGCTGTATCAGTAATGCTATTGCATAAGACTTTTACTTCTCCAGTCAAGTAGGCAACTTTGTGTCACGAAATAATGACACAAAGTTGCCTACTGAAAACAGAAAAATCCTTATAAAATAAGGGTTTCTTTGGTAGGTAACTTTGTGTCGATGTACATCTAATAACATTAGATTCCATACTTTTATAACATTTTTCTCAGAACTATAATACTTTATTTGTTACTAACGTCTCTTATAAACAAAAAAAAGCGATACTAACCGGACTGATTAGAATCGCTTTGAACTGGAAATTCATATTTTTAATAGTTAACTATTTCTAATTTAAGTACACTTTTTCTCCAGCAAATTTTCTCAGTACTTCAGCATTGAACCCTAAGGATACTCTGTTCCCAATTTCGTTTTAGAATCTTTTCCATGCCAATTTTCAAAAAACACCTGATTGTATCCAATTCATCAAGCCAGATTCCTCATCAATTAAGCCATCCACGGCACTTTCATAAGAAAGCCAGATAGCTGTGGCGTACAACAGTACAGCCTTGGCCATCTGGCTTTCCTTTAACCAGTTATTTGTTGATCTTCTTGTTTATCTGAACCGGTACGTTGAAATCATCGACGTTAATATGTCCAAAACCGTCTTTTGATTGGTCAACAACCTTAAGGTAAAGCTCCTCGCCAATATAATCCGACGCATCCCAAATCTTCCGTTGATATTCTTCATAATTGGTAGCTGTCTCTTTAAATAACACTTTGCCGTCCGATGCCCGAATCAGCGCAACATACAGACGGTTTATATCCCGGCCGCCGCTGATAAGGAAGTTGATCTTACCGTTCCCACCAAGGACGAAATTTTGCGTTCTTAGCGTTCCCGTCAAGCTGTCGCCGCCGGCTTGCTCGTTGAAGCCCCACAAATGGTAGCCGCCCGGAATTTTATGCGACGGGTTAAAATAAATGGTGTCCCAGAAGAACTGGGTATTGGTCACATGGACATTCTGGAAGGCGTCTCCTTCCGTCATCCATCCTGTTAAGTCGCCCGTAGCAAAGTCATGGTTAGGTAGATCCGTAATATTTGTATACACGGAGTTATCCCAGTTATCGGGTACATAGACCGGAGCAGCCGGTTTACCCGTTAAGGCATTCATATCCCATACTTGCATGGATTTGACAGTAATATCGCTATCGGCCCAGATCTGCAAGCCCAAGGAGTCGAATCTGCCTACATAGACACGAGTTGTCAGCTTTTTCTTGTAATTTGCAAAAGCTTCAACGACCGAGCGATCGAGAAAGACATGAAGTCTCAGGTTCTCTCCGTCAAGATCTACATATCCTCCTTGAATGCCGTCCACACGCACATCCGGATCAATGCTGCTCTTGGTACGATCCACATTAAACGTCCCGTTCTTCTTGTCGTAGTAAATGAGCGTCTCTTCTTGGCCTTTTTCCGAACGTCGTACCTTGAGACCGAATTTCTGGGCCTCACGCGGATCAATCTCCATCACAATCTCCAGCATGTCGCCTTTGACATTTTGGATCAATTGATTGGCGCTCTTCAAATCTTTATCCGAAAAATCAACCCATTTTTTCCCTCGAAGGCTCTGCAGTTCTTTAATCGGTTCGATATGCAATTTGTCATGCTTATCGAGGCTTAGGGAAACCGGCAAGGATAAATTATGAGCCCATCCGGATTGATATTCGGCTTGCGGAGTTCTTACATTTTGCACCATGGAGAATACGACCGTTCTTCCGTCAGGTGTGACCTGACCGCTTTCTGCGGTTAAATAGCCATCACCTACATCCATTTTGGAGGGTGCCTCCTGATCAGGAATAAATTTAAAGTTATCCCGGTCCCAGGTCCCGATCCAGTAAAAGACCTCAACATCTCTTTGCACATCGTTCGTTGGAGGAACATGCTCCGGCTTTTCATGGGGATTAATCATGAAAATATATTTTTGCTTGCCCGTACTATCCGTGCCTAAAGGCAATAACACTGGTAGCTCCCATACCGTACCCAACTCCGGATAACGGCTTCTGTCACTAACGTATAATGGCCCCTTATATTCCCAATTGTACATATCGTCGGATACATACACCAAAGCTGTGCCGCTGCTGAAGTCTGGAAGACCAGATGTCACTAACTGATACCACTTGTCCACCTCTTTGTCGTACCATACAAACGGATCGCGGAACTCGTTATGGATGCCCTTACCGTTCTGCTCCGTTACCGGTTTAGGATATTTCACCCATTTTTCCAAATAGGGATCGGACAAATCCGCCGGAGTTGCCAACCCGGTTCTTTGGTTCGGCGACAAGGAGTCGTTGCCAGCGGTATATAACAGAACGGGATTGCCATTTCGATCATACGCTGCACTGCCTGACCACGTGCCGTCCGGATCTAGGGTGCCCGCTTCGGGCGCAAGAGCAGGTCTTACATTTTCCCAGTTCACCATATCGTCACTCACCCAGTGCCCCCAGTGGATTTGATGCCAGTATGGACCTTGCGGGTTATGTTGATAAAATAAATGGTATTTGCCGTTATAGTAAATCGGTGCATGTGCTTCATTCATCCAGTTTTGCGGAGGCATCGCGTGGTACTGGGGCCGGTGCTGATCTCCGTCAAACACACTTGGATCCTCATCAATGTCCGCATTCGGAATTTTCGGAATTGAACCTCCATGAAGTGCCTTCACGCTCTCATATCCAGCAAGTATCTCCTGGTTCGTAAGGGCTTTATTATGCAGCTTCACTTCATCTAGGAGTCCGCTGAACATATTGAAGGAGAACAACCCTGCCAACTCTACTGGTTTATTATTTTTCCCGATGATCAGGCTTTCGGTAGATGGTGTGATCGGAACGTTGACGGGGGTTGCTTGGGAAGCTACTTCCTCACCGTTTAGATATAACTTAATTTTTCCATCTTCTTTACTGAAAGTAGCGGCCACATAATTCCACTTGTATTTTTCCAACGGGTGATCTTTTACCCATACCTGAATCCACTGACCGCCAATGCCTACTTGCATCGACCATGTACCGTGCCGATACATACCAAGAGAAAAGCCTTCCGCTTTATCCTGATCGGATTGGTTTACGATCGCAGACAGCTTGTTTCCGTCTCCCCACTCATAGCTACGCGGTACAACCCATGCTTCGATGGTTAACGCGTCGCTTACAGGCACAGTATCGTTTGCATTGACCTCAATATAATTCGAGTATCCATCGAACAATAAGGCGCCGCCTTTTATTCCGCGCGGAGTCCATCTCGGATCCTTCGATGCGATATACCTGGCGTTGTTAAATACATAATTCACATCGTGCCTAAGATTGTGTACTTTCTCCAACGCTTTCTTTCCTGCGCCTTCATCAAGGTTTAAGTAGAAAATAGTACCCCTGCCACTTGCTTGGAAACTATCAACGGTAATGCTTGCTTCATTGGAATGATCGACAACCTTTACATAGAGCTTCTTGTTGTAGTGTTCTTGTACTTTCCATGAGATTTTCTCGTTCGAGCTGACATCCCCGCTTTTCATAAGCAACGTGTTGCTGTTCGCATCATAAAGTGCGACATAGGCGTTTTCAGGTTTGAGAATATCCAAAATAGTGAAGTTAATTGTTCCGGTTCCCTGAAGCGTGAACGTATTGGAGGTGATGGAGCCCTTTCCTTGCACGGAGGATTTGGCATAGAAGTTCCCTTCTTTGCTCGCATGAGCTTTATCGGTCACTTCAAAAGCATCTCCCTCAACCGTCCAGCCATCGAAATTTCTTGTTTCAAAACTGCGATTCGTGATTTCGGTCGGGATAATGTTTTCTGCCATGGTCCCTTCTTCCGGTACGATCTCATGGAAGGTGTTAAAGGCGTCCGCAAATAGCAGTCCCCAGTCCGACACTGCAGAATCAACGACCTCGAAATAAAGTTTTTTACTGATATACCTGGACAGATCGGCTTTATATTGCACCATATTCGCCATTCTCAAGCCCTGCGCCGGATCCGGGAATCCGGATTCGTTAAACTCGCTGTTGCCGTATCTGGCAATCAAGCTTCCGGTATCGGCATCGATGACGTTCACATACACCTGATCCATATGCTTGCCCCCGCCCAGTCTAAAGGTAATCCAACCTGTTCCCCCCAGCTCGAAAGTGCTGGAACGAAGTACACCTGTCGCAGATTCGTTATACTTCCAGCCGTTTAAGTGATAAGCGCCTTCCTGGTTGTACGGTATTTTTTCCGCCCACCAAGTTGTTTCGTTTGATACGCTATTCGGACCGAAGGCTTCACCCTCCACAATCGTCCATCCCGTTAAATCCCCGGTTTCAAAGCTTGGATTTTCGATTTGATAGCGTTTGAAATCCGGCTTGATATCCGTCGCAACAATTCCTTCAGCTGGCTCGGACCCATGGTACATAGAGAATGCGTCCGCAAAAATCATTCCCCAATCTGAGGTTGCATTATCGACGACCTCCACATACAGTTTCTTGCCCAAATGTGTGGAAAGATCCGCCTTGTATTGGACCATATTGGCAAGCCGCATGCCTTGCGCGGGATCCGGGAAGCCAACGTCGGTGAATGCGCTATTTCCGTATCGGGCAATAACTTGTCCCGTATCGACTTCCACAATATTTATAAATACCTTGTTTGGGTTCTTCGCACCGCCAAGCTTGAAGCTGATCCAGCCGCTACCGCCTAACTTGAAAGTGCTGGAACGAAGTACACCTGTCGCAGATTCGTCATACTTCCAGCCGTTTAAGTGATAAGTGCCTTCCTGATTGTACGGTATTTTTTCCGCCCACCAAGTTGTTTCGTTTGATACGCTATTCGGACCGAACGCATTGCCTTTGACAACGGTCCATCCCGTCAAATCTCCTGTTTCAAATCCAGGATTCTGGATTTGATAGACCGAATCCGTAACTGACAATTCCATGTCATTCTTAGGAATATTCTTGATTTGATAAACCGTATCCGTAACCGATGATCTCACATTATTCTTAGGAAAGAGCGTTTCTCCAGCATCAATTCTAGATTCGGATGCGGCAGAGATTCCCGGAACAATAAGGTGAAGAACCAAAGCCCATATAACCATTCCCGATATCCAATATTTTCTCCTTTTGGCTTTCCTCATTCTCGAGCCTCCTTGAAAACTTCTTATACTTGCGAACATCGATACCTTATTTCGAAATGCTCTCCTTGTACAAAGATGAATAGTCATTAAGAAGGAAGACAATGAATGAAACGTTTCCAATCTGAGGAATGCAAACTTACTTGATCGTTTGCTGCATGCCCCCTTGGGTAAGGAGCGCCTAGGCAATCGTCTTACCAAATGGACTGCATATCCCATATATCTAAGGATTTAACAACCGGTTCTCCATCTCCCCAAATCTCGAGTCCCAAAGCATCCATACGACTCGGGTACACCCGGGTTGTCAGGCTTTTCAATCCGTTTGCATAGGCTTCGACCATGGAGCGGTCCAAATAAATGTGAAGCTTTAGATTCTCCCCAAGTAGCTCCAGCTTACCGCCCTGAACCCCTCTGCACTTTTCTCCCGGATGCAGCGTTGTTTTCGAGCGGTCGACCATGAGCATCGCTTGATTCCAATCATAATACAGCAGAGTTTCTTCCTCTCCGTCCGGCGTACAACGGACCTTGATTCCGAATTGTTTGGCGCTGCCGGGCTCCAATTCCAATTGGATCTCAAGCATGTCACCATGAACATTCCTAAGCTGTACATTAGTTTCAGCCAATGACTGGTCCCGAAGCGATAGCCGCTTGGCTCTACGCAGCGATTGAAGCTCCTGAATCGGCTCTATTCCCAGCCGTCCGTCATCCCTCAAATACACGCTTAACGGCAAGCCTCCGTTATGAGCCCAGCCCGACTTATATTCCATCTCGGACGTCCGGTCGCCTTGGGCTATCGTAAAGACGATATTTCTGCCGGTCTTCGGATCAACCATTCCGCTCGGTCCAGTAAAATGGAAATCCCCGACGTCAATCAATTGAGGCTCTTCTTGATCAGGAATGAACGAAAGATTTTGCTTGTCAAGTTGCCCGATCCAATAGAACACCTCGACATCCGCCCCTTTCCCCACAGGGCTGACAAGCAGGAGATGTTTGTTCACCCCCTGCTTGTCACTGCCAAGGGGAAGAAGAACAGGGAGCTCCCAGATGGGTCCAAGGTAAGGAAACTTCTGAATATCCGCTTTAAAAAACGGCCCTTTATACGCCCAATTCAGCATATCCTGTGACGCAAATGCCAGTGCTGCTCCACCTTCGATTCCGGACCCGACCAGAGCATACCAGCCGTCATCGTCCTTCCATACGAATGGATCTCGGAAATCCCCAAATGCGCCCATTCCCTTCTTCTGCACGATCAACGGCTCTGGATGTTTGACCCAGTGAACCAGATCTGGGTTTCCGTCAAGGGTATAGGTGCTTCGGGCAAGCGCCACGCTCTGATTCGGAGAAGCGCTGTCATTACCTGCCGTAAAGAACAAGACAGGCAGGCCGTCAGCATCATAGGTTGCGCTTCCCGACCAGATTCCGTCCGGTGCGAGCTGATCCTTTTCGGGCGCCAGGGCCACGGGTAGATCACGCCAATGCACCAAATCCTGACTTACCCAATGTCCCCAATGGATCTGATGAAAGAACGGACCCTGCGGGTTATGCTGATAGAACAAATGATATTGCCCGTCAAAATAGATCGGTGCATGGGGTTCGTTCATCCAATGGGCCGGCGGGCTAACATGATATAGCGGTCTGTGTCGATCAAAGAGCAGTGGCTTCCGGTCGAGCTTGATCTCATCATAGTTTAATTGCGGCCGGACTCCTTCATGGTAGGTATTCAGCACATACCGATAAGAAGCAGCCACTTCCTCCCCGCTCAGTGCCTGATTATAAATCTTGAGTTCATCGATGATACCACTAAACATGTGCAGACTGAACACTTCTGCCAGCAGGCTACTATGGTTATTCTTGCCGATTAGAAGATCCGTGTCCGCCGCCTCAGCCAGGCGGGAATCGCGAGGCAAGACAGCCGAAGCAATTTCACTGCCGTTCAAATACAGCTTGATTTCGCCTTCGTTCCCATCGAACACAGCATTCACGTATGACCATTCATTCTTGGGCAGTTCATGGCCGTCCGGCGACCAAAGTTCCTTCCACTCCCCTCCTTCCAGCCCGACTTGGAAGGACCAGGAACCGTGACGGAACATGCCGAGCAGATAACCCTGCTTGCGATCCAGGTTGTAGCGGTTCACAATGGCGGACAATTTGCCATCATCACCCCATTCATAGGAACGAGGGGCTACCCATACTCCTATGCTTAGCGCTGATCGATACTTTGGCTCGGTGTTCTGATTTCCCTCATCGAACGAATGCGCAATGTAAGTCGAATAACCATCGAACAGGAGCCCATTTCCAATTACCCCCTGTCTCCATGATGGAGGGCAAGGTTTAGTAAATTCCGCTCGGTTAAATACGTATTGGATATTATCCTGGACTTGGGATACGCTCTCCAGAGCGCTTGTACCGGTTCCTTCATTGAAGGCCCAATACATGATCAATCCCTGATTATCGGTTGTAAGGCTCATACTTCAACCCTCCTTGATGTCTGCTCCGTTGGGCCATTGGGAATATGAATGAAGTTAAGGGCATGCATATGAAACGAGTTCAGTACAACTTCCCCTGATTTCACACTTATCTCAATACGATCCATCGGAGCATCAGGGAATATTTGATCCGTCAGTGCAACCAACCCCTCATTCGCGTACACTTCAACCGCGTTGCGATCCAGCCAGATATGCAGCATGATCTTTCCATTCTCCGGAACCATTCTAGCACCGTGCTTGCACGCAAACGACGGGTGGAAGTCAGTCAGGCCCGATTTCGAACGGTCAATGAATAGCCATTCGCGCACAGGGTCATATCCGATAATAGTTTCACTTTGCCCAGAGGACTTCATTTTGATATAAACCTCGTCCCCGGAACGAATGTCGATATCCGCTTCAATCTCAAGCAGAACATCAGTAATTTTTTGCGTAAACGGCACCGCTGGCGTAACCTTGACCTCATTCCAGCAGAGCGTTCCTTTTCGCAGACGCTCTATTTCCCGAACAGGCATTTGGGTCAGAACTATACCCTCGTCTCGGCTGGTTAATGACAAGACGCGAGGCAGAGTCATTGCGCCTCTCCAGGCACCGGTTGGCGTTTGGTTGGCATATTTCCAGTTGCTCATCCATCCGATGATCACGCGCCGTCCGTCTTGTTCAGCTATATCCGACCAAGTGACCCCCGCATAATTATCCCGGCCATAATCCAGCCAGAGGATATGATCGGCCGGATTGTCATTGATGAACGTTTTTCCGTCGAACTCTCCGATAAAGTATTGTGTGCGTGAGCCTTCCGGACAATTGGGATTATCCCCGATGCTTACGATAAGTACCCATTTGGAACGTCCGCTGTCATCAACCGGCAACTCAAAAAGATCAGGGCATTCCCAAACTCCGTCATGCGAGCCTTCACTCTTTCCGAATTCGCCTGACAACGACCATTCACGCAGATTTTCCGAACAATAAAACCGAACGTGGTCTCCCCCGACGAGAGCCATAATCCACCGCTCACTTTGCGAATGCCAGAACACCTTGGGATCCCGGAAGTCAACCAGATCTTGCTCGTCGAGTATTGGATTCCCCTCATATTTGTGCCAAGTTTGGCCTTTATCGCTGCTATAAGCCAGGCTTTGCCGCTGGCGAGGTTGTCCGGTTTCCGGACAGGTGTCTGCATGAGTGAAGAGCGCGATCAATCCATGGGAACCATCGAACAGTCCGCTGCTATTATTCCAGTCAACCACACAGCAACCGGAGAAAATAGCGCCGTGCTCATCCGGGAACAGAGCGATAGGCATATGCTCCCAATGAACCAGGTCTTGGCTTACAGCATGACCCCAGTGCATTGGTCCCCATTGGTTACTATAAGGATGGTGCTGATAAAACAGATGATAGACTCCTTCGTTATAGACTAATCCGTTGGGATCATTCAACCAGTGGGAATGAGGTGAAAAATGAAAACCCGGCCTAAATCTATCATCATCGTGCTGTTTATTTGTCTCGATTATCTGGGTAATTTCATCTGTCGTCGGCATAGATTGAAGAGCCCCTTTCCGTGTGGTTACTAATGCACCACCGGCATTAGCAAAAGTTAGCATACCGATGATTTGCTGTTTGGTCAGCTGATTCAAAGAAATACCAGCATTCAGTATCTTATATAACAAGCAGCCCAGAAAAGCGTCGCCGGCTCCTGTCGTATCAATGGCCTCTACTTGAAAACCCGGCACATATCCGTCATGACCCGCTAATCGGTAATAGCAGCCTTTTTCCGCTAAAGTTACGAAGATCCCAGCGATGCCGAATTGCTGTTGCAGCTCTAGCGAGCCTTTTTCCACATCAGTTGTACCCGTTATAAAGTGGAGCTCATCTTCCGATATTTTCAGGATGTCGGCATACTTCATGCCCCAAAGGATATTATGTTTCGCTTCCTCTTTACTCTCCCATAAAGCAAACCGGATATTCGGATCGAATGAAAGCAGGACTCCTGCCTCTTTAGCCTTCACAACTGCCGCTCTTGTTGCCGTACGGCCCGGCTCATGGGTCATCGACAAAGAACCAAAGTGCAGTGCATGACAGTTTTCAATCCTATCGAACGGGACATCCTGCGTGCGCAAGTATGTATCCGCTCCTGGTTTCCGGTAGAAGCTGAACGATCGGTCTCCGTTGTCATCCAGATGAACAAATGCCAGCGTTGTATTGGCTTCATCTGTAAACGTAAGCGCAGACACGTCGATGCCGCCGTTCATCAAGGTATCGTGCAGCAAGGAACCGAATTGATCATCCCCAACTTTGCTAATCAACGTCGCTCTAGCTCCTAAACGGGATAGAGCAGCTGCTACGTTAGCCGGAGCCCCTCCAGGATTGCATTCAAACTGCCCGTTGCCTCCCGCTGTACGACCTGATGGCGTAAAATCTATCAATACTTCCCCAATGGTTATTACATCAAGCACAGTTTTCTCCCCACCTATCGTTTGATTATTTATTTTTTAAATTTGCATTATAACGGTCCAGCCCTTTTTGATAGATCTCCATTAATTCGTTCAGCCCCATCTTCTCGAGTGTCTTCACATAGCTGTCCCACTTTTCGTCTACCTCGCCATCGACGATGAACTTGCCTCTTTGGGTATTTACATATTTAATAAGTTCAGGCTCAATCCGATTGATTTTATCTAGTTCATCCGGTTCAAAGAAGATGCTCGGATAGTTTTCCTTTTTCATATATGGAGTGTAATATTTCTCCAAATACTCAGCACGCTTCTGAGCTCGGGGTTCCATATCAACAACTTTTCCGAAGTCATCGAAAGTAATGACGCCCGGATTTCCTGTGCCTGGAGCCACTTTTTGACGGAATTCACCTGCGGAGACTCCCTTGGGAAGCGGCAGGTTCACCAATTTTCCTTTTTCGTCCTTCTTGAATACGACATCCAACGGACCCCAATGAATTTGAGCCGCCATGTAAGGGTCATACTGTTGATCGATCCAACGCATCGTCATTGCCGGATAACGGTTCTCCTTTGTAATCACGAAGCTACCTCGTCCCGGTCCTCCGCCGTTGTTGCGGCCAATCATTTGATCTCCATTTGGGCCTTTAAGCGGGGGCAGTAGAGCATAATCCTTACTCCGCTCCGCTCCGACAACTTCTTCGACTTCCCACCAAACGTAGGAGCCGAGCGTTTCATCTGGTGTTTTGCCTTTTGCTAAATACTGAGCGGCATCCTGAGTGAACGATTCAGGGTCAATCAGCCCCTGCTTATACCAGTTATCATGAATATATTTTAATGCTTCCTTATATTGAGGTTGCGAAGCGGTAAAGATCACTTTACCTTCGCGGACGATCCGATGTTCCAAATTATCCGGAATACCGAAAGCTCCGAATATGCCAGCAATGTCACTACACCACTGCATGTGCATAAAGCTTAATGGGATTTCATCAGCCTTACCATTGCCGTTCGGATCCTTCGTTTTAAAGGCAATCAAAGCCTGCCTGTATTCGTCCAACGTTTGAGGTACTTTCAGGCCCAGCTTATCGAGCCAATTTTTATTGATGACGTGAAAGAAGGGGTTGATGTCGAGGTTGTTCTCTTCCCATGATGGCAGCCCGTAGATGTGTCCATCTGGCGCTGTGATAGCTAATTTAATGTCCGGTCGACGATCGAGAAGCGCTTTCAAATTAGGCGCATATTGATCAATTAAATCCTCCAGCGGAATGATGGTTCCGTCTTTACCGTAATTGATTAGATCGTAATCTGTGAATCCGGCTCCGTAAAAGGCATCTGGCAAATCTCCGCTGGCCAACAACAAATTTTTCTTCTCTGCAAAGTCAGTGTCTGGAATGTTCTCCCAATCAATTTTTACGTTTGTTTGTTTTTCCAGCCGCTTAAATATTTCCATTTTTGAGTAATCTGGCGCTAAAGCAGCTTTTGGGGATACCATCTTTAATGTCACCGCTTCTTTAACAATCGGAAGACCGGTTTTATTAAAATTTGCATCCTGATCCGGATTCACTGTCTGATCTTTTGACTCACCGCCGCTTCCCGAACATCCGCTAAGCGCAAACACTCCTGCCAGCATTAGAATTCCAGCACTTTTGAATAACGGTTTCATCGTACATAACCTCCTGTTAGTTCAATCCACAAGCTGAGGACTTCCCTTGCCCTTGTTATATATTTGTCTGAATGCTGGATCTATCGATTCTGTTGCACATTCCCCCTTTCAGGCACCATGTCAATATTAGCCTTTGATCGAGCCAATCATCACGCCTTTAACAAAGTATTTTTGCAGGAAAGGATACAAAATCAGCAACGGCAGGTTGGATACCATAATGACACCATATTTGATAAGCTCTGTAACGCGCATCTTCGCTGCGTAAGATTCCACGTCTATCATCATGCCTGAGTTGGCCTGATTTTGGACGAGAATGTTGCGGAGAACCAGCTGCAACGGATACTTGTTTTCGTCGTTCAAGTAGATCAAAGCGTCAAAGAACCCATTCCAAAAGCCGACAACATGATATAGTACCATTACAGCTATAACGGACTTAGACAAAGGCAATACGATGCTCCAAAAAAATCTGGTATTGGAACAACCATCGATCGAAGCTGCCTCCCACATTTCATCCGGTATGGTCGACTGAAAAAAAGTCCTTACGATAATGACATTAAAAACCCCTCCCGCTCCAGGAATAACAAGTGCCCAGATCGTATTCAGCATGTGAAGATCTTTGATCAGCAAATAGGTTGGGATCAGCCCTCCACTAAAAAACATGGAGATCAGTAAAAACCACATAATCGCCGATTTTCCCGCCAGTCCTTTACGAGCTAACGGGTAAGCTGCACATACGGTCACGGCTACTCCGATTAATGTTCCTAGACCCGCATATAAAATCGAGTTGGCATAACCAATCCATATAGATGAATCACTGAATATCCGCCCGTATCCATCCAGCGTAAAACCCTTTGGAAAAAACCATACTTCTCCTGAGTAGATGAGATTGGGGTCACTGAGGGAAGCAATCAACACAAAATACAACGGGAATAATACAAGCAGCATAACTATGGTCAGCATGACGTAGTTGACGATGTCAAACCATAGGTCTCCCTTGCTTTTTCTCTTTAATAATTGATTCAAAATGAACTCCCCCTTACCACAGGCTGGTTTCAGTCAACTTTTTGGCGATCCGGTTGACGGTGATTATCAGGATAATATTTACAACTGAATTAAACAGACCAATTGCCGTAGAAAAACTGTATTGTGCCTTTTGAATCCCAATTTCATAAACATAGGTCGGAATGATATTGGAAGTGGCATAATTCAAATCGTTCTGCATAAGGAAAGCCTTTTCAAAACCGATGCCCATAATGTTACCGAGTGCGAGAATCAATAAGATGACGATCGTCGGCAAAATGCTTGGAATATCCACATGCATTACGCGCTTCCATTTGCTTGCTCCATCCATTATCGCGGCTTCATGCAATTCTGGATTGACCCCTGCCAGCGCAGCAAGGTAAATGATGGTAGCAAAACCTGTCTCTTGCCAAACCCCTGATAAAATATACAAAGGACGGAACCAACCTTCGTCGGCCATAAACATAATGGGGTCTCCTCCGAACAACGTGATGATGTGATTCACGATTCCGCTGTTTGGAGACAGAAAAACATTAAGCATACCGACGAGCACTACGGTAGAAATAAAGTGTGGTGCGTAAATTACAGTTTGTACAATTTTCTTGTATCTTTTGGCCAGCATCTGATTCAACATAATCGCTATAATAATCGGAGCTGGGAAGCTAAACACAAGCGATAGAACACTGAGTGTAAGCGTATTCGTCATAATCATCCAGAAGTTATAGGAATCGAAAAAATCAATAAAGTGCTTAAAGCCTACCCACTCGCTTCCCCAGATCCCCCGACTTGGTGAAAAATCCTTAAAAGCAATTTGTATTCCATACATCGGATAGTACTTAAATACGAGATAAATAATAATAATTGGCAGTAAAAAAAGATACAGTTCATAGTCGCGTTTCATCTGGTTCCATATTTTGCGATTTGGCTTGATCGTGGAATGATCTAACTCGCTAGTTCTTGAATTCACCATTAAACTTCCCTTCTTGTAAAAGGATATTTTCACAATTGAAACGTTTCCAATTCATTATAAGAAAAACGTCAGTCGGTGATCCATACCATAAATCCACCGAATGAACTGAAGTTTTTCCAAAGTCAAAAACTACCTTGCCTAAGATAACGGGAGACGATACATTTGCTGATCCAAACTTATTCCTTCGATCTTTTAACAGAGTAGTCTGATTGTCAAATGAAACGTTTCCAATTTACTATAAGAAAAAGTCAAGTTTGCATATCCAGACTGTGATCCGACTTTACGAGCTAATATCTTTACAATTAAAATCATGTAGTTTCGCCTTGTCTGAAGATAACGGGGAGACGATACACTTGCTGATCTAAAGTTATACCTTCGATCTTTTGATACAGTAGTCTGATTGTCAGACGTGCCATCTCCTCCACTGGCTGCCTGATTGTAGACAATATCGGATGAAAATAACGATGATCCTGAATGCCGTCGTAACCGATGACCTTTACATCTTTTGGAACACGAATACCCTGCCTACCTGCTCTTTCTATATATTTGGCGGCAAACATATCGGTAATAGCGAAAATGCCGTCCACATCCTGATGCTTAGATAGAAATTCGCCAAAATAGGCTTCGTCGTCCACAATAGGATCTGGTTTCTCGTATACAACATAGTCTACACCTAATTTTTTCGCCTCATCAATGAAACCTTTTCTTCGATTCATGGTTTCACTAAAAACGGAAGTTACACTTCCCATAAAAGCCGGTTTTTGGGCCCCTGCTTTAACAAGTTCCCTCAAAGCTAGACGGCCTCCCTCATAATTGTCTGAGGTCACACAAGTAATTTTTTTGTTGAAATGTCTGTCAATACTTAGAATCGGAATGTCATTGCTTACGCTATTTTCTATATCATTGTAAGTAATGCCGACAATACCAGCCACTTTGTTTTGCCGTAGCATATCCAAGTAATACAGTTCCTTTTCTGGCTTGCCGCCGCTATTACATAACATAAGCTTAAAGCCTTCCCGATCCAACTCATCCTCAATGTAATAAGCCAGTTCAGAAAAAAAAGGATGCCAGATACTTGGAAGCAGCAAGGCTACCATCTTGGATTTCCTCATCTTAAAATTTCGAGCGACTTCATTAGGAAAATAATTCAGTTCTTGTATAGCTTTCTCCACTTTCCTTCGTGTATCTGGTTTTACAGAGCCCGAGTTATTAATAACGCGAGACACCGTTCCCACAGCAACACCAGCTATCTTAGCTACATCTCTAATACTTGGCATTTAACCCTCCCATCTTTCTTATGGGAACTATAATAGCACGAAGTTGGAAACGTTTCAATAATCTTTGAAGCGCTTTTTTTCTGACTTTTTTCATTGCCTACCCCGCATTTGAATTTCGTGCCACCTAATTCAATCATACCGCTGAGGTTAATTTCAATCTCGCTACTGATATCCTCTAAATCAACCTCACTGGTATGAAAGCTCGATATACGCATAACCCCAGCGTTATTGACCAGAAAATTCAATTCTGGAAATTGACTGATTACTTTTTCAAAAAGGTCAGAGATGACGATCGTTGCGCTGAATTGAACTGCTGCGTCCCCATTCGGCAGGAAAAGATGGGCGGCCAAGTCCGACTTCTCCAACAACGGTTTTGCCGTCCGGTAGCTTCTTCCGCACCATCATATCGCCGTGATTCATTTCCCTCCGCTCCTTACGTTCCCTTTACTGCGATTCCCCCTCGCGCTTCGAACTTGAACCAGCAACCACACCCTCGCGAGAACGGCCACTCCGATAAAAAAGAACTTCAAATATTGCTCAATGATGCTGAACATATATTGCTACTGCTCCCCGAAGAAATAGCCGATAAACTGCCGGACTCCAGGAATGAATCCCAGCATAAAGGCAAACAGCATCGTTAATGCAGGCGGCGGCATGGATACGACTAACAGAGCCAATACGGCCGTAAGCGATACGAAACCGGTGACCAGCATTTGCTTGTGCCCCCATCGATCGGCTAGCTTTCCCATCGGGACAAGAAACAGCATCGCGCCTGCCCCGCCTAATATGAGCATTAGCGAATATTGCGGCTGGCTCAGACCGAGATGGTCAGCGGCAAAACCGGGCAGTATCGGCAGCAGCAGTCCCGCGGCGGTCATCTGCAGGACCATGCCTGGCAGCAGCCATTTCAGCTGAACGAGCCTTCTTCGCAGCCCTGCCGCTTGTTCGGAAAAGCTGACGTTCTGGAGATGCAAGGGGGTTGTTCTGTTAATCCCGAACGATGCGATGCAGCCGACGGCGAGCAGCGCAACCATCAGCCGGACTTTCTCCAGACAAATGAGCCATATAGGCGACCCCCCCATCCCAAGCATCACGTAACCGGCAACGAGCCCCCTGGCATACGGACTAAAATGGATTACAAAATGAACACACAAAAACAAACTCTGAGCACCAAGGAGGTCACATTCTCAGGGCCTTTAGTTGAGCTTTACCTGCTTTGTTTCTTTCATCAACGGGCAATCACAATCTTCATTAAGATGTCAGCTACCGGATTCAAATAGCCTGTATCCTCTTGCGTAATACCTTAATACCACTAAGAACCGATATATATGCGGATATCAGTTCCTCAAGATCGCCAGTCACAATTTCTCCTTCTTGCTGTCCCTCTTTAAATAAAGGCAGTAAACGGTCAACATAATTGCTTCTGTCAAAAGCCTTATTTTATCCTTCGGCGAGCCCGGTGCGTGATAAAGGCTATCGATTGTAGAATAAGAGACTTTCATCACATCCTGAACTAATGTAGTGAAAAGCTCTTCTTTCGATTTGAAATAGTGGTAAAAAAGACCGTGACTGATTCTTTGTCGAATCGGGATGGGTTACTTTGAGCGTAATATCATTGCGCCGTTTTAGAAAAAGGTGACTTTGCGGCCGATGCTGTCCATGATCTCCTGTATATACGGGTAGATTTTCCCGTTCACAGTACGTTGGACGTAAGTAAATCTGATTTCATTGCCGAACCGGTCTTTGATTCCGATTAACTCTCCATCAGGTCCGAAGTACGACTTGCACTGATCCGCCGCAATAAACACATGCTTAGACTGCGTTTGGCCGTTAGAATAGCTCGTATCCGTTGTAAAGAGTACATCATGATCATCATACCCTTCCAAGCGGGAGTGGTTAATATATCCATCATAATTTAGGAAGCTGGCTCTGCTCCCATCATGATAATGGAATTTTTCATAGGTTTCAGTTCCTTCTTCGCTGGTAACCTTTTGTACTGAGGGCAGCGCGAATGACCATCCGAGGTAACTCGTTTTTTCAACGCGGCTCGTCCATTACAAGTACTCTCTGTAGGTTTTGTAATTAAACGTTCTGGAAATCCCGTCAACTTGGTAACCGACACCGTTTGTGATGTGAACCTCGCAATAGCTTAAGGCAAATTTTGATTCTTCCTGTCTCAAGTAATTGTTACAAGCTTGTTGTGCTACGGCTGGATCCTTCACCATAGCCGAATCTAACATTAAGGCAGGGGGTTGCCCTCCTGATCGTATCCCTACGAATAACTATTGATAATAGTATCGATACGCATAGTGTGGAGAATTGGGATCTGTAGTCGTCACAAAGGCGGATTTCGCTTCCCCCATTTGGGCTTTGGAGGATTGATATATTCTTGCTATATTTAGATTCAATCCGTCGCGACCGGGAAGTGTTAAATCGGTTTGCTTTAAGGTGAGGGAGCCTGTTTGCGGGTCCACGATTTCTTGCAGGTTGTTGCGATCGGCAACATACGGTTTATTGCTCTCGTTAATGAGTTTAGGGGTATCGATGCTGTTCAATCGATTGTTCAAATCTAAATAATCTACCGCAGCGAAAGCAATCGAAGAGGAAAATACAAAAAACGGAAAAATAGGTGGGGCCGATACGAATCCAATGGAAAGAGCACTGCTATAGGAAACCTTGTGATTTCCAATAGAGGTTATTTGAAAGATCAGAATCTGGTGCTCGTGTCCCCTCTCCTTTCACTTCACAGAGATCCGTTGGGAATGAGTCAAGTTCTTGTCAATTTCGAGAATGGGATCAAGTTCTTGTCATTTAGTTTTGACAAGAACTTGATCCCAAAAAACACAAAAGCCGCGATTTTCGTGGCTATTAATGAGATCATGTTCTTATCACCCGATATCCAGTGACAACAAGTTTACCCCTTTTCTTATATGACTTTTGTTGGCAAGCCTAATAATATTTTGAACTCCATATTTTTGGTATCATTCTTCTTGAAAGGTATAAACTTGTTATCACATTTTCAGAACAAAATTATTATTACAAGTAGTTATAAGAAGGTATGAGCTCCTGTCGGAGGGTCCATTTCGGTTGGTGTATTCAACATTGACCAGCAAGACCGGATTCTATGCGGGTCTATTTGCCCTTCCCAGATTCCAGTTCTGTGTAATGTAGATCAAGAATTCTATCTGTACGAGCATTTTAACCGAAAACTGATGAAGTGTTCATACCGTCAGAGCATCCCCTTTACAATCAAGGAAAACGGAGTGCTTTATACTTGATGGTTCCCATCCTGAACCCTCGGTTCACACTGATCGGCCTTCTTAATAAGTATCTGTCCACAGCGGTGGTTACGATTTTATTTACCGATGACAACTCTACCTTGCTGCAACTAAGAGAAGGCGGGACATTGAGTTTTGGTGCCTGCCAAGAGCCTGCATTAGTCACGGTCAATGGAGTGCCAACTCCATTCCGGCGGGACGGGGATCTTTTTGTCATCGATACTATTGAGTCAATCGCCCCCCCTAATCATTAACGTAGTGTTTGCGTGACCCTTCTTTTTTCTTTTAAGCCGCTTTAAAACAAGGCTGCCGAAATTTTCGGCAGCCTGTTACTATCTTCAAGACCCTATTTTCATTGATCGCTCCGGATCAACCGCCGAATTTGATACAAATCGCCCTCCATGCGGAATTCGCCTGGAGCCATTCCCGTATACTTTCGGAACACTTTGCCGAAATAATTCGCATTCGAGAAACCGGACTGTTCCGCCACCTGCACCAATGTCAGATTTGCGGGCTCTAGCAGAAGAGCAGCCGCTCTTTCCAACCTCATACGAGTTAAATAGCGGCCGGGAGAGAGGCCAAGCTTGCGCTCAAACTCACGGGTGAGATGAAATTTAGAACATCCGGAGACCTCCGCCATGTCCTGAAGGCCAATGCTCCGATGCAGATTACTGTCAATGAAGGTCTTACAGCGTTCCACAACCGGAGGCAATGGGACGCTGCTGGCAAGAGTGACAAGATAACTCGCCAGTGACATGGCCAGTGAATAAGCAGCCCGTGAGCACTGATACATATCGCGGTAGCTGTTCTCAATAGCTTCCCGATAAGTGGCCCACAGGAGATGCTCCAAATCGGTCCCCGGCTCAATCCGGAAAATGTAGCCGTTTATGTCCAGCCATTCCTGGAGGAGATGCAGCGCCAAGTGTGACAGTTCGAAGTAAAGCACTTCCCATCTGGGAGAATCAGAGGGGAGACGGTAGATATGGTCGCCCGGAACATCAGCCAGAAAAGCATCCCCCGGCTCGAGGGAATGTCTCCTCCCCCCCGTTTCAATCTCACCGCGACCATTCAATGTATATTGAAGCACACAATGGTCTCCGGTACGGTTCCGTCCATCCCAGATATAATCATGCGAAGTAATCAGCTCATATCCAGCACCTTTTAACAAGATAAAGGGCATAGGTGTTATAAAGTGAAAAGATATCGAGGACTGCTTCCCTTTCCCGTTTCCCTCCTCATGATTCACAGCAATATTTCACCCTCCTCAATTCATAAAGTTACTCTTGTTTCGGTTCTTCTGCACCTTTACGCTAATAATGAAGACAAGTTTTCTATAATCAGTTATTTCATACGCTTACTAAATTATAACACTAAAAGGAGCACGATTTCACTTATGGGCATTCATTACGATGAGAAACGCATGGTATTTCACCTGCAAACCCCCGGTTCCAGCTACTGCATTCAGATTGTTCGCGACGGCTACCTGGGGCATTTATACTGGGGACGGCGAATCGCCATCTACCAGGATTCTGTACCTTTTGATTTTATCGATCGGGGCTTTTCGCCGAATCCTGACCCTGCCGACCGAAGGTTCTCCTTGGACAACCTTCCGCAGGAGTATCCGGGTTACGGGAACGGCGATTTTGGCATACCCGCCTATCAGGTCGGCCAGTCTAATGGATCTGAAATCTGTGATTTCCGTTACCAGACTCATCGGATATTCGCCGGCAAGCCAAAGCTTCCAGGTCTTCCTGCCACTTACATCGAGAGGGAGGACGAAGCGGATACGCTGGAGCTTGTGCTTGAAGATGCACTGACCGGTCTGCGTGCTACCTTAATTTATACTGTCTTTAACGAATACGACGCCATCGCTCGGTCGGTTCGTTTCGACCATACCGGCTCCGACAATCTGGTTCTTCTTCGCGCGCTCAGCGCCAGTATCGATTTCAGAGATGACGAGTATGACATGTTGACCTTCTACGGTACGCATACCAATGAACGAAATATTGCGCGGAGACCCCTTATGCCCGGCATCCAGAATGCGGAAAGCCGGCGAGGTGCCAGCAGTCCCCAGCAGAATCCGTTTCTGGCCCTGCTTCGTCCTGGCGCTGATGAAGACAATGGCGAGGTATACGCGCTCAATCTCGTTTACAGCGGAAACTTCATAGCCCAGGCCGAGGTTCAGCAGTACCGGACGACTCGGGTGTCGATCGGCATCAATCCGTTTGGCTTCTCTTGGCAGTTGGCTCCCGGAGAAAGCTTTCAAACGCCTGAGGCCGTCATGGTATACTCTGCACAAGGCTTGGGCGGGATGTCCCGCGTCTTTAATAGGCTCTACCGCACGCGGCTCAGTCGCGGCAAATTTCGTGACGCCGAACGGCCGATTCTAATTAATAACTGGGAGGCTACCTACTTTGACTTTAACGCCGACAAGATCGAAGCGATCGCCCGCGAAGGGAAAGAACTTGGTATGGAGCTCTTTGTCCTGGACGACGGTTGGTTCGGCAAGCGGGACAATGATTTGAGTTCCCTGGGCGACTGGACCGTTGACCGTCGCAAGCTTCCGGAGGGGCTGGACAATCTGGCCCGGCGGATAACCGGAATGGGCATGCAGTTCGGTCTGTGGTTCGAACCGGAGATGGTCTCACCGGACAGCGAACTCTACCGGCGCCATCCCGACTGGTGTCTTCACGTGACGGATCGTCCCCGCACAGTGGGGCGGAATCAGCTTGTTCTCGATCTGTCGCGGCGGGATGTATGCGACTATATTGTTGGAGCGCTGTCCGTTGTTCTGTCTTCCGCACCGATTACTTATGTCAAATGGGACATGAACCGCCATTTGACGGAGATCGGCTCTGCCCTGCTTCCGGCGGAGCGCCAGCGCGAAACGGGACACCGGTATATCCTCGGTCTGTACAGGGTATTGGACGAGCTCACTTCCGTCTTTCCGGATGTACTGTTCGAGAGCTGTTCCAGCGGAGGAGGGCGCTATGATCCCGGCATGCTCTATTACATGCCGCAAACGTGGACAAGCGACAATACCGATGCGATCAGCCGGCTAAAAATCCAGTACGGCAACAGTATGGTCTATCCGGCTGTGTCTATGGGCGCTCATGTTTCGGGTGTACCGAATCATCAAGTCAACCGGGTTACTCCTCTTGACACCCGAGGACATGTCGCGATGTCGGGAAACCTTGGCTACGAACTCGATCTTACCAAGATGTCGCCGCAGGAAAAGATAGCGATCAAGTCCCAAGTTGCGCTATATAAAGCAATTCGCCCCCTTATCCAATTCGGAGAATTTTATCGCATTTTAAGTCCGTTCGAGGGCAACGAGGTGGCCTGGGCCTTTGTTTCTGATGACCAGAGCGAAGCTGTACTTGCTTTCTTCCGAGTGCTGAGCCAGCCGGGTGAAAGGGTGCCTATTCTGAAATGCAAAGGATTGAATTCGCGTTACCTGTACCGCCATCACGAAACTGGAAAGATATACGGAGGTGACGAGCTGATGTACGCCGGTTTGACACTTCCAAGAATAAAAGGGGATTTTATCAGCCTGTTCTGGCGGTTTAGTAAGATCGACGAGCAATGAATGTATCAAAGCAAAAAAATTAGAAGTCCAACAGAAAGCAGAGCCTGAAATCATGAGATTCAGGCCCTGCTGGCTATGCCCCTTCGCCGTTTTGACGTGGTTATACTATTTTTGAGAAGCAAAAATCAACTGGCAAATGTGCTGTAACAGCTTGGCGGTTCTCCGAAATCCAAGCTACACCATCATTTTGAGTGAACGCGAAGCAGTGGGACACCGTCTACCACCCCAGCGCCTTCCATCGTCTCCACCAATTTCACCATTTCCTGGTCGTCCGGGACCAACACTGGTGTGATCACCGGAAAGCCCGCCTGCTCGATTTCGGAAATATCAAATTCCAGCAGCAGCGCGTGATTACTACGGCCGAACGCATGCGCTACTGTTCCGTCAAACGGCGCGTAGACTTTACCTTCCCGGGGCTTAATGGCTATTCCTTTGCCCATAAAGCCGCCGGCGAATGCCGGATCGGGTACTTCCGAAAGCTCAACGACACTACCTGCAAGCGGAACTCCAACTTCGATAACCTCCAGCTTTTCCTTCTTCTTAAACCATCCCATCTCTTTCCTTATCCTCCAGTTCCTAAAACATTTAGTTGGCTGCCCTCTACTTCAATTGCCCACATGTTGGCACGGTATAGAACATCACCGCCTTTGGCGAAAATGGAGAATCCCCGGCTCTCCTCATGGGGGAATATTCGGGCGGTAAAGACCTCGCGGCCGTCATCTACGAACACTTCTACAGATGATGTATCCATAAACAAATGCAGCTTGACAGCCAAAGGATTCACCTTGCAGCTTCGGACCGTACCAAATTCTTCTGCAATCGGCCTTCCGGACAGCGTTCGATCCAGCATAAGCCTAGATTCCCTGGTGTTATATACCAGATTCGTCCCTTCTGCTTTCCTGTTCTCAGTCTAATACCAAATTCGACGGCGTCTACATTATTGAATTCTATTATCAGCTCGTAACGGGGGCCGGCAAAACCGGCCGGACTAAGCGTATCGTTTGAAATTTTCCCGTCCGCGAACCTTTCCCTTCCTCTGATAGTCTGAAGTTCACGAACGGGAACCTGGTACAACCGTCCGCCCTCCACGCGCAATTCACGCGGCAGCGTCAGGCAGTGGGCCCAACCGTGATCGTCTGTGGGATAGACAATATCCGGCAGACCCATCCAGCCGACCAGAATTCGTCTGCCATCCGGCGTTAATGTTGTCTGGGGAGCATAGAAATCAAAACCACGATCCAGCAAGCGAAAATTCCCATGCCGAAACTCTCCCGTCTCCACATTCAGTGGATCACCGATTACATAACCCGACGGATAAATATTACCAGAGTCGTTCAGCTTTGCTCCCTGCGGACAGAAGCAGAGAACCCCCTGATCGTCAAATTCAAAATAATCCGGACATTCCCACATATAGCCGAAATCGGACAAACGGGTATGCAGTTCGCCAACCTCTTCCCATTTGTAAAGATCAATGGAGCGATAGAGCATGGCACAGCCGGTAAGATTGGAACGTTGCGCTCCAATTACGGCATAAAAGCAATCTTTCTGTTTCCATACTTTGGGTCGCGATAATGATCGGTATATCCGGACGGAGGTCCGCTTATAACCGGGGAGGAGAACTTGTGTATACGTCCATCTCTCTCCATTTGAGCCATACACTGATAAGGCATTCGCTCCCAACTCTTATCACGTGTATTGCCGGTGTACATGAGATACAATCGCCCATTGTGTTCGATTGCACTGCCCGAGTATACTCCATGACTGTCAAAATCCCGGTCCGGTTTTAACGCCACCCCCCGGTTCGTCCAGTGAACGAGATCCGGGGAGCTGGTATGATACTGATACCAATATTTGAGACCATGCACAGGACCGAGAGGAAACCATTGATAGAACAAATGATACTCTTCATGAAAAAAAGCAAATCCATTCGGGTCGTTCAGCAACCCTGTCTCAGGCTGGATATGATACCCCTGGCGCCAGGGGCACCTTCCCACTCTGGCGGCCAGACCGGAGATTTCCTCCGGACCGGTATCTTCTAATCTTCTGTATCTCTCTTCTTTTGTCCACTCCACAGCAACCTCCTTACTGCAAAATAGTTCCAAGCATGCTTAAACTTACGGTCGATCCGCTGCTTCGTTTGAAGTCTCCCCTGAGGCTGACGCATTTTTCCGCTTGCCCCAGAGCAGGGTGATGAGAAACGTAACCAGAAAGCTGATGCCCATGCCGATACAGAAATCAGCGATGGACTGTGGACGGATTGCGATAATACCGGGTAGCGCCGCCGGTCCCATCGAAATGGACAGCACATGTGCGTAAGCAATATAGGCGGAAGCCAGGCCGGAACCGATCATCGCAGCAATGAACGGGTAGCGAAGCTTCAGGTTGATTCCGAACATTGCAGGTTCGGTAATACCGAGCAGCGCGGATATGCCGGCAGCTGAGGCGATACTCTTCGTCTTGCTGTTGCGTGTGATGAGAAAGACGGCCAGCGTAGCCGCGCCCTGAGCGATATTCGCCATCGAGGCAATCGGAAGCAAGAAGGATCCGCCCGTCTTAGCAACGTCCGACAATAGTTGGGTATCCACAGCGAGGAAACTGTGATGCATTCCCGTTATGGCAATCGAAGAATAGAAAAAACCGAAAATACCTCCTCCAATGAAACCCGTCGTATCATAGAGCCAGAAGAGACCATCTGTCAGTCCGTTGCCCGCGGCGCGAAGGACCGGTCCAACAACAGCAAAGGTCAAGAGGCCGGTAATGAGGACAGACAGCAAGGGAGTCAACAGATTATCAAGATAAGATGGAATTACCTTTCGCAAATTTCTCTCGATTACCGATAAAATGTAGGATACGGCCAGTACTGGCAGAACCGTACCCTGATAGCCAACCTTTTCGATTGAGAAACCGAACAGTTGCCAGGTGGGTACTGTCCCATCTACAAGTGCCTGGCCGTAGCTGTAACCATTAAGCAGATCGGGATGGACCATAATCATGGCCAGTGCCGCACCCAAATAAGGATTTCCACCAAACTTGCGAGTGGCCGAGAAGCCGATCAGGATGGGAAGGAAAACAAAAGGAGCGTTGGCGAATAAATTAATAATGCTTGCCCAATCGGCAATACCAGGGTACATCTCGACCAGAGACCTGGGACCAAACAGATTGCTGGCAGTCAGAACATTGTTGATCCCCATTAATAGACCCCCGGCAACAATCGCCGGAATGATCGGAACAAAAATGTCGGAAAGTGCTTTCACAAGTCGTTGAAGCGGATTCATTTTAGCTGCTCCTGCCGTCTTTACATCGCCGGTGGACATTTCTCCGAGACCCGTAAGTTTGGCGAACTCGCCATACACGTTATTTACAATCCCGGTTCCAAGGATAATCTGATATTGCCCTCCTATAGAAAAAGTCCCTTTAACAACGTCCATCTGATCAAGCGCTTTTTGATCAAGCAAAGATTCATCTTCAAGAACGAGCCGCAATCGCGTCGCACAATGCGCAGCTGCCGTTATGTTTTCCTTACCTCCCAGGGCATCCAGGATGTCAGCTGCAACTTGCTTGTAATCCATATTTCTCTCCTCCTAATATTATGAAACCGGTTCCAATTTAATTAAAAAAATGCTCGTTACCGACATTGGCCGGTAATTTTTGTTCGAAAACAACTGCCCTCCTATTACTTTCTCCGAAGAAGGTTATTGCCCCACTTCACCACTTCTCGCTCCCTTCAATAAGCCCCTTTTGACCACCCGTAGGATTGGATGGACATACAACCCTTGCCATAGGATAAAAAATTGCTCAATTCAAAATGTTTTTTTATATTAAATTTTGTAAGGGGGCTGTTATTTGATAATAAAACACTATCCATGTCATCCTCAATGGTAAGTTAATGCGATGGCAGGGTAAAAAATTGCCCTTCATTAACACAAAAATCCACCGCACAAATGCACGGTGGATTTTTGTTCTCTTGTTAAATTAGACTCTTAAAGTTTAGTTAGAATTTACAAGAAGGAAAAATGACATTGCACTTGCAAAGCATCTAACACACAAGCACATCGGAAACAATGTAAAGCCGTAACTTTTAATCAGCAATTATATCTTGTTTGGTCTTGACGTGATTAAAAGCTTTGATTTCAACAATAATACTTACTATGAATTGGGTTGTTACACATCAGAATGATTGGATAAACATATTGTTTGCTTGCCCTGCTCGTTCTCTACTATCGGAAGAATTATGATTATAGTCTTTTGTCCCCAAAATTCAAGATAGTTTTGCCTATACTCGGTCAATGAGGAAGAGATGCTGTATTGTAGCCGCAACAAAGATACCTTATTTTTAGGCTCAATTGGTAACTATGCTTATCTTACTCAGAATGAACGTCTTTTTCGCGTTCTCCATCTAGCCGTAGAACGTTCTGAAGAGATTCTGATGATATCCAGCATCAGTAAGAATCGAAACTCAAATTCAGATGCTACCCTTTGTATGTAATTGTAATTTTTCAACATCCATAAGCCTATTTTATCATCTCAATACCAAGACTCATGGAAATCGCCCCTTCAACTAGCCTACCAGGCAATTTAAGGGCGATTAACATTGGTTATATTACCGATTGAGATCGAAACGGCTAGCGTTGAATCAGCTTAACTTACCGGTCAAAAAATGTGCCTCCCCTAGTCCAAAACTCCAATCATCATCATTATTTTCAACAATAGATACCATTAAATCAGTTGGTGCGATGCCGCATTCAGCTTCTAACCTTTCAGCCAAAAAGGAATAGAGTTTTTGTTTCTTCTCTTTTGGCCGAGCTTTGCTTATTATGGAGAGAACAACTAGATTCTCGGTACGGTTAAATCCTAGCCCAGTATCCTCAATAATCATATGATCCGCTGAGTGTTCGTGGACGATTTGATAACGATCTCGCTCAGGAACGTCAAAAGCTTCCACGACAACTTGGTGGGCAACTTCCAAAAAGTTTTTTCAGGCTTGCTTTATCTCGTCCTTTAATAAGATCGAAACGAAGTAATGACATTCTAACTTCCTCGCTTTAATAAAATTTATTTTCCCCTATTTATTATCAACCATTCTAATAAAAGAAAATTTTCGAACAAGAACACTGGCTTGATCAATGGTTTGTTTTACAATTGAAGCGGCAGGTTGGTCGCCTGCTAACTGAAGACCCTGGCCCGCCCAAAGTGACATATACTCGGGGTTGTTCGCTTTTGCTGCCGCCTGACGATTGTCCCGGGTCATCGCGTTTTGAATGAGTTGACAAATCGAGATATTTCTCGTGCATTTGGAACAATTGTAATAGACGTTTTCTACTCAACGTAAATACACCTCCGTTTCAGGACCAAGAGGCTTTTGAAATTCATATATATTAGAGATTTCTGATAATTGCGTCTCAAGATCCATTATGTTGTTTATGCCTTCTTGGACCCGGATAATTATTCCATTTTTTAACTCCATATTTATTGAAAAGATATCAAAATTATAGGGAAGCAGACGTTTTTTATTTTCTAACAGGATTCGGTTTGAATATATCTCTTTCTCCGTTACAATAATGTGTTTGTGTTTATTAAACTGTGCCCACAGCTTTACAGCATTAATTTTCTCAATAACGCTGATACTGACATTTCCATTATGAGGATCAATTTTATCAGTATGTGTGATATTAACAAATTCCTTAGATATCAATCTTAGCATTGTCAGGTTTATCAAAATATGAGTGGTTGATTTCAAATGGTTTTTCGCAATAATTTGTTACCTCCGGATCCATTTCAATTAATACCCAGTGATCATATTCTAGCTCTCCATAAAACGTGGCTTCTCGGTTAAGCTTTTTACTAAAAGCAAAACATCTATTTACCCCAAGCTTATTTAACTTGATAGGTGTGTACATACATTCACCTCGTTATGGGAGAAATTGTATCAATGAAATAATTTGTAAAATACTTCAATATTCCATTTTCTAAGATAATCTAATTATGTCGAAATAAATTCTATAGTTTCGATTAAAGCGAAAATTTCTCATGTCATTCCCCAAAGTAACTTAGCTATAGCAGCCGCTTTAAATATTACAAACTCCTCGCAAGGGATATACTTGTTGTCATTCTCCTCTAAAGAGGTAAACTTGTTGTCGCAATTTATTGACAACAAGTCTACCTTAAATATAAAAAAAGTCCTGATTTTATCAGGACTTAGTGAGGGATAAACTTGTTGTCACTGTACACCCGTGATTCCGGATAAGAAAAACCGCCGAGTCCCCCCAAAAATATGATCGGGACATCTACAAAGAACGTCACTTAGTAGAATGTTTCTTTACTACCGTCGTCTGGCGACTCGCTATGATAAATTAGCGTGTACGTTCAAGGCGTTTTTAACCTTGTCATCCATTATAGCGTGGATTGCTTAAGTTTGAAGACACGCCCTAATCTAATATTTTTTGATGAATACTTTTGCATTTCCAAATACTTTTTATCAATTCTTGACGTAACTCCTCAGAACTTCTGATTATCTAGAAGGATTTACATTCCCTCCCATTTAAATGGTCTAAATGAGCTTTACTATTATAATTATTTAAAAAGTATCTATTAGTATATTTCTAATCCAACTTAAGACTCATACTCACTAGTAAATTATACACAAATACCTTGTCGCATTTTGAATATTTATGGTAAAAATAAAAAATGTTATTCATTCTTCCTCTTAAAGAATCTTCAAAAGCCCATTTTTTTCACTAACACAACAGTCAGAGTTGAATACCCAGGTACAGAAACACCACAAGAAAAATATTACCTATCCCACGACGCAGCTACCTTACTCAAACACGGCCATGGCCCTTCGCCGAACGGTTTATGTCCCGAGGGTAATGTCTTTTTATTGAAGTCGCATTTTAAAAATCTAATGCATGTGAATCCATGCACCAGTTCCTATATTTTCCTAATTCCACTCACTAATTTCATTCTTGTATTCCAGGTTACATCTTCATTATGTAATATAATATACTTGGTGTGAGTATGAGATGGCCCTTAATACGGAGCCTTGATAAGGCTAGCTCTCTTTAGGCGCTCAGTTCGCTTACGCTGGATACTGATCATTAACTAACAACGCCAACTACTCCGAGCACTCCAACAACCAGTGAAGCACTCAAGGATTTAGTTAACAAATATGTGGCTGCTATGCCTCCCAGCATGGCCATACCAGCCAGCCCTTGGAATAATTCTTATTCCTACTTTTCCTTCTCGTCATGATTCTCCTCCTACTAAGTAAGTATAATGAACTATAAGGCAATTTTACAATTTAGACCTATTTATTACAATATGCAGAAAAGTGAATAGATGAAGAACATCCTTATAGATTTCTAAATCGTAAATTCTAAGTATCAACTTACAGAATAGGTCATAATTTGTTTACTCGGGTTACAGACGTTCTATATCATCGAACAAAAAAACGCTCTAGGTTTCCCTAAAGCGTTTTCTGATAAAGGCAGATATTAGTCTTTATTATACTCGATAAAAGCATCTTTTTCCTTTTCTAATTGCTTGTCCAGTGTACTTATAGTAATCCAACTAAGCTATCTATATTTTAATGACTTCAATGACTAATATTGTAATTATATATACTCATATTATGATTACATATAAAAAAGAATACCTTGAGGTCGAGTGAAAAACATATCAAACCAATGGATTCATCACCGTATCTCAAGACGTCAGAACTCAGAACTTCACCAATATTAAATTTTTAGCGTATTTCGATTCATAATTTCTTGAGTCAAACCACGAATTGTTGGTTGCTCCATGATCACATTCAAAGATATATCGATATTCATCATGGTCTGCAATTGCTGTAACAATTGGACCGCTTGCAGCGAATGACCACCTAACAAAAAGAAATTGTCTGTTACCCCCAACGTTTTGATGTCAAGAATGTTCTTCCATATATTTATCAAGGTTTCTTCGATGGGGCTCTCTGGTGCAACAATCAATGGCTCCTTCTCTATATGTTCGTCCATCTTGTGCTGTACATGTAGCGAGTCGGCTGGTTGTTGGGATTCCCATTTTCCCTTGACAATTGAATTTTGTAATTCCACTACTTGCATTTTGGGGTGATTTGCAACTCTTTCAAGAATGTCCAGCCATTGCTTACCCACTTGTTCTACGAAGCTTTTATCATATGCTAGTGAATTGAAAACAAAATGAATCGTTAAATTATCTCCAGGAATTATATAGAGATTAAGATCATAATTGGTTTGTTCAAAAATATCAATATTAGATATTCTTAGACTATTTTCTTCTCTATTCTCTAAATTTTGATCCTCTTGGTTAAGTGGATAGTTCTCAAAAAACATAACATGGTCTAACAGTTCCCTTCTTGGCAAAGCTGAAGCTTGAATCTCATACAAGGGATAATAGTCATGGGAATGTGACATAAGTGCCTGTTGCTGTGTCCTTATTAGAACATCGACCATATTCTCATGTTGGTCACAACGGATGCGTACTGGGATGGTATTTGCAAATAAGCCTATAATACGTTCTATTCCTTTAATCTGAGCCTGTCTGCCGGATACGACACTTCCAAAAACAACATCCCAGCTTCCGCTATAACTTTGCAGGATCATTCCCCACACCGTCTGAAAGATAGAATTAACTGTTATATTCAATTTCTTGGATGTTTTATTAATGAGATCCGTCAAGTGCTCTCCTAATGAGTAAATTACTGACTCCCTGACATACTTATTTGTCATATTTTTATTTTGTGGAAGCTGACTTGGCTGTGCGTAATCCTTCAGAAGGTCTTTCCAGTATGCAGCGGCAATTGCTTTATCCTGCTGCCCCAACCAACGGATATATGTTTTAAAAGGGATTACTGGTTGCAAATTAGACTCGCTTTTATTTTTGTAAGCATTGTACACATCAAACAGTTCTTTAGCGACATGTGAGATGCACCAACCATCCATTAAAATATGATGAAAACTCCAAAGAACTTCGTAAGTTTCCTCTCCCATCCTCCATACAGCAACGCGCATCAACACATCTTTTTCAAGATTAAAGTCTCTTTGGCGATCTCTTTCCTGATATTTTTTCAGTAGTTTATCACGCTCATTTACTTCCAAGCCCCGAATATCTGTATATTTGTAATCCATTCTTTTGTTGCGGAAAACTATCTGTAGGGGGTCTTTGCCCCATTTGCCGTAAAAATTAGTACGTAAAATAGCATGTCGCGCCAATAAATGATTCCAGCTGTACTTAAAAGCTTCTTCATCCAGTTGTGTATGAAGTGAAAAAGACAATTGCTGAAAATACATTCCGGCATAGGGTTCCAAAAGATTGTGAAATAACATTCCTTGCTGTAACGGTGTAAGAAGATACATATCTTCTATATCACCTTGATCTTGAGTGTACTTTGTCATTTGATCTAACTCATTCAAGGTAACTCCCTGCAATGAAAGATCTGATGGGGTTAATTCTATGCGGTCTCGATTGATTGTATGGGAAATGATCTCTTGTAGATGAAAATACAGTTGTGCCGCCAGCCGTTCTATGCTTGATGATTTATATTGTTTCATGCTGTAGCCGATATTAATACTCAGTTTCCCCCCCGATACCAGACCATTTAGACTGATCTTATGCTTTCTTTCTAGTGATCGGCTAACATCCGAACCGCAAGAATAGTGTGACAGCTTTATCTTATTGTTCTCAAAATCTTGATCAAATTGACCTAAATAATTAAAATTAATTTCTGGCTCACATTCCAATGCTTGTCTTTGAGGATTTGTAGATAAATATCTAAGGATACCATAGCCAATTCCCTTTTTAGGCACGCTTCGAAGACTTTCTTTCACCATTTTAATTTGATGAGAAAGATCTTTATCTGGTACCATGTTCAGCAGTACAGGGTATTCGCTGGTGAACCAGCCAATAGTGCGGTTCATATCGATGTCCTCTAGAATCTTTTCCCTACCATGCCCTTCGACACTAACAAGAGTCTGACAAATTCCGGTCCATGAATATAGAGCCAACGCCAGCGCGGCCAGTAAAATATCATTTAACTCCGTATTGTAGGGACGATTTGAGTGTTTTAGTAACAGCTCCGTCTCTTCTTTGCTTAATTCCACGGTGACCGAACGGCTATCCCCCATTGTGGAATTATCATAGCAACTATCTGTGGGAATAGGGACAATCGGTGTTTCAGCAATTTGTTTCCAATATACTAGCTCTCTCCCCGCTTCCGGCGAATCTGCATAAGTCAATAATGCTTTTGCCCACTTCTGAAAGGAATCGGTCTTGTCTGGTAAGCTAACAGGATGACCCTGCTGAATTTGTTCATAAGCACCGGTGATATCTTCAAATAAAATTCGCCATGATACACCATCAACCACAAGGTGGTGAACGACTATGAGCAGATGATCCCCATCATCACATTGAAATAAAGCCAGCTTGATCAAGGGACCGTCACTTAGCCTGAAGCTGCCCTGAATATCATTTGCTTTTGCTACGATAATTTCTTCACAGTTGTTTTTTGCAAGGAGGTCAACTACCTCTAAGAAATAGTGTGGCCCCTGTTCGACTCTATAGTTCCACGCCTCGAAATTATTATTTTTTTCACGGAATCTCAAACGTAATGCATCATGGTGAGTTACGATGCTGTCAAGCGCACTTCGTAAACTTATTGCATTCAACCTTTCTTGACTATATAACATGACAGATTGGTTAAAGTGATGCTGATCTGCAAATTCTTGTTTAAAAAACCACTTTTGTATAGGCGTAATTTCCACCTTTCCTTCGACTTCATTTTGATCAGCTACCGATGTAAGCGGAAGTACATGGTCTTTTAACTGGCCTATAGTCGGAAATCTAAAGATATCTTTCATTTCAAGCTTATATCCGACCTGATGAAGTCTTGAAGAAACCTGAATCGCTTTAATGGAATCGCCCCCAAGATCAAAGAAATGATCTTGAATACCAACCCTGTGAACCCCCAAAATCTCTTGATAAACCTGAGATAGTATGGACTCTAGCGGATGTTCTGGAGCGATGTATTCAGCCACTGTAGTTATGTTATTTTCGTCAGGAGCGGGCAGTGCTTTCCGGTCTACCTTACCGTTGAGTGACAGAGGCATCTTTTCCAGCTGAACAAAATAAGTTGGAATCATATACTCAGGAAGCTTTAGAATTAATCTTTCCCTTAAATCAGTCGAGGTTAGCTCTCGGCCTGCTACGAAATAGGCACACAATTGTTTTCCATTTTTGCCCTCATGCACAGTCACAACTACATTTTGTATAGTGTCGATTGCTGAAAGGTGTGCTTCTATTTCGCTAAGCTCAACACGAAAACCACGTATTTTGACTTGTTGATCGATTCTTCCAAGATACTCAATATTACCGTCTGGCAGCCAGCGCGCCAGATCTCCTGTTCGATAGATGCGGTGTCCATCCAAAAAAGGATGATCTATGAACTTTTCCGCAGTAAGGTCAGGCAAACGAAGATACCCTCTTGATAAACCAGCTCCACTAACACAAAGTTCTCCTGCAACTTGTATCGGCTGTACCTGATCGCGCGGCCCTAAAATATAAACTTGCACATTATCAATCGGTTTTCCTATAGAAATAGGCTGCCCAACCTGAGAAATCGAAAACATCGTTGAAACGACGCTATTTTCGGTAGGACCATACTCGTTGCATATTTCTACCGATGAATTCATGGATTTCAACTTATGGACAAGTACAGGATTTAACTGTTCTCCGCCGACGACCACATTTTTAAGCGTTGCAAGATCCTCCTTGTTCACAACTTCCAGAACTTGAAACAAAAAGCCAGGGGTACTTTGAATGTGAGAAATCCCCCACTTAACAATCGCCTCTCTAATAGCATGCGTATCAACGCATTCATTATCATTCAGCATATACACAGTTGCGCCTGAAACAAGCGGTCCCAAGAGGTGTGTTATAAAAGAATCGAAAACAAATGTGCTTGTCATTAGAACATGGTCATTACCACTAAAATCGTACGACCTTTTTTTCCAAAGAATGGTGTTGGTAATGCTTCTATGTTCAATCATGACTCCTTTGGGTTGACCTGTTGTCCCTGATGTATAAATAACATACGCCAATGAGTTAGGATCGTTATTAAGTTCCAAATTATCCACTTTATCACTATAATGTTGTTCATCATCTAAAAATACTTTCGAACCTTTATATGAAATTTTATTTTCTAATTTACGTTGAAGTAACAAAATTTGAGAGACTGAATCAGACAGTATATGACGAGTCCGTTCTTCCGGATATTCAGGATCAATAGGAACATAAGCTGCACCGGATTTTAATACGGCCAGGATTCCTACCACCATTTCAAGTGAGCGCTCTGTCATAATGCCAACAATTTGATTGGCCTGCACCCCTTTGGCACTTAATGTATGCCCAAGTTGATTCGCTCGTTGGTTTAACTCTCTGTATGTTAATTTCTTATTTCCAAATACTAATGCAATTTGATCAGGTGTACGCTCCACTTGTTGTTCAAACAGCCGGAAAATCAAGTCAGCTTCAGGATAAGAAACTTTATTAGGGTTGAATGTGTTCAAAATCAGTTCTTTTTCCGATTCCGTGATGAGTTCAATTTCTTCTATATTTAGACTCGGTCGTTCAGCTACTTGCTCAATCATACGTAAAAAATGAGCTTTGAGACGTTCCATATTCTCAGAGGCATACACCAGTGCATTGTACTCAAAATGAATCGCCAATTTTTCCGCGGGTACGACAACCACGTTCAAATCATAATTGGTTTGTTCTGTCGCGCTTATTGCTGTAATCGAAATTTCGTCAGGAGAACTGCTGGTTGTTTGCAACTGCTGCTCAACCGGATAATTCTCAAAAATCATAATATGGTTAATTAAGTCCTGTTTCTGACTTGTGTGTGCCTGAATTTCGTATAATGAGTAATAGTCATGCTGATGAGATCTCAAGGCTTGCTCCTGCATTCTACATAAAAGATCACTGAAAGTTTCATCGGGACTACATTGAATGCGGACTGGAATCGTATTAATAAATAATCCGATCATATGTTCTATCCCGGGAATATTGGCCTGCCTCCCTGAAACGACACTCCCAAAAACCGTATCGTGATTGTTATTATATTTATGCAGTAGAATCCCCCATAAAGTTTGAAGCAAAACATTTACAGTTGCTCCGTATTGTCTGGCGACTTCATGGATTCGCTGAGATAGTGATGCTCCTAGTTCGCATATTACCTTGTCCGAACGATAACCCTCAATTTTTATGTTTTTCTTGGGTAAAACCGTTTGCTGGTCATATCTGTCTAAATAATTGCTCCAGTACTGTAAAGACGTTTTGCGATCTTGCTCCTCCAGCCACCGTATATACTCACTGTAAGGAAAGGCTGGGGGGTAATCCGGCTTTTGGTGATCTTGAAAGGCACGATATGTTCCCAAAATCTCTTTCATAATTAAAGGCAAGCTCCATCCATCTATCAAAATATGATGGAAGCTCCATAAAATTTCATAAGCATGATCTTGCACTCGGAAAGTAGCCACTCGCATAAGCGTGTCTGAGGCTAAATCAAAACCTTTTAAACGGTCTTGCTCTCTATAGTTTTGCAAATGAGACCTTTGATCTTCCAAATTTAAATCCCTGAGGTCTTCATAGTAAAATTGAAGCTGCTTTTCCCGGTAAACAATCTGTATTGGCACTGCCAAGAGATTAGTATAAAAATTGGTACGCAGTACAGCATGTCTCTTCAGAAGATCATCCCAGCACTCCTTAAATATCGAAATATTTAGTGGACCTTCCATGGTAAAAGCAGTTTGTTCAAAATAAGCGGTGGATTCAGGCGAGACTTGATTATGGTACAGCATGCCATTCTGTATAGGGGTAAGGGTATAAGTGTTCTCAACCCTCCCGATTTCGCGAGTTTCATTTAGAATGTGTTCTAACTCTTTAAAGGTAAGCCCTTTGATTTGTAAATCACTCGGTGTGATTTCAGGCTCTTTATGCAAGCAATGAGATATGATTTTTTGCAGATTCGCCTTAAAATATCCGGCCAAACTTTCTATCGATTCATCTCGGAAGTAATTGCAGTTATACAGGAAGGAAAGAGAGAGCTCTCCATCCATAATGTAACCATTCACCATCAAAGCGAAGCCGGAGATGAACTTATTACTTACTTCTTCGCCTCGCGGGTATGGTGATAGCTCAAATTCATTACTCTGAAAATTCCGATCGAATTGCCCAAAATAATTAAAGCTAATTTCTGCATGTAGTTCATTCTGCAACACTTCACTATTGGTTAAATAGCGAATAATGCCATAATTGATTCCTTTGTGCGGTATTTGTCGTATATTCTCTTTGATCCGTTTAATATCAGTAGATATCTCATGTTCCGCAGTCATATCCAAAATAACAGGATACATGCTGGTGAACCAGCCTACCGTTCTTGAAATGTTTACTTCAGGAAAAATAGATTCACGTCCGTGACCCTCAAGGCTAACAGCAACTCGCTTCATCCCCTTCCAATCACGAAGAGACATCCCCAGTGCAGCTAGTAGCAAATCATCCATTTGCGTATTATATGCACGATGTACACTCTTAAGCAAGAGTTCGGTCTCATGCGCAGTCATCTTCACTGTATATTCCGTATTTTGATTCTGCTTGGAAATGATTTTCGCGTCTTTTGGTAGCAATTCCGTTGCCGTATGATGGATCCCCTGCCAATATTCAAATTCACTTTCTAGATCTGGACTTTGAGCATATTCTGATATCTTTAACGCCCAGCTCTGGAAAGAATCTGTTTTGGGAGGAAGCTTGATAGTTCGCTTCTTTTCTAATTGACTATACGCAGATGTGAAATCTTCCAGCAGGATTCGCCAAGAAATCCCATCAACAACTAAATGGTGAATAACGATAAGCAAATGGTCCCCATCTTGGCAATGAAATAAGACTAATTTCATTAAAGGACCTTGGCTTAAATTAATGCTACGTTGTACTGCATTGGCCTTCATTTCTACAAATGCATCATTTTTATCATAATGTCGATAATCCTCCGTTTCCAATATGTAGGCTGGCTCATCCCCTACAGGACGATTCCAGGCCTCGTAACCATCGGATGTATAACGGAATAGGATCCGAAGCGCATCATGCTGTTCAGTCAATTTCTGCAACACTTGGTGAAGAAGTTCTTCGTCGAATCCTTTTTTGCGATAAAGCATAAAAGACTGATTAAAATGATGGGGGTCTTTATTGAGTTCAAAGAACCATCTCTGAATTGGAGTTAACTTTACATCTCCGTTGATTTCACACGAATTTGTTTTTACGAGAATAGATTGAATGTGACCGGCTAATTGTTTTATCGTTGGATTTTTGAATAAGTCCCTTATTTCAAACCGATATCCAGCTTCAAACAACCGGGAAGATACCTGAATCGCTTTAATCGAATCTCCTCCAAGATCAAAAAAATGATCTTCGATACCAATGCATTCAACACCCAGAACATGCTGCCATATAGAAGCAAGCAAGTGCTCCATCGTGTTACGGGGAGCTATATATGTTCTAGCAGAGGCTAGCCCTAGGTCAGGAATAGGAAGCGCCTTACGATCAATTTTACCGTTAGTCGTTAAAGGCATTTGCTCCAGTTTGACAAAATAAGACGGAATCATATATTCAGGCAAAACTTTCGCTAATTCTGACTTCAATACTGCGATTTCAAACTGCTTACTTGCAACGTAGTACGCATATAGTTGATTATCGCCGCGCACGTCTTGCCGGGTAATAACGATAACATCCTGTATGCCTTCGATGTTCGTAAGCCGGTTTTCCACTTCACCAAGTTCAATACGGAATCCTCGTATTTTTACTTGATGATCTATTCTCCCCAAGTACTCAATTTTACCATTAGGCATCCATTTTGCCAGATCACCCGTTTTGTATAACCGCATTTGAGCGTTTAGTGGATGAACAACAAACTTTTGCGCAGTTAGGTCTTCCAAGTTCAAATACCCTCTTGCCAAACCAACTCCAGCTATACACAATTCGCCAGGAATACCAACAGGCTGCAACTGGTTATCACGATTTAAAATGAATGCCTGATGATTCTGTATTGGCTCACCGATACTGACTGCTTGTATCGAATCAAAATTCTGAAATGAGGGAACCGGCCACACAGTTGAACACACGGAGTCCTCGGTCGGACCGTAGGCATTAAAATACTGCACCTTGTTAGCCCACTTTTTGATGAATTCAAGTGAAATGGACGATCCTGCTGTAATGAGTTTGGTTAAGCTGACGATCCTTTCTGGATTCAGATGTACTGCATAAGACGGAGGTAATGTCGCCACTGTTATATTATTTTCTATTAAATAATCTGTGAAACGTTCCGCATCCAAAATCGTATTTTTCCGCGGGATATAAAGGGTCGCACCGCTAAACAGCGCCTGAGAAATTTCCCAGGTACATGCGTCAAAAGAAAAATTAGAGAATTGTACAATTCGGTCATGTTCTGTTATTTGAAGTGTGTTCGTATAGAGAGACTTTAAATTGCATATCCCTCGATGTTCAAGCATAACCCCTTTGGGTTTACCAGTTGTTCCTGAAGTATAAATCACATAGGCAAGATTTGAGGGGAAAACTTCAAATTCGGTATGCAAGTCCTGTTCCATATAAAATTTCTCTTCATCAAGGTATATAAACTTGCCGTCAAATGTGGCTTTTTCCGTTAATTTATGTGTAGTTAGCAATAGGGAAGCGCCGGAGTCATTCAACATATAGTGAATACGATCCTTGGGTAGCTCCGGGTCGATAGGCAAATAGCCTCCCCCTACCTTAAGAATTGCGAGCATGCCTATAATCATTTCTACGGATCGTTCGGTCATTAGCCCTATAATATCTTCCTTTTTTACTCCTTCTTGATGTAAATAATTTGCAAGTCTGCTGGATCGTTCATCAAGTTCGCGATAAGTCAAATGTGTTTTTTCGCAAACGACTGCAACTTTGTTAGGCACAAGGGATACTTGTTCCGAAAATAATCCGTGAATTGTTTTATTATCCATAAATTCGATTTTCGGTGTATTAAAAGTCTTCCATATTTTTTCCTCTTCATCAGCAGTCAATATATTAATATCTGATAATATAATTTGAACATCCTGCGTGATGGAACGAATAATATTTTGAAAATGAAGTCCCATGCGCTGTATAGTTTCCGGTTTAAAAAGAGAAGTAGCATATTCTATGCTGAATCGGATCGTTGAAGTCTCGACATTAGCATGAAATGTCAAATCAAATTTTGCTACCTTATGCTCTATGGGATATGCGCTTAGGTTCCAACCAGGAATCTGGGCTTCTTGCGAAGACGCCGTTTGTAAAGTAAACATTGTATCAAATAAAGGATTTCTGCTTAAATCCCGTGAGAGTTCCAATTTTTCTACAAGTGTCTCTAAAGGATACTCTTGATTTTCAAATGCAAGTAATACAGTCTCCCTCACTTCTTGCAAAAATTGCATGAATGTTTTGTGACCTGCTGGATAGCTTCGGAGGGCTAACGTATTGACAAACATGCCGATTAAATGATCTAGGTCAGGGTGAGTTCTTCCTGCAATAGGTGTTCCTATTGTAATATCTTCTTGGTCTGTGTACTTGTATAAAAAAATGAAATATGAAGTTAAAAGAATCATATACAAAGTTGTTCCGCTTTCAGCTGTTATTTGTCTTAATTTTTCGCTAGTAAAGGGATCTAATGTGAATTCCAGGAGATTTCCTGAAAAGTCCCTGACGTTTGGCCTATTATAATCTGTTGGTAACTCATATGTTTGCATCTCATTACTAAATGTATTTATCCAATATGTTTCCTGTTTTTTCATGCGTTCTTGCTGCACCTTATCTTGCTGCCATACAGCGTAGTCCTTGTATTGAATATGAAGGGCAGGTAGATTTTTCCCTTCAAAAAGAAGGGTTATTTCCTTTAGAATGTTTTCCATTGAAACCCCATCTGAGATGATATGATGCATATCAAACATAAGAAGATGATGCTCAGAAGTTATCTCAATTAAGCCCACTCTCAGTAGCGGGGCCATTTTCAGATCAAATGCACGTATAAAGTTCTGGATCACCTGCTGGCAATCTTCTTCCGTCGATTCGAAATATTCGATTAAAAACTGAACCACCGGGTTTACTCTCTGAACGGGCCCTTCATTTGTATTTACAAAACTTGTTCGTAATGACTCATGACGCTGGATTAGCTTATTCAATGCCTGCTGAAGATCATTTCGATTTAAAGGTCCTTCAACGGAAAATACGGCGGGCATGTTATAACTTAGATCATGATTGGACAATAAACTTAAAGCGTACAAACGTTTCTGTGCCGAAGACAAGGGATAGCTGCTTCTTTCCTCTGCAAGAGGGATGGGTTCAAAATTCCCTTGCTTGTCTGCAATCCAATTGGCGATTTCTTTAATGGTCGGGTATTGGAATATTTGTTTAAGAGATAGATCCACCCCCAAATGGTGGTATATCTTTGTAACCATACTTGAAGCTTTTAATGATTGCCCTCCAAGCTCAAAAAAGTTATTCTTTACTCCGATATTCTCAATTCCTAATAATTCTTTCCATATCTGAACTAGTCGTTCTTCGATTACTGTTTCAGGGGCCTGATATTCTGCTCCTGTCCAGATATTATTTTTGGGATGCGGCAACGATTTCAAATCGATTTTTCCATTCAATGTGAGAGGGAAACTTTCCAAACGAATAAAATAAGCTGGAATCATAAAGGCGGGCAATTGAACCCCAAGGGTCGCTCGTAGTTCGCCGATCGTGAAAGGCTGCTCTGTCTCCAGGTATGCGCAAACCTCTTTTTCTCCATGCTCGTTTTCAACGGTAGTCACCAAAGCTTTTTGAATGCCACTTATTTTAAGAAGCTGCGCCTCAATTTCTCCAAGTTCTATCCGGTGACCACGTATTTTAACCTGCTGGTCAATGCGACCCAAAAACTCAAGATTCCCGTTAGGGAGCCACCGAACCAAGTCACCTGTCCGATATAGGCGCTCATTCGAGTTTAATAGGCCGGTAACAAACTTCTCGTTATTCAGTTCAGGACGATTTAAATAACCGTGAGCCAGTCCCTTTCCACCAATCCATAATTCTCCAGGAACACCTAGCGGTTGAAGTTCTCCTTTTTTGCTTAAGACGTATACCTGTGTTTGGCTGATCGGCTTGCCAATTGGAATATGAACATCGGTATCATCAATTTCATTAACTTCATAATATGTCGCGAAGACAGTACTTTCTGTAGGTCCGTATACTTGTATTAATTTATGAGGTCCTAACTCTTTTAGCGCCTTTTTAGTATGCTCCACCGAGGCTCTTTCCCCGCCAAAAAGAACTTTTCGAACATGGACAAAACAATCCACATCTTGGTCTATTAGCATGTTGAACAAAGCGGTCGTAATAAAAACAACTGTAATTTGTTTATCTCTAATTTGGTAGGCAAGTTTTTTTATGTCTAGCAAGGTGTCTTTTCCAATCAGAGTTAGTTTGCTTCCATTTAGTAGCGAACCAAAAATATCAAAGGTTGAGCCATCAAATGCATAGTTGGACAGCTGAAGTATATGATCTCCCTCTTGAAAATCGATGTAATTCGTACGGCTAACTACCCGAATAATATTCTCATGCGTGGTCAATATGCCCTTGGGGGTACCTGTTGTACCGGATGTATAAATGACATAAGCTATATCTTCGGGGGAGTTCACCAATTTCAAATTAGATTGATCCTCCGAATAAGAATCCTTGTCTTCTAAAGCTAATACCTTTCCTTCGAAAGCAATCTTCTCTTTTAAATGCTCCTGAATTAAGATTACGGATATACCAGAATCTTTTAATATATACTGTATGCGATTTTCTGGATAATCAGGATCAAGAGGAACATAAGCTCCACCTGATTTTAAGATAGCAAGGATTCCGATGATCATTTCCGCAGAGCGCTCGACCATTAACCCTACTAAATGACCACTTTGAACTCCGTTATTCCGTAATGTACGGGCTAATCCATTCGCACGCTCGTTAAGCTCCCTGTATGTGAAGGCAACATTTTCGTAAGTAACAGCTACTTTATCTGGTACCGACTTAGCTTGTTGCTCAAACAACTTTTGAACAGTTGCGCTCGCAAGCTCATTTTCATCCGTTCGATTAAACTCAATACACTGTTGCTCTTTTTCCTCTTCTGTCATGATGCCCACTTTGTAAATTCCAAGATTTGGATCATTTGTCATTTGGAAAATAATATACTCCAAATGTGCTGTTAGCCGTAGTATGTAATCTTGACTGTACACATCCGGGTTGTAACTGACATTCACATAAATTGATTCTTGTTCCATTTCAAATCCAAGTAAAAGATTCACAACAGCATCTTTAATAAAATTCAAGTTATGTAATGCCGAGTAATAGATCATTGTATCCACAATCGGTTTGCCGTTGGTGTGGTATTCAATCTCAAGTTGACCTGTCATATCCTGAAAAGGAATATTTGCGTGTTTCAATACTTCCTTTACCGCACGTTGATTTTGCTTGACAAGCGTTTTAAACGTATTATATTCCTCTACATCAGCTTTTAAGAAGAGGATTTCATTAATAGGACTTAAATCCCCCTGGCTATTGGAGATTACAGGTATACCAACGATAGTTTGACTGTCTTCCGTGTATTTGTACAGCAAGAATTGTACTCCAGTTAGAAGTATAAGAAACTCGACTCCTTTGGATCCTTTGGATAACGCCCCTAATTTTCTTTGAACGTTTTGAGAAAATCGATGTCTGTGTTTGTTCAACTGGGAATTTATAATACCATCTTTGTTAGAGCTCTTATTGTAGGGAAATGAACTTATTCGATCTTCTGAACTTATCATATTTCTCCAAAACAATTTTTCTTTCTCAAATAAAGTATCCAAACGATCACCCCATATATTTATTAAAATTAAGGGAATACCTCCTGGAAAGTTTATGATTTATGATCTATCCAGGAGGAGATTCAGCGTAAAAATTTTAAAGGTTAAAATCAAATAATTCTTCCAAAAATTCATGGTTATCTGAGGCATGCTGATCTAGCGAAATATCGCGTAGAACTATATCTGTGTTCTCGCAAAGTTGAAATAATATATTTTTAAAATCATGGACAAATTTGTTTATCATACTTTCCTTAAACAGCTCAGTAGAATATTCAAAGGATCCGTACAGTTGATCATTTTTAATATTCATTAACAAAGAAATGTCAAATTTTGCGTATTTAAGATCATAATCATACGGAGTAAAAGTTAGAGACTGCATATTATATTGCTGGTCACTGTTATGCTGTAGTGCAAATGTCGTATCAAACAACAAATTACGACTTAAATCACTGCGAATTCCTAGTTTCTCAATCATTGCATCCAGCGGATAATCTTGATTCTCGTATGCTTGCAGCGTGGATTCTTTTACTTCTTTCAGTAACTGGCTAAATTTTTTATCCTTCTCCGGCTGGTTCCTTATAACAATTGTATTAACAAACATTCCAATCAGTGAATCTAAGTCAGGATGAGTTCTTCCTGCAACTGGTGTGCCCACAATAATATCTTCCTGTCCTGAGTACTTGTGTAACAAAACTATATAGGCAGATAGTAATAACATATACAAGGTATAGTCACCTTTAGAGACCATATCTTCAAGCTGTTTGCTTACTGTTTTGTCAATGATGAAATTCATCACATTTCCTTTAAAGGTTCGTTTTTTGGGTCTGGCAAAATTCGTCGGAAGTTGAAGCTTCGGAGTTTCTTCGTGAAGCAATTCCAACCAATATCGTTGCTGTTTGTTCAGAGCTTCATTTTGAAGCTCTGAATGCTGCCATACCGCATAGTCTTTGTACTGAATACGCAGCGGTTTTAATTCTTTCCCATTGTATAGCAATGTCAGCTCCCGAAGCAGAATCTCCGTTGATACACCATCCGAGATGATATGATGCATATCATACAGCAACAAATAGCGTTCAAAAGAAACTTGAACAAGTTTTACACGAAGCAACGGTGCCTTTGTTAAATCGAAGGGTTGAAAAAATTCATTCAAATAAATGGGTATTTCTGATTCTTCCGCTTGGCAATAGTCGATTTCGAACGTAACCTCATCATGTATCTTTTGGACAGGTGTGCCATTGACTTTTATAAAGCTAGTCCGTAGAGATTCGTGACGTTGTATCAGTTTAGAGAAGGCCTCCTCAAAACGGGAGACGTCTATCGGGCCTTCTATCCACATGATGATAGGCATATTGTAGGCAACTTCTCCTCCGTCCAGCTGATTTAATATATACAATCTCATTTGGGCTGAAGAAAGGATATAGAAATCCTGGGGCTCAACAAACGGAATGGACATATATTCTTTAGGCTCCATACCAGATATCAGTTGAGATAACTGTTCAATTGTAGGGAACTTAAATGTTTCTCTGATCGAGAGTTTCACCTTCAGCTTTTTTTGAATATTGCCCAGCATGATCATTGCCCGTAGTGAATGTCCCCCTATTTCAAAGAAGTTGTCAGTGATACCAACTTGCGGAATGCCCAATACTTGCTGCCATATTTCTACTAACTTCTCTTCCGTAACTGTGCGAGGAGCGACATACTCTGCGCGAGCCAGATCTCCTATGTCTGGCTCCGGTAGTGCCTTGCGATCGATTTTTCCGTTTGCTGACAACGGCATGCGTTCCAACTGCACATAACTGGATGGAAGCATATACAATGGAAGCTTCTTTGATAAGGCTTCTCTGAAGTTGATCGCTGTGAACTGGGGCTCATCCATGTCTGTAACCACATAGGCACATAGTTCCTGTGAACCCATGCCATTTTCCCGCGCAATAACTGTTGCTTCCCGTACTAAAGACAGCTTAAGTAGTTGATCTTCAATTTCACCCAATTCAACCCGGTAACCTCTAATTTTCACCTGATGGTCAAGTCGGCCCAAGTATTCAATATTACCGTCTGGCAACCATCTGGCTAGGTCGCCCGTTCGGTACATCCTTTCTCCGTCCGACCATGGATTTGGAACAAACTTCTCCGCTGTCAACTCTGGCCGATTCAAGTATCCCCTCGCCAGGCCCACGCCGGCAATACACAGTTCCCCTGCTATACCCACAGGCTGCAACTGCTCCGTGCCTTCTTTTACGATGTACAGTCGGATATTTTGAATAGGTTTCCCGATCGGAATAACTGAATATTCTTCGGTGGGATCGCAATCGAAGTACGATACGTCCACGGTAGCTTCCGTCGGTCCATACAAATTGGTTAGCTTCGCTTCGGCGATATTCGATATGAGGCGTTGGAAACGAACCACATGTTGTGGCGGCAATGCTTCACCACTTGCAAATACATGCCGCAGTGTGCCCAGCTTCGCTTGCATCACTTCCCGTGGCTGTCGATCCACATAATCCAGGAACGCATGCAACATCGCAGGTACAAAGTGCATCGTACTGACTCCGTCACGGGCAATCGTGTCGGCAATCTCCTCTGGATCCTTTTCCCCCCCAACCGGCAGTAGGCTGACCTTCGAGCCGACCATGGACCACCAGAACAGCTCCCATACTGACACGTCAAATGTAAAGGTGGTCTTTTGCAAAATCGTATCCTCAGCACCCAAGCCATAACGGTCATGCATCCATAGAATCCGATTGATCACTGAATGGTGTTCGACCATTACACCCTTCGGTTTTCCAGTAGAACCGGAGGTATAGATCACATAGGCTACATGATGTGGGCCTGCCAATGGTTCCAAATTTGAGCCATCTTCATGGTAAATGTCTTCGCGATCCAGCACCAGCACCTTGCCCTCAAAGCTCTGCAACGCTTGCTCCACCCAACTAGCTTGCGTCAATACCAGCTCCACTCCCGAGTCCTCCAACATAAAGCGGATGCGGTCCACAGGGTATTCCGGATCGATCGGCACGTAGGCTCCGCCTGCCTTGAGGATCGCATAGATGCCTACGATCATTTCCAGCGAGCGCTGCACCAGAATGCCTACCGACTGATCCGGGTTAACTCCTTCCGCACGCAGCGTCCGGGCCAAACGGTTCACGCGCTCATTCAGCTCGCGATAAGTCAGACTCTGATTTCCAAACACCAATGCTACCTGATCCGGCGTATACTCCACCTGATCCTCAAACATCTGATGGATCGTCTGATTCCACGGATATGCACAAACGTTGTCATTAAAAGCCACTGTAATCTGTTGTTTTTCTGCCACCGTGACCAATTCCAGCTCTTCAATTCGAGCATGTGGGTTAAGCGAAATTTGCTCCAGCAGACGCGCAAAATGTCCATACAGACGCTCAATGCCTGTTTGATCAAAACTGAGTTCGTTATACATAAAACGAATCTTTATGCCTTCTCCCGGCATAACGACTACGTTCAGATCGTAGTTTGTTTGCTCTGTAGCCACCACGTTCGAAATTGTAAATGGCTCCTGTCCTTCGCTTCCGAGCTGCTCTACCTGCTGCTCCACCGGATAATTTTCAAATATCATAATATGATTGATTAAATCCTGCTTTTGCTCGGTAAGCGCCTGAATTTCATACAGCGGGAACGCGTCATAGGCATTGGAGACCAGCGCCTGTCGCTGTGTTCGCTTCATCAGCTCAACAAAGGCTTCGCCCTTTTCTGACTGAACGCGTACTGGGATCGTATTAATGAACAGCCCGATCATGCGCTCCACACCCGGAATATCGCCTGGACGACCGGACACAACGCTGCCAAATACGACATCCGTACTGTTGTTATATTTTTGTATCAGCACACCCCATACCGTCTGAATCAATGTGTTGATCGTCACCTGATTTTGCTTTGCCACCCGATCAATCTGAGCGACCAGCTCCGGCTGGAAGTCGTATTCCAGCTCTCCGCCGACATATTCCCCGGATTGTATGGATTTAGGCTTTGTTTTTTGCTGCGGAAGTGTAATTTGCTGCTCGTAGTCTGCCAAATATCCACTCCAGTATTGCAGCGACGCCTCACGGTCCTGGCGCTCCAGCCATTCAATAAAACAGCTGAACGGCGTAACAGGCTCCAGTACGGGCTCTTTACCCGCACGCAGTGCCAAATAGCTGCCAAATACCTCCTGCGTCATAAAGGACAAGCACCAGCCATCCATTAAAATGTGATGGAAGCTCCAAATAAAGTGGTACGTTTCATCTCCCGTTTGTAAAATGGAAACACGAATGAGCACATCCTCTGCCAGGCGGAATCCTTTGGCTTTATCTGCAAGGATAAAAGCTTCAACATGAGCTTTACGTGCCTCTTTTTCCAGTCCGCGCAAATCTTCGTAATACAATGCTCCTCTGCGGTTGTGAAAGACGACTTGCGCAGGCTCATCCTTCCAGGAACTGATAAAGTTCGTCCGTAGTGCCTCATGACGTTCTACAAGCAGATCAAAGCTTTTACCGAAAGCTACTACATCAAAATGTCCGTTCAACTCAAAGGTTGCCTGCTCAAAATAAGCCGCCGAATCCGCGTCCATCAGGCTGTAGAAAAGCATACCCTTTTGCATCGGCGTTAAGGCATACACATTTTCCAGTTCACCCATATCTCGCGTATCTTCCACCAATTGCTCCAGCTCGTCCAGCGTGACGTTATTTAGCAGTACATCACTTGGCGTCAATACCATTCTTTCCTGGGCAACACAATGGCTAATCACCTCACGTAAGCCGGCTGCCAGCAGCTCTCCTAGCCGTGCAATCGTTTCATGACGGAATTGCGTTGTGCCGTAACGAATAGTGAAGATCAGCTCACCATCCTCGATCACGCCATTGATATCCAGTGCAAAATCCATAGCCGCATTTGTGCTGACAGGCACACCGATAGAGTAGGAGGAAGGCTGCAGATCATTGCCTTTGTAATCCTGATCGAATTGTCCCAAATAGTTAAAGCTAATCTCTGGCTCTGTCTGAAGCTTCACACCTGCTTGCACAAAAGCATCCGTATTTGACAAGTACCGCAAAATACCGTAGCCAATGCCTTTTTGCGGGATATGACGTAGCCCTTCCTTGACCTGTTTGATCAAACGAGCAGTATTTCCGCCTTGTCCCAGACTTCCATTCAGTACAACCGGGAACTGGCTCGTAAACCAGCCTATCGTCCGTGTAATATCCACATCCGGCAAAATGGCCTCCCGTCCATGGCCCTCAAGGTTGATCAGCACCCGTTCGGATCCTGACCATTCATATACGGCTTTGCCGAGTGCAGCCAGCAGCAGGTCATTCATTTCCGTGTTATACGAGCGGTGAGCCTGCTTGAGCAGCAGATCCGTTTCCTGCTTCGTCCAGCGGACAGTTACTACCTCACTGTCTCCAAGCAGGGCTTTATCATTTGCGTAATCCTTCGGCAACGGCTTCGCAAGGCTTGCTTCCGCTTGTTCGATATGCTGCCAGTAAGCAAGTTCCCTCTCCATCATCGCGCTGTTCGCATAGGTTGACAGATGCTCAGCCCAGGTCTGGAACGAATCTGTTTTGTGCGGCAATCGAATGGCTTTGCCCGTTTTCCCTGCGACAGCCTGTTCATAACCGGACGCCAAATCCTCCAGCAAAATACGCCATGATACACCGTCCACAACCAGATGGTGAATAACGATCAACAAATGATCACCTTGGGCGCATTGGAATAAACCGAGCTTCACCAAAGGTCCTTCGCTCAACCGAATGCTGGCTTGAATTTCACCCGCTTTGGCTTCCACAGCGGCAGATTCATCTTCAACCCCGCTGAAATTCACAATGTCCAGTGCATACAGCTCGCCTTCCTCCACACTGCGGTTCCAGGCTTCAAAGCCATGCTCTGTCTCACGGAATACGGTACGCAATGCATCATGATGCTGGATTATGCGTTCCATCGTGCGGCGCAGCACGTTTACATCAAATCGTCCAGCTCGATACAGCATCATCGCCTGGTTGCTGTGATGCAGATCAACCGATTGCTGCTCAAAGAACCACCGTTGAATGGGTGTCAGTTTCACCTTGCCTGTTACATCTTCCTGACTGGCGATTTTGCCGTCTGTACGAAGCAAAGGACTAAGCGATGCTACCGTCGGATTGCTGAACAGATCCTTCATGTCCAGTCGATAGCCCACTTGTAGCAGGCGAGATGATACCTGCAGCGCCTTGATCGAATCGCCGCCCAGTTCGAAGAAGTTATCCTGTGTGCCTAACGCTTCCACGCCGAGCACCCCGGCCCATACCGTAGCCAATTCCTGCTCGATCGTGGTACGCGGTGCTACATAAGCTGCGCCGGTATGGATGCTGCCTTCCGGCTCCGGCAAGGCCTTGCGGTCGATTTTGCCGTTGCTGGTCAGCGGGATCGTCTCCAGTCGCATCAGACGTGCAGGCACCATGTGCGCTGGCAGTCCTGCTTCCAGGGCTGCCTGTACTTCCTCGATCTGCAGCTCGGTTTCTCCCGTGATGTATCCACACAAATACTTGTGCCCACGTTCATCCGTCCGGTCGATGACTACGGCTTGACGCACACCCGGTATCCGCTGGATCGCGGTTTCAATCTCACCCAGCTCGATCCGGTAGCCCCGGATTTTGACTTGGTAGTCCATCCGGCCAATAAAGTCTACATTGCCGTCTGGCATCCACCGCGCCAAATCGCCTGTGCGGTACAGTCGTTCACCCGTTACGTACGGGTTCGCTACGAATTTCTCAGCGGTCAGGTCCGCACGGTTCAGGTATCCCCGTGCCACGCCAGCACCGCCAATGCACAGCTCGCCAAGTACACCGATCGGCACTGGATTTAGCTGGCTGTCCACAATGTAGAAGCGGGCATTCAGCCATGCCTGACCAATCGGCACATGGCCGCTGCTTGGCAGCTTCGACAACTCTTCATCATAGAAGCTGGAGTCAATCGCTGCTTCCGTGACACCGTAGCTGTTAATAATGCGGATATCAGCGCCAAATCTTTCTTGCAGCACCTGGTAATCCGTTACGCTGCAGCTATCCGAGCTGGTGATCAGTAGTTCCAGACTGCTCATGTCCAGTCCGTGCTCATGCACATGCTGCATGAACGGTACGATCAGGGCCGGGGTCGATTCAAACACCGTAATCTGATAATCGCGAATCCAGCCATACAGACGGCTCGGGTCAATCCGGTCGTCTTTCGGGCAGATAATCATCGTACCGCCGTTATAGAGCGCCCGTGCGATATCGCCGACAAACACGTCAAATGAGAAGCTTGCCAGTTGCAGCAGCCGTACCGGGAACTGGCTCAGGCGGTAATCCCGGCGATACGCCGCAGCCGTATTCACCAGGCTGAGATGCTCGATCATGACCCCCTTCGGACGTCCCGTTGTGCCCGAGGTGTAGATCACATACGCCAAGTCCTGCGGCTCATTGATGTGTTCGATATCCGTAGCATCCCCGGTATACAGCGACTCATCGTCCAGTGCCAGCACCGTATGCAGACGCAGTACAGCCGAAGGTTCGGATACTGCTTCGTTGTCAGTTGGCGAAGCTAATTTTAAAGGGCTCAGGTCTCCACTGAGCGCATACGTATCCTGTTCCAACGTTTCAGCGCTAACCGCCGTTTCCAGTTGGCCTTCGGATTTTGCTCCCGCTAAAGCCCACTGGCTTTCCTCCAGCCATACCTGCGCACGCTCCTGCAAGCCTGTTTGGGTCAGCAGCACCGTTGCACCGCTGTCCCCCAGCATAAAGCGGATTCGCTCCGACGGATAATCAGCATCCAAAGGCACATACGCGCCGCCGGCCTTCCATACCGCCAGTACGCCGACCAGCATGTCCACCGAACGTTCGCTCAAAATGCCAACAACCGACTCGCGTCCAATCCCTTCATTCCGCAATCGGCGAGCCAATTGGTTCGCACGCTCGTTCAGCTCGCGGTACGTTAGCTGTTGCTCCTCGTATACTACTGCCACATGGTCCGGTACAAGCTGTGCCTGTTCCTGCACATAGACATGGAACAATAATTCTGCTTCCTTCACATCACTCCACGCAGACACGCCGACTGAACCAAAACCGCCGATGATTTTTGCTTTTTCCTCAGCAGTCACCAGCTCAAGTTCATCGACCAGCGCATCCGGTCTGTAAATCGCTTCCTCTATGACATGCAGCAAATGCTCACGGATCTGCTCCACTGTTCCGCGTTCAAACACCAGCGCATTGTATTCCAAATGAACATCGATTTCATCGCCAGGCACAATGGTAATGTTGAAATCATAGTTTGTTTGCTCCGACATGGAAGCATTGGCGATGGTAAAGCCGTTCGTGGCATGGCTGCCCATTTGCTCCATACGCTGTTCCACCGGATAGTTCTCAAACACCATAATATGGTTCACCAGATCCTGCTTCTGCTTCGTCAGGGCCTGAATTTCATATAACGGATAGGTTTCATAGGCACGGGAAGCCAGCGCCTGTTCCTGTGTCTGCTTCATCAGCCCGGCGAACGTAACATTTTTTTCGCTATGAATCCGTACTGGAACGGTATTAATAAACAAACCAATCATCTTATCGATGCCTGGAATATCCGCTGATCTACCGGATACGACACTGCCAAATACAACGTCCGGACTATGGTTATACCGTTGCAGCACAACGCCCCACGCCGCTTGCAGCAGTGTATTTACCGTCACCTGCTGCTGATTGACCAGCTTGTTCATTCGTTCGGTCACTTCACGGCTCAGCGTAAACGAAAGCTTGTCCGCCTCATATCCCTTGGCGTGACCGTCCAACTGCTTGGCTTGCGGTAGCACCGTCTGTTGTTCAAAGCCAGTAAAATAGTCACTCCAGAACCGTTCAGCCTCTGCATTGTCCTGCCGTTCGAGCCATTCAATATATTCGCTGTATGGCGTTACCGGGGCAAGCTCAGGCTTGCGGTCTTCGAGCAATGCAAAATACGTATTGAAAGCTTCCCCGACGACCAGAAACAAGCACCATCCGTCCATCAAAATATGATGGAAGCTCCACACAAAGCGGTAAGACTCCTCGCCTTTACGTAATATAGATACTCTCATCAGCTCACCTGAGCTAAAATCAAAGCCCTCTGCTTTGTCGCGCTCTGCAAAATCGGCAATGTACGCGTTCAGCTCCTCTTGCTCCATCGAACGCACATCTTCAAAACGGAATCCGGCAAGTTTGTGGCGGTACACCACCTGTAAAGGTTGCTCATTCCATCCGCTATAAAAGTTCGTTCTGAAAATTTGATGGCGGTCCACCAGCTGATTCAAGCTTTTGCCAAAAACATCCACCTGGAAGCTGCCTTGCAGATCAAATGTCGCCTGCTCATAATAGGCTCCGGATTGCGGTTCCATCAAGCCGTGAAACAGGATTCCCTTTTGCATCGGCGTTAGTGAATAAATATTTTCCAGCTCTCCTGTAGCAGCGGTTTGCTCTACAATGTGCTCCAGCTCTCCGGCCGTCAGTCCCTGGAAGGACAGATCGCTTGGTGTCAGCTCCGGCAGCTCTTTTTCCACACAATGGGCCAAGACCTGGCGCAAGCTTTCCTGAAGCAGATTGGCCAGTTTTTTGATTGATTTTTTCATGAATGTCTTGCTGCTGTAGCTGATCGTCAGTTCCAGCACACTTTCCGTGATCATGCCGTGGATATCAAGCGCGTATCGCTTGGTCAACGTATCACTAACGGAAGCCCCGATGGAATACGGAGACATGCGGAATGCATTATTTTTCAAATCCTGATCGAATTGTCCGAGATAGTTAAAACTGATTTCCGGCTCGGCAACAAAAGAGGGTTCCCCTTCCCTAGCAGCAGCAAGATATCTCAATATCCCGTATCCAATTCCTTTAAGCGGCAAACGGCGCAGCCCTTCTTTGACGTTCTTGATACGCCGTCCCACATTCCGATCCTCTCCCATATCCAGCACAACCGGGAACTGGCTGGTAAACCAACCAACTGTACGCGTAATATCCATATCCGGCAAAATGGCTTCCCGTCCGTGGCCCTCCAGATTGACAAGCACCTGACTGGTGCCTGCCCACTCATGAATAGCGGTGCCCAGAGCTGTCAGCAGCAGGTCGTTTGCTTCCGTATTGTAGGCACGGTGTGCCTGCTTCAAAAATTGCTCTGTCTCTTCGGCCGTCCACGCCACCGTAAGCGTACGGTCATCGCGTAGCTGATGCTTGGTCTCGGATTTGCGAGTGTAATCCTTCGGCAATGCCGCTTGAGCGGCTCCAGCTTGCTCAAGTTGTTGCCAGTACGCACGCTCCTTCTCCAATGCGGTGCTGCTCGCATAAGCTGACAGCTGACCAGCCCACAGGCGGAAGGAATCCGTCTTATTCGGCAAACGGACAGACTCGCCCCGTAAAGCCTGCTCATAGCCGGTTGCCAAATCCTCCAGCAAAATGCGCCAAGATACACCGTCGACCACCAAATGGTGGATCGCAACCAGCAAATGATCCCCATCAGGGCAACGGAACAGCCCCAGCTTCGCCAAAGGGCCTTCATCCAGGCAGATGCTGCCTTGAATTTCGCTGGCTTTTGCTTCCAGCCCATGAGCAAAATTAGGCTCGTTCGTAAAGTCCACGACTTCGAGACTGTAGAGTTCCCCTTCTTGCACGCCACGGTTCCAGGCTTCAAATCCGCCGTCTGCATTTTGGCGGAATACGATACGCAATGCGTCATGATGCTCAACAATGCGTTGCAATGCCTGACGAAGCGCCGTTTCGTCCATACGATCCTCACGGTGCAGCATCAATGCCTGATTATAGTGTCCTGGCTTGGATGGCTGCTGCTCAATAAACCAATGCTGAATCGGCGTCAACGCTACCGTACCCGTGACCTCCCCTTGGTCCGAGACACGGCTCACCTGCTGTACCCGCCCATTTAGCTCCGCAATAGTCGGATATTGGAACAGTTCCCTCATTTCCAGTTTATAGCCGTTTTGCAGCAGTCTTGAAGACACCTGAATGGCCTTGATCGAGTCGCCGCCCAGATGGAAAAAGTTATCGAATACACCAATTTGCTCGATGCCCAGCACAGATTGCCATACCGATACCAGCGTCCGCTCCACTTCGGTTCGCGCTGCTACATAATCCTCGCAGGAGTCCACACTTCCCTCTGGCTGCGGTAACGCCCGACGATCCACCTTACCATTGGGCGTCAGAGGCAATTGCTCCAGCTGCACAAAATACGACGGCACCATATAGCCCGGCAGTTCCTGACTCAATGCGCTGCGCAGCTCACTTGCCGCTACTTCCGTATGAGTTACCACATAGGCGCAGAGCTGCTTTTGCCCCTGCTCATCCTCACGTGCAATTACGACGGCTTCTCGCACAGCCTCCAGCTTCAACAGCTGCGCTTCCACCTCGCCTAGCTCGATCCGGTAGCCCCGGATTTTCACCTGGGCGTCGATCCGTCCCTTGTATTCCAGCGTCCCGTCCGCATTCCAGCGCACCAGGTCCCCTGTGCGATAGCAGCGTTCTCCGCTGCGGAACGGACTGTCGATGAACTTTTCGGCCGTCAGGTCAGGACGGTTGCGGTATCCGCGTGCCACCCCGTCACCGCCGACGATCAGCTCTCCCCACGCCCCAACAGGCTGCAGCTGCATCGAACGGTCCACGACATACACCGTCGAGTTATGGATTGGACGGCCAATCGGCACCGATTCGGATTGCATGCCAGTAATCGCATGTGTTGTGGAAAAGGTCGTATTTTCGGTCGGGCCATAGCCGTTAATAATCTGCAGGTGCGGATGGGCCTTCATTACTCGGTTAATATGCGGTACGGACAGTACATCACCGCCGACCAGCAGCTCCCGTATCCCCTCGAACAGCTCCAGATCCTGCTGGGACAGCTGATTAAAGAGCGGAGCGGTCAGCCACATCGTCGTAATGCCATGGCTTTGAACAGCTTCCTTAAGCTTGGGTGCGTCCAAAATGACATCCTGACTCACCAGCACCAGCTGGCCGCCGTTCAATAGCGCACCCCATATTTCAAAGGTGGACGCGTCAAAGACAACAGCCCCTGTCTGTAAAATGCGCGTGTCGGCATCCAATTGCGCATAATTAGTATTTTTCACCAAACGCACGACATTACGGTGTTCTACCATAACGCCCTTCGGCTGCCCCGTCGTACCGGACGTATAAATCACATACGCCAAGTCGTTCGGACCGGACAACGGCTCCAGGTTGGAACCATCCTCGTGATACACCGTCTGTGCTCCATCCAGCACCAGCACATGACCTTCGAAAACGGCTTTTTCCACCAGATAGCTTTGCGTCAACAGCAGTTCCGCACCTGAGTCGTTCAGCATGTAGCGGATACGCTCCTCTGGATACGTCGGATCGATTGGAACATATGCACCTCCGGCTTTCAAAATGCCTAAGATACCCACGATCATATCTACCGAACGCTCAGTCATCAGACCTACCAGATGATCCTTTGTTACACCCTGACTGCGCAAGGTACGTGCCAGACGGTTGGCGCGTTCATTCAGCTCACGATAGCTCAGCCGCTCTCCTTCGAAAAACAACGCTGCCTGCTCCGGTGTCTGTGCAGCTTGCGCCTCGAACAGGCCATGCATCGTTTGCTCGCTTGGATACGCGGCCGCCGTATTGCCCCAAACCTCGACGATTTGCTCACGCTCCTGCGCGGTTACCATATCCAGCTCATGCACCCGAATATCCGGGTTCGCTGCCACTTGTTTCAGTAGTTGAACCAGATGGCCTCGAATTTGCTCTACACTTTCACGTTCAAAGGCCAGTGCATTGTAACCAAAGCTCATGTGAATGGTGTTCCCCGGCAGCACCACCAGGTTAAAGTCATAGTTGGTCTGCTCGACAGACTCGACTCCTGTAATGCTGAAGCCGGATTGTTCGCTGTTGCCTAATTGCTCAATTTGTTTATCCACCGGATAATTCTCGAAAATAAGAATATGATTGATCAAATCCTGCTTGAGCTCCGATAACCTCTGAATTTCATACAGCGGGTACGTATCGTAGGCCTGGGAAGCAATGGATTGCTGCTGATTTTGCTTCATCACGTCCGAGAACAAGCTGCCCTCTTGAGTGCTGATGCGTACAGGGATCGTATTGATAAACAGACCGATGATGTGTTCCACATTCGGAATTTCTGCCGGACGCCCAGATACTACACTGCCAAACACGACATCATCCGTGCCGTTATATTTTTGCAGCAAAATGCCCCAGACGGTCTGCATCAACGTGTTAATAGTCACCTGATAACGTTTGGCTACTCGCTGAATGCCAGCCGTTAGCTCCGCACCCAGGTCAAAGTCCAGACGCTCTGCCTGATACCCCGTTTTGCCCTGAATTTTTGTCTGTGGCAAGCGGGACTGCTCCTCATATCCTTCCAGAACCTTGCTCCAGTAACTGGATGCAGCCTGACGATCCTGCTGCTCCAGCCATTCGATATATTGACTGTACGGCGTTACAGGTGCCAGCTCCGGCTGCTTATGAGCCAGTATCGCAAAATAGCTCGCAAACACTTCGCCTGTCACCAGCGGGAAGCACCAGCCATCCATCACGATATGATGGAAACTCCATACAAAACGGTACGAATCCTCACCTGTGTGCAAAACAGCGACACGCATCAATGCATCCTGCGCTAGATCAAAGCCCCTCTGCTTGTCTTTGCGCGTAAATTCAAGGATGTAATCGTATTGTTTCACTTCCTCCATATCCCGCAAATCCTCCACATACAGCTCGCTGCGCTTATTCCGGTACACGACCTGAAGCGGTTCATCCTTCCAGCCGCTGTAGAAATTCGTGCGCAGTGCCGTATGCCGCTGCACCAATATATCCAAACTTGCCGCAAACGCAGCGATGTTAAGGTGTCCCTGCAGAGCAAACGATGCCTGCTCAAAATACGCTCCTGATTGTGAATCCATCAGATTGTAAAAGAGCATGCCTTTCTGCATCGGGATCAGTGCGTATACATCTTCCAGCTCACCGGTAAGGGCAGCTAGCTCCGCTATTTGCTCCAGCTCCCCAATTGTCAGGCCTTTGAAGGACACATCACTCGGGGTCAGCTCCGGCTGTTCCTGAGCGACACAATGCGCAATCACCTCTTGCAAAGCGGATTGAAGCAGTCCCGCCACGCGTTCCAGCGTTTCTTTACGATACTGCTTACGGCTGTAAGCAATGGTCAAGCGCAGCGTGCCTTTCGAGATTATCGCGTTCAAATCCAGCGTGTACTGTAGCGGTGAATGTGCATCATCTGTCTCCCCTACACCGTAGGGTGACAACGTGATTCCGCTGTATTGCAGATCTTGATCGATCTGACCTAAATAGTTAAAGCTGACTTCCGGTTCTGCTGCAATCATGCGCGCTTCATCCGATGCAGACGCATGGGACAAGTAGCGCCACGTTCCATACGTTAACCCTTTGTGCGGAATCCGGCGCAGACCTTCCTTCGTTTCTTTAATCCGCTGTGCCAGGGTCATGCCCTTGCCTGTCTCTAGCTGTACCGGATACAAGCTCGTAAACCAGCCGATCGTACGCGTGATATCCACCTCTGGCAGAATGGCTTCCCGGCCATGGCCCTCCAGGTTCACCAGAACCTGTCCTGCACCTGTCCAGTTATGCAGTGCCAGCCCCAGCGCAGTCAGCAGCAAATCATTGACCTCGGTGTTGTAGGCGCGATGGGCCTGCTTCAATAACTGCCGGGTTTCATCCTCGCTCCACTCCACCATCAGCACTTCACTGTCGGCATTCAAGGAGCCTTCATAGACAAAATCCTTAGGCAGCGGAGCAATCGTGGCTTTGGCCTGCTCTACCTGCTCCCAATAGGACGCATCCGATGCAGCCGCAGAACGATGAGTGTAAGCCGTCAACTCGCGCGCCCACGTTTGGAAGGAATCCGTTTTATAAGGCAAACGTACGGGCTTACCCTTCATCGCTTGCTCGTAGCCTGTAGCGAAATCCTCAAACAGAATCCGCCACGACACCCCGTCCATTACCAAATGGTGAATGGCTATCAGCAGATGATCGCCCCCGGTTGTGCGGAACAATCCGAGCTTGACTAATGGTCCTGCGGACAGGTCGATGCTGCTTTGGATCTCCGTTGCTTTCGCTTCCAGCGCCGCCGCATAGGTCGCCCGTTCACGGTAGTCCACAGTTTCCAGCGTATACAACGTGCCTTCCTCTACACGGCGTGTCCAAGCCGAGTAACCGGAGGCACCCGGATGGAAAACTGTACGCAGCGCATCGTGATGCTTCACGATGTGATCCATTGCCTGGCGAACCACCGTTTCATCAAAGCCTGTGGCGCGATAGAGCATAACCGCCTGGTTAAAGTGCTGCGGACGCTCGCGCTCCTGAGCAAAGAACCAGTGCTGGATCGGAAGCAGCGCCGTTTCCCCGCTCACTTCTCCTTGATCTGCTACGCGGCTGACTTCGTGCATATGCGGTGCCAGCCCAGCGATTGTTGGATACCGGAACAAATCCTTCATATCCAGCTTGTAGCCAGTCTGGAAAACACGGGATGCGATTTGAATCGCTTTAATCGAATCGCCCCCTAGGTCAAAGAAATTGTCCAGAATACCGACCGTCTGTACGCCAAGTACGGCCTGCCAGACCGCTACCATAGCCCGTTCCGGCGCGGTGCGCGGCTCGGCATAGTCGGCCCCGCTTTGCAAGCTGCCTTCCGGTGCCGGCAATGCCTTGCGGTCGATTTTGCCGTTTGGACTCAGCGGCATCTGCTCCAGCTGTATAAAATACGACGGCACCATATAGCTTGGCAGATCCCGGCCTAGCTCACTTCTCAGTTCGCTAGCTCCGAGCTCTTGCTCGGCGACATAATACGCCACCATTTGTTTTTGCCCCGTTTCACCCGCATGTGCCATGACTACGGCTTCTCGTACAGACTCCACTTTTAGCAGATGCGATTCGACCTCGTCCAGTTCGATCCGGTAGCCCCGGATTTTCACTTGATGGTCAATCCGGCCCAAATATTCGATTTTCCCGTCCGGCATCCATCTCGCCAAATCTCCTGTACGGTACATCCGCTCATAGCCTGATTCGCCACCGGCAAATGGATCGGCGACGAATTTCTCCGCCGTTAATTCCGGACGGTTCAGATATCCACGGGCTACGCCTACACCGCCGATGCACAGCTCGCCTATAACCCCGATCGGCTGCAATTGCTCCGTGCCTTCCTTCACGATGTACAGACGGATGTTCTGAATCGGTTTCCCGATCGGGATAACCGCATAGTCCTCTCCTGGCTCGCAATCAAAGTACGTTACGTCCACCGTCGCTTCCGTCGGACCATACAGGTTGATCAGCTTCGCTCCACCCAAGCTCGACACGAGCCGTTGGAACCGCGCCACATGTTGCGGCGGCAACGCTTCTCCGCTGGCAAATACGTGGCGCAACGTGCCCAGCTTCGCCTGCATCACTTCCCGTGGCTGCTGCTCCACATACTCCAGGAACGCATGCAGCATGGCTGGCACGAAGTGCATCGTGGTGACTCCGTCGAGGGCAATCGTATCGACGATCTCCTCTGGATTCTTTTCCCCGCCGACCGACAGCAAGCTTACCTTCGAACCGACCATCGACCACCAGAACAGCTCCCACACCGACACGTCGAAGGTGAAGGTGGTCTTTTGCAGGATCGTATCCTCCGCACTCAAGCCGTAGCGGTTATGCATCCACAAAATCCGATTCAGGACTGAATGATGCTCAACCATAACGCCTTTCGGTTTTCCAGTCGTTCCTGATGTATAGATGACATAAGCCAAATGCTCTGGGCGGGCAATCGCCCCCAGGTTTCCACTTTCTCCCAGATACAATTCTGCATCCTCTAAAAACAGGGTATTGGCGTTGCATTGGTGCTCTTCTGCCAAATCACGACTGGTCAGAAGCACTGTGACATCGCTGTCTTCCAGCATGTATTTAATACGAGTTGACGGAAATTTGGGATCGATCGGTACATAAGCACCGCCTGCTTTTAGAACGGCCAAGAGACCGACGACCATTTCAACTGAGCGCTGCATCATCAAGCCGACCAGCTTGTCAGGTCCTACTCCATGTAATTGAAGCATTCGTGCCAATGAGTTGGCCCGTTCATTCAGCTCCCGATAAGTCAGTCTCTGATTTCCAAACATAACTGCTGTCTGATCCGGTATACGTTCTACCTGTTCCTCGAATAACTCATGAATCCCCACATCTTGGGGATAGGGCACTGCTGTCGCATTAAATACATCCACAATTTGCGCTCGCTCTTCGTCACTCATCAGTGACAACTCCTGAATCCGCTTCTGTGGTCCTTTCACCATATGATCTGCCACATTCAGGAATTGCTGAATAATCCGGGCAATCTCCTGCTCGCTGAACAGCTCGATCCGATAATCCAGTTGTAGTATAAGCTTATCGTCATCCAGCATGTCTATCATGGCAATATCAAAGTCGTTCACCGTATCTCCGCAGAAATCGGCATCCACCTGCTGAACGGCTTCATCAAAACGGGAGAAGCTCAGCGTACGGTACTGAATGGTAACGCCAAACAAGCGCCGAATGTCCGTACTGCTTTGATGTTCACGCAAATCCTGAATAACTTTGTTGTACGGATAACGCTGATGCCTCAAAATGGACGCCTGCTCCCTGCCCACACCTTGCAAGAAGGTGAGCAGCTCGGATTCCGGCTCAACCCGCAGGCGCGTAGCCACGGTGCTGACGAACATCCCCATCGTATTTTTTTCCTTCTTTAACGTACGGTTGGCATACAATGTACCTACAGTTAAATCTTGTTCACCTGTCGTTTTATGTAAATAAATATACAGAGCAGCCAGGAAAAATGTAAAAACACTGATGTTATGCGCCTCGCAAAAAGCCGTGACACCCCGATATAATTCGTGCTCCAGTGTATGAATCTCCCGTCGTGCAGCCGTGCTCACCGTGAGCGGGTTGTATGATTTTAAACCTGTAACCTCCGGCAAATCGGTAAATTTCTCCGTCCAGTACTTCTTATCCTTATGATAGCGTTCTGATTGCTCATAGCTTTGTTCCGTCTGAATAAAATCGAGATATGAGTTCGCCGGGGGCGGCGTATCTGAACCTGTACCATGAACAATATTCATATAATTTCCGGTAATTTCATTAATTGCCTTTTCCATGGTAAAGCCGTCAGAAATAATATGATGCATCTTAAAGCTAAACCAGGTATCTTCTTCGCCCAGCTGCAAAATAACAAATCGATATAGCTGCGAATCCAGTAAGGGGAACGGCTGTGCGTTATGATGGCTCACCCATAGCTCAGCCTCCTCCTGGGTAAACTGAAGGGCTTCTATGCTTTGAGCAGCAAACGGCTCCACATATTGATAGGGAATGCCGTCCCGAACCGTGATTTTAATACGAAAAGAATCATTTTGTGCAATCACCCGGTTCATTGCCTGCTGCAATGCATCTATGCGAACCGTTCCCTTGATTTTAACAGTGGCAATAATTGTGGACGTGTTGCGACTAGGATACACAAGCTCTGTGTACCAAATTCGTTGCTGTGGCTGGCTTAATGCAAACAATTGAATATTGTTTTGAGTCATACGTCTCTCTCCTCAGAAAAATTGATATTGGTAAAAAGTAGTCCCAATAATGACTGCCTTTGGCAAGGAGTTGGATATGCGTGCACTGTTCTTTCAGCTCACTCGTGGATAAAAGCCGAGCAATTAGCTTCATGACTCTTCTTCCTTCGAATCATTCAGGATTTCAAAAATGGACATGAGCCATTTCTTCTTACTCAGACGGCTTAAAAATTCTATGCGTAGTTGCTTGCTTCTTGGTGCATTCTTTTTTTACTTTCTGATTTGATCACATATCTAAAACTGTTTTGCAATTGAAGGGTTGCGTTATCCAGCTTGGAAAGAACATGTTTTATAAAAATTATGGTTAGCAATGGGATCGAAGTAACCGACGACATTGAATACGCCAGCAGGATTGTAACTGAACAATTTGCGATAGAATTCATCGGATTTCTGAAAAATTTCTTTGACACTAAAGATAAAGGACATCCTAAGAATAAAGGCAAAGTAATCCCACCGTTGTACAGTTTAGGCAGCATTGTTCAGGATACTGTGCGAGCATTAGCCGGATATCGTATGGCTCCAGACACTGGTTATACTTTCAGATTATTAGGTTTTATCTTTATTTTTCTCCTCCGCCTCTTTTGGTTCTAGGAAATTCCCCGTTTCCCCGGGTTCACAATTGAATGGAACAGGGTCCATGTGTCGGCGGCGTGAAAATTGAAACGATTCTGGCTGTTGAATAACAGGCGCCCCACATGCCGATGTCGATCAGAGTACCTTTCGGTTTTCCGGTTGAACCCGAGGTGTAAATCACATACGCAAAATGTTCCGGGCCGGCGGATGACTCCGGATTCCGTTCATCGTCCAGGCAGGAAAGCGTATTCAACAGAATCACAGTGCCTCCAAACGCTGCACGCTCCTGCAAATGGTCCTGAATGACTAAAATTTGCGCCTTCGAATCGTCCAGCCTTTCCCTCTCCGTGGGAAACGACACAACAGTCTTTTGAAATCCATCGAGCCTTTTTCCTCGGATTCGCTGAGCAGCGACAGCCTACCGATGATTTAATTCGGCTGCGATATCAGTTGACGGGCAATCGTCATATACTTGTCAACTATGCGTCTGACCTCCGTTTCGTCGAACAGGCCAATTCGGTAATTGAACAGCAAGCTCATCTGGTTCAGCGTCAAATTTTCGGCCAGTTGCAGATCAAAATCGATGACGGTATGGCCGGCGCACAACGATTGCAGGTTATCCAGCCGCGCATATTCGCCGAAGTGGATCGCCGCCAACGTTCGGTATTGGATCGACATATCGAACAGTCTATACGTGTCTTTGGTGGAGCCTGCGGCGCGGAGCTCTTAAACCAGCTGATTGTAAGGATACCATTGATGCCGGAGATGAGACAAATGCTCGAAAGCTACCCGTTTCAGGAAGTCAAAAAGCTCCTTCTCGGGATCAATCCGAATATGGGCGGGGACAGCGCTGACGAACATACCGATCATTTTTTTGTCCCTGCGGGTGAACGGTTGGCATAGATAGTGCAGATCGTGATATCGTGTCTGCCTGAGACTTTATACAGCCTCTATGGGAGGGTTTCAACTTCAATTGTTACATTTTCCGTGTTTAGTCCAAATCGCTAGTGTGATAGCCCTATTACATCCTCCCTAACATCTTGTAGTGTCCATAATTAGGTTAATTAGTGTATTCAATAAATTGGAAATTATTATTTTTGTCACTTCTTAAGTTGCTACTTCTTCCCTATCATCCTGATCATTATCAAGGTAAAAAAAATATACCATCTAGTGCAAATGTATTCAATATAATGTCAAATAAAAAAATAATTTCATTTGTGCAACACTAATAAAAGAGCGCCTAGTACCTCACGATCAGAACATGAACCCGGCCTGCTCATTTAAAATGATTAATCTATTAATTCTTTCTTTCTCTATCGTTTTCATCGTAATAGCATTGAATTTAAAATCCCTCCTTGACTTATTTACACAATAAAACAAGAATATATTATTCCTTTTTTACGTTTTATTGGCGTCCCATGGCTCCAGTTCATCAAGTTCAACGCGTTCCTCAAGGCCTTATCTACCTCCTACGCGGTTATACAGGTAATAACTTTGCATACCCGCCAAGAACTGTCCTGGACCGTTTGAAGACGTTTGGGGATAATGTATTCAGAACTGATACTGACGGCAGCATCGTCGCCCTTTCGGACGGTGAAACTGTAAAATTCAATGTGCATCCCCTGGTCAACCGGAAAAGTGATTCCGGAAGTTCCCACGGAAGCCACTACTCCCGCTGCAGCGCCCCCCTCTCCCCCTTCTTCTGCAGAGGTACAAGAAATGACAGTCGAAGCGGATATTGATAATCCAAAGCCTGCCCCTAACGATAAGGTGACTGTCACACCTCCGTGACGGACGGCATCGGTCAACCAATCTCGTGTATCCAAAGGTTTTACGGTCGATGTCGATTAGTCGTGGAGAAAGACGGTGTACACGGGCAAGGTAAAACCTCATTTATGCCTTAATAAAGGAGAATTAAAAACTGAAAGGAATAGTCGATTGGTTTGAGGAATGGTATGGCGGTCATTGAGATCAAAGGAAAGACACAAGATGTTCCGAGGTTAGTAGTGGACCAGGGGGTTAAGGGAGGAGATGTCGTTTATCTCAAAGACGGATATGGCGTAAAGACGAGGATGAAACAAATGAACGATCTAAATGGATAAACAGACTCATGAATTCGTTATTTGAATAAAGCAAGCATCTTGGCGGTCTTTATAGACGCATTTAGGCAATTATTTATGAATCTGATCTGCATAAAAGCAAATTATTAGGATATGTAAAAAACTCATAATTCATTTATTTTAGCATCTTTTTTAGTTGAGATATCCTTGGTTGGACAAGTCAAGCATCTCAGCGTACTCTGTTTGTTTTAAACAAGATTTACCCAATGAGCTCTTAGCTTCTCAATTAAATACTTTGTTGAGAAGCTCGCTTTTTAGGCATTTTAGGTTCTTTTGAACTCTGTGGATTGACGAATATACCACATCTAAAATTAGGATGCATTATTTTGACCATATCTTCGAATTAGACGGTTATTTAGAAGGAATTACATAAGAGATCTGTCTAGCTTTACTTTCATCAGCAGCTGCTAGTTTTTATTACTATATGTTCGTACTCATTCCATTTTTATTACAATTTTAAGTTTTGTAATTTTTTATTACGATAATATCGTACTTTTTCAACCATTAGAGTTTAAAAACATTTTAAATAAAATTTAAAAGAATTATATGGGAGAAAATTATCACTCTTTCTTCGTACCATTTAAGTTTTATTACCCAATACTCGTACTTCATTAATTTTCATTACAATTTATTCGTACTTTCTTAAAATTTTATTACGAATTTATCGTAGTGTTCAAATTTTTTTGATTAATAATCTCTCACGAACCTGAATATTTTTAAAGATTTTCTTACTTTTTTCTTGTATTTTATTACGTCATTTTCGTACCTTCACAGCTTTATTACGATATTTTCGTTCTAAACATGATGAAATTATGAAGGACTTTTGTCGAGTTGAAAATTTCCCCTTAAAAAGTTAGGCGCAAATTTTTTTCTTACCATTTTTCGAACTAAATAGGCTGTCTTAGATTTATTTTTCTTATCACATATATAGATTTTCCTACGATTATCACGTACTTTTTGCTTATGTTTTCAATTGGAATAGGCAATGCTATAATCTTTTTGTAGTTGAAAGATTCAAAGCATAATGTTTTTAATACAGTAACTGCAAAAAAAGAACCCAACTATGTATCTAATAAGTGGTTAGTTTGGCGACCAGCACTTTATTAGACAATGAGGAGTCGGGGTCTTGGTTTTACCTCTTTGTTGATGTGTTTTTCATTGATGCTTTGAGAATTTCTTGAAGGATTTGATCATTTTTGTTCATCACTGAAAACTCCTTTATGTTTGGCTACCTCTATTAGGGCAGATCCAGCTGATCGACTCAACCGGTCAATTCTGTGGAACATCTTTATTACTTACCCTTAAGCAAAAGCATCAAGAATATAGGCCTCACCTTTTCGTAAGTATTTTCTCGGTGGCTTCCCATTTTTCAAAAAAGCCTCTTTATCAGTAGCATTAATTTTATCTTAATTAAAAGCACGTTCAATATCTTTTTTGTGACTGATAAGCGCTCTACCAATAATTTGGACTTCCTCATCGTTAAAACTCACTTCCACTGCCTGCGCCCAAGAATGCTAATTCGTGCACACATAGCTCAAAGGAGAATTATAGGGGTTAGCCTTACTAAAAGCAGGAGTATTACTCACTAGCTATTTTTCTCCAATGTACGTAAGCAAAAGCGTATGGATACATAACTGGAAATTTTTTGAGATTCTGATTTTAATAAATTCCATAACTGTTTAATACAATGAGAATGATTTTCAAGAAGTTTTTTCCTAATATATCAATTAATTGATTGGAAAAGCATTTTATTGGCTGGATTAAGTTCGAAGTTAAACTGAGAACTAAATTGCAAATCTTCTTTAGTCATCGTTAGAAGCTCATCATTTTTGAAAGTTTTTTGTCTAACACTTGAGGATATCTTTGTTAATAGATCAAAATTACAATATTCTCTTAGGAATATATATTCAGTTTTTATCTTCTCTTTTTGAGTGCTGAGCTACTTTAAAGCTGAAAAATCTTTTATCTCGACTTTTATGTTCCAAATATTCCAATTAACCTCTGAGAAGTTAGGCAATTTACAGCCGTATTTGCATGTGAACGGCTCTTCTAATCTTTTATTAGATAATAGAAACTCGATGATATGCACGATAACCACCTTTCTAACAAGCTCATGTAGATCATGCGGTAAGAAGTATCGGTTTTTGTTCATGTTTGGAATCAATACAAGGCTAGAGGATTTCGGATATAATCCCACTGAAGCTTGGTGACATTCGTGGAAATCTCACTTTGATTTCTGAGTCCAAGTTCGATAAAAAACGTCAAGATGCTTATATAATATACCGCTCAAACATCGGATTTTGCAGCATCCCCGCGCGAGTCCATTTCCGCATTTTCACGCATACTCTTATTCGCGGCTTACATAATACAAAGTCGCCGCCGGCATTAATTACGTCAAAACAGTATTTTACGTAATTATATGACTGTTTGGATCATTTTCTTCTGTTCATCTACTGATAAACCTCCCCCGCTATAAGCTCATCACTTTGGTCGTTTGATCAATGATGAAACTGAAATCACCTCTTACAAGTGGGGAATTTTATATCATTGTACAACCTTATCTATGTATTCCATAAAAGAAGTCTCCTTAGACGCAAACCATCATTCTGAATCCATTACTATAGAAAAAGTCGCCATTAATGGCGACTTTCAGGCTGTCGAGAAACCCCCTGTTTTTTTGCAGGGGGTTTAAAACTGTCTTAGTGGTCTAAAAACTAGAGTCCTCAGATCGTTTTAAATCGATTTTTGTTTTAAAAGATGCGTCTACCCATATAAACATAGAAGTGTCGAAAAGTCCTATGTTTTTTTCTCCTAGAGCTTCAATCTTAATTTGATCGCCACCAACAATAAAGGTTGTTTTTCAATCTTGGCACATTATTGTTCTCTAAGTGATAACGGGTTGCAAATGAATGTCTCAGAGAATGCACGGATAAAGCTGGTTTTCCAAAAGCGGAAGCATATTTTTCAATCAGTTTCTCATTGGTTAAGCAGAGATGCTCTTCATGAACAGCTATTATTGTCATCAGAAATTTTCGTCCATATCAAAATAGAAATCAGGTTCTCTCCCGTTTCCGGTAACTGTTTCTGGAACGGTACTGCTGCGGAGCTCTTGCCGGATAACGTGCGGGAAAAGAAAACATATGGACCAGATGGGTAAACGGAATGGAAGCGAACAGAAGAAACGCCAGGATGATGTGAAGTTGAAACACGAAAGGAACCATGGCCATCAACCCGTATTGCGGATTGAAGGTGAATAGGCTGCGAAACCAAGGCCCAATGGTCGTACGGTATTCATAGGTCACCACAGTCGTATTATACACGATGGTCATATAGGTTCCGATGGCTGCGATGATCAGGACTAAAATCACTGCAAAATAATCGCCAAAACCCGCATGGGCCCTTACCCGGCGGTTAAGGATTTTGCGCATAAGCAGAAGAACCAGACCGATGACGACCATCAGACCGGCAAAACCACCCCCTGCGATCGCAAATATATGATAGGTCTCATCGGATATGCCGAAGAAATGATAAACACTGCGCGGGATCAACACACCCATGATATGGCCAACAAACGCGAAAATGATCCCGTAATGGAACACAGTCGAACCGATTCTAAGCCATCTTTTTTCAAAAATCTCCGTGGAAGGTGCCATCCAGCTAACCTGACGAAAAGCAAACCGATAGAGCAAGCCAAAGATCATCACTGTCAAGGTGAGATAGGGAAACACGACCCACCAAAAGATACCAGTCATCATTATACCTCCATTCCATTGCACGTTTTGTAGACAGGCAAGCCCGAATCGCTACGAGCCGTACCGTCCATGCCAAACAGGATAGGGTAAGGCAGTTCATCCAGATCGGCGCTCTCCCGCTTGCTCTCCAGCATGCGAATTTCTTCTTCCGTAGGGACCTCGAAAACATCGGTCATCAGAAAGTTCAACAACCCGGAATAGGGACTGTCTTCAGACAGATGCTTCCGAATCCGCTCTGTGGCTGCGGCCAGCCGGAGTTCAAGCGCGCGTACATGAACATTGTCGGACCTTACCGCCAGCAGCTCGTACAACAGCGGAATGAAGTCGCACAGCTCCCCGCTCGGCATCATAAAGCCCGCATCCCGGACAATATGCTGAAGCAGAATCAGAGCTGCCCCACGTTCCCGGCTGTCACCCAATTCATGAGCGGTCAGATAGAGTCCGGTCTTTTCCTTCCAATCGAACGTCCAAACATAAATTTCCTGAAGCTCCTTGGGAGGAACCGTGAAGATAGCCTCGGCCGCCTGGCCAAACCTGCTCGCCAGCTCATTATCCTTCATTTCCTCTTGGACAGCTGCAAGCAGTTCCTCCTTCATTTTCTGAAAATCCTCACAGGGATATCCTAGCAATCTGGCGCAGGCCACCAGCAAAACGGGCTTATGTTCCATCATCCATATCCTCCCTTGCGAAAAGATGTGACGTGACCGCGCTTGACGGGGTAATGGATTCGATGCTGCAGGCCCCCTGCTTGTAATGAAGCTCTTTCGCGCCATCCATTTCCCTCCGGGCGGTTGGAATCACAAACCTTTCGTTATATTTGGCAACAGCGAACAATCGGGTCATCTCTTCAATTTCCTCCACCGTAATTCCCGCCTCCCCCAAAAGCTGGCTGTGCCTGAGATCATCCATGCCGCCAACGGTTCGCTGCCGCCTATGGACACGCATGGCGGTCATTTTAAGCAACACTCTACGGATGACGGAGGTATCCCCTGCCGTAAGCAGAGATGCCAGATACTCCATTGGAATCCGCATCTGATCGACGGCGGGAATATAGTGATCGGTCTGAAGCTCGTCTTCTTCAATATGGTTCATAATCGGGCTAAGCGGCGGAACATACCACACCATAGGGAGCGTGCGGTATTCCGGATGAAGTGGCAGAGCAACCTTCCACTTCATGGCAAGCTTATAGATCGGCGAGCGCTGTGCCGCATCGATCCAGGAATCGTTGATCCCGCTTCTTCTCGCCTCCTTGATTACTTCCGGCTCGAAGGGGTCAAGGAACACCGAAAGCTGGGATTCATACAAATCCTGCGGATTCTCCACGGAAGCAGCCGCCTTGGCCCGATCCGCGTCATAGAAGACGACACCGATATAACGGATCCGGCCCACACAGGTTTCCGAGCAAATCGTGGCCATTCCCGCTTCTGTCCGCGGGTAGCAGAAATTGCATTTTTCCGCCTTGTGCGTATTCCAATTGTAGTATACCTTGTGGTAGGGGCAGCCATTGGTACAGAATCTCCACCCCCTGCAGGCGTCTTGATCTACAAGTACAATGCCATCCTCCTCCCGCTTGTACAGAGCTCCGGATGGACAAGAAGCCACGCAGGAAGGGTTCAGACAGTGCTCGCAAATGCGAGGCAGGTACATCATGAACGTCTTCTCATACTCCATGGCGATCTGTTCCTGAAGCTGCTTGACATTTGGGTCCAGCGGTACGATCTCGCTTCCGCCAGCCAGATCGTCATCCCAGTTCGGGCCCCATTCCGGCTTGTCCATATATTCTCCGGTAATCAGTGATACAGGCCGCGCGACCGGAAGATGCTTCCGCTTGGGGCTATGAATCAAGTTATCGTAATCATAGGTCCACGGCTCATAGAAGTTGTCCAGGCTGGCCATATTCGGATTGCAAAAAATATTCGCTAGTTTGGTGATTGGCCCCCCAGCTCGGAGTGCCAGCTTTCCGTTGCGCAGAACCCACCCGCCTTTAAATTTCCTCAGGTCTTCCCATGCCCGAGGATAACCGGGACCCGGCCGGGTTTCCACATTGTTGTACCACATGTATTCCGTTCCGGGCCGATTGGTCCACGTGTTCTTGCAGGTCACCGAACAGGTATGGCAGCCGATGCATTTGTCCAAGTTCATGACCATGGCGACTTGCGCTTTAATCCTCAAGCCAGTCAACCTCCTTCAACGGTCGGATGATTGTCATCGTATCTCTCTGACTTCCTGTAGGCCCGTAATAATTGAACCCGTAGCTCAATTGGGCATAACCTCCGATCATATGTGTCGGCTTCATCGTAATCCGGGTCACACTGTTATGGGTACCGCCTCGCTGCTTGGTGATAGAGGTGCCCGGCACGCCAAGCGTGCGATCCTGGGCATGATACATATAAGCGATCCCCTCTGGAATCCGGTAAGTCAACACCGCTCTTGCTGCGATGACTCCATTCCGGTTATATACCTCAATCCAATCGTTATCCTTGATCCCGATCGAAGCCCCGTCTTTTTCGTTCAGCCAGACGACCTGCCATCCGCGGAAGAGCGTCGACATTTGATTGGTGTCGATGAACATCGTATGAATTCCCCATTTTTGGTGTGGGGTCAAATAACGAATCGTCATCGTTTTCCCTTTCGTTGGTACTCCTTTCTCTCCCTTAAAAAAAGGAATGTGTTCCAGCGGCGGTAAATAAAGAGGCAACCCTTCACCAAAATCCAAAATCATCTCATGGTCCAGATAGAAGCTTTGTCTGCCTGTTAAAGTACGCCATGGAATGCTGTACTCCGTATTTAAGGTAAAGGGCGAGTATCTCCGATTGTCCTTCTCCAAGCCACTCCAGACCGGAGTTGAGATCGTATGCCGAGGCTGAGCAGTAATATCCAGAAGCGTGAAAGCCTCCTCTTCCCGAGGTTTTGAGATGTCCTCAAGCTTTTTGCCGGTTTTGGCCTCTAGCGAACGCCAGCCTTCCACGGCCCGTTCTCCGTTCGTGGCGCCAGACATCAGCAGAATCGCTTCGATTACCTGTTTATCCCGGAATAGATCCGGCTGTCCTTTGCCGATCCCCTCATGTTTCGATGCCCCCAGCCGCTCCATGAGCTGGCCGTACACCTTGTCGCCGGGAATTTTAATACCCTTTGTTCCATAGCCCTTTTTAATGTTCGGTCCGATGGTAATCATTTTTCCATACACGTTCGAATAGTCACGCTTCACCAATAAAAAATGGGGCATCGTTTTGCCGGGCACTGCCTCCGTCTCTCCCTTGCGCCAATCGCGGATTTTTCCGTGAACTTGGGCGATCTCATCTGGACTGTCATGTCCGAGCGGAGTCATGAGAACATCCTCGCAGGCTGGCAAATGTTTCTCCGCCAATTGGGAGAACGTTTTGGCGATTTCCCGAAAAGCGTCCCAATCGCTTTTGCTTTGCCAAGGCGGTTCAACAGCCGGATTAAACGGATGGACAAACGGATGCATATCGGTCGTGCTTAAATCGTATTTTTCGTACCAGGTCGCTGCTGGCAGCACGATATCTGAAAACAGCCCCGAACTCGTCATTCTAAAATCCATGCTGATGAACAAATCGGTTTTGCCTTCCGGTGGGACGTCATCCGTCTTCACCGTCTCCGGCCGCCACGAATGGCTCGGGTCCGTCAACACCTGATTGTCCGCCCCGATCAAATGTTTGGCAAAGTATTCATGCCCTTTACCGCTATCGCCAAGCAGATTGGACCGCCAGTTGAAAAAGACACGCGGGAAATTGTTCGGATCATTGGGGTGCTCCACCGCAAAATCTAGCTCTCCCTCTTTAACCATTCTCGCAATTTCCTGTACGGCCTCCTGGTCGTCCGAAAACCCTTTTTCTCGAACCTGTCTGGCCACATCGATGGAGTTCTGGTTGAATTGCGGGAATGAAGGCAACCACCCGAGCCTTACGGCCAGCGCATTGACATCCGCAGGATGCATATGGTTAAACCGCCCGCCCCAGGATGGTTTCTGTTCCTCATTGACCTTGGCCTCATAGCGGAACTGCTCCGTCGCGAAGTAGAAGAAGGAGGTTCCGTTTTGTAAGCGGGGAGGCTTGATCCAATCTCCTGCAAATGCGATCTGCTGCCACCCCTCCACTGGTCTTACCTTTTCCTGACCTACGTAATGGGCCCACCCGCCGCCATTTACTCCCTGGGAGCCCGTGAGCAGAACCAAATTCAGAATGGAACGGTAGATTTGGTCGCTGTGATACCAATGATTCGTTCCTCCGCCCATGGCGATCATCGATTTTCCACCTGTCTTGGCTGCATTTTCGGCAAACTCCCTCGCTACCTGAATGCAGTGAGATTTCTTGACGCCGGTAATCGCTTCCTGCCAAGCCGGAGTGTAAGGCTTCGGATCGTTATAATCGGCCGGATAATCGCCTTGCAGTTGCTGTCTGGGTACACCCAAATGAGCCATCATAAGATCGTAAACCGTCACGACTTTGATCGTCTCGCCTTCCACACTCGACAAATGCTTTACGGGAACTCCGCGCCGAACTGTCCCTCCCTCCGATTCCACGAAATAAGGAAAGTCAACGAGAGCCACTTCATCCGCCGCATCAATAAATGACAGCAGAGGGTCCACTACTGTCCCGTCGGGATTTTCGAGATCCAGGTTCCACCTGTTGTCCTGATCCCAACGGAAGCCCTGACTGCCGCTCGGAACCATCGGCACTCCAGATGCGGCGTCCCAGACTACCGTTTTCCATTCAGCCAACTCCTGGGCATCGCCCAAGTCGGAGGCCCGGAGAAAGCGGCCCGAGCGAAGCGCATCTCCATGTTCCTCCAGCATCACGAGGAAAGGTAGATCGGTAAATTTTTTCACGTAATCCGTAAAATAAGAGACTTGCTGATCCACATAGAATTCTTTGAGAATGACGTGGGTCATGGCCATGGCAAGCGCGGCATCGGTTCCGGCTTTAGCCGGCAGCCAAATGTCCGCAAACTTTTCATATTCGGCATAATCGGGGCTGACTCCGACCACCTTGGTGCCGTTATAACGGGCTTCCACCATGAAATGCGCATCAGGAGAGCGGGTTTGCGGAATGTTGGTCCCCCAGATAATAAAATACTTGGAGTTATACCAGTCGCCGCTTTCCGGCACATCTGTTTGTTCTCCCCAAACCTGCGGCGAGGCAGGGGGAAGGTCTGCATACCAATCATAAAAACTGAGGATGGTCCCGCCAATCAGCGACAGGAAGCGTGTCCCTGCCGAATAACTCACCATGGACATGGCCGGGATCGGGCTAAAGCCGACGACACGATCCGGACCGTATTGTTGAATGGTATGGATAATAGAACTGGCGATCATCTGACAGGCATCATCCCAATCCGCCCGGACGAAGCCGCCTTTCCCTCTAGCCTTGACATATCTCTCACGCTTTTTGGGATCACTGACGATGTTTTTCCAGGCCCTGACCGGGTCCTCCACAACTGCCAACTCCTCACGCCACATGTCGTACAAATCGCCGCGGATATAGGGATACTTCACCCGGATCGGGCTATAGGTATACCAGGAAAAGCTAGCCCCGCGCGGACAGCCCCGAGGTTCATACTCGGGGCTGTCGACCCCCGTGGTCGGATAGTCCGTTTTTTGTGTTTCCCAGGTGATAATGCCGTCCTTGACGTAAACATTCCAACTGCAGGAACCGGTACAGTTGACGCCATGTGTCGACCGGACGACCTTGTCATGCTGCCAGCGGCCGCGGTATAGGCTCTCCCAATCCCGGGATCTGGGGCTCTCCTCGGTCCATCCCTCGTTAATGGCCTCTCCGCGTTTTAAGTATTTCAACGCTTCAAGCAGCTTGTTTTTATGTTCAGCCATTGCACAGATGCTCCTTTCCCCGCTGGTTTACCGGGTTAAACCTTTCCCCCGTCAGTTTAAAGCTGTCTTGTCCCGACTGAAGCTCTTCCATAAACACTTCCCAATCCGCTGCATTGCAAGCCGCGATAATCAGGCGCTGAAGCACGTTCAGATCCTGCAGCCGGCAGATTTGTTCTTGCACAGGCTGCGGCACTCCGCCGAATCTCATCTCAAGCAAGGCAAGCAAATCATTCCGATCATCCCGGACAAACTGTTCCATTTCCACCTGATTCATCTGGTTCGCCTTCTTTCGTAGCTACTTTTCTACACTCATCTGTCGACCCTTGTCAGGATTTCATCATTTTAAAATAATCGGCAATCATCGATTTCTTAATCTTTTCCGCCGACTGTTTAAAAAAGGTCAAGACCTCGTCGTTGCCACCTTCCACCAATGCCCATGAGAATTTCCTGCTGGTGACCTGTCCCAATTCCTCTCCAAATCGGAGGTAGACGGTGATACCGTGATCATCAGCCCGGCCACCCGCCTTCACATCATAAGGATGAAGGTGAAGCCTCTCGAGCTCTTGTACCAGTAGCCGATACAGCCTCGGCTCCACGGATTGAAGCGGTTTATCGGGAAGCATCGCCGCCAGTGTATAGGTCTCATTTATCATGAAGTAGCCCCTCCACTTCTTTTTCCAGCATGTTCATTTCATCCCGGTTATGCAGTTCATCAACTACAATCAAAGCCTGAAAACGGGCAAGAAGCTCGCCTCCCACCTTGCCCTGCACCAGCAGTTCCTTAATCTCAGCGACAATTTCTCGCATTAATTGATGATCGCGAATCAGAGAAATAATGACGTTCTTCAACTCCGGCTTGATGCCCACAGCTTCTATATATAATCCTTCCTCTTCGCTGGCCGCGTGCTGAAGCGTACGCCCCTCCCAATGCTCCACCGTGATGTAGGCAATTTCCTCCGCTTTGTCCAATTCGCCTTTTTTTATACTTCTGTTCAACAGCTCGGTAAGTTCTCTTGCTTCGCCTAAGGCCGCCTCATGAATCATCGAATGACTGTCCACATGTCTCAATGCGGGTCCTGACATGAATCCCCCGCCTCCTTTCCTGTTGCTTTTTTTGAGAATTGATTTTCCGCTAACCTGTCGCCTTCACCTTCCCCGATTACGGAGTCAGAATGCGAAAGATCGCTGAATATAGCCACATAATGGGTGGCATTCTGCTCGTTCGTGATCGCAGTTACGGAGAGCCACTCCCGAAAAATCTCCCCATTTGCCTTGCGGTTGACGATCTTTCCCTGCCATTTTCCGGTGGTCAGCAAAGTGTCCCAAAAGGCATTATAGAAAGAGCGATCATGGAAGCCGGAGTTGAGTATATTGGGAGTTTTTCCAATCACCGCTTCTTTGGGATATCCGGTGACCTCGGTGAAGGCGGCGTTTACGGTATGGATCACGCCCTTGGCATCAGTGACCATCACGGCATCGGCTGTGGACTTGATAATATCCGACGCAAACTCCAGCTTGTTGCTGAAAAATACCCACAGAACAAGTATCAGGCTGGCCAGCGAGGCCTCGGACAAGGCCATAAAGCCGATTGCGTAGTGGCCCGTCCACCCAAACAGCAGGGTAAGCAGCAGTGGAGGAAAAAAACCGCCCAGACCGCCCGCTGCAGAGACGATCCCGCTGGCGATGCCCCCCTGTTTGGAAAAGTAAAGCGGGACCAGCTTGAACACCGCGCCGTTCCCGATACCGGCGCACACGGCTATCATCAAACAACCCAACGTAAAAAGAGGCATGGTCAATCCGAAAGAGAGTAAAACTCCTGACAAGGTTAGGCCGGCAAACACGAACATAAGAACTACAAAAGGGTTGAACTTGTCGGACAGTATCCCGCCTACTGGACGGAGAAAGGTAGCCAAGGCGATAAAACCCGCCGTCCTGAGTCCGGCATCCACCTTGCTTAATTCAAAATAGCTGACCAGAAAACCGGGGAGATAGATTGTAAAAGCTACGAAGGAGCCGAAGGTGATGAAGTAAAATATGCTGAAAAACCACAGCTTTTCGTTGCGATAAACTTGCTTGAGTTGATTCTTCCAGGAGCTTCGTACACGCTCTTCGCGCTTATCCCCTAAAAACAGATTCAGCAGAGCGAAAAGGGCGAGCAAAATCAAAAAAAGCTGAAGGGCTCTTGACCAGCCGATCGCATCAGCCACCCACGGTGCGCCAAAGGTAGAGATGGCCGTACCCAGGTTCCCGATCCCGTATATCCCATTGATGGTGCCCTGCTTTTCTTTGGGATAATATTTGGGCAGTGAAGTCACACCGATCGAGAACGTAGCTCCGCCTATCCCAAGAAAGAAGCCCCCAACCGCCAAATCCAGAAAAGTATTGGCCTGGCTCAAGTAATAGACAGGAACAAGCAGAATAAAGAAACTGACCGTATTCATCAGCCTTGCCCCGAAGCGGTTGGTCAGAATACCCGCCGGAATTCGCAGCAAAGAGCCCAAGATTACCGGGATCGCGGTAGACCATGCTCTTTGTCCAGGCGTCAGCGGAATATCCTGACTTATGTAAGAAATCAGGGAAGAGATCAAGACCCAGGCCATAAAGGAGACAACCAGACTTAAGGTTTGCAATGGCAACTGAATTTTTTTTACCATGTATAGCTCCCCTTTGAAGATTATTCGAATTGCAACTATAGGATATAATATCCATTTTTGACAAACTTCTGACCTTTCAAACATTTGATTTGGGGAGATAACAAATGACGGCTCACTTGCAACCTGTGATGGAAGGATGCTTGCTATGACTGGTTACGATGTGGAAAAGTATTTTCGGAGGATGCTGTAGCTGGCGGGCAAAAATCAGGTCAACTTTTTATGTAGAGCAATTGCATTTGCATTTGTATTTTATGAAGCTCAAGTGATTAAGGGTTTCTTCACGTCCATGACCAATTCATCGCCTGTCATATTCATTGCTGTCATATTTGAATACTTTTGGCCACATAGAAATTCTAAACCACTGTCTTTTTCTTCTGTACAGGATGAAAAACTCCAACTTGACATGGTTAATCAAATTAGTAGGTTTCTATTGATTGTTACGCTGGAAAGATAAGCATTGTTTGCAGAAATGGGCATATACCCAGGTGATTTTCAAAATAAAAAAACGCTCTAGGTTATCCTAAAACGTCTTTTGAAAATACTATATTAGCCATAGAAGTCAACATCAAATGATCAAAGTTTGAGCTTGTACCCGATGATCTGTAACGGGTAACATTAAACTGTAATTAAGATGCATATTGTCAGAATAGCAACTAGCAGCAGCCCATCTGTCCTGCCCCAATTAAAACATTATTATCGCTGTGTAGATATGGTTGCAATAATGTCGTTCCCTTTATTAGGAAGAGATTTTTCACCTTCATAGATGACATTGCACCAGTTGCGGTTAGCGTTGCTAAGCTCAATAATAAGTTACATACAAATAAGCTCTTTTTCATCAATTCGATACCTCCATTAAAATCAGGTTGTGACTTACCTAAAGTTGTACAGCGATTCAATTATATATCCTTATATCAACTGTTATAAGGAGGAAGTATTCCCCACAACGATGTCGTTATCACCTTCTGTAGACTTGAAGACCTTAGCGCCCTTTTTGATCGCTTTAAGCGTGATTATGGAGTAAAGGACGAGGCTGAAACTAATGAACGATCGAAATAGATAAACAGACTCATAGATTCATTTATTTGAATAAAGGAAACAATTTGGCGGTCTTTTTAGACCATCTTTTTATTCTCAGGAGGTCTTTTAAAACAATTTTTTTGAATGGCTGCTGAAGTCTGAAACTTCAAAGTAGAACCTATAGATCCTTGCGAACAATGCGGCGTAGCCCGAGTCCAAAGAGCACAGCCATGTAAAATGCCGCGTACATCAAAAAGGCTGTTGTAGAATACTCATAAAATATGTTGCGGAATGGTGAGGATTCCGGAATACTCATTTTGTAATTGCCTCCTTTTAAGCTGCAGCTATTAGGAAGACGAACCTTCTTCCTTTTTTGTATCATGCTCGGGAGACTTTCTTCGAATTTTTTAGGCTACACTTGATTGGACTGTCCTAAGACATCAGGCTTAATAATTTGTTAGACATTAGAACACAACTTTATTGTACAAAGAACACACCGTATATTGTATTTCAGCAAAACCTATGCTCGTCGCTCTAACGAAATTTGTGTATGTACGTCGTACCGACTACATCCATCGTTGTATTAACGATTCATTAAACCGGTAAAAAAGCTTTCCATAGCCACCCTTTCGGGTGATTATAAAAAGCTAATCTGCTTTGGAGCGTCTATAGCGTTCGCTTAAAACTTCCCAGGAAACTGTTTGACAATACCTTTTGTCAGGTCCGCTAGAAGTAAATACTGAACGACACTTAGCTTTTCATTATTTAGTATCATGGGGTTAATTGATATTGAACCTAAGACTGGAATAGGAATGGAGGGAATATTATCAGTAACGATTACTAGTCAGTGTTATCACGTTGAGCGCCCTCATCGTTTTATTGCAATGTAAAACGCCCAATGCAGCCGATATATTTGAATTGACGGCCGAGACATAAGTCTTTGTGCTGCTGAAATGGCTTTATGAGGGCACGAAGCACCCCCGCCTCGACACGCCTCTCCTCATGATAGTGTTCTGTGAATGGAGTGGAAATCCTTCAAATAAAATCAGTAGATTTCTAGAAGATTGTTATAATTCTTTGGAACTATTCTGCCAAATAAAAACCCCTTCTTTGTGGAAGGGGTTTCAAATATAGAACCTAGCTATTCATGCCGTGATTGTTAAGTTGTTGGAAGCTATTCATGCCGTGATTGTTAGGTTGGATCGTTGCTGCACCAGTAGGGGTGATTACGTTACCTAACAGAAACAATACTACTGCCATCATACCTAATGCCTTTTTCATCTTTTAACACCCTTTCTAGGATAGTTTTGTTCAATACATTATATTCATTCAGCTGTTCTTTAGTTGCATGAACACTAAATGAAACAAATAATGCATTGATTTTTTTATATCCAGTATCATCCCTAAGTTTATCAGACATTCGCAATCCCTTGAGGGATATATTTAATGCATTGTAAATATTACCATTATTAAAGTGGTAAAGGGACATAAGATATAAATGATCTATATAATAACGAATATTGGCTTCCGTTTCATACTCTCCATCCAGAGCGTCCAAATTAGCTTCAAATTCTTTTAATGCCCAATCAACGTTACAGTTATGTTTTAAAGCTGACTCCAGTATCGTAATAATCCCCGGCAACAACTCTTCTTCCTCAGCATTGTGTATAAATTGCACATATTCAGGAAGCGCCTCCATATTACCTTCCAGCAAATTCAAAACATATGTATTGGCATTTGCAATCATCCTAAAATGTGCTACATCCTCCTTCCCCTCATCGTCCAATCCAGATATCCATCCCAATTCAGAATACTTTTCAATACAGTCCCTGGCTGCTGAGTAATCGCCCATCTTTTGCAATGCGATACCTTTCGCCACCATAGAATATCCAAAATAAAAAGCAACACTTCGTTTAAGTCTTTTAGTATCAATTCTCGGCTGCCCTTTTGCTTGTCTAAGTTGGTCTTCTTCATAGAATGCGTTGATTGAGTGGTGGAGTTTATCCGCAATATGTACCATAGCATCCCAACCATCTAGTGAAAACTCTGCTTGCAGCATTTCATACAAAAGGTTTATGTCACTTATTGATTCTAAAACTGCTGAGTTAAACATATAGCTGCCTCCTGATTACATTTTTAACCAATAGTATATTATAATTGGGCATTGGTCAATTACGTAGTTAAGTGAGCTATTCACAAGTTGAATCTTCTCTGAATTTTCGCATATTATGATGTGAAACACAGAATTGGCTTATCCCAAGTATTTTTGCATACTGTGCCTTTTTAGCAGTTCCATTAATCTTTCAGTCTGCCCCTTGTTATTTCAGACTTACGTTTCTTCACCTTCTAATCTCTGTAGTAGTCAATTCTGCCGCTGGCGTGGGGTGCGGCCCTCCTTTTAAATCATGTATACATTCGATGCATAGAAAGCTTCCCCGAAAGTGCGTTAGCTAATTGATTGATCCGCACATGCAACTCCACCGACTGTGTAAGTCCCTGCTTTACTGTATTCCCATGTTGGAGTGAGAGTCACTCCTCCAGTGTTCGGCCCCTTAAAAACTGGCAGTATCCGTCTAACCTGTTCCCGTTTTAGCAAATAACGGATACAAGACCATTGGTGATCTAGATGTGACTTCTCTAGTATATGATCTTTTTTCACATATCACGTGGTTAGCTATTCTCCTTCTTCCCCTCTCACCTTAAGTTATATTATAGACCTATAGAAAAATGTAAAATTTACAAAGGTAAATACATACATCGGGAAGATCAGTCCGAGAACTAAGTTACCCAGACGGTTCGACTCATGTTTGAAACAACGCTACCATTTTATGATTTTTTACGATGCGTTCAGTGCTGTTATTTGGTGTAAAAACAGAGGATTTGAACGAAGGCAGTGGGTCCATTTGGCCTGCTGCCTTCTCGTTATGATTAAGTAATCGTCTCTCGTTACTTCAATCTAGACTGATGTGAATCTTGTTCATCCTAAGCCAACCAGGAGTTTAAAACAGAGGATTTTCTTCGAGTGGTTGTGTCTCACGTAGATCTCTAGCCTTCCGAACAGAGGGCGAGTAAAAAACGTCACTATGCATATGCTGAATTTTATCCCAGTTGCCAGGATTGGTCGTGTCTGGAGAGCGGTGCTCCAGAATGGCCTGATATAGAGCCGTTTTTTGTTCCAAATGGGCAACGTGCTGTTTGGCTTCTTCGAGCTTAATGAGCGCCGCTTCCTTATGCTCCATCATGAGTGTGTAGCGTTGCGGAATGGTCGAATCTCCTTCGAGACAGAAGTCGACGTACATTTTAATGACTTCAATCGGCATCCCGGATTGCTTGAGACATTTGACGCCATGCAACCAGTTGATCGATTCTTCGTCGAACATCCGAATGTTGTTTTGATTGCGCTGTACGCTTGGTACTAAGCCTTTATCCGTGTAAAAGCGTACAGCGTGCTCGGTGAGTCCCGTTATCTGGGCAGCTTCTTTGACTGTATGCATGTGGAATCCTCCTTGGAAAAATAAAAATTTTTGAAGATGGCTTGACTTCGTGTAACACGAAGGCGATAGGCTTATTGTAATGCAAGTCGACCGTAAGCGGAAGCCCACTGAGGTGCCCGATTTCCGAGTTTTGCGGCCGTTTGCGTTTTACATTTGAACAATGGGAGGAAATACAATGCAAACCGTAACATTAAACAATGGTGTGAAAATGCCGATCATCGGCTTTGGTGTCTACCAAGTTCCAGATGCTGAAGAATGCGAGAACGCCGTATATGAAGCGTTGATGGCTGGTTACCGCCTGATCGACACCGCCGCCGGTTATCTGAATGAGGAAGCGGTCGGTCGTGCGATCAAGCGCAGCGGCGTACCGCGTGAGCAGCTGTTCATCACGACCAAGCTCTGGGTTCAGGATGCCGGCTACGAGAGTGCCAAGCACGCATTTGCCAAATCCTTGAAAAAGCTTCAACTCGACTATCTCGATCTGTACCTTATTCACCAGCCATTTGGCGATTACTACGGTGCTTGGCGTGCGATGGAAGACCTGTACCGCGAAGGCAAGATTAAGGCGATCGGTGTCAGCAACTTCCTACCCGACCGCCTGATGGACCTCATCGTTCATAACGAAATCGTACCCGCCGTCAACCAGATCGAAACGCACCCGTTCTACCAGCAGACAGAGAGCGCTGCTTTTATGAAAGAGCACGGAGTTCAACACCAGTCGTGGGCCCCGTTCGCTGAGGGTCTTAACAACATGTTCAAAAACGAAGTGTTGGTCTCGATCGCAGAAAAACACAACAAGTCCGTCGCTCAGGTCGTATTGCGCTGGCTTGTTCAGCGTGAAGTCGTTGTAATTCCAAAATCGGTGAGAAAAGAGCGGATCGTCGAAAACTTTGACATTTTCGATTTTGAGTTGAGCGCCGATGATATCGAACAAATCTCGGCCCTCGATACGCGGGAAAGTCTTTTCTTATCATACCGCGACCCGGAAGTCGCCAAGATGATGGGCAACTGGAGAGTCGATCTGTAAACCTTGATCGAACCGTAAACTTATCACTCGTTTATCCTCACTTATAAAGAAAGGACAGGGCGGTTTGAAGTGAACCCTGTCCTTTCTTTACTTGAATTGACCCTTGGATTCGCTTTTCCGCTTTATAATGATGCCACCTTTCGCTAATCCCCCCCTATTAGAGCAATAATTCTAGTCTGCTTCTAATAGAAGATTTAGACTGATTTATTCAACGAGCGTCTCTGTTAGCGCAATTCTCAGCTTGTGTTCGTGACTAGATATTATCTTTCGGTTTTGTTAGTTGGAAGCTGGGACGCACAAATATCTTACGCGAAGTGCCGAGGATTCCAAGAGAATTTTCCAAGCTTGGTGCACGCTGTTTGACTTTGGCTAAAATGTCATAGTTCTGTCTAATTCCCGCGTCCAGATTTCTGCGTGTCTCTGTGCAAATTGTTGGAAGGAGACAGGCGCCTTCCCAGTCACCCTCATTACAGTATCAGTACTTAGATCTTCCGCTCCTTCCTCGCGAATTTTACGGTCGAGTCCGGTCATGATCTCAGCATAATCCTTACTTATCCCTGCTGCTAACCAACTGCGGGTCAATTCATCATCTGATATTGATTTGTGTATAACCTTTCTTCCCGTTACTTCACTAATCATTCGACTAACGTCATCATATGAAAGAGAATCCGGTCCCGTAATCATATGCTCCGTATTATGTGCATCCTCATCAATAAGTGCTCTTAAAGCGACTTCTGCGATGTCTTCAGCTGCCACAAAACCAACTTTGCCTTGCCCTGCTGCGCTAATAATCAAATCCTGTTGTGAGATGGTCGCTACATGCTGGCCTTCGGTGAAATTTTGCATGAAATAGGAAGGCCTGAGCACAGTCCATTCAGGAACCAATTTCTTCAGTAATTGATGAACAGGGCCAAATACCGGACCTTCCTCTGGAATGGATGCACTGCTGAGAAATACAAACCGCCTTACTCCCTGTTCCAATGCCATTTTAATAAATGGTTTCATAACTTTAATGGGTTCTGGGTCGCCCACTGGTGCAACCAAATAAACTCGTTCAACATTATACAGAGTAGGGAGAAACGTCGAACTGTCGTACCAGTTGAAATGGACTTGATTCTCAGGGGCTGTAATGGCTTCTGCATTCCTCATGGTAATGGTATAGGAATATCCCTGCTGATTCAGTCTTTTTGCAATTCTTATTCCTGTCTTCCCTGTTCCGCCTGTAATAAGTATCTTTCGTTTATTCATCATTTTGGACTTATCTCCTTTTAATGTTATTTTTAAAATCTAACCTTGTGCGGCTTCAAGTAAGACCATCGGATTCCAATAATCCTTAAAAAGCGTTATCTTCCCATCCTTTATGTGGATCACAGAAATGTACGACTGCTGATACGGTTTTTCTGTTCCTGTCATTACAGCATCGCATGTATACTCGGCAACCATTTTATCTTTAGATACAAACAGGTCTGGAGATGAGAAAGAGAGGATACTCATTAGCTTGAACAGCTCATAAATGTAATTACGAATCTCTTCAATACCGACCAGCCTTTGAGTATAACCCGCTGGAGCATAAGGAAACTCAATGACGGCATCTTCACTAAATAGCGTTAACCATTTTTCAAAATCCTGCGTTACTAAGCTGCTTTGAAACACCTTTAGAATTTCGGTTGCCTGGGCCTCAAGAAAATTTCCACTTGTCATATTCATCTCTCCTGTTTTAATAGACCATTCAGTCCGAAATAAGCAAAAAAAATAATAAAACCGGACTGTTCAGTCTGGAATTTCGAAAAATAATAATGAAGCCATGATAAAGCTTCATTATTAATCCAAGGCAGATAAACTTACCGTGACGTAATCATCCATAACCTTGGGGTCACTCGTCATTTTGGCTAATTGGGTTAAGGAGTATCTTGCAAAATTCAAGTAACGTGCCAAAGCTCGAAGGTCTCGGTCACTCGAGATTTCTCCATTCCCCTGGCCCCGAACCAGAGTTTCATAAAAGGCTTCTTCCAGTGTATTCAAATCTTTTAATAAAAAAGCTCTGATCTCCATGTCATGAGGCATCTGATCAATAGCAGAAAAAATAATAAAGCATTCCTTTTGCCGGTTCTTATCCTTTAATACCTTTGCTGCTTCATGAAATACATAAGCTATCCCCTGCTTTGCAGATTCAGAGGTCGCTAAATACTTCATAACTGCGTTACTCTTCTCATTAACGTAATGCTTCAGAGCAAGGATAAACAATTCTCTCTTCGTACCATAAGTGTCGTATAAGCTTTGCCGGGCAATACCGAGTCCCTTCAGCAGCTGTGGCAGTGAGGTCCCTTCATAGCCGTAATGTCCGAATACTTCCATAGCTTTATGCAGTACTTCTGTCGTATCAAACTCTTTGTTTCTTCCCAATTTCATCCTCCTTTGATCATCATTATATTTATTCAAGACTAAACAGTCAAGAAAAAATAACGATCCTAGCTGTTAATAAACATAAAGCCCCAGTTGGTTCCTCCATCTTACCCTATCTATCTAAAATGAGCCCGTTGCCAATAGCAAAAAACCTCAAGCATTCCATCCCGTTGGATAGAATTTCTGAGGTTAAATGACATACTTCACTTATAAATCGAAACACTGGATCACCATAAGCGAATATGATTATTGCATATAGCGTCCGCCATCCATGACAATGGTTTGTCCAGTGAGATAACCAATTTTCGGATTGGCAAGCTGGAGCACAAGCTCCGCAACCTCGGATTTTTTGCCCAAGCGACCCAGCGGCGTATTCCCGATAATCCCTTCCATCACAGCGTCATTTAATGAATCTGTCATTTCCGAGGCGATCGGGCCTGGCGCGATCACATTCACACTAATATTGTATTTCGCCAGCTCACGGGCTGAGGATTTGGTTAACCCAATCAATCCGGCCTTGGAGGCACCATAATGAGGGCCGAAGCTTCCTCCCGTTAGAGCCGCTACAGAGGAAATATTAATAATTCTGCCTTCTTCGCTTTTTTTAAGCAGCGGAATAGCATATTTGGTACACAAAAATGCTCCGGTAAGGTTAATCGTTAAAGTATGATTCCATTCTTCCAGCGTCAGCTCTTCAATGGATTGAGGAACTCCAACCCCTGCATTGTTAACTAAAATGTCTAGTCTCCCGTAATGCTTTTCAATCTCTTCAAAAGCCCGAAGAATGCTGGACTCGTCTCTCAGGTCAAACTGTACCAATAGCCCGTTTCGATTATGATCTTTGATCGTATCCAACAGATGAGTTGCTTGCTGTTTATTACTATGATACGTGATCACTACATCCATATCGGACTCAGATAACTTTCGAATGATTTCCTCACCGATACCTCTGGAGCTGCCTGTAACTAATGCCACTCTGTTATTTTGCAACATGTTCACCCTTTCAAGCAGGTTTGGTTTAAGGAGTATACATTCCACCGTTCACATCCAGAACAGCTCCTGTAATATATTGATTTGCTTCTGAACCTAGAAAATAAACAGCCTCGGCAACCTCTTCCGGGGTCCCCAAACGATGTAACGGTATACCGCTCAGCACCTCATGATTAATCTTCTCTTCACGATTTTGCCATCTATGAAGGATACGCTCGGTTCCGATAATTCCAGGGCATACTGTATTCACCAGAATTCCATGCTCGGCAAATTCATAGGACAAATGCCGGGAAACAGCAATGACAGCCGCTTTGGAAGCCGAATAATCCGCACCTACATTTTTTAGCGTTTTACGAGCAGATATCGAAGATATATTCACAATTTTTCCATTCTGATTTTTGTTCATTACGGGAAAGCAAGCTTGTGTCAATTGAAGAACAGGCTTCAAGTTAAAAACAAAAGATGAATTAAAGCTTTCCCACGAAATATCATGAAATGGCGTCCGTTTCTCTTGAGATCCGCCTACATTATTGACTAAGGTCAGATGCGTTTCCGTGTCGGGTACATAATCAGCAAGCTGATCCTTCAATTCCCTTTGGTCATGCAGAAGATCTACACACCATATTCTTATCGAAGCAGCTTTTTCTGTAGAAACCTCTGCTTTTACTTGCTCTAAAGCCTCAAGATCTCTATCGACTGCTATACATGTATATCCTTCTGCGACATATTTATAGAGCGTGGCTTTCCCGATCCCTCTGGCTGCACCGCTAATTATGCATATTTTTTTCGCCATAGTGATGATCTAGCCCCTTAATCCCTTGATGCCAATCGCTCGAACAGGTGAAGCTTCTACATCGGAGATTTTGATAGGCAGGGCTACGAATAAAGTGTCGGATTCGAGCTGATCCAAATTAAATAAATACTCGCATAGAACCGCACCCTGTGAAACTATATTTTTATGCACCACAAAGTTTTTCTCGGCAGGTTTTTCGGTTTGAAAATCCAGCCCTATAAAAACAGGATTTAAGGAGGCAATATAAGCCGCGGCATCTGCACTGAGCCAAGGAGAACGATCCCAAAAGCCTTCCTTTCCCCATTCTCTATCATCGTACCCTGTATGGAATAACAAAATTTCGCCCTCTTCTACAGCGAAATGAGCCATTCTTTGCTTGAGGAGGTCTGCTGTAATTTCTGATTGATCCGGAATATCGGTCAGGTCAATCAGAACGGGATGTCCGACAAAGTGTTGCAGAGGAATCTGGTCAATTGTTTTTCCATCACGAAATACATGGTCGGAAGACTCCACATGAGTGCCATTATGTGCGAACAAAGAGACAATGGTAAAACGTCGTTTCCAGTCTGCGGCCGTCATCGTTTCCGGAGCTACTTCATCGAACGTAAATTCTGGAAACCAATCCGCACTATATTTAGGCATCCCTTTAGAAAAAGCAATAGATAAATCAATCAACTCAAGTTTTTTAGATGTTTGAATACTCATATTTCCCCTCCTAAATTACACCTTTTGAAATAAAAAGATGTTCTGTAATAAAGCCGTCATGAGGAACCAAATCATAAGTGGTCCATGTCGGTGCATTATCGATCACTAATTTTTTAATCGTTGGTTCGGTAATGGCCCAATGGATCAAATCCTGATCCTCCGTTAGCAAGCTTAGTGCCAATGTGGATTTCAGGGTTTGGCGAACCTCATCTGGTTCAGGTGTATATACCCAGCTACAGGCAAAGGGCAGCTCCATATGGCGAATGTGATCGGGTAGATGATTGATATGCACCAATAAGGGAGCAAGCGCGGCGGTACCGTCCCCATAGTCTATAATCCATTCTTCATCCTTGGCATTTTTCCAAAGGATGTCGGTGGAATGAAATATTTGATGAACATAGTCTCTAATCGCATAGGCTTTATCTGACGTAAATACGGGAAGATCACTTGTGTAATCTAGCAAACCATTCGAGCCATACCCGTTTAACTGCTGCGCGATTTCATCCAGCTCATGAATATGAGCTTTATTTACAACAACCCCGCTTGCATTCGTACACTTCATTCCTCCGCCATCTACGATAGAGCGAACAATCACATCTATGGCCTGATCATGTGCAGTTAGGTCGTGATTACTTGCATCAGAGTGCCAGTATACTTTTGAATAGCCCGGTCCGCGGGTAATCACTTTTGGATTACTTTTGTATTGCTCTACTGTATTACGATCTCCAAATACGAGCGCAAGATCACCTGCTTCTACAACGGCTTGGACTATCGAATGATCCCCGGGCACCAGCGCAATCATAGAGGGAGAAATTCCGGCAGCTAACAGGCAACGGATCAGGCGATAAGGTGTAAAAGGGTCCTTCGCGCTGGGCCGCAATAAAATTTTATAACCTGCTGCCAGCGCTTCAATCCAGGCTTTATGCACTGCTGGATTATTACCGGGCGCGATAACAGATAAAATCTGGCCTTTCGGTATCCAATAGGCCGTTTTATTTTTCCGTGGAGCATCCTCCGTGTATATAGGAGCCAAATTTGGAGCACTTCCCGTGATATACTGTCCTGCTGTAGCCATGGCATGACTTAATTCTTTTACCGAGGATTCAATCGCCTTCAGCGGAACGCCTGATATCAAATGCACATGGCGTACATAATCTTGTGGACTCTCTCCATCCAGCGTAGCTGAACCAAATAAATCAGCAGCTTTTTTGAAAGCTTGATGGATATCAGCTAGCGCTTGCTTCGGAGTTGCTTTTAGCTCATGAGCGACCCTCGATATGACAATGGACGGGAGCTCATCTATTTCACCTAGAGATAGACCTTGCAGAGATGTTAAATCTCTTCTATGCTTCGATTCGTACCTCGCTCCAGACCATATAAAAGGAATATGCATAGGTTAATAAACCCCTTCGAAGATTTTCTCTTTTACATTTTCCATAGGCTTCACATCAGCAACGCCATCCCAAGTATAGCTACCTACTGGAGCAACGCGCAGGGCCTGATCCCGCTCGAGGCGCGAAGGGATAAATAACTCAGGAGAGAATAACGTCAACTTGACTTGTCCATAGGTGTTATATGGAGTTAATTCCCTGTGATTCTCTTTATCCACTAATTGGACAATAGAAAAGGGATGTAATGTTTGAAAAACGCAGGCTTTAGGATCGTCTTTGAATTTTTGACGCTGAGGAGCGATCCCCATTAATGTATTTCCATACAACCCGATCAAGCGGGCTTCTGGGAAAATGAATGTTTCCAGCGCATCAAGCGTGCCTTCATCAATGGAGGTACCCGCCCAAATAATAACTTTAATTTTCTTCTGAATTAAGGAGGACAGCTTTTCATTTTTACTCATCGCCTCCAGGAGCGCCGGAGTTGCAAATAAAACTTCTATATTTTGCGTTTCCAGCACCGTAGAAACTTGTTCCAAAAGATGTTGTATGTAGGCTTTAACTACATCGAACTCTCCGTTTTTGGAGCACTTTTTTACCCATCGCGGATCAAAATCAATATAGTAGCACAGCTTGGAAAGGTAGGTTGCCATCCGTCCAATCGAACGGCCTACAATATGGGGGCCTGTAGGGCCTACATGCAACCAGTGCCCTGAGCAATTTTCGAATATCGATTGATCATTCAGTTCTTGAAATACCCATTCAAGAGCTTTCTTTCTGGAATACATGTCGACGATCTTTTGAGGAGAGCCTGTCGTTCCACCACTTTCAAACACTTCAAAGCCCCAATTCAATGTATGCAGTCCTTTAGGAATCAATTGATCCACGGGAATCCTTTTCATTTCTTCCGTATAGTCAGGAAATTCATCCAGATCCTGTAATGTTTTGATGTCGTGCAGCGGGTCGAAAGGTAAGGAGATGCGCTTTTTCAGCCAAAAGGGTGAGCCCGTCTCTTCTGAAAAATGCCACTGTAAAGTCGCCTGGATAACATCATGAATTGAAGGCGAAGCTGATTTATTATATTTATAAATGTCCAGCATGCAAATTTCCCCCTTTAGTTTCATTCGTAATTTCAATATTCCCGATGAACGGAGTCATTTTGGTTCTTGTTTCTTTCCATTCATTTTCAGGTTTTGAATTCTCGACAATCCCGCCTCCGGCATAAACGTGTAACTTTCCATTTTCCAGATAAGCAGTTCGTATCGTTAGCGCAAAATTGGAATCATCATTGGCTCTGCAATATCCAAAACCACCGGCAAAAAATTCACGTTTGAATGCTTCAACCTCGGATAACACTGGCTCTACTTCCAAACGCGGAACCCCCCATATCGTAGCAGGCGGATAAATTCTGCCGAGTACATCAAATGTAGAAACTTCTTTTTTTAAGGAAGCATACAAATGAGTTTTCAAATGAAAGGCATACGGTGTTTTGAGAATATGTTTATCCTCACTGATGACCACATCCTTGTTAACCGCCAATTCCTTAAGATCGTTAACCATGAGATTGACAGCATATTGATGCTCCTTATTCTCCTTACTGTCATGAAGCAATTCAGCTATAATTTCCTCTTCTGTTTTGTGCCCGTATGCGATTTTGCGTGTACCCGCAAGCGGCTTACTAATTGCCTTCTGCCCCTTTTTAACAAGCAATACTTCCGGCGATACGCCAAACCACTCTTTTTGATCATTCCACTTAAAAAAGTAGCTGTACTCCTGATAATTTTTTTGATTTATTTTCGAGAATAAAGGTAATATGCTTTTTATTTCTTCTAATTGAATGACTGCCTTTCGGGTCACTACTACCTTGGCAAACTCCTTATTGCCCAGCTTATCTAGAATTCGATTAAGATTATCCATGTAGGTGTCTTTATCGGGTACATAAGAAATCGTCCCTTTGTATTCTTCCTGAACTGCCTTCTCTAAATAGCTAATCGTTTCTGAGGTAGGCAATATCACGTCGTTAGACCAGCTAAGCACATCAAATTGATTTTCCGTTCCTTGAATAAGGATTTTGGGGAGGGTAAACACGGCAACTTCCTGCAATTCTTCATGAATGGTTTCGCACATCCAGCCGCCTAAAAATGACATATCCGCAAACTCATCCGGGATTTGCATCTGAACCGTCTTCATCATTTCTGAAAGCTTATTAAAAATATCTTTATAAGGCATATGCGTTACATTGACATATTCATTAATTTCAGAAAGCATTTTATTTTGAATATAGATATTCGTCTTTAACAGCGTTTTACTTGCGGAAACTTTGATAGATACATAATTACCTAAACCTAACATGATGTGAGGCTTTCCTGAGTCGGTTTGAGAGATAAAGACCGTTTTAAATTCTTCAGCGAACTCCGGATACAAAGACGAGAGCGCCTGCATCCAATATAAAGAGTTATTCACATGTAAATCCTCGATCACGATATTTCTTTTAGCTGTCAAATACTCTACACCAGGAATCGGAAAAATTTTTTTGATGTCCACAACCATTTTCCACTACCTCCTCGAGATTTTATATTTAAAGTGACAGTTTAGGGGAATGGATGTTTATGATATCTTTATTTTTTCTAATGGCCTTCCCTCCAAATGGAAAAGCTGAATGCTTTTAAGAACGGCCTGCTCTACCTGATCTTCACTTTGCCCGTCGAACATAAATCGACCGCTAATATGGTAGTAAGAGCCGCTACCATCCATGACATCTCCAGCATTAGGAATAACTTCTGAAAAGATTTCCGGAATTTGCTCCTTGAGGCTCGTTACATGGATGACTTCCAGCGGAGTATTCTGTGGCTCAGGAATTTGAAGAAAACCACCATGTATATTTAAATCTGCTTCAGGTACTCCCGTAAATGTACCCAACAGGATTTTGACCGTTTCTTCACCGAGATGGATACCGAAGCGATCAAGTAAAAAGAATGGAATTTCCGCCCCGCCAATACGTGCGCCAATTTCCAAAAACACCAATTCTTTTTCCTGTTTATGAATCAGCTCCATATGAAAGGAACCCTCACTTAATTCCAGGGCCTTCAACGAACGGTCGGTAAAATCAACAATGCGTTGACGAAGCTCCTTATCTTTAGTAATCAGAATGGAACCACACGGCTTTCCTTTGGAAAAGCCCAGGCAGCTACCGACATAGCGCGACACAGATATGAACTCGATTTTCCCTTTATTCACAATGCCATCTATATGAAAAATAGTTCCCTCAACGAATTCTTCGGCCTCATATTCTGCCAAGGAAATAGTGGTTAGAAATTCTTCCAACTCTGCATCAGAATGCACTAATTTGACCCCTATGCTGGCTGCTGAAACTTTAGGTTTTAGGATAAGCGGATAATTCACTTTTTTAGCGAAAGCAAAGACTTCATCAGAGGTTGTAAAATCAATGAAATAAGGAGTGCGTATAGAGTATTCCTTCAATCTCTTCTTCATTTCAACCTTATTCCGGTACAATTGAACCTGTTGCTCATCTACACCCGGAATAGCATACTTTGTTCTTAAAAATGCGGCGATGTCCATATCAAATTCGGATAAGCAAATGAGATGATCAACCGGACCATAGGTATTGACAACTTCAAACATAGCTTGATCCAATTCATCTTGCTGCTCCAGACGTTCAAATCGAATTATTTTGGCTGCTCGTTCTTTATACTCGGAAATATCCTTATATCCATTTTCATTCACAAAGTAGATGACATCGTTTTGTGAATGATCAATAACTGTGTTGTAGTTCATATAGTTACCAAAGATTAAACCTCCAAAACGATGAATCACGACAATAACCTGTTTATCCTTCAATTCTCTCACTCCCATTTCAGTTCATTGGATAGTTAGCCTTCCAGAGCAACTGATTTATAAGATGCATTTCCTCTCTGGAATAAAAACAACAGGATCACCGCTTGTACCACGACTCCCAGAATTTGAGATATCCAAACACCATGTACCAACATGTTGTTAAATGAAGAAAGTGTGAATGCTCCCAAAAGAGTAACGGCAGTCCCTATTAATGTCACATAAAACATCGTTCGACTTTGACCTGAGCCTAAAAACACACCTCCGATACTTACTGCAAAAGAAAGAGGCAACAAATAGAGACTCATGTAATAAAGATAGATCATCCCCTCCTGAATGACTTGTTCACTATTCGTGAAGATTCGAAGTAAAAATGGAGCCAATACTAATAACAGTATGCCGGCTAGTAATCCAACGGCCCCTCCTAACCAAAGCACCTTCTTACCGATTTTATGAAAACTTTTGCCTTCTCCTGCACCCAGCTGGTAGGAGATTTGAATACTCGCTGCTTGCCGAACCGCATAGAAAAACATCGTTATAAATACAATGATCTTCGTCCCGATCCCATAAGCCGCCATACTGTAGACTCCAAAGGTTCCAATCAAGCCAATGAGAATCATGTTGCTCCCCATACGAGCTATAAAGTCACCTGACATGGGAAGACCGATATTAAGAATATCTTTTACATTCTTCCGAGTTTTTGCACCATATTCGACCTGTTTTAATGTCTTGATAAAATCGGATCGGTAGAATGTGTATAAAGCAATCATCAAAGTGACTGTACGCCCTAATACAGTGGCTAAAGCTGCTCCTTGTACACCTAATTGGGGAAATCCCAGCCAACCGTATATAAAAAGCGGGTCTAGCACGAGAATTAACAAATTTGACAGTAACGCCATTTGCATCGGAAACTTTGTATTGCTATACCCTTTAAATATAGAATCCACAATATTTTGCGCATAGAAAATGATGATTCCCGGAAATGAAATTGCCAAAAATGCTGTAGTTAAAATGAGCGTGTCTTTTTCTCTAGAGCTAGTGAAGAGACTCGCAATTTCAGCTCTAAATACAAACCCCAGTCCACCCACCAGCAGACTTATAACCGCCCACAGAATCCAGCTATCTCTGACTGCACTTTTTATAGATGATAGATCTTTGTTTCCCAAGTAGCGTGAGATCAGGACCGTAGTTCCTGCACTGGCAATGAGTATAATGGCAAGAAGTACATTTTCCAGACTGGTTGCGACTGTCACGGCTGCGACTGATGCACTACCCAACCGTGCGACCCAAAAAATATCAATAATTCCTGCTATAACCCCGGCTAACAGCTCAAAGTAAATGGGATAAGCCAGCAAACCCAGGCTATTCCGTTTTTTAGACAATTCCACTTACTCCACCCCTATTGTCTTACCGCTTTGTTGCGATAAAATAATATTTCCTAACTCTCCTACTGTAAGCGACTTGTGAAAATCCTCCAGTTTAATTCGGACCTGAAAATTTTGTTCAATTTGAACAAGGAGACGCAGGGAATTAAAGCTATCCCAATTTTCAAGAGTATCCAGTCGAGTATCTTCTTGAACTTCCGTATCCGTATTTAATATATCCGTAACCAGTTCTTGAAGTTGCAGATCAAAATCAGACATTGTGAATTTCTCCTTTCTCACTGTGGACTTGAATCCAGGCAGGCTGTAGCGAACCTGAAATCGGCAAATTTATTCTGTACTGAGTATGTTCATCTTCTTGACGGATCATATGGAAGCCAGCATTTGTATAGAAATCAGATACAATATGATTTTTAGGAGTATGACGATACTCCGCTTCAATGCATTGAATGCGGGAACGCGTAGCTTCATCTAATATATACTGAAGAACAGCGTATTCAATTTTACGTGAGAACACACGACAGCTCATAATAAAGTTCTGGATCACCCAATGATTCGGCTGCTTGTTAATCCAGACTCCCCCAATAATTCCTTCCTGCCCGAAACGGTCTTTGCTGGTAAAACCAAGCAAGCTTACCTGTCCTTCTTGTTGATTTTGTAGATTGTAGGACTCGGTATATTGATCTTTGGTCATGTTAAACTGGTTCGTCCGCAGATTAAGCTGCATCAAACGTGGCATGGAATACTCATCAGCCTCAAATATATTTACGGAAATATCCAGTTGCTTTAAGTATTCTTCCGGAGAAGAAAAGGATTTGGAAAACTCTTTTCTTTCAACCTGCGTACGGTACATTTCTGTACGAGTTTGATCGGTTTCCGTTGTGAGTAATACATCAAAGTAACCTGTCTCCAGTAGCCTGTTCAGATATAAAGCAGGCTCCGCACCTATATCAATAACCGTTACTTCAGGTATCGTCGAAGCGACCAGTTCTCGCTCAAACGGACTGTCATCTACAAAAACAAGAGAATCCAAACCAATATTCAGTTGATTTGCCAGATAGCGAATATTTTCATTTTTGGGTTCCCAATTGACCTGCATGATTGAAAAATCCGTCTGTCGAAGTAACATTTCAGGATGTTTCTCTAATGCCTCCTCCACAATGGAAAATTCATTTTTGCTGCATATTGCAAGAATGACTCCCTGTTGCTTTAATCTTTTAGCAATCCGTTGCAGGTTTACAAAGCAATTGCCAGGATACAGGCTTCCAAGCTGTATACTTGCGGGACCATCGTCTCCAATAACACCTCCCCACAATGTGTTATCCAAATCCAGCACCAGGCATTTTTTCGAGAGGCCGAGGTAGGCAAGACTCAAACTGACAACTTCTTGAGCAACGAGTAAAAACACATCGTTATGCCAAGCGATACTGGCATAATAGTGCATACGCTCATCTCTTAAAAATCCGGGGTGGTTCGTTAATAGCATTTCAAGATCCAATACATAAGTCGAAGGAAGTAGCTCCGAGAATTCCAGTAATCGGCCGTTCAGCTCTCTCCACAAACGCCCCCATAAAGCCTTATGCTTGAAGGAAATAATACTCTTTAAATCAATTGAATTAATCGGAATTGTGTTTAAAACAAAAGTGCTGGGCTGCCAAGTATTGTATTGGTCCAGCATTTTGTACAACGTATCAAGCTGTTCCCTAGCGTGTGAACGAATATAGTCAAAATTCAATGTATCCCAATCCTGAGGAAGCAAAAATTGCTCATCCAACAGGCAGAGAATCATTTGAGGTTTAAAATTAGCTAAGTCTGAGTGTGGATTGGATAACTCGAATGCAATTTGGTTGTATTCAGCGGTATAAAATTCGGGTGAGATTTCCTGTATGAGTAGCAGAGTGCGTAGAGAGGATATGATAGGCTGAGTTATAAAGTTGCTGACGATTGCAATTTTTAAAGTTTTGAGCTTTCCGGGCTGAATTCCAATCATGGTAGGACTCACCTTTTCCAAAGCGTGCCCTACTAAATCAAGCTCTTCATAGGTCTTTAGTTGACGCAATGCTGGAAGAACATCGGTATTGCTTGTATCATCTCCCCGACTTAAGCGACGAATATTTCTGGCAAGCTCATGGATTTCCATAGTCTCCTCCTGCTCAGTTATTTTCTTCAAGATAATGCGCTAAAAAACTCAGCACCTCACTAGCTATAGGTCCATATGTTCTTCGAGCGTCACCTCTGCGTGGGGAAAAAATATGGCCTAATTGATCGAAAACAGTGAAGCTCACATTAGAACGATCCTTCAGTGCATTTTTCAGCAAATACGCTTCTCGAATAGGGGTCGCATTATCATCGCTCGCCTGCATAATACATATATGTCCGGTAAATGGTGTAATACGCTTATAGGCGGGTTCATTGCTTATCCATTCCTGCCAAAATTCAGATGGTGCTTCTTCATTCCCAAATTGCAAATCCCGTGCTAAATTCTTATCGTAATGTGACTTCAAAATAGAAGCGATCTGTTCATATGAAGCAGATTCCAAGGTCTGTAACTCATCCTCCAGATTGTCCCACCATCCCCATCTTGGTAAAGCGAGTTCCCGTAAGGCTTCTACTTTCACCGCACCGTCCTTCTCAACTAGTTGCTGCTCCCACAACCATTGCAGCTTGCGCTCTACATCCATATAGTAACGCCGATAAAGATAATTTTCGCCAATGGTAGACATAAGGATCAAACCTTTTAAGGAAGGGGCTTTCTCAGAGGCTGCAATAGCTACTTCGGTACCTAAAGAAATTCCAAGTAACCATACGGCTTCAGCTTTTATTCCATATGTGTTTCTCACGAGGTCAACGGCTGCACATGCATCTTCAACTAATCCTGAAAACGTACGGCGCTGATAATTCATGGCTGAATCATTGGACGCAGGTACAAAACGGCTGTTATATCGAAGTACGGCAATTCCCTCATCTACTATGGCATCGCGTATTTGTAAAAACATTCGAACAGGCTGATCATCCATACTCATATCCGCATGATGACTTCCATCCATGTCCCATGCTCCCCAAGGGTGCAACAAAATGACACACGGGACTTCCTGTTCAGCAGAAGCAGGCCATGCCAATCGACCTTCCAGCATACCATCTTGACTATGAATCTGTACCATATCTTCTTTCACTATATTCTTCCAATATTTTAAGCTAACTTAGACCTGGAATAAGCTACAAACCCAGTGCATTCCGTTTCCAATCCCAATCAGTGCTACATAGTCGTTTCTGTTCAGCTCGCCGGATTCAATATATTGTTTAAAATCAAAAAGTTGATCGGTGACTCCCATATGACCATATTGGGATGCCAATTTAGCATTGGTCCGATCTATATCTACTTCAAAAATCTCAGCAATCTCCTGCATGGATTTAACATTATCGTGGAGATAAATGATTCGACGGATATCAGTTAATTGAATTCCCTCTTTCTCGCACGCTTGCTCTGTAACCAGGCGAATGCGCTTGTTTAGCAATTCAATAAAATCCATCAATTTTACAGGATCAGCGTCAAAAAATTCCTGCACTTTTGCCAGCGGTGAAAAGGAATGAATATGCTGCAAATTAACAGCATTAAATGGCTCTGTACTCCCGCCCCAATCATAACGGAACAGAGGAGCATATGTACCATCACTCCATATTTTAGTGCTGACCCAGCGGCAATGTGGATGTTCTCTTTGGACAACAGCAGCGGAAGCACCATCGGAGTGAAAACAAGAATTGTATGTGACTCGATTGCGATATTCTTCGCTATTACGATTGGAGGTAACCACAAGTCCATATTGATAGTCGGGGTGAACAGCAAACTTGCCAGCTACTGTGTCAAAGGCCATCAGCCCGCCACTACAGGCTTGGTTAAATAGAATGGCTTCCGAGGAATGTGCACCGAGACGATGCTGAAGCTCACAGGCAGGGTCCCAATAGAGATACTCGGGAATTTCACTAATGGCCAGTATTATAAAATCAAGTTCCTCTGCTGTGATTCCCGCATGGTTCAAAGCTTCTTCCGCAGCCTGAAACGCTAAATCCGTTTGGGTGATTTCAGGAGCCGCCGCATAAAAATACTCATAGCCCCATTTTTTCACTTTATCAATATTAGATGTATATTTATGAACCTCGTCTTCTACTTTCCGCTTCTGCCCCAGTGCCTGTCCAAAACCGCTAATTCCATAGCTCGAAGTTGACAATTCTCTTCCCCCTTTTAATGTGGGCTTCATAATGTGGGCTTCAATAAGTCTTATGTATGTTTACTCGTGCTGTTCTATAGACGAAATATATTTAATGACCAAGGCAAGACATCTACTGTCGTGAGATTCGCAAAAAATCCATTGTCAAACAAATATTCGCAGCCAGACGAAAATGATACTAACAGTATCAAAAATATCGAAATTCGAATCATTTGTTTCTTGTTCATCCCTCATCGCCCCCTCATATGTCATTAATTCCTTGGAAATTATGATACTACCGGTAACAAATTATGTCAAAGTTTATTTTGCAAACTTTCAAGATATTTCAGGAAATTAGTTATTATTGGTATGCTTTTGAGACAAATGGTTCAACTGAGCCAATCCAATTTGGCAATAGTACAAAAAAGTTTAATAAGTTATAATGATTTATTTGGGTTAATATGCAATACTTGTACTATCTATATTTTCTTCAATTTCACAATTAGTAAACTTTTGAATATATTTTTATTCAAATGTATTCTTACTAACATATTAATAAGAATTAGAAGGGAAGTATTTATTATGGATATGATTTTACTAGGAAAGAAGATAAAGAACTTACGAAAAGGTTTAAAAATGCGTCAGGAGGATCTAGCCAGAGATGTTGTAACCAGAGGTTACATTAGTCAAATTGAGAAAGGAAATGCTATGCCCTCTTTTGAGATCATTAGCAAGCTTGCGGAGCGATTAAATTGCTCTATTGCTTTTCTGTTAGAAGAAGAGGCCCCGGAAACCGTTTCCCTTCCTCCCTCCATTCCTGCTCAATTGGTAAGGGCGGAACAATATCTTGAAAGCAATTTGTTAAATGAGTTTCTAAACATAATAAAGAGTATAGAAATCACAGAGGAAGAAGCTGATTTAAAAGCCAAGCAACAATTACTTTATGCAAGGTATTACTGGTTATCTAACGATATGGAAAAAGCCTACGAATATATTGAAAATGTCATTCAGCATGCTCCTCCTTTTGATTACGATATTAGAGCCAAATCATATAATCTGCAGGGTCAAATTCTGTATCGAACCAATCAATTAACAGAGGCTTTAAAAAGCTTCAATAATGCTTTGCTGCTGACCAAACAATTTACAGTCGACAAACTTCTTTATGTCGATGTTCTTCTCAACCTTGGCGTCTTTCACTGCCATCTGGATGAGATTACTTCTGCGTTAACTCATTTATTGGAGGCGCAGCAAATTAATCTACAAAACAGTGCATTTTATAAGTCTGGTGAAATTTCAATGACAATGGGAGTGTGTTATAAAAAAACGGGGAATTGGGAAGAAGCGAAGCTGCAATACCAGCAATCCCTCCTGTTTTTTGAACAAACCGATAATAAGAAGTTGAAAGCGGGTTCACTTTTAAATTTGGGTATTCTGTATAAAAAGATCAAGAAATATGATGAATCTTTAGCCTATATCGAGAAATCTATTGAGTCATACTCCTTGTTATCCGATGAAGAAGGCCTGATCAATTCCAAACTGGAGCTTGCTGAGCTATATATTGATATTCAAAACATTGAAGAAGCAGAAAGGATCTGTGATGATTTTTTGCATGTAAATATGAACCTGGATTTAAAAGCCCAGCTCAATATTTTAATAGGACGAATCAACTCCTGCCATGGAAATCTAGCACAAGCTCTGGATCACTTCTTTTTAGCTCGCACCATATATCAACAAAAGCAAGCACACAAAAAAATGAGCGAATTGTATATCCTTATAGCTGAAGCTTATTATCACCAAAAAGATTTTGAGACCGCTTCGTATTACTACAGGCAAGGCCTTCCTGCTCAATAACAAAAAACCTCAGGGCTCCTTCCAGATGGATAAAGTCCCTGAGGTTTAACTATTTAAATTTCACTTATGGCTCATTGATGACCGCATTGTGGCCGCCAAAACAAAGGAATTGCCTTAAGTATCAAGGATTGTAATGCAACTTATTTGGGATCAATGTACATCAGGTGTAACAACAATACAATCCCCCATCATGGTCAAAAAAGAGAAAGAAAAACCAGAAATTTTTCCGCTTTTTCTTTAGGCTGTCACATCAAAACGCTTTGGCTGCCAATATGGCTTGCCGGATTGCTTGTTCCTTTATGCTCTGCGCTTGGTCCGGCCGCTCACTGATACCTTCAACAAAGATAGCCTGCACATCGTCAATGCCCAGTAAATTCATGATAGCTTTTACATAACTATGGCTGTACTCTACATCTTTAAACTTCCCATGGGAGAGAACCGTGCCGGAAGCCTGAATGTGCATTACTTTTTTGTTCTGCTGTGTCCCAATCAAACCGGACAAACCCCGCAGCCCATTATCGGCTCGCTTAATGGTTTTTCCCGGAACTATAACCGCGTCAATGTACGCTTTCAGAACCGACGGGAAAGAATAATTCCATACCGGATTGACAATGACGATTTTATCCGCAGTCATGAATTGGTCCGCAATCTCGCGCATTCGCATCGCTTTGACCTTCGATCCCTCGCTCAGTTCATCGAAAGAAAGACCACTTAGTGGTTGCCCCCAGCGTCTTAGAAGATCGGCGTCGATTTGCGGAAGATCCATGCGGTACAGGTCCAAATGAATGACTTCATCTCCTGGGTTGGCCTCCTGATAGGTTTCGATAAACTGTTTGCCGACTGATAAGCTGTATGTACCGTCTTTTAAAGGATGAGCGGTTATGTACAATACAGTTGCCATGATAAATCCACTCCTTTGTTATGATTAAAATAATTGAGGATACGATGCTTGAATGTCGCAGTGAAGTCACTCGGCACTTTGCGACCCGGAACGTATTTTTAATAACGTTTACGGTTCCGGCAACGCGACAATTTGAAGCGAGAAATGCGGATTTCACAACCTGAAGGCCAAAGTAGTTCCTTAATGTAATTATTATAGTTACAGAAAAAAAATGAATGTCAAGAAAGATTTTGAAAATGTAAAACCAATTTTTTGACAGGAAGACCGATTTTCTCAAAGATGTAAAACAAAAAGAAACCGTTTCTTGGTAAATGGAAGTGCGACCCACCACATTTACGAAAGGAACGGTTTCTTTGTACATTCAATATACCATGGATCAACTCCGTCGGCCCATGGACTTGGAGGACGACATTCCTGCCTATCACCTTGTTCGAGTTGTTAATGAGGCCGTCCATCGTTTGGACGATCAGATTTTCAGGGAGGCTTTCACACCTAAGTTTCTAGCGAATATGCGAGGATCTGGTCTTTCGTTAGACTCTTTCCTTTGTTCCAAATATCGCGCATTTCCTGTTCAATTAAAACAGGTTGAAGATCAAGGAGCACTACATTATGCTCCACGGGAAAATTCGGAACGGCAGCACCTCCGAAGCTTTCGCGACATTTCTCAGCAGCACTCAGAAGGATGGCTGCTTCTGGATAAGCCTTCTTTGCCCATAGAGCTATAGCCAACCCTTCTATTCCACGAGAGAGAATCCATGTTCCTTTGTAGATTTGGCTAATCGCAATGCTTTTTTTGAAGCATTCAATGGATTGATCGATCTGTCCAAGTTTCAAGGCAGCATAACCGAGGCTTTCGTACGGACCGGATAATTCCCATTTATCCTGAACTGATTCGAAGAAGTACACGCTCTCTTTCAGAAGCATGGATGCTTCATGATACTCCTTTTGTTCCAGCTTTAGCTTTCCATAAGCATGCAAGGAAGCCGCCAAATTCCACATGTCCTTCGTTTTCCTGGCAATATCAACGCTCTCCTTAACGAGAGGCTCGGCATCTTTCAAAAGTAGCTGGTTGATATCAATAAATGCCATGAGGCGAAGAGAAGAGGCTAATTGTGCAGAATGATTCAGATCACGGGCGAGCTCAACGCTACGTGCAGCTGAAACCATGGCCTCTTCAACGTTTCCTTGAACCAATTGAATGACGCCCCGCCCATGCAATGCTTTGGCAAAATCTCCACCAGGCAGCTCTTCATGAACTGTACTTTCCAAAAAACGATTAAGCCAAAAAATCCCTTCCTTTAATCTGCCTTCATGTAGCCAGAACCAGTAAAGGTTTGAAACCATATGAAATCCGATTGAGTTGGCATGTGCATTTTGATAAGACCATTGCATGGCTGATCGCAGATTAGTATATTCCCTTCTCACTTCCTCAAGGCAGGCATCACGCTCGCGAGTCCTGAACTTGGCCTCGGCACGATTCAAAATTTGGCTGTAATATTGAGCATGACGTTCAAGAAGAACATGTCTGTTACGGTCGTCAGTTTCTTCCCGCATCTTCTCGCCAGCATATTCCTTTATGGCTTCCAGCATGAAATAACGGATGTAGCGGTAGTCATCACTGGTTTCGATTGAGACGAGGGACTTGTTGACCAGTCCGGATAACAGATCAAGCATATCTTCCCGAGCAAGTTTATCATCACGGATGGGCAATTCAGGTTCGCAGCTACAGATCCGTTCCACTGCCTCCAACGTAAACCCTCCCGAAAATACACTGAGCCTCCTCAGAAGCAGTTGCTCCTTGCCGGTTAGTAGATCGTAGCTCCAATCGATTGTAGATTTCAGCGTTTTTTGCCGAGGCACAGCATTTCGTTTTCCAGCAGTCAATAATGTCAGCAGACTCGCCAGACGTTCTTCCATCTGTTCCAATGTCAACATGCTCATTCTGGAAGCCGCAAGCTCAATGGCTAACGGAATCCCTTCTAATTTTTTGCATATGGCACCTACAAGCTGCAAGTTTGCCAGCGTGGGCTGAAGCTTAGGAGCAACCAAAAGCGCACGTTCCATAAACAGTTGCACGGCTTCAAATTCCTTGATTTCTTCTTCGGAGAGCACCTCCAGCGAATACTCCTCACCTGGAAAGGATAACGGGGGAATCCGATAGACGTATTCCCCAGAAATGTCCAAGGATTCTCGGCTCGTGACCATGATGCTTAGTGCTGGCGCAGCCATTAGGAGTGATTCAGCTAAAGCCGCGCATGCATCAATGATGTGTTCGCAGTTGTCGAAAATAAACATCATTCTTTTCTCGGAGATTACACTCAATATGGTTTGGAGATCAGTTCGATTTACTTGATTTTGCAGTCCCATAGTGGATAACAGAAACTGGCCCAAAAAATGATGATCCTTCACGGCGCCGAATTCGAACATCCAAATACCGTCCGGATATGTTTCTGCAAGCGTTGAAGCGACTCGAACAGCAAGAGATGTTTTGCCTATCCCCCCGGGTCCTACGATTGACACAAGGGAATGGTTCTTCAGCTGTTCTTTCAGGTCAGCCATGGATTGGCTTCTTCCTACAAAGAGAGAAGGAGGCTTCGGTAACTGACTTTGCGTTGCAAGTGAAACGGCTTGCGTGGCAACCCGACCTTCCTGCGCGGAACCTTCGAACGAAGCAACGGTTTCAAACCAAGTGACATCAAAATCCGGAAACTCCCGTTTTGTTGCAGAGCGCACTTCCGAAAAGCGTTTTACTGCAAGCCAAAGCTCCTCAGCCTCTTTCCGCTGGGCCCCCTCCAGGAAGAGTCCTTCCTCCAAAAAGACTTGAATCAAACGTTTGAGGCTGCCAACGCTGGGAAGACGATCTCCGTTCTCCCACTGTTGAACGGTTCGTGGATCGACGCCAACTTGCCTTGCCAAGTCAACTTGCCGTGTTCGTTTGGAAAGGTTATGTCTAGCGGGCCTGGAACGAATTTTTTTAATCCAATCATGGGGCCAATCTTTCGAAAATTTTTCGTCTTCCATCTTATCACCTGGCTTCAATAGTCTGAGCATCTCTGACACGAACAAACACGAACTCTTGTACATTCGTGTTCAGGATTTTAACAGATAAAATAAAGCATATCAACAAAAAGAGGAGGTAATCTACATGCCTTTAACACGTATCGTCACGTTAGAAGGACGTTCGAGCGAAGCTAAAGCCCGTATTAAAGAGGTCGTCTCACAAACAATCGTGGACAAACTGCAAGTGCCTGCAAATGATCGTTTTTTGATTATCGAGGAACACAACCGAGAGAACTTCAACTTTGATCCAAACTGTCTGGACATTGAAAGAAGTGATGGATTTCTCATCGTTCAAATCATTTTGAATGTCGGCAGATCGTCCGAAATAAAAAAAGAGTTCTATGCGGCATTAGCTGAACAACTGCATCAGCAGTGCAACATTAGAACCGAGGATGTTTTCATCAATTTAATTGAAGTCACGAAAGACAACTGGTCTTATGGCAACGGCATCGCCCCTTTTATTGTTTAAATCGTAATTTTATATAAGAAGGAGAGAAAATATAATTATGTCAACTATTCTTTATATCACTGCGCATCCTGGTAATCCAGAAGCATCTTACAGCCTTTCCGTGGGCGAGCAATTTGTACAAGCCTATCAAGAAAGTCACCCAGAAGATAAGATTGTGCACGTAGATCTGTATCAACGAAACATTCCGCATATCGATGCAGATGTATTGGAAGCATGGGGCAAGCTTCAAACGGGAGCATCATTTGATCAATTGACTGCCGCGCAGCAAGAAAAAATAACCCAACTGAATCATTTGCTCGAAGAGTTTATCGCTGCGGACAAGTACGTGTTCGTTACACCCATGTGGAACTTCTCTTACCCTCCGGTATTGAAGGCATACATTGATTCCTTTTGCGTCAGAGCCAAAACATTCAAATACACGGAGAATGGCCCCGTTGGACTGCTGCATGACAAAAAAGCATTCCACATTCAAGCTAGCGGCGGCATCTATTCGGAAGGTCCTGTGGCGGAACGCGAGAATGGAAGCCGTCATTTGAAGACTGTTTTGAATTTTGTCGGCGTAACAGACTTTGATAGCCTGTTTGTGGAAGGTCTGTCCACGGCGGGAGACCGCGCTCCCCAAATCAAAGCCGAAGCAATTGAAAAAGCGCGCAATGCTGCGAAGAATTTCTAAGAGTATGTTTCGATAGCGATTGGAGATTAGTCAATATCGTGGCAATGGTTTGTTACATCACATTAATCTGAATAAACCCGGCACCGCCGATTTGACCAAGGGGGAAGAAAAATGAAAGTATCTTATCATGGACATTCGGTTGTAAAAATCGAAACCCACGGCACAATTATTCTTATTGATCCTTTTATTACAGGCAACTCCAACACCGATCTGGAAGCAGCCGACGTGCAGGCTGATGTAATCCTTCTGACCCATGGCCACGGGGATCATGTTGGAGATACTGTGGAAATTGCAAAACGAAATGACGCGCTGGTAATCGCATCGGCAGAGCTAGCGGATGTTCTCAGTTGGCAAGGTGTACGAACCCACGCCATGAGCATTGGGGGAGCTTATCAATTCGAATTTGGAAAAGTGAAATTAACCCAGGCTTTTCATAGCTCAAGCCTTGTTAATCTGGAGACTAAAACAATCATCTATACGGGAATGCCTACAGGGATTCTGTTCACAGCAGAGGGCAGAACGATTTACCACGCAGGAGACACAGGTTTGTTCTACGATATGAAGGTGATTGGAGAACTCAGCAATATCGATTTGGCATTTCTGCCGATCGGAGACAACCATACTATGGGTCCAGAAGATGCTGCGCTGGCAACTGAATGGCTTCAAGCGAAACAAGTTGTGCCGATCCATTTCAATACGTTCCCTCATATCAAACAAGACCCTCACTACTTCGCTTCGCTTCTAAAGGAAGGGGTAGGGAAAGTGTTGGAACCGGGAGAAGGGCTGGAGTTGATTCCCTGAATCCATTCATAAGGATCAATTTATATAAGAATAAGTTGCTATTTTAAGGGTCTTTGCTTTAAGTCGCCGTCCGACACCTGCTAGTTGAATTTAGTTCTTTCCAAAAAAATCAAAAGTGGGCCCTCTCCTCTGTTGGACGGCGCCCGCTTTTGATTTTTTAGATTTTAATGGTTAACTTTGGAATCAACTGCTCTTAAGAAGTATATTTTAGGTCTTAGAGGATAAAATATGCTTTATCAATAAAGCAAGGGGGTTAACTTGTGTTGTTAGGTTGGTTTAGAAACGTTCTGAGACCTGAAAGAAGACGTAGACAAGATAGTGAAAAGTCCAATCAGCAAACAACTGACCCTATTAATCCGTCATTGCCCCAAACTCTGTCTTTACTCAAATCGAAACTCGGACAAGGTCCTGATTTTATCATTCGTAATTTTTCCGAAAATCCTGCCCATGTCGGTCATCTCGCAGTATGTTATATCGAGGGATTAATTGATCAAAACTTACTTTCCGATTTAATGGAAGGTTTAATTACAGAAAAACTCTCTGAATCTTCATCTAAGCTTGGTGAAAATAGCACGGTCTCTCTATTAAAGAAGACAATTCCAGCAGGAAATATTCAAATGATACATTCGCAAAATGAGGTATATCAAGCCATTCTCTCCGGGAATGCTGTCATTGTCATCAACGGAAACAACTATGCTTTGGCAGTTTCCATCGCAGGCGGAGTAAGACGGGCTATTCAGGAACCCAGTACTCAGACCGTAGTACGGGGTCCTAAAGAAGGATTTACAGAGGATGTCTCAACTAACATTACACTGATCAGAAGAAAATTGCGGACACCTGACCTTAAATTTGAAAGTCACGTTATTGGACGATATACACAAACTAAAGTCATATTAGCTTACATTGAGAATGTCGCTAATCCAGAAGTAATACGGGAAATTACAAAACGGCTTCAATCCATTGATACAGACAGCATACTTGAAAGTGGCTATATCGAAGAATTCATACAGGATGAACCACTTAGTCTCTTTCCCACCATGCTAAACTCAGAGCGTCCGGATACTGTCGCAGGTAGCCTTTTAGACGGACAAGTAGCTGTTCTGGTTGATGGGACGCCATTCGCTCTGATTGCACCTGTAACCTTCTTCAATTTCTTTCAAACGGCCGAAGACTACTACCAGAGATATGACATTTCAACTTTTTTAAGGGCTCTTCGTGTGGTATCTTTTCTAGTCTCATTGTTGCTTCCCTCTCTATTTATAGCCTTGACGACTTTCCAACAGGAAATGATCCCCACTACGCTGTTAATTACGCTGATGGCTCAACGGGAAGGAACTCCTTTTCCTGCATTAATTGAAGCATTAATGATGGAATTGATGTTTGAAGTGATTCGTGAAGCAGGTGTGCGAATGCCACGGGTCATCGGACCAGCCGTTTCCATTGTAGGAGCTCTGGTTATCGGGCAGGCAGCGGTGCAAGCCGGACTGGTCTCAGGTGCAATGGTTATCGTTGTTGCCTTCACTGCTATATCGAACTTTGTCATCCCGTATTTTGGTATGGCTTCAGCAGTCAGGTTGTTGCGTTTTGCACTTATGCTACTGGCGGGGGCTCTGGGCTTATTCGGTATTCTGATAGGAATTATCCCCCTTCTTGTTCATCTTGTATCTCTCAAATCATTCGGAGTTGGTTATTTTGTGCCCTACAGCCCCACCTTTAAATCTAATATGAAGGACCTTATCATCAGAGCTCCGTGGTGGGCTATGAAAGCCAGACCTAGCGAAAAATCAGGCCATAACCAGACAAGACAGGCAGCTCACCAATACCCTGCTAGTTCGGATGAAATCAAAAATAACGACAAGTCTGATACCCAAAAATAGGAGAGATCAATGGTGCGGCAATTAAGAGTTAGTTATGTTCTGTTTATTGCAGGGTTATTACTTACAGGGTGCGTAGATCGTACAGAATTGAACGAATTAGCCATCACAACAGCAACTGGAATTGATGGCCATAAGGGCGACTGGATCAATACCTATCAAATCATAATTCCATCAGCTATGACGACTGGATCAGGTGGTTCTTCCACCGGGGCATCGCAAAGCGCTGTACACACCTTTTCTACACATGGAAAAACATTGAGAGAAACCGTTACGAAGAGTAGCCTGGAATACCCGCGTAAACTATATTTTGCCCAAAATAATATACTCGTTATTGGAAAAAAAGCAGCAGAACAAGGCATTGAAGAGATTATTGATATTTACCTCCGCAACCTTGATTCACGAGAAACTGTAAAAGTATTCATTGCCAACGGAGAGGCTCGTGATTTTTTAAAAAAGCTTGTACCACCAGAGAAAATTCCTGGTCAAGCTTTAGAAAAGATTATAGAAAGAGATAGCAAATTAGGATCAATTTACCCCGCAATATCCATGTATGAATTTATTTCGAAAATTAGCTCCGATAGTGGCGCAGCCGGAGTTCCAGAAATATCTCTTGAGGGTTCAGAGCCGGAGAAACTAAACTCTGTTGATGTTTTCAAGGAAACCTCCGCCAAAAGTAAACTCAAGTTATCGGGTTTAAGCATTTTTCAGAAAGACAAGAGAGTCGGCTTCCTAAATGAAAAGGAAAGTATAGGGGTTTCATGGTTAAACAACCAGATTAAAAACACTACTGTAAACTATGTGGATGGAAATGTTACGTCCGCTTTCCTCATCCGGAAAGCCAAGATTAAGGCTACGCCAATCAAGAATTTAAATCATTATTACCTAAACGTTGACGTTAAAGCTACCGGTGATCTTCTGTCAGCCTCTTCCCAAAGAGAAATGAAAAATATGCAAAGTACACATCAATTGCAGATGCAAGCAGCAGAAACGATCAAATCGCAAATTCAGGAAGGCTGGAAAGCCTTACAGCAAAAGAATATCGACCTTATCGGTATTGGAAATAAAATTCATCACAAGTATCCAAAAGACTGGAAAAAAATAAAAGAGACGTGGCCTGGAGAGTTAGCAAACATGGATATAAAAATAGATGTAAAAATGAAGCTTGCACGTCCAGGATTATTCGAAAAATCTTTTAACGAACTGTTGAAATGAGATAAACAGGGAGAGGTGAATTGAAGCCATGCGTCAAAATAAAATCCGAGTATCCGAGTTGATCATTTGTATGTCTTTATTTGAAGTTGGAAGTACAACTTTGTTTTTAATGGGGGCTGAAGCAAATCAAGATGCTTGGTTAGTCATGTTGATAGGAGCTTTAGCAGGACTACTTCTGCTAAAGCTCCATCTTGTTATTCACTATCAAGATCCTGAATTAGATTTGTTCATGTTGTTTCGCCGTTACACTGGGAAATATGTGGGTACACTCATCAATTTACTTTTTGTGATGTATTTTACATATGAAGCTTCTCGGAACATACGCGATTTAGGCGAGGTGACAGTAATGACTTTGCTCCGCCAAACCCCTTTGTGGATCATCATCTTGATCACAATCGTGGTTGTATCCAACACGGTTCGTTACGGCTACAAAGCATTTTTCTTATTTTGCTTGTTCCTTTTCCCTTTTTTTGTACTTGGATACGCCATAATTAGTATATTAATTCCGGCAACTGGTCTCTTTCACTTGGAAAATTCCCTTCCAGTTTTAGAGGAAGGATGGAAACCCATATTTAAAGCCGCTATTCCTGAGCTTATCTCCTTTCCATTCGGACAAACTGTGTTATTTCTTGTATTTTATCCGCTTGTACATAAAGGCCGGAATCTCACAAAACCCGTTTTCTTTGCCTATATAATGACCGCACTTGCTCTAACATTTGTTAATCAATTGGATATTTTTGTTCTCGGACCCAAGATCGCCGCCAATAGCACACTTCCTCTTTTGGAAACCGTTCAGTTGATTGAATTAGCAGATCTGTTCGAACGAATGGATGCCCTTTTCACCTTGCTTCTTTTTCTTGGCTTGATCATCAAAATGTGTTTATTTTTTAACGGTGCAGTGATAGGACTTGAAAAAATAACCGGAGTCGGATTTAAAAAATGGATTCTTCCCCTTGCTGCACTTATTTACGGGCTTTCTTTTCTGTCGCCTAACTATACTCATCACATGGTAATCGGTCGAAAATTTGTTCTTAATTCCTGGTTTCCTATTTTTCAAATTCTCCTCCCTTTGTTACTTTTTGTGGTTATTGTCATCAAAAAAAGAAATCTAAAAAGCTGAGACCTTTTCATTTATTGAGTGTATCGATAAGGTACATTCTCGCTTCATAAGGGCGCATTTCTATTTCAGACATGTTACTTGGATAATTGGATATTAGCAGCTGCTTAGTCTCTGCCAGCTCTTTCTGAAGTGGGAGATGGGTTGTGTATTTTTGAAAATTACATACTACAAGTAGTTTGGCTCCTTTCAGCGTTCGAGTGTATGCGAACAAATCTTTATTCTCGGGATATATCAGCTCATAATCCCCATATATGATCACTTCATGATCTTTCCTTAATCGGATTAGTTTCCGATAATAATGGAATATGGATTCAGGGTTATTTAAACTTTCTTGTGCATGGATGTCCTTATAATTCGGGTTTACTTTAATCCAAGGATTCCCTAATGTAAAACCAGCGTTGTCGGAAGCGTCCCACTGCATTGGTGTTCGAGCGTTATCACGACCCTTTGCAAAGACTGACTCCATAACTTTGTCTTCAGGGTATCCTTTCTCAATTCTATCTTTGTAGAAATTTAGTAACTCAATATCCCGATAGTCTTCAATTGGATATTGAACATTCGTCATTCCTAATTCTTCCCCCTGAAAAATGTATGGTGTGCCTCGCATGCCATGAAGAAGGGTTGCCAACATTTTAGCCGATTCTATCCTGTATTCTCCGTCATCTCCCCAACGAGAAACGATCCGGGGTAAGTCGTGATTATTCCAAAACAAACTGTTCCAGGCATCCCCCTTCAGCTCTGTCTGCCATTTAGACAACACTTTTTTTAATTCTAGAAAATCTAGAGGCTTAAGATCCCACTTCCCTTTCCCCTCTTGTTCGTCCAAACTAATATGTTCAAATTGAAATACCATTGAGAACTCACTGCCGTCCGGGTTGCTATACAATTTGGCGATCTCTGGCGTAGCGCCCCATGTTTCTCCAACCGTCAGCAGGTCTCCAGCTTTTTGAAACGTCTCCTTGCTGAGTTCCCTGATATACTTATGCAGATTCGGCCCGTTGCTGGTAATTTTCAAATCTGGCTCTTTTCCGATTAAGTCAATTACGTCAAGCCGAAAACCGCCTACACCCTTGCTTATCCACCAATTGATCATTTCGTAAATCTCTTGTCGGACTTTTGGGTTTTCCCAGTTGAGATCCGGCTGTTTTACAGAAAAAAGATGTAAATAATATTGTCCTATCTCGGGTACCCATTCCCAAGCTGAACCACCAAAGATGGAACCCAAATCGTTTGGTGGCATTCCTTCAACGCCATCTCTCCAGACATAATAGTCATGGTACGGATTTTCTTTACTTTTTTTTGCTTCTTGAAACCATGGATGCTCATCGGAAGTATGGTTCAGCACCAAATCCATTATGATTCGAATGTCACGTTTCCCAGCTTCATGAATTAACATCCCCATATCATCCAAAGACCCGAACATCGGATCAATATCCCGATAGTCCGAAATATCATAACCAAAATCATCCTGAGGGGATTTACAAACTGGTGATAGCCAAATTGCACCGACACCAAGTTGCTGCAAATAGTCTAGACGGGAAACAATTCCTTTCAAATCGCCGATTCCATCACCATTACTATCTTGAAAACTCCGTGGATATATCTGGTATACAACGATTTCTTTCCACCAATTTTTATTTTCCATTGTTCATTACAACCTTTCCAATAGACGCATAGTGTTTTTATCTTAATCAAGTCACATCATACAATTACTCTTTTACCGATCCTACAACAATTCCAGTCACAAAATATTTTTGAAGCAGCGGATAAATGAGCAGTAGCGGGATGACAGCGACTACGATTTTGGCCGCATTTAGATTTTTGTTTGAAATTTCAGTCAGGTTGCTGAGTTGTGCTGAGTTGGTGCCGGATTGAAGAAGTTCGGCAATATTCACGTTAAGGGACTGAATATAAGTCATTAGCGGATAATTGCTGACTTGGGTCATATAGATCAAACCGCTAAAGAAATCATTCCACGTTCCCACGATACTGAATAGTGCTACCGTTGCCAGCGCAGGGATGGACACGGGAACATACACTTTGAACAGGACCTGGAGCGGATTCGCCCCATCGATGAATGCTGCTTCTTCTAGCGCCTTAGGTACAGCAGAGAAGAAGTTCATGACAAGGATGACACTGAATATAGGGACAGCTCCCGGTAGAACAAGCGACCAAATTGTATTAAGCATATCGAGGTTTTTGATCAGTAGATAACTCGGAATCATCCCGCCGCTGAACAGCATGGCAAAAATCATGATATTCATATAAATGTTTCTGCCCCTAAATTCCCTTTTCGACTTGGAGAGCGGGTATGCCATTAAAATAATAAGAATCATGTTGAGAATAAGTGTAAGCACAACACGTAGAACAGATATGCCAAAGGAACGCCAGAACTGAGCATCATCGATAATTTTCGTATACGCTGCTGTTGTAAAATTGACCGGTACGAGACCTACAGCATTAGCTGACACGGCCTCGCTGCTGCTGAATGAAATCGCAACGATATTCCATAACGGAAGAAGGCAGATCAATGCCAGAAATATGACGATGGCATTGATGACAAACCGGCCAATTCGATCTTTTAGTCTTACAGAATATGACATAGGCTTTGCCTCCTTAGAATATTTTTCGGTCGGTGTATTTCTTGGCCAAATGGTTGGCGGACAATAGCAAAACAATACCGATCACTGACTTGAACAGGCCAACAGCCGTACCGAAGCTATACTGTCGCCCAACGAGTCCAATCCGATATACATAAGTATCCAGAATATCTCCCGATTCATAGACAACCGGATTATACAGATTATAAATTTGATCAAAGCCGGCACTCAAAATATTGGTCAGACTCATCACTCCCATGAGCAGGATAATAGGCAGCATGCCTGGCAATGTAATATGCCATACTTTTCTCCACCAGCTGGCTCCATCCATTCCTGCCGCTTCATACAGACCCGGATCAATCGAAGTAATTGCAGCCAAATAGACGATGGAACTGTAACCGAACTCCTTCCACACGTCTGTCCCAATAATCAGCGGCTGGAACCAGGTGTTGCTGCCGAGAAAATTAATATTCTCCAGACCGAAAAAAGCCAAAATTTGATTCACAATTCCATCCAAACTGAACATGTTAACAACCACGGATGCTAGAACTACCCAGGATAGAAAGTGTGGCAGATAAACAATTGTCTGTACGGATTTTTTAACGAATTTGATGCGGATCTCATTTAACAAGATGGAAAAAATGATAGCCATCATTGTTCCCAATAGAATCTTGGCAATGGCAATCACCAACGTATTACTAAAAACCTGTGCGATGTCCGGCAGCTTAAACATATAAATAAAATGCTTCAGCCCTACAAATTTGGAGCCAAACATCCCCTTGGCTGGTATATAATCCTGAAACGCTGTAATGACACCGACCATCGGAATATAGCTGAATACCAGTAAAAATAAAATCCCCGGAAGCATCATCAAATGATACATGGCACCCGTGCCCAACCGACCTTTTACTCTATCATTTCCCTGTTTCATGGATGGACCCCTTTCCTGAAGAAAGGCTGCTATCGCAGCCCTTCTCGCAGTTCATGATTGTTTATTTTTCGGATGCAGCCTCGTCTTCAATTTCCTGAATTACCTGGTCACCACCTTGTTTCTTCCAATTGCTAACGAAAGTATCGAAGTAATCCAGAGATTCTGCACCAGTCACGATTTTGATGAAAGATTCCTGCTCCATCTTGGTCAGATTAGCCCATGTCTGTTTCATGCTTGGTGTAGTGCCAGAGAAGGCGGGTGTCATCCAAACGAATTTGTTTTCCCGTGTCAGTTTGTCGATGAGTCCCACTCCGTTGATACGCGAGTGATATTTCGCCCAGGCTGTTACGTTATCCGTATCCATATCGCTCAAGTAGGTTTGAATACTTTTAATATTGTTCTTTGATTCTGTTGTCCGGACCTGATCCAAACTAATCTCCCCTTTAATTCCGCGAACAATGTCAGAGTAATCATCCAGCAGCGAAGTAGCCGAGTTGACTTCAATATTAAAAGGTCTGGTAGAACCGTCTACGCCGTTCTCTTGATACTTGGCGGCTTCTGGCATAGATGTTTCTACATTTTTATCATTTGCCAGTTTATCGTAGAAAAGGTTTACTATTTTAACGGCGAGTTCCGGGTGTTCATATCCTTTTCTCACAACGATAAACTGATTGGCTGGATTGGCGTGTGCCACGTTTACCTTTCCGTCTGCATCCTCCAAAGTGTAAGCCGTGAATTTCGCATTCTTATCCATCTGCTTCACGCTGCTCAGACCCCAGTCAGGAATATGCCATGGTCCAAAAGCAATACCACTTTGGCCGTTGGTGTACAGTGCCGTAATATCATCAAATGTGCGGGTTCCAAATTGCGGGTCGATGAGGCCTCTCTTGAACCAATCTGCCATGACGCCTAACATCTGCTTGGTTTCCTTTGTTGTCGAGCCATAAACAACGCTGCCGTCCTTCCCCTTCATCCAGTATTGAGGGAATGCACCCTTGGTGGAAGCAACTCCCAGCATGGTATAGGCAGAAGCATTATAGTCACTTGTATTCAGGGTGTTCACAAAGGGAATACCTACCGGTTTCCCAGATTGGCCAGGATCTCTTTTCAGGAATTCCTCAGCCGTTTTCTCCACATCATCCAGTTTGATGGCCCCGTCTCCGTCTGCGTCAAGTTGGATTCCCAGTAGATCCAGCCAATCCTGACGAACCCAGACCATGGTGGGCGCGGAATCTAGGGAAGTAGCCGGAAGCCCCATTAAACGTCCATCTATCGTCGCACTGTCTAATGCACGGCCCTCATAAGAGTCGTAAATGTTCTTGATGTTATCTGTGGCATACTGTTTGTAAATTTCCGTCATATCTTCAATCAGATCATTATCAACCAGTTCTTTGAGTTCATCCTTGGAATCAACACGCATCATGTCAGGCAGTTCCCCAGAGGCGATGGCGAGAGAAACCTGACGGCTGTAATCTTCTCCGTTGGCTTCAAATTGGTCTTTAATCTTAGCGTTAAACGTTTCTTTAACCAACCGAGTATACGCGTTGTTCTCATACGTATCTCCAGCCGGCAGTTTCGGGTTGGCTGTAGTCACACGACCCATCGTTACGGTTATTTCGTCTTTATAGGCACTGAATGGGTCTCCCGGTGTTGCCTCATACTTGCCCGCTTCCTCCGCAGTGGGAGGATTGGAGGAACCCCCACAGGCTGCAAGGGTTGAAATCACCAGGGCAGACATCGACAGCGCAGCCAGACGTCTCGTCAACATTTTGCTTTTTATGAACCATTTAGTTCTCATCACATTCGATTCCCCTTCGTTATGAATATTTCTCTATCATTGTTGTTTGCGCTTTCATTATATAGCTCGGAGAAGACAAATCGAGATAGGGATTGAACGTCTGTTTGGATAGAGAAATGTATGCGGTTTCATTCGAGAACATAAAGCCAGAGTTGGCTTGTAAGCATTTATCCTACCTTTCGACATACATTTGTCTATCCTTACTTACTAATCAAAGTGAAGAACAAAAAAACCGGCAGCTCCTGTAACAGGAATCGTCGGCTTGATTAATGGAATTATAAAAGTGTCTTATAGAATTTATCGTATCACATTCATGATGGTCTTCAGCGATGATTATGGGGTGCAGTCACCTCCACAGTCACTTGATCGCCCCCTTGTTCCTTCCATTCCTCGACAAATTGATCAAATGAATCAATCGGTTCAGCGCCTAAAATAATTTTTAAAAATGTATCATGTTCCAGTTTTGATAGTTCACCCCACGCCTTCTCCATCGCTGGAGTTCGTATATAGGTAAGGCTTCGAACTTTATGAATGTTTGGATCGAAAAAATTTCTTCCGCCTACAAGAAGCGAATAACCCCGCATAAAGCTGTCGCTGTGTACATTCCAATAGGAAATACCATATTGATCATAAGGCTTCAATTTGGTTTGTTTTATTGTCGAAACCAAGTTTTCCAGCAATTTGTATTCAGACTTGTCCTTGAAATCGGCGGGTGTTTTGGTTCCCATCAGAATATCCTGCGCGGCCTTCGATTCATATCGTGCTTCATCTGCCGGAGCAAAGAAATTGCGGCCCAGCATAAAACGCGTACCGTACTTGAACTCATCACGAAGGTACAGATTGTTAATTTTAATGATCGCTTCGGGATGAGCATACCCTTTTCGTACCACCAAGAATGAACTTGACGGATTATCCACCTTCACATGGTATGCTCCGTTTGCATCCAGCGGGAGTGTGTATGCTTGCCAGTTAGCCTCCGGCTCGTTCTGCCAAGCGCTCGGAAGGGGCCAGTACCCAGCATAAAAACCTTGAAAGAACATCCCCGCCTGACCGTTAATAACTGTTTCTTCCGCTTCTTTGCGGATACCCAGTTCTGGATCGAGAAGACCTTTGGCGTACATTTCACGCAGTTTGACCAAGGCGTCCTTCGTTTCCGGTAGAACCGAACCGTATACAGGTTTTCCATCTTTGCTCAGCCAATATCCCGGGAAAGATCCATATGCTGCGAAGATTGGGGTTAGATCAAAAGAAAAAGCACTGTTGTTGAAATCGTTATACAGTCCAGTGCTTGAAGCAAGGCCAATCGTATCCCGCTTACTGTTTCCATCTGGGTCATTCTCCACAAAGGCCTTGGCGATAGCTTCCAGATCATCTACCGTTTTCGGCGGCTTCAGTCCAAGACGATCCAGCCAATCCTGTCGAATCCAGAGCATGCTGAAGTCTTCCGCTGTCACAGAAGGAACAGCCATTATCTTGCCAGCGAAGGTCACTTGTTCTATAGCCAATCCGTTTGTGCTATCAATAATTTTTTTTATTTCCGGTGATGCGCTATTATTGTATGCCTCGGTTAGATCTTCAATTTCTCCAGCCTTGATCATCTCGTTCAGCTGCAGCTGATTTACAATCATGGCATCCGGCAGATCATTGCTGGCGATAGCCAGGTCGATTTTCTGACTCAGATTTTCCTTCGATACCTGCCATAATACCTGGACATCAATGTTAAGGTTTTGTTTAATCACCGTTTTCCATATATTCTTCTCAAGTGTTTCTCCTCCGGAGAGATCCGCGCCTGTTGGGTCTACCGCATATCCCAGTCGGATGGAAACGGGATGTTCATATTTCCCAAATGGATCGGCAGCGGCAGTGTCCGAGATTGTTTTCGTTGGTCCCATTGGCGATTCCCGGAAGTATGGTTTGCTGAAATATACGGTCACTGCAATTAAGCTGACGACAAGAACACATGCAGCCATCTTCTTAATCATCGCTTTCCCTTCTTTCGCCCGGTTTATTGGTCATCTGGGAGAGTACGCTATTTATCCCCTCTGCCGAGGTGTCGATATTCGCTTGGCAGCAGACCTGTCAATTCGCGAAAAATTCGGCTGAAATATTTTTCATCCGTATAACCCACTCGCTCCGCAATCCAGAAAATCGTGTTGTTTGTATTCAATAAATACTCTTTAGACTTCTCTATTCGTATAAATCGGGAGTACTCATTAAAGGTTTTCCCCATCAGATCCTTGAAGCATTGACTAAAATAGCTTCGGCTGATGTTCAGTTGCTGGGACAGACCTGAAGCTGTAAAAGCTTGATCCAAATCATTTTGCATGATCATAATCGCTTTTTTCACGGCGTCTACAATTTCCTGTGAATACGAAGTCTGTTCATCTGACTTACGAATGCCCACAGAGGTCTGCTTGATCCAATCTTCTACCTCATACCAGGCTTGAAAAGAATGGATCATTGAGATTCTACCCAGCGTAGTTTGGGCAAAAAGGTGATTCCATTCCATAACTATAGAGTATAGTAATCCCATCAGCTGGCCTTTATGCAGTCTTAGTGATTTGAGCTGTTCAATCAGTTGGTTGTAGTAACTGTCGTTGTGGGTCCATGGTGATAGGAACCAACTTTGCTTAATACGATCCATGTCTTCATCCTTCGGTTCTATTGGAAAAGAGTCCTCTACATTCATCGAAACGACAATGACAGGATCATAAGGATCGTATGCATAGAATAAGGACGTTTCTGTATAATTCATAATCCAGTTTTGGATTTGCGACCATGTTCGGCCTTGTACATCGGACATAACCAGCAAGGCGCCTTGGGGAACTTGATCCAGGGATTCTTTCAGTTTATGGAACAGCTGATCCTCTACGTCCATGGATGCCGCCCACATCCAGCAGTTCCGTTCAACCTCCCATCGGATCTCGTCTACATTGGATGTCAGTTCAATCGGCCAGCTCTGTCCTGACTTGCGGTCCAGTGAAACAAGTGCATACACATGGCGATAATGGACATTGGTCTCACTTAGCAGAGGCAGCTTTCGTCTCGTATTCGCCAGCTCGTCAATCCGGGTATGTATTCGATGCAGCACGTGTTCGAATTGCTCCTTCTCGAGCTGAACTTTGGCTATATAGTCGATGGCCCCAAGCCTAAGCGCTTCCTGGATATAATCGAAATCTTGATGCAGTGTTAATACGACAATATGTAGTTCTGGATAGAGCTGTCTTGCAGCTCGCATCAGTTCAATACCTGACATCACCGGCATCGCGAGATCCGTCAACATCAGATCGACCGGTTGGGCTTTCAGAAAATCCAGTGCTTTCAACCCGTTACTTGCTTCTCCTACAACCTCCATATTGAACTCGTTCCACGGCATTGCGGAGCTTATTCCTTTTCGTACTAATTTATCGTCATCCACTATCAGTACCTTAATCATCCTCAGACATCTTCTCCTTTGATAGGAAGTATGAGCAGTATACTTGTCCCTGTACCCAATTCACTTTCGATCACCAGTTGTGCTTGATCTCCGTACTGTGCCCTCAACATGCGGTGGACATAATTGAGTCCGATGCCCATCCCTACTTTTTTATGTTCAGTTATACGATTGTTCAGAAGTCTTTGAATCGCTTCCTCGGTCATGCCTGCTCCATTATCCTGTATTAAAATATTCAGCGTTTTGGCAAGTGTAACTTCAATTTGAATAAAACCTTCGTCACTCAGTCCATGATAAAGTGAATTTTCAACCAACGGTTGCAAAATAAAACGAGGCACAGGTATTTGAAGCACTTGATCATCCGCTGAAATACGCACGTCAAATTCAAAGTCATATCGAATTTGCTGCAGGACCAGATACTGTCTTAGCGCATCAATTTCCTCTTCCATCGTGGATACTTGCCCTAATTTACCCAAATTGTAATACAACAGCTTGTTTAAGGATTGCACCAACTTGTCAATCTCCCCTTGTCCGTTCATGACGGCCAGCCAGTGCACAGTATCCAGCGTATTCATCAGAAAGTGAGGATTGATCTGATATAACAATTTTTCCACTTCCAAATCTGCACGAATCTTCTCTTTCTGCTGCACTTCCTTGAACAGGTCGCCGATTTGATGTTGCATATTTGAGAATTCCCCCAACAGAAAGTCAAACTCGGGAATTTGAGTGCGGGTCTGGCTGCCTGCCTTTTGTGGATTCTGAGACATTCCGTTAATTTCCGAATGGAACAGACCGAGTGGTTTGTAAACCATCTTCCACAGAAGCCAAGCCAGAAATACGGTAAAGCCGAGAAAAAATAAAGCGACCAATAATATTTGAAGCAACCACTGGTTTTTCTCCTGTTGATACTTAGCCTGCGAAATTACCGATATGACGCTCCAATTCTGACTGGAGTCCTCCTTAAACCAATGGTAATCACGGGATATTCCATCTTTTGCAGTATCTTTCGATATGCTGGAGAAATTCTCTCCGACCTTCATCGCTTCTGGAATTTCACTGTAAACAATGTTGCCCTCACCATTCAGGATTAAATGCGATAACGCTCCTTTGTATTGATTGTAACCCAGTATATCCTGTGTAAGGCGAAAGCCGGATTCGACGTAAATATATACATCGTCCCTTTGAGGCAGCTGTACCTTTCGCATAGCAGATAAAACGAGCTGATCATCAAATCGGTTCATACTCATATGGGGACCATAGTACGCAATGCCATATGATTTGGAAAGCACAGGCAAAGACTCGGGAGAAAAACGATCTTTGATGGGAAAGTTAGCGAACTGTGTAGTGCCTTCTTTCTGGAAATAGTATAAGGTCAGACCTATATTCGGATTAGTAAACGTTACGACATTTAACTCATTCTTTAATTCATCTCTAGCCTCAATTAATTCAAAAATATTGGAGGAAGGCTTCAAAACTTCATCCAGTTTTTTACCTAATGTACCACTATATGATAATTGCTGAGTAACATGATTCAGGTTGGTAATTGAATTTTCCAGTGATGAAGTTACCTGCTGTAGATTGCTCCTAATTCCATCATTGATTTTATTCGCAAAAATGGAATCAATAGTATAGTAAGAAATTGCAAATATACTGATAAAGGGAATAAACGCGCTGAGAAAAAACAATAAAAAGATTCTTTTTTTAAGTGTCATTCCGACCCATTCTCCTTAGGTAAATGAAAGAGCAAGCTCCTGGTTATGAAGCTTGCTGTTTATGAACAACAGCTCTATCAATTATCGTCTTCCTCATAGGTAGCGACCTATTTGAAAATTGGCGACATTTTAATCCGATTCAGGTTGGAAAAAACAGGATACTTCCTTCTCGGTGAGGTCCAATTCTGTTCATAATTATAGATTGATATTCAAATATGTCAAACGCTTTCATGGAATTCATAGAACTTATTCTCCCTTCCTCTTTGCATATATGACTTGCCGTTTTTAATTGCTTATTGTAGTTGAATTTTTTGCATGTAAAAAAGGCTCACTCCGTCTTCAACAAGTGGAATAAGCCTTCTAAGCTTCCAATAACATTTTTTACTCCTGAATCTTACAAATGTTGTTACTGATCAGGATTGGATGCCAAAGCAACAAATAATTTTTCTTTTTCACTCCGTGCTTGTAGAAATTGTTCCCGGCCAGATTGGGGCAAACACCAGGTAACGTGGCCTGACGATTCATATTTTTTTCTTCTTTCTGACGTTTAGCTATAAACCTCTTGTTCCAGCACCCGATTTACAGCGTTGATAAAGGCAAGATAACCACCATCGGTATCGTTCCGATGAGGAAGAGCCAAAAGCATTGTCTCTTCAATCTGGTTATCGTCTAACTCATAGCTGTTTGTCAGGATTTCTCTGATCTCATCGACGGGTGTACCGAGAGCAAACTTCTGAGCTGCTTTATAAATATCATAGTTCTCATAGATATCCTTCCGTGTCACCTTCTGCAAATCGATAAAATCATATATTTTTTTAACGAAATACAGCACCGCCAGCACAATTGAGATCAGACCCGCAATTGTTAAAATTTCATTCATTCCCCATACCTCTTTCCCTTTCACTCAGTTGACAGCTTAGCCGATGAAACAGACGAACAAGGTAGTGCCCATCTCACATGCCAAACCTCCTTATCCTCTTTACTTCCGAGTTCAGCGTAACATTTTCACCATTAGTTTAGGATTAGGGTTTTCATATAGGTATAAAGATCACCTTAAGATTTAGATGACAGATGAAAAATAAAGAGACCATGCTCCAAAAGAGCATGATCTCCTCTAATTACATCATTATGATATTATTACCTAGCTTTCATCTCCAACCTGAAGCATACGGTAACCAACTCCGATATGTGTTTGAATAAACTTAGTTTGTGATGATGTTTTTTCTATTTTTTTTCTCAGCGTTGCCATAAACACACGCAGGGCAGGAATGTCATAACTGTGGCTGCCCCAGATTTCATGCAGAATAAAATTATGGGTCAGTACTTTGCCTACATGTTTTGCCAGCAGGCAAAGCAGTTTATATTCGCTTGGGGTCAGGTGAATTTCTTCTTCACCAATCCATACGCATCCTGCAGCATAATCAATTTTCAAATTTCCATTAATAAAGCTGGAAGCATCCTTCAGGAGCTTATCACTATCATTTCGAATTCTTCGTAAACTGACTCGAAGTCTGGCCAGCAGTTCTTCTACACTGAAGGGCTTTGTTAGATAATCGTCCGCTCCGGCATCCAGCGCATCAATTTTATCCCGATCTTCGCTGCGTGCGCTGACTACGATAATAGGCATATTCGACCATGCACGAAGCTTTTTTATGATATCTACACCGTCCATATCCGGCAGCCCCAAATCCAGAATCATTAGATCCGGCTGCTTGGATACTGCTTCTAAAATCGATGCTTCCCCTGTTTCAGCCGTATGATATTTATACCCCTGTGTCTCCAGCGTTGTCGTAATCAGCTTGCGGATGGGTTTATCGTCCTCCACAACAAGAATAAAAGGTTTATTCATGAACATTCACTTCCTCAGCTTGCAGGGTAAAATAAAAAACCGTCCCTTTAGGGACATTGTCCTTAACACCAATAGTACCTCCATGAGCATTCACAATTGATTTGCACAGAGAAAGCCCCAATCCTAATCCACGACGTCCGTCCCCATGAATGTTGTCTGCCGTATAAAACATCTCAAACAGTCTAACCTTGACTTCTTCTGAAGAAATACCGGGTCCATTATCTGAGATTTCTACAATGACTATATGTCTCTCGCGTCTTGCAGAAATTGTGATGTGAGAGCCTTCTTGGGTATACTTGATTGCATTATCAACCATATTGATCAATACCTGAACAATAAGTCGGGAGTCCATTCGAGCCATCATCAATTCATCATCCAGTTCCGTCTGAATGACATGCTTCACACTGTTGCGGTTCACATGAAGTAGAGCCTCCGAAATGACTTCCTCCATTAATTCTGCCTGAAAATTAAGATTTAGAGTACCACCTTCGATTCGACTAATGGACAGCAAATTTTCTACCAAATTGATTAACCACATGGAATCGTCATATATATCGGTATATAGACCTTTTTTCTGTTCCTCGTTTAGTACCTCTGAGTTTCCAAGAAGAACCCCCGCATTGCCTGAGATGCTGGTAAGAGGAGTGCGTAAATCATGAGAAATGGACCGAAGCAGACTGGCACGGAGTTGCTCCTGCTGGATTTGCATGGAGATCTCTTGTTGTCTTTCGTTCAGTTTTTCTTTCTCCAGCGCCAGCGCGCATTCTCCCAGCATGGCAAGCATTAGGCTATTTTCAAAAACTTCTAAAGGTTCTTCCTGATCCATTACAATAGCTGCCACCGCAAGAACCTGATCTCCTCCACGCACCGCATGATACAGACACTTAGCGCCAAAAAAAGTATCCGTCGTAGCTCCTGCACGCTTGTTGTTTTTATACACCCACTCTGCAACTGCACGTTCGTTGCCTCCTGTGTAGACCCCTGGATCAACTGCAGATTCTTTCTTTGGAAAAAACTGCGGCGCCGACAGTTCCCCTTGGTCAACTGAATAGAAAATGACCATTCTGTCCAACAACTTCACCATTTGATGCGCCATTTCATTAATAATAGCCGGAGAGTCTTTGGCCTGTTGCAATTTCCGGCTTGATTCCAGAAGCACCTCGGTACGGTAAGCTTTTTGCGCGGACTGCCGAGCCTGCTCTCTAACTCGCATAGTTAGTGTACTCGTCATGAAAGAAGCAGCCAGCATGACCAGAAAGGTGACCGGATAGCCTGAATCATAAGCCTGTAAAGAATAATAAGGCTCGGTAAAGAAATAATTAAACACAAGTACACTCATAACCGAAGAAATGGCGCTATACATTCTGCCCTTGGTCACAATTGCATTTAACAAAACCCCTAGAATGTACACGGTGATAATGTTAGCTTCTCGGAATTCCAAATACTTAAACCACAAGCCAATAATTGTGCACACAGTCAAGATAACAATGGTCTTGATAGTATCTGCCAACGACAGCATTGGGTATTTTTCGTAAAAAGGCAATCTTTTATAGAAGGAGGACTGGGTATAGGGGATAATATAGATTTCAATATTAGGAAGCAAGGCTGTTAGTTTATCCATTACATTGGAATTTGCAAGCCCTCTCCTCTTGTAAGGGGAGCGTCCTAGGACAACTTTCGATACACGGCTTGTTTTGACATATTCGGCAATCTGTCCTGGAATATCGTCTCCATACATCGTTGCGATTTGTGCACCCATTTGCTCAGCCAGCCTAAGGTTTTCCCTTAACTCCGCTTTATTTTTTGATGTCAATTCTCTCGCTTCTGGTGTTTCCACAAACAACGCGGTGAAATGACCATGAAAAGCTACCGCCATTCTTGCTGCTGTTCGGATCACTTTCTTATTGGAAGCAGTCGAAGACAGACAGACCAAAATATGTTCTTTCGTATCAAATTCATTTGTTATCGCCTGCTCACTGATTTGCTCCGCGATTCGGTTTAACTGACTTGCTGTATTACGCAAAGCAATTTCACGTAGAGCCGTCAGATTCTCCTTGGTAAATAAATGAGCCTGTGTATTCTCCTCCTCAGGATAAATCTTTCCCTTATTCAAACGTCCTATTAAATCATCCGGTTCAATATCGACTAATTCCACCTGATCAGCACTGTCAAATACACTGTCCGGTATGCGTTCGTTAACAGAAATGCCAGTAATGGAGTAGACAATATCCGTTAGGCTTTCGATCTGTTGAACATTCATCGTCGTATATACATGAATTCCTGCGCGAAGAAGCTCCTCCACATCCTGATATCTTTTTTTATGTCGGCATCCTGCCGCGTTCGTATGGGCCAAATCGTCCAATAAAATAAGGTCAGGACTTCTCTGGAGCGCTTGGTCCAGATCAAATTCCTTAGTAGAGGATTCTTTATTTGAAATTTTAATGTAAGGAAGAAGTTCAAGTCCTTCCAACAGCGCCGCAGTGTATGGTCGGGCATAATGTTCAATATATCCAACTACGATATCTATACCCTCTTTTTGCTCTTCGTGGGCGTCGCTAAGCATTGCACAGGTCTTCCCAACACCTGGTGCATATCCAACAAAAACCTTCAGTCTTCCTCTTCTTTTCCTTACCGGCAAGTCAGTAATTCGATCAAGTATGGACCCGGCATCGTTCTGTTTTGCTGCCATCCTGTGCCCACCCTCTACTATATTCTCTCTCAATCCTTAGTATATCATGAGCAAAATCAGTACCGTATTACGAATTTGCCTACAGCATTAAGATTGCATTAAGATTCACTCTTATGTAATAACATCCTTAAAGAAGACTCAAAATCCTGAGTCTGTCCTAGCTTTCTCAGTGGAAGGATAGCAGCACAAAATAATATAAAAAACTTTCTCAAGCTGGTTAAGTACGAATTTTAAATAATTTCCTTTTTTTTAAATACAGTCAATTTTCCCTGCTTGCAAAAAAATCAAGATTGCACGTTGCTGCAATCCAGCTACAGCGTATTAAGGTTGTGGGTTTCCACAATTATTTCAATGAGCCGGTTCAGCCTTTTCTCATATACACAGCATAGAAGATTGAAAAACAAGGATTCTTTCGTTTTAAAATATACATATAAAATGCCTTTGGACATTTTCATTTCCTTCGCAATATCCGACATTTTAATCTGTTCATAGTCTGAAGAATGAAACACTTCCGTTGTCTGGTCCAAAATCGCTTGAGCCTTCAAAGCTTTGGCTTCATCTGTCATAGCACGTCAATGTTGTTGTCCCCTTTTAATTAATGACCCTTAGTCATTTACAATTGATCCTGAGTCATTTGTAAATAGGGTAAAGAATTTATTTCAAGAAGTAATACTACTCTGACGTTCAGGCAGGTGCTTTAATTTTAGTGTAAACTTGGCTCTTCATTTCGGATTTGCTTGCTCTCTCTTAAAAGTCTATACAACAAAAAAAGCCGCCAAAATAGCGACTTTCAATAGGACTATGTTCTTGTCCCTCGACAAATGCTGATCTGAACCGCCAAGCTCAATATTGCATTCCAAAACGACCGAGCCGTAACCTTGGATTAGCGGGTAAAAGAATTCATGCAATGAGATAGGTTTCCCAAAAGCAATTCATACAAGCCGCTACCCTGGACCTCCGGCCAAGCTGTATTTTCTTTCTTGGAAGTCAACATCTCTTCGCCTGGGCTTTGTGCTATGGCGAAAGTATAGGTATTGGTCGTTTTCCCTATAGCGTTGCTTGCTGTCACTTCCAGCGTATAGCGGGCACCAGGCAGATCGCCCGTGCCTATCGTTAGTTTGTGGTCGGCAGTAAAAAACCGCCGTTCAGTCTCTAAGTACCACTGTCGGCATCGGTGTAATTGAGCATGATCTCCTGACTATCCCCTTGGAATGTTCCTTCCGGTTTATCGATCGTAACCGTCGGTTTTGTCCCATCTGGATTTTGCGGAGTAATCCGTCCTTCCTTGATCCATCTCTCGCCACTTACGGCATATCCAGGCATTTGCGATCCGGGTATCTGATTTCCACTTGAGTTGAATATGACCTTCGCCTGCGTCCAGTCCGGGGCTCTATACACATACCAGCCGTTACCTTCATTCTGCATGGCCACGCCCGGCCAAGCTGAGCCTTCCCTGAGCGGAGTCACGGAATCATCGTAGTAGTAGATGTTCGGTGCTCCCCAGCCGGAAGGCTTGTAGAAATGAACGGTCATGCCCGAGCTCGGTTCCTCCTTCGTATACCTGAACATCTTCTCTGTTTGACCGGACAAATTCGCGGCGACAATTTTCAGAACAAACGTCGATCCGATTGGAGTTCCAGCGCCAATGCTGACCATATCTCCCGAACTGAACGGAGTCACCGGCCCCTCGTTCAAAGTGTAGGTTGCCGAGTCTGCATTGGAATAGTTCATTCTCACGTTAATAGAATCTGTGAAAAAGGCTCCTTCCTCAGGATCGACGGATACTGTCGGAGTTTGCTGCGCCGCGCTATACAGTACAGCGATCCTGCCTCCGTCCAGATGGCCGGTAATTCTACCGTTCGACACCGTAAACGATCCACCGCCATTGGCCTTGTTCTGGTAAACGCCGTCCTCCAGTCTGGTGGGGGAGTTGATTTGAGCATTGCCTCCAAGATTCACAATCGTCATGCCTTTGGTTCCGCGTTCAACCTGCATAATTTGATTCCCTTGCGTCCTAATGTATTCGTCTTGACCTACCATGGCATTGTGGAACTTGTTAATGGCAACGACGTCCGGGTCCTTCCAGAGCGTATTCCCCGCATCGCCGAGCCGATTCGCAAATTTCCCACCTCCTGTCGGTCTGTTGAAGAACAGAGAGGTCGTCTCCGCCCGGGAGGCGATGATTGCCCAGCCCATTTTGATCTGCCAATCGTTCAACCCCGTCGATTCGCTGTTGTCGTTGGCATAAGTGTCATGCGATTCGACCCAGGTAACTAATTTGGAGGGGCTTACATTATTGGCGTTAAAAGATTTGGCCGCATCAACATTGATGCCACCGTGATAACCAACGGCGCTTCTGACACTGTCCCCATAGCTGGAGGCGGTCAAACTGAGGTAATTGGCATAGCCGGCAAAGTTGTCAGCTCCACCTTGAAGCACTTCTCCGTAATTAAACAGTCTATCTTTATTGTTTAACGAACCCAGTACCCGGGGCCAGAAGTTGGAGCCCCCCGGATCGTTGGGCAACTCAATATGCTTGGCGGCGTCGAATCTGAAGCCGTCGGCGCCCAAGGAGATGGCGTCATTCAGGAAGCCGACAATGATATCTTGCAATTCCTGATTAGACGTGTTGAGGTCGGGCAGACCAATTCCCCACTGTGTGACTTGCCAACGGTCATTCCAGTTTTCCACACCTCTGGCCTCATGCCAGAAATAGCTGTTATTCTTGATCGCCGAATCAACATTATGCGCCGGCTGATACTGCTGATTTCCACCGCCCGCATTCCCCGTATGATTGGCGACAACATCAACGATGATACTTATGCCGTATTTATCCGCTTCCTGGCAAAGCTGTCTGAAATCATCCCTGCTTCCCAATTGAGAGTTGCCGATTTTAAAGTTGATGGGTTGGTACAAAACCCACCACTTGCTGCCTTCTGTCAACCCTTCCTTGCTGGCTTGGATTGGCGATGTTTGCACCGCTTTAAATCCCGCCTGAGCCAGTTCCGGAAGATTCCTGGTGATGTTGTCAAAAGACCAGTTCCACGCATGAAAAATAAGACCATCCTTCGTTCTTTCCGGAAGTTCAAAGTTTGCGACAGCCGATAGCTTCGCATCCGAACCGCCTAACTGCCGAACATCGGTATTCGCCTGTGCTTCGGGAGTAAAGCCAACCGTTTGCAACAACAATACGACAAAGAGAACGATACTCCAGGTACGTCTCAAGATGGGGCTTGTCTTCCTCCTCATACTAAACTCTCCTTTTAAATTTTATTTTACAACCAACCTCTCTTGAGAGATTAGGAGTAAATAAAAGAGGGCAAAACAAAGTGTATACGCTTTCAAAAAAAGGGCAATCGTTTGCACATAATCGCACTCAATGACATGATTTCATTTATTTAACAATTTGTCAATGCTTATATTAAAGATAAATTTCCAATGGCCTTTTTCTCCCCTCATTATTATTCACTGTGCCTTCAAGGCTTTTTTGGGACGTTGGCTTCAATTACGAACTGGTTTTCTTAGGTTTGAAATATGCCCTAGCAATTGCATTGACTAGTAAAAGTATGGTTGATATAATCATAAAAGGAAAAAATCATTGGTATAGAGCCCTGTGAATGGGCTTTTTCCATAGTTTATTTTGTAAGCGTGTACAATGATTTATTTTCCTACATACCATGGAGGAGGCGATCAATGAATCTATTTTATCCAAATAAATGCCTTTCTTTTTTTTACTTTTAATGCAACCGGTTGCAAAATCTACCCACTAAATATTATCAGGAGGTTGTTAACTTGCTAAGAAAAAAAACTGGAAGTTTTATTTCTTGGTTGATTATTTTATCGCTTTGCTTCAACTTCTTCGGCTTACCCGGCGTAGCTTCGAGTAACAACGATTATACAGCCACCTACAAGAATCCCACAGCGACTGCTCTTCCATCGACAACCGCTTCGATCACGTCTACCGTTACCGCAACGTATGCACCTACCACAACAAATAAATCAACTCAAACTGGGTTAACGGTTCACTTTAAGAAACCATCAAGCTGGAATTCAGCGATTCGAATCCATTACTGGAATCTTAATCCGGCAACCGTTCCGATAAGCGGGGCGTGGCCGGGAATCCTGATGAAGTCGGATGGAAACGACTGGTACAGCTACACCATTGCCAATGCCACAGGCTCAAGCCTCATCTTCAATGACAGTAGCGGCAAACAGACGGCCGACTTGTCCCGCAGTGTGAAAGAGGGCTGGTATTACACAGATAACACATGGTATGATGTCAGCCCGGAAATGCCTAAAATTCCGGCGATTTCCGCCTCTCCTGTACCCAAAACATATGATTCGTCCCAAACAGTGACGCTTTCCAGCACCAACAGTGACGATAAGATTTACTATACGATAGACGGTTCGACACCTACGACATCCTCGACCTTGTATACCTCTCCAATCCAAGTTGCTTCCTCTTTGACCATTAAGGCCTTCGGTGTCAACTCAATCGGTCAAACTGGAAATGCATCCTCTTTTGATTATGTAATTGACCTGAATGCAGATCTGCAAGCCCCGACAATCACAGCGAATTTGCCTGCCGGGCATTCTGATTCCTCGGTGACTGTATCCTTTAACCTGAAAGATAACAAGGCGGCAACGACGAAGGCATACTATACGGAGGATGGTACAGAACCAACCACAAGTTCAAAAGTCTATATTCTAGGCAACGCGCTGGCCGGATTGACTGGACCGTCTATTCTTATCTCCAAGACTACGACATTAAAATTTCTCGTTATAGACGGCGCTGGTAATCAAACCAAGCAGAGCTTTGTTTATAATATTGGAAATAAGAAGGATTTTCGGGAAGACACCATCTATTTCGTGATTACTTCCCGGTTCTATGACGGTGATCCGAGCAATAACGTGCACGCATGGGATGATGGAAAGGCGCGCAATCCAGATTCGGACCCGGCTTGGAGAGGAGACTTTAAGGGGCTGATTCAAAAGCTCGATTATATCAAAGCCCTCGGATTCAGCGCCATCTGGATTACACCTGTTGTGCAAAATGCCAGCGGTTATGATTACCATGGTTACCACGCTTTAAATTTTGCCAAAGTAGACCCACGGTATGAATCGGCGGGAGCTTCTTATCAGGATTTGATCAATGCAGCCCATGCCAAAGGGCTGAAGGTTATTCAGGACATCGTCGTCAATCATACGGGTAATTTCGGTGAAGAGAATTTGTATCCCATGTTCAAGAAAGATCCGGCCAAACCCGATACCGCTAACAACTTGGTGAAGACTACGGATAAGTTGCCACCAAACTATGATTCCATGACACCCGATCAGCAGTATCAGGCAAGGCTCGCCTTAATGAAGACAGAGGGAACGAACAATAACATTTACCATACAGAGAAAAGTCTTTCCTGGGAATCCTATACTGTTCAGACTGGTCAGATAGCGGGAGATTGCGTGGATTTGAACACGGAAAACCCTGCAGTTAACAAATATTTAATTGATACCTACAATCATTATATAGACATGGGTGTTGACGCTTTCCGTGTCGATACGGTGAAGCATGTGAGCAGGTATATTTTCAATAAATACTATATTCCTGCCTGGAAGACAAGAGGCGGCTCGGATTTCTATATTTTTGGAGAAGTAGCCACTCGTTACAGAGATGTCTGGAACAGTGGAATTCCGGCGATCTCGACGCCATTCTATACTTGGAAAAGCGCGAAATCGTATCCGGGCGATGGAAAGAATGACTACGCCTCCAATAAAGCGTCAGTTGAACAAGAGTGGGCGGACAACTCTACTACAGCAGGACAGCCAACCTCGAACAATGCTCTCTTAAACGGAAATACCTATCATACGCCTGACTATTCGATGAAATCGGGCATGGATGTGATTGATTTTCCAATGCATTGGGCATTCAAGACCGCGCATGAAGCATTTAATATGAGAAGTGGCGACCAATACTATAATGATGCTACGTGGAACGTAACCTATGTCGACTCGCATGACTATGCTCCTGACCAGGCTCCGGAAAATCAAAGATTCGCGGGCACACAGGACACTTGGGCTGAGAATCTTGATCTGATGTTCACCTTCCGCGGAATACCCGCTATCTTCTACGGCTCCGAAATTGAGTTTCAAAAAGGGGCAACCATTGATACAGGTCCAAACGCACCGCTAAGCAAAACGGGACGAGCATATTTCGGCGATCACATGGAAGGCAATGTTACGGTACAAGATTACGGTAAATACACAAATGCTACTGGCACGCTTGCGGAATCGCTCAACCATCCTCTGGCGAAACATATCAGACAGCTTAATTTAATCAGAAGAGCTGTTCCCGCCTTGCAAAAAGGCCAGTATTCCACAGAGAATGTGTCGGGCAATCTGGCGTTTAAGAGAAGATATACCGACAGTGCCAAAGGCATTGACAGCTTTGCACTGGTCACGATTTCAGGAAACGCCACGTTTACCGGGATTCCGAACGGAACCTATGTGGATGCGGTGACCGGTGATTCCAAAACCGTTACTGATGGCAAGATTACCCTGACATGCTCCGGCAAAGGAAATGCAAGGGTATATGTATTGAATGGTAGAGGTGGAATTGGAGAAACGGGAACCTATCTGAAGTAAACGGTAGTATGTCTTAGATAACTGAAGCAGCCTCAGTTCGGTATTGCACTGTGCTAAGGTTGCTTCCAATTAAAAAGTATATCTAAGAGAGAGAGTCAGGATATTGCTCTGAACTAAATTTTTAACGGATGGGAGTGAACCAAGATGCCCCCAACGACAGCTTCTATGTGCGTACATTCTTCCGTATATTTAATGACCAACAACCATCAAGTGTTAGCGGGTTATCCCGCCCCTAGAACTGATAAAGCGTGAGCACACGTACCCTGCTCTCTTGTCCATTCCGTTGCTGTTTATCCCCCCCTGCTTGCTCCCCGAAGGATAGAGACTATCAGTTGCTTAATGAATGAAAAAAATGATTTAGATGGTCGGCAAACAATTTAGGATTTTCCATAGCGGCGAAATGACCGCCTTTATTCGCTTTCTCCAAGTACGTAATATTATAGACGCGTTCTACCCAGCTTCGGGGTGGCGTGGGCAGCTCCTTGGGAAATAAGGAAACCCCTGTTGGAACAGTAACACGCTGACCTTCGGTGAAATGCAGTGGCATTTGGGTGCCTTCAGTATATATTCGTATGGAAGAAGCAATCGAATTGGTAAACCAGTAAATCGATATGTTGGTGAGGATATGATCAAGTGAAAAAGACTTTTCCATATCACCGTCACAGTCACTCCAACCTTGAAATTTTTCTACTATCCAGCTGGCAAGACCGGTCGGGGAATCACTTAGTGCAAAAGCCAGTGTTTCTGGTTTCGTTCTATGAAGGGCGCTATAAGCACCTTCTCGCTCCAACCACTCAGCTACGATGTCGAAGTAAGCTTGCTCTTCTTCGCTAACAGATGGTGTATTTGGAGTGAGGGGTGGCTTGTAGCTTCCAGGAATATAATTGAGATGAAGTCCCCTCACCCGTTCAGGATACATGAATGCTAACCATGTTGATACCCCTGCTCCAATATCCCCTCCCTGAACCAAATACCTTTCATAACCCAAACGATCCATAAGTTTTGCCCACAGCGTGGCTACGTATTTGGACCCCACTCCCGGTCGTGTAGGTTTACTCGAAAATGCAAAGCCTGGCAAAGAGGGAATAATAACGTCAAATGCCTCTTCAGCATGTCCACCATATAGCGATGGGGTTGTTAGATAAGGTATTAGTTCTAACATCTCTACAAATGATCCTGGCCACCCATGTGTCAGCAACAGTGGTCGTTCGGATGTCCCTTCACCTCGAACGTGCACAAAGTGTATATCGAAGCCATCCACATGTTCAATAAACTGTGGGAAACGGTTTAACCATGCTTCCTGTTCACGCCAGTTGTATTCCGAGCCCCAATAATCAACTAATCCCTTCAAAAAGGAATAGTCTGTCCCCAGAGCCCATGGTTCTATAGAGAAACTTGAAAGCCATCGAGCCTGTTTTAGTCTGATAGATAGATCGTGCAATTGTTGCTCTGGAATTGAAATTTTGAATGGTTCCATTCATTGTTTCCTCCCTTGTAGATTAATTTACGATCAGAAGGATTCTATTGTATGATGGATCTGTTCATTAATAAAATTGAAATATTCAAAATCATTATCATTTTTATCGATAGAAATAAAACTAAGGAGAACAGCGATGGAAATTAGACACCTTATTACATTTCAGACGATCATCGAAATCGGAAGTTATACAGGGGCTGCATCGCAATTGGGATACACTCAGTCCACAATCACTGCCCATATACAGTCGCTTGAAGAAGAGATTGGCGGGGAGCTTTTCACTTACGAAAGAAGGCATTTGAAACTTACTCCATTAGGGAGAGAATTAATACCTCTGGCAGAAGATCTACTGGCTACTCATGACCAGATTAGAAATATACGAAGCAACCAGGAGGTTAAAGGTGTTATTAAGGTGGCTGCACCAGAGTCTTTAACGATTTCTAGATTAAGTCCGATTATAAGGGAATTCTCTTTGAAATATCCTCATGTCAAATTCAACCTTATTAACGGTACATGTAAACAAAACCAGGTTGACTTAATCAGTGGACGTGTAGATGTGGCTTTGATGGTCTACCCGGAAATACATCCGGAAAAATGCATTCATTATTCTTTGGCCCAGGAGAACATGGTCCTGGTGTGCAGCAACGACGGCCCAGACCATTTCGATGAATATAAGCGAGAGAACACCAACCATTTTTTTATTACGAATGAAGAAGGCTGTAGTTATCGGACCATGTTTGAAAGATATCTTGTAAAGCATGATATTCATCCATTTCAAACCATGGAGTTATGGAGTATAGAGGCGATTAAACAAATCGTTATGAGTGGGCTTGGATTTTCTTTTTTGTTGCTTCCATTGAGCTAAAAGCTCATATATGTCGTTGTTGCCAAGTCCTTTTTGTAACTGCTTAGTTCCCCTTCTATTCCGAGCCGTAAGATGAAAAGCTGACGCCGTTAAGACCAGCCCCAACCATGCCTGCTTCAGCAAGCATCTTACCAGCCCAATTCGCTCAGCCTTTCAATAAAAGAATAAGCACTTTATCCGGAATATCATTTACGAGTAGGTCTGGAATAAGATAAATAGTTTTTGTATTTTTTTAATCTTTCAGGCAACTCGCCAGCCTTGGAATTAGGTTTTAATGAAACTTTATATAATTCATCCGCGTGCTCGAATTTCCCGGAGATTAGAACATGAGAATGCGCTCTATCTTCCTCTGCGACATTGAATTTAACTTTGCCTTGTTCAACCTCCAAAGTGCCCTTTACACCGCAAATTCCGCATATTGCAGGATAATTATCATCATGATTTCTGATTTCAACGAGTTTGGAATGACAGATTGGACATAAACCAGATTCGCCAATATATTCCGCTTCCGTATTCGGATTCATTAGTGTTTCAGCCACATGACGACCAGATTGCCTAGCTCTGTTCAATTCATTTTCTTTGAAGACTACTGATCCAGGCAAGCCAACCCAATTGACCAGCATTTTGTCTACAACATTGATTTGCATCGGTAGCGTGAAAAGATGGAGCATTGGCAGTGCAAGTGTGTCCCACTCACTTCCCCCTACAGCTATAAGAGAAGCCACTCTTTGTTTAAAGCTTCTTTCATCCGGGCCTTTATCAGTAGTTATTCCTCTTTCTTCGCGTTGCTTCTTGGCAATCATTCGGAAGGCAATGTCATGGGAGGGGCCCATCCGGTCATTCAGAGTCTTCAACAATCCACTCGGACTCTTTTCATAAATGGCTGAGCTCAAAATTAACCCGTCGCATTCCATTATTTTTTCTTCAATAAATCCATAATCATCGTTCTTTATCACACAATCTCCTGAGCCACACTTTTCAAGCAGGCTCACTACACAAGCATTACAACCGGTGCAAGGTTTAATGTGCAGGTCATTAAGACGTATAAGCTCTACTTCGGCACCTATCTCTTCAGCACCCATCAGAGCTTCCTTGACAAGGATTTCTGAATTACTCATCCTTCTACCGCAACTAATTCCTAAAATTTTCATTAATATCCTCCTGCTATTTTTATTACTCATTTTTTGATGAAAGTGTTATTTATTGCAGCGTGTAATAATTTCAGTATATATAATAAAAACGGTATATCCCATGTGCTGGAATTTAAATATGGTCCGATATAGTGACGATGTTTTGTAATATTGCACAAGGATTAAAAGCTTCTGGAGGCAGCTCTCGTGAAAATTCAAAAAATAATCAGAAAACTTAGCGACTGTTATCTTTCCTTGCCCGAAGAGGCCATGCAAACAAAAGAAATCAGTGAATTTACTATCCTGCGGTTGAGTTCCGTTTTTCAGGCTGATACCGCTTATATAGGCAAGCTTTCGGATTTGCCAAAGGACTTTCCTACAGACACTCCTCTTTTTTGCATTCAGGACTGTGATGCACTTGTAGACTCCTATACTTGCCTTACCCTTCTGCCAAATAAACTAGATCCGCTGGACCTTACGGCAAAGATTTCATCTATACTTGCTCATGAGAATCGGCTCATTGAGCATATGCACACTCTGATATCCGCACTTTACTCAAACAAAGGTTTGCAATACTTGACAAACGAGGCCTCCCGCATCTTTGGTAATCCGGTAATCATTGTCGATGCAGGCTATAAGTTACTCGCCATGTGTCAAGCACCGATACCCAGCCGACCTGATATCGAACAGCAGCGAAATTTGGGTTATCTTCTTGACAGTAATATTGAGAGCATGAAGAAATCCAATCTGTACGAACTGACCCGTATGGCTCTTATTCCTTATTACTCACGCGATCCCCAGACCAACGACTGTTGGATAACAGCTTTTGTGTACGTACATGGTATAGAATTCGCGCAGGTCAGTGTTATGGAACTGGATCGTAAATTTACAGATATTGATTTTGAACTAGTGCAATTTCTTTGTGAGCTGGTTTCGGTAGAATTGCAAAAGAACGACTTTTATAATTGCAATCAAGGAATGATGCATAGCTTTTTGCTTTCCGAACTGCTTACAGGCGAGCTCAATGATGCTAATGTCATCGCAATGCGACTGGCTCATTTGGAATGGACGCTTACACCTTACCTGAGAGTAATGACATTGACAGACTTGAAGAACGGCTTTTTTGACGGGAAAGTTCAGCTGGTTGCACAGCATATGATCCAATTGCTTCCGGATAGTCGTTGGATCGTATATCAGGGACGTATTGTGTTTCTCATTTCTCTCGTTGATTCATCCTGTAAAATCATTACTGAAGACAAACGAATTCTGGAATTTCTCCAAGTAAACGGCCTTACTGCTTCGCTGAGTGACTGCTTTAGTCAATTAACCTTTTTGCGAAAATATTATAAGCAATGTCTAACCGCCGTCGAGATTGGTTTCCAACTTAATTCTAACAAGCCAGTGTATATGTATGAGGACTATCTCTGCGAGCATATTGGAAAGATCATATCGGAACAGAACGATCTCGCTGACTTCTGCCATCCGGTTATCCAAAAGTTAATTGCATATGACAATGCCCACAAAACAAGTTTGCTGCCTACCCTTGAAGCCTATCTTCAATATGTGGACACTCCAAATATTGCTGCTAAAACACTTTTTATTCATAGAAATACTTTGTTCTATCGAATCAACAGAATACGTGAGCTTTTCGAGATTGATCTAAGCGATGGTGATATTCGCCTGAAGCTTCAAATGACTCTTCATTTTCTAAAACTGAAAACACAACGCGGCGATCCTGAAGATCAGAGATAGAAGGCTAAGAAAATGCAAAAAAACATGCAGACAAAATTTCTTATCGATACTTTGTCTGCACGCTGGTCTTTTCTAGCTATTTTTTAAAATTTATTGATTCCTCCGTAATCATGGGCTACATTCCATAAGCATCAGATAGTTCGCTGCTGTTCTAAGATGAGCAGTTTTTCTAATTCCATCATTATTCAGCTTACCAGCTTTAGGCCAACTGCTGAGCCGAGTACCATCGCGATGAACAGAATTCTCGCGGTATTACGCGGTTCCCTGTAGAAGATCATGCCCAATATGGCTCCGCCAGAAGCTCCAATACCGGTCCAGACAGCATAGGCCGTTCCCATTGGTAGTGTTTCCATGGCCAGGGATAGAAACAAAAAGCTCAATCCAAATCCTGCAAGCAGGTAAAAAATGGACAGGAAATTCCGGTCTTTATGGAGCTTATTAATCATGAGAACTCCCATCATCTCAAATACGCCTGCCAAAATTAGAAATACCCAGTTCATACGTCAGTGCACCTCTTTTCCCTCATTCTTCTCTTTGCTCTGTATTTTGAGCCCTACAACTCCGAGCAGAAGCACCCCGATTAGCAACAATTTAGATCCCTGTACCTCAGCACCAAACAACAAAATTTCTGCTAATACAGTGCCAGCCGTGCCCAAACCGACAAATACTGCATACACCGTACCTACCGGAAGCGTACGGGAAGCCATAATCATGAGTATGAAACTTACTAAAATGGCAACTAAAGTGCCCCCCCACTCTAACCATCCGCTGGCATGTTTCAGGCCGATAATCCTCCCAACTTCAAATAAAGCCGCAACTACAACAGATAACCATGTCTTGTTCATTCTGTATTTCCTCCTTTTGAAAATGCTGCAATATAATATGGATTTAAAGCAGCAATAAAAAAAAGCCTGGGAGAATACTGCATATAGCAGTTTTTCTCCCAGGCTTTTATCCCTCCGTGGCACAGTACGACGACTGTGAGTTTTCTCTCGGACCAGCCGATATTACATCGCGGAACCCTAGAAAACATTTTTGAATTCAATTATAGTTAACATTATACACATTAGTGAATCAATCACAATATAAAAATTAATAAGGTTCGTATATCATCCTAAATTTAAATCATTGTTTTGGTCATTATGAAATCAGTTTGTTCTTCATCACCCATATAAAAAGGGTGTGCGCTAGTTTGAACAAATCCCATTTTCTTGTAAAAAGCAATGGCGTTTTCATTTTTTTCCCATACGCCAAGCCAGACTTTCTTTTTATTATGTTCCATCGCAATTTCCATAGCTTTATTTAGCAGATATTTACCAAGTCCATGTTTTTGAGATTTGTTTTTTATATAAATCCTCTCTATTTCGAGCGACTCACCACCCATTTTTTCGGATTGGGCCTCATTTATATTTACCTTTAAATATCCAGCAAGTTCTTCATTGAAATAGATGAAAAAGAATTCTGAAGAGACGTTGGACAATTCCTCCTCCAACTGTTTAAAGTTAAATGCTCTTTCCAGATAGGCTTTCATATTTTCAGGTGAATTCAGATCCTTAAAAGTATCGTTGAATGTTTCAATACTTATTTCTTGGAGAATTTGTAAATCTTCACGGCTGCATTTTATTATTTTTACAGTCACTTTAAATTATCGCTCCTTCATGTAAATCAATAATTTCTCTTGTTCCCCTTTTTTACAAATTCCCATTCATCACCTATATTTTTTCTTACTCTTTGAAGAAGATTAAAAATGGTGTTTACTTCACTTTCCGAAAATCCCGCTAATGCAACATTATCCGAATAATCATGTTCTCTTTTTATAAAAGGATAGACTTTATTCCCTTTTTCTGTTGGAAAGAGTTTATTAATTTTTTTGTTATGCTGATCCTCTTCCTTTTCAATAAATCCGTTAATAACAAGTTTTTTTATAGCACGAGATGCGGTGGTTCGATCTACTTTTATCATCTCAGCTAACTTTTCTTGAATGATTCCTGGGTTTTCACATATTCGTACAAGGTATAAATATTGTCCTTTTGTAAGGTCATATTCTTTGAATTCAATATTGCTTATAGAATCTAATGCTCTTGCGATCATTCCAATTTCACGAAGTACTTCCTTCATAATGGACTCCTTTACCCCTGTTTTGTTGCAAATGCAATAAAAATGATATATATTGAATTTACCTTATTTTTATTGCATTTGCAACATAAAATTATATTATAGAGGTCGAGTAAATTGAAATATATTTTTTTCGTATTAGGAATTTTTGTATTATCCCTTGGAATTTCGTTCACTATACAATCAGACCTTGGGGCTTCACCTTTTGATGCACTTTTAGTAGGACTGTCTATAAATGTGGGGCTTACTGTGGGAAGTTGGGAAATCATAATAGCTATAATATTGATATGTTGTAATTCGCTTTTTAAAAGACAAAAACCAGAAGTTTTGGGGTTGTTAACAGCATTTATAACGGGTATCGGTATTGATATGTGGCTTTTTTTATTACACAATTTGATAACACCTGAACTATGGTACAGCAAAGTTATTTGTTTTGGAATTGGTTTAGTTGTTGTAGGATTAGGAACTGCAACATATTTACAGACAAATTTTGCACCAATTCCAGTTGACCGATTAACATTAATCATACAAGAATTTACTAGAACAAATCTATTTTCTTCGAGAACATTCATCTACCTTATATTCTTGATCATAGCAGTCATTTTAAATGGACCCATTGGCATTGGAACTTTGTTAACCGTTTGTTTAGGGGGGCTAATACTCAATTACTTTATGCCATTTACTAAAAAAATACTTGACCGCATATTAACACACTCTGCTACATCACCGAATCATGAGAAAGATAAAAGGCATTCTATATAGGATGCTTTTTATCTTGTTCAACTAACCTGATCTGTTAAAATATGTAATATCCTTTCCGAGTTGACACTGAATCCTGATGCTCATATTTCTTTGTTTCGATCTAAAGTTTCTCTTGGTCGAGCTTCAGTCATAGCATTTTTTTGGGACTAACGCCGTTTTACTGCAGCTAGTCGGATTCTGCATCATTATCCTCTCTCTTATCGTCGTTAAATACAAGCGAGATCTGCAAGTAGGACAGTATCAAGGCTGGCAATGGTGCATGCTGGCCATCTTGTTTTATAGCCTTTGTAATTAAGATTAGACAAGTTCCTTCTTCAACAGATGTAACTTTTAATGAAGCAAAACAAAAAATCAAAAAAAATATAGGGACACTTCTTAGAACGTGTCTCAATTCTATCTAAAAGAAAAAATGAGTCGTCAAGAGAAATTCGACTTAATTCTTGCATTGATTGGAATTATCGTAATTAAAATGATGGTTTAATCAAATTGATCTTTAAACTGCATATGAATCAAACCAGCAATTTCTAAGAAAAGAAGACCCGCGTTACTGAAACGCGGGTCTTCTTTTCTTAGAAATCATTGAGCTTATTCAAAGTGGTACCTTTTAAATAATCTAAACAATTCGGAATATAAAATGGAGCTAATCCAATCCATCTTATACTCTTCCCCTAATATATAATGTGCATAATCAACCTAAACTCGACGAATTGTTTTATAATGCTTAAATTTTCAAATGGAATTGTTTTTGCTGTTTTTTTTAATGTTAGTAGATGAGCGTTATGTCGGAAAAATAATACTTTGCAGGCAAGGGCAGTCGGACAAGCCGCCGCCCTCTGCACACGCAAAGTGAAATCATTGCATCTCAGAAAAGTGGTTTAGAAAATAAAGTCGATGGAATCCGGCGAGAAGCCTTCCGGTTGCTCGTCCGTGTCCACCTGAATATCGCTTAACAGCAAATCTGGATTGATCCCAACTTGGGACAGGATCGCTATCAAATCTCTGGTTAATCTCTCAATAGCGTCGGCTCCAAACAGCTTCGTGCAATATTCAAAGGAACCCTTAATCTCCTCATCTTCATCACTCATGGACAAGGTCAAATCGAATTTGGAAATACGATGCTCCCGAACATACGGGCTGAAGGACAGCGTTTCAAGCTTCGCTTCCGGCGACTCTGTATTTTCCAGTACAAACATGGTGTCGAATAATGGGTTACGGCTTGCATCCCGTGCTACATCCAGCTTTTCCACCAACTCTTCCAGTGGATAATCCTGATGCTCGAAGGCTTGCAGCGTACGATCTCTGGCTTCCTGCAAGTAGCTGTGGAACGTTTGGTTGCCCCTCGGCTGATGCCGGATGGCTAGCGTATTGACGAACATTCCGATTAGTGGCTCCAGTTCCGGCAACAAGCGGCCTGCTACCGGCGTACCGATGATCAAATCGTCCTGACCGCTGTATTTGGACAGCAGAACGGTGTAGGCGCTCAATAGCACCATGTACAGCGTGCTTCCGGTCTGTGCCGCAATTCGGTGCAGTTGCTCGGATACATTCGGGTCCACTGTAAATTCATACATCGCACCCTCGAAGCTGCGAACAGCAGGTCTAGGATAAGCAATCGGCAAATCCAGTACCGGCAATTCTCCAGCTAAGTGCTCCAGCCAGAAGTGTTCCCTGCGTTGGTATGATTCACGCTGCGTCTCCTGCTGCTGCCACACGGCATAGTCCTTGTACTGAATTTGTAACGGCTCCAATGCCTGTCCCTCGTACAGTTGTACCAGCTCCTGCACGATATTGTTAGACGATACACCGTCTGAAATAATATGGTGCATGTCGTACATCAGGAGATGGCGCTCTGGCCCGATTTGAAGGAGACGGACACGCAGCAGTGGTGCCTGACGAAGATCAAAGCTGCGTACAAAGGACTCGATATAGGCTTCGGATTCAGACTCATTGGCCTGCAGGTGCTCTACTGCAAATTCCACTTGATCATACACCCGCTGAACGACCTCGCCTTCCACCATTTCAAAGGATGTCCGCAGCGTTTCATGGCGGGCTACTAACTGACGGAACGCATCCTCCAGCCGATCGGCCTGAAGTGGTCCCTCCACGGTTAACACACCCGGCATATTGTAGCTGAGATCCCCACCTTCCAGATGGCTCAAAATGTACAGTCGTTTTTGAGCCGAGGAAACCGGGTAGTACGCCTGTTGCGCCGCCGCAGGGATCACCGTATAGGTGTCTGTGCCGTGCGTTGCTATGAGCTGGGCTTGCTGCTCAATCGTAAAGTGTTGGAACACCTCACGCAGCGTCATCCGACTGTCCAGTTCCTGATGGATTTTGGCCACCAGCGTCGTTGCCCGCAGGGAGTGTCCACCCACGTCAAAGAATGAGTCGGTGACTCCTACGCTGGACAACTTCAAAACATCCTGCCAGATTTGGGCTAGTTTGGCTTCCAGCGGCGTCCGCGGTGCAACGTACTCCAGGCCTCCTTCGAGGCGTGCTTCCGGTGCCGGCAACGCCTTGCGGTCGATTTTCCCGTTCGGGGTCAGCGGGAAACGATCCAGTTGTACCACATACGTCGGGATCATGTAATCCGGCAGCTTCGGCTGCAGCGCATTCCGCAGCTCCGGCAAACTCAGGGACGCTGAAGTTATGATATAGGCACACAGGTCCTTGTGTCCGTCCTCGTTTTCCCATGCCGTGACCACGGCTTTCTGAATGCCGTCCACGGTCAGCAGCTGAGCTTCCACCTCGCCCAGCTCGATTCGGTACCCCCGGATTTTCACTTGGTGGTCAATCCGGCCCAAATACTCAATGCTGCCGTCTGGCATCCATCGTGCCAGGTCACCCGTCCGGTACATCCGGTGTGCGTGAGTGCTATCCGCTTGATCGGCTGCTGCCGCAACAGCGAACGGATTTGGGACAAACTTCTCTGCCGTCAGCTCTGGCAGATTCAGGTATCCTCGTCCCACACCTGCACCCCCGATATAGAGTTCACCTGCGATACCGATCGGTACCAGCTGTTGCTGGCTGTTCAGGATGTACACAGACTGGTTCGCGATCGGCGTTCCGATGGATACCGTGTGCTCCCCTTTTTCCAGCAGTACGTTCAGGGACTCCACATCTTCAATCGTATAAGCAGTCGCATCTACCGTTGTTTCGGTCGGACCGTACACGTTCGTAATGACCGGATGATACCCGGACCAATTGTGCAGGAACACTTGTACCAGCTGCACGGATAATGCTTCGCCACCGATCAGGTAATGCTTCACTTCCGGCGCTTCCGTCACACTGACGCTTTCGTTCAAAATATGCAGATGCGCAGGTGTGCCGTCCGACAGATCAATCCGGTGCGTGCGGTAGTAGGCGATCAAATGCTCTCCGCTCAGACTGACGTCACGGGATACCACATGCAGAGTGTGGCCTAACAGCAAGCTGGCAAAGATTTGTTTCACCGAAGCGTCAAATACAAATGCCGACAGCCATGCGATGTGAAGCGGCTGATCATACCGGCTGTATACTCGCTCAAACAGAGCATCTACCAGATTGCTGACACTGCCCTGCTCGATCATGACCCCTTTCGGCTGACCGGTGGTGCCTGACGTGTAAATCATATAGGCCAGGTTGTGCGGGCCGGCGACAGGGATCAGGTTGCTCGCATCCTGTGCTCCCAACTGAGCTTGAACGTCCTCGTCGTCAAGGACTATAGCTTGTACTGTCGATGGCAGTTCGAGTGACAGGGTGGCAACTCTGCTTGTGATCACAACCTTTGCCCCACTGTCTTGAAGCATATAGTCAATACGCTCCTGTGGATACATCGTATCCATTGGCACATACGCGCCTCCGGCCTTCAGTACCCCCAGAATGCTCACCAGAATATCCGCAGAACGTTCCAGCAGTACGCCTACCGGTTGATCTGCTTCAACACCTTTCGCCCGTAACACACGGGCCAACCGGTTCGCCTGCTCATTCAGCTCAGCGTAGGTTAGCGTCATGTTCCCAGATACAACGGCTATCCGCTCAGGGCTGTTTTTCGCTTGCTCTTCAAAACGCTCGCTGAGCGACAGACCTTGGAGTGTTCTACGCGCGCTGTGCGCGTTCGGATCATTGAACACCTTCAGAATCTGTTCGGTTTCTTCCGCCGTAATCAGCTTCAGCTCACCCAGCTTCGCATCCGGGTTTGCCGCCACGGCTTTGGCCAAACGAACAAAGTGACGTGTCATCCGTTCTACCGTTTCACGCTCGTACAACGCGGTTGCATACTGCAATCCGAACTGGATGCCTGCCTCTTCCTCACTGGCCTCCATCATCAAATCAAACTTGACTGGCGTTTGTTCCAGGCCGTATGGACGGAAGCTTAGGTCCGCCAGTTGCAGTTCGCCTTCCTCTGTCGTTTGCAGGGTGAACATCGTATCGAACAGTGGGTGGCGGCTCATATCCCGCTTCACATTTAGCTTTTCCACCAGCTCCTCAAACGGATAGTCCTGGTGCTCGTAAGCTTGCAGGGCACGCGTCTTCACATCCTCCACGTAGCTTCGGAAGCTTTGCTCTGCCGTCGGATAGTTCCGCAATGCCAACGTTCCGACGAACATCCCGATCATCGGCTCCAGATCCGCATGCGGTCGTCCGGCAATCGGTGTGCCGACTACGATGTCCTCTTGCCCGCTGTATTGATGCAAGAGCGCGGTGTACGCCGCCAGCAGCACCATATATAGCGTGGAGCCTGTGTCCGCCGCCAGTTCCTTCAGACGTTCGCTTGCTTCGTGTTCCAGCCCGAACACCACCGTATCGCCTGCCGTACTCCGCACCGCCGGACGGGCAAAGTCCGTAGGTACATCCAGCACTGGCAGCTCACCCTGGAAGGTGTTGAGCCAGTACGCTTCCTGACGTTGCATCCACTCTTGATGAGCTTCGCTTTGCTGCCATACCGCATAATCCTTGTATTGTATCCGCAATGGTAGTAGCTCTTCACCGTCGTACAAGCGGACAAATTCATCGGTCAGTACACCCATGGACACGCCATCCGAAACGATGTGGTGCATATCGAGCATGAGTAAATGCTGCGGTTCCTGCTCGGTTCCTTGTACGCCCAAATCTACCAAGCCTACCCGCAGCAGCGGAGCAGCTTGCAGATCGAACGGACGTACAAACTGTTGCACCTGTTCTTGTACTTCCTGACTGACCATCGTGTCCGTATCCGTGGTTGTGTCCTGGTCTGTACCCATAGTCGCATCTTCTGCCTGTACCTTTGTATATTCCACTTCAAACGGCACAGTGTCCTCAATCCATTGCATTGGCTCACTGTCCACCAGTGCAAAGCGAGTACGCAAGGTCGCATGACGGGCGATTAATTGACGGAACACGTCCTCCACTCGCTTCACGTCCAGCGGACCACTCACTTGTAGCACTGACGGCATGTTGTAGTTCACATCATTCGGGTCGAACTGATGCAGCACATACAGTCGTTTTTGCGCCGAGGAAAGCGGGTAGAAGCTGCGTTCTTCCGTCACCGGAATGGACGCATACGCCACTTGATCCAGACCTTCCATGACCGCTGCCAGTTGTTCAATCGTTGGCGATTCAAAAATACTGCGCAATGGAAGCGGCTTGTTCAGCTCCTTGTGAATCCTCGAGGCGAGCGTCGTCGCCCGCAGTGAATGTCCACCAATCTCGAAGAAGTTTTCCTTCACGCCGACCTGCGCCAGGCCCAGCACATCCTGCCAGATTTGCGTCAGCTTCACTTCCACCCACGTTCGCGGTGCGACATAATCGGCTCCGCTTTGCAGGCTGTCTTCTGGTGCTGGTAGAGCCTTGCGGTCGATTTTACCGTTCGGTGTCAGCGGCATTTGTTCCAGCTGTACCAGATAGGAAGGGATCATGTAACCCGGCAGCTTCTGGCTCAAATCGCTGCGTAGCTCACTTGCGACAACTTCCTCATCGGCGACCACATAAGCGCAGAGCTGCTTCTGCCCTTGCTCATCTTCCCGTGCGATGACCACAGCTTCTCGTACTGCCTCCAGCTTCAACAGCTGCGTTTCTACCTCGCCCAGTTCGACTCGGTAGCCCCGAATTTTCACCTGCGCATCGATCCGTCCCTTATATTCAAGCGTACCGTCCACATTTAAGCGTACCATGTCGCCTGTGCGATAGCAGCGTTCTCCGCTGCGGAACGGGCTATCAATGAACTTTTCGGACGTCAGGTCCGGACGGTTGCGGTATCCACGTGCCACCCTGTCACCGCCTACCAGCAGTTCACCCCATACCCCGATGGGCTGAAGCCGCATCGAACGGTCCACGACGTACGCTGTTGAATTATGGATTGGTCTACCAATTGGCACCGATTCCGATTGCACACCGGTGATCGCATGCACTGTGGAAAAAGTCGTATTTTCAGTCGGGCCATAGATGTTACTGATTCGCAGGGACGGATGGGCCTCCAGCACCCGGTTTATATGTGGTACGGACATCACATCACCACCAACCAGCAGCTCTCGCATCCCCTCGAACAGCGCCAAATCCTGCTGAGACAACTGGTTAAAGAGCGGTGTGGTCAGAAACATCGTGGTAATACCGTGACTGCGGACTGCTTCCTTAAGCTTGAGCACGTCCAAAATGATATCCTGACTCACTAGCACAAGCCGTCCACCGTTTAATATCGCGCCCCAAATTTCGAAGGTGGATGCGTCGAAAACAATAGCCCCTGTTTGCAAAATGCGCGTGTCGGCATCCAATTGCGCGTAGTTTGTATTTTTCACCAAACGTACGACATTACGATGCTCCACCATAACGCCCTTCGGCTGCCCCGTCGTACCCGACGTATAGATCACATACGCCAGATCGTTTGGACCAGACAGCGACTCCAGATTGGAACCATCCTCGTGATACACACCCTGTGCCCCATTCAGCACCAGCACGTGACCGTCGAAAGCTGCTTTGTCCACCAGATGGCTTTGCGTCAATAACACCTCTGCCCCCGAGTCGTCCAGCATGTAGCGGATACGCTCCTCCGGATACGTCGGATCGATGGGCACATATGCACCCCCGGCTTTCAAAATGCCTAAGATGCCCACGATCAAGTCTACCGAACGCTCGGTCATCAGACCCACCAATCGATCCTTCGTCACGCCTTGACTACGCAAGGTACGAGCCAGATGATTGGCGCGTTCATTCAGCTCGCGATAGGTCAACTGCTCTCCTTCGAAGAACAACGCTGGCTGTTCCGGTGTCTGCGTCGTTTGTGTCTCGAACAGGCCATGGATCGTTTGCTCGCTTGGATACTCAGCAGCTGTATTGCCCCATACGCTGAGAATTTGCTCGCGCTCTGGCTCACTTAACATATCCAGCTCCTGCACCCGAATGTCCGGCTTCGCTACCACCTGCTCCAACAGCTGTATCAGATGGCCCTGAGTCCGTTCAACGGCTTTCCGATCATATAACATCGCATTGTATTCGAATCGGATTTTCATCGCTTCCTGCGGCATGACGACCAGATTGAAATCATAGTTGGTTTGTTCAATCATGCCGGCATTGCGAATTTCAAAATCCGACGCTGCACCTTCGCCAAGTTGCTCAACCTGCTCCTCCACCGGATAGTTTTCAAACACGATAATGTGGTTGATCAGATCTTGCTTTTGCTCGCTCAAGGCTTGAATTTCATACAGCGGATACGTTTCATAATCTTGAGAAGTCAGCGCCTGCTTCTGATTCGTTCTGATCAGGTCGGCAAAGGTGTCCTCAGCCCCACTGCGGATACGTATTGGAATGGTGTTAATGAACAAGCCCACCATATTTTCGATCCCCGAAATATCCGCTGGACGACCAGATACTACACCGCCAAAAACAGCGTCGTCACTACCGTTGTACTTTTGGAGCAGCAAGCCCCAAGCTGTTTGCAGCAATGTATTCGGGGTCACGTGGTGCTGCTTGGCCACCATTTCCATACGTCCGGTCAAGTCCTTGCCCAGATCGCATAGTATATGCTCAAATTGCGCACCTTCCGCTTTCGCGCCTACTTTTCCGGTTGGAATCGACGTTTGCTGATCATAGCCGAGCAAATAATCCTTCCAGTAGGAAGCTGCTGCTTCTACATCCTGGGCTTCAAGCCACGCAATATACTGACTGTATGGAGTAACGGGGGCAAGCTTCGGTGCTCTATGCTCTACGGCTGCAAAATATGCCTCAAACACCTCATCCGTGACCAACGCCACACACCAGCCATCCATCAAAATATGATGAGAGCTCCACACAAAATAATAATCCTCGTCACCTGTTCGCAAAATCGCCACGCGCATCAACGCATCCCGGGACAAATCGAATCCGGCTGCCTTGTCCTGGCGAATAAATTCCTGCACATACGCGTCACGTTCCTGCTCATCCAAATGACGCAAATCTTCACATCTGAAACCAACCTCCTTGCGGCGGAAAATAACCTGCACAGGCTCATCCTGCCAACCGCTGATGAAATTGGCTCTAAAGATCTCATGCCGCTGCGCTAAATGATTCAAGCTATCTTGGAAAATATCCGCTTGGAAGCGTCCGTGCAAATCAAAGGTCGTTTGTTCAAAATAAGCTCCTGACGCTGCATCCATCAGACTATGGAACAACATGCCTTTTTGCATCGGCGTCAACGCATATACATTCTCCAGTTCCCCGATGTCACGGGTCCGCGCTACCAACTGATCCAGCTCGGCCAGGGTTACATGTTTAAGCATGACATCGCTTGGCGTCAGCTCTTGCTGTTTGCGGCTTGTGCAATGCGCAATGATTTCCCGCAAACTGATTTTAAACTCTTCAGCTAACTGCTCCATCGTTTCATGACGATATTCCTGCTTGCTGTAGCTGATCGTCAATTGCAGCTTGCCTTCCGAAATCAGTCCGTTCATATCCAGCGTGTGCGTTCTGGCTGCATGGGCGCTAAGCTCTGCACCGCTAGAGTAAGGAGATACGCCAATGGACTGACTTTGCATATCTTGATCAAATTGTCCCAAATAGTTAAAGCTGATTTCAGGCTCGGTCACAAAACGCTCTGGCTCACGTGCTGCGGACAGGTATCTCAAAATCCCGTAGCCAATGCCCTTTTGCGGAATGCGGCGTAGCCCTTCTTTCACATGCTTGATGCGCTGTGAAAGATCTTGCCCCGCGCTCATATCCAGCACAACCGGGAACTGCGTCGTAAACCAGCCCACCGTCCGCGTAATATCCAGCTCTGGCAAAATGGATTCCCGTCCATGACCTTCCAGGCTCACGAGCACTCGTTCCAGGCCCGCCCAGCGATGAATCGTCAGTCCTAATGCGGTAAGCAGCAAATCATTCATATCCGTGTTATAGGCACGATGCGCCTGTTTTAACAGCTGCTCCGTTTCCTGAGCTGTCCACGTGACTGTCATGTTCTCGCTGTCCCCATTTAAGGAATGAGAATGGGATTCGTCTTTTGGAAGCGGCTGATATACGCCCTGTTCTATTTCCTGCCAGAATGCGAGTTCTGCTGCCATGGCCGGACTGTTCGCATATTGAGACTGCCCATCCGCCCAAGTGCGGAACGAATCCGTTTTGTGCGGAAGGCGAGCCGTTTGTCCGTTCAATGCCTGCTCATAGGCAGTAGTAATATCCTCGAACAAAATGCGCCAAGATACGGTATCCACCACCAAGTGATGAATCGCCATCAGCAAATGATCTCCATCTGGGCAATGGAACAGCCCCAGTTTCACCAGCGGTCCTTCGCTTAACTGAATACCTGCCTGAATTTCATTCACTTTAGCCTCGATCGCCGCTGACACCTCAGTCTCATGGCTGAGGTCTATACGTTCCAGCGTATACAGCTCGCCCTCACCAATTGCGCGGTTCCAGGCTTCATACCCGTGCTCCGTAGGACGGAAAACGATACGCAGTGCGTCGTGATGGCTAACGATTTGATCCATCGCCGTGCGCAGGGCCGGTTCATCAAAACCGTCCTTGCTATGCAGCATGATGGACTGGTTATGATGATGAGCATCCGTCAGGTTCTGCTCAAAGAACCAGTGTTGAACGGGTGTCAGCTTCACAGCACCCGCCACTTCGCTCTGATCCGCCAATCGGGTCACCGATTGGACTTTCAGCGCTAATGCGGACACGGTTGGATGACTGAACAGGTCTTTCATCTCCAGTCGATAACCTGCTTGCAGCAATCGGGACGATACTTGCAAAGCTTTGATCGAATCGCCACCCAGCTCGAAGAAGTTATCCTGCGTGCCTACCGCTTCCACGCCGAGTACTCCGGCCCATACCGCAGCCAGTACTTGCTCCACCGTGGTACGCGGCGCCACATAGGCTGCACCGGTATGGATGCTTCCTTCCGGTTCTGGCAAGGCCTTTCGGTCGATTTTTCCATTGTGGGTCAGTGGGATCGTCTCCAGTTGCATCAGGCGTGCAGGCACCATGTGTGCTGGCAGTCCGGCTTCCAGCTCGGCCTGTACCTCCTCGATCCGCAGCTCGGCTTCCCCTGTGATGTATCCGCACAAATACTTATGTCCACGCTCGTCCGTCCGGTCGATGACTACCGCTTGACGCACACCTGGTACCCGCTGAATTGCGGTTTCAATCTCGCCCAGCTCGATCCGATAGCCCCGGATTTTGACCTGATAGTCCATCCGGCCGATAAAGTCCACATTGCCGTCTGGCATCCACCGCGCCAAGTCACCTGTGCGGTACAGTCGTTCACCCGCTACGTACGGGTTCGCTACGAATTTCTCGGCCGTCAGGCCTGCACGGTTCAGATACCCCCGTGCTACCCCGGCTCCACCAATGCACAGCTCACCCAGTACGCCGATCGGCACCGGATTCAGCTGGCTATCCAAGATGTAGAAACGTGCGTTCAGCCACGCCTGACCAATCGGTACACTGCCGCTACTTGGCAGCTTCGACAGTTCTTCGTCGTAGAAGCTGGAGTCGATCGCCGCTTCCGTAACGCCGTAGCTGTTCATAATGCGAATATCTGCGCCAAACCGTTCTTGCAGCACCCGATAATCCGTCACGTTGCAGCTATCCGAGCTGGTAATTAGCAGTTCCAGACTGCTCATGTCCAGTCCCTGCTCATATACATGCTGCATAAATGGTACGATCAAGGCTGGAGTCGATTCGAACACGGTAATCTGGTAATCGCGAATCCAGCCGTACAGACGGCTTGGGTCAATCCGGTCGTCCTTCGGACAGATGACCATCGTGCCGCCGTTATAGAGCGTCCGCGCGATATCACCGACGAATACGTCGAAGGAGAAGCTAGCCAGTTGCAGCAGTCGGACCGGGAACTGGTTCAGACGGTAATCCCGGCGATACGCTGCAGCCGTATTCACCAAGCTGCGATGCTCGATCATGACGCCCTTCGGACGTCCTGTTGTCCCGGAGGTGTAGATCACATACGCCAGATCCTGCGGTTCGTTGATGTGATCGATGTTTGTCGTATCTCCGGTGTACACTGACTCATCGTCCAGCGCCAGTACGGTGTGCAGACGTAGCCCTGTTGCTGGCTCGGATGCTGCTTCGCGGTCAGGTGGCGAATCTGATTTCAAGCTTACGCCTTCACTCAGGCGGTCTCTTTCCATCATTTCAGCACCAGCCGCTGTTTCCAATTCACCCTCAGTCTGCCCTCCGGCCAAGGCCTGTTGGCTTTCCTCCAGCCACACCTGGGCACGCTCTTGCAATCCCGTTTGGGTCAACAGTACCGTCGCACCACTGTCCTCCAGCATGAAACGAATACGTTCGGATGGATAGTCTGCATCCAGCGGCACATAGGCGCCTCCCGCTTTCCACACCGCCAATACGCCGACCAGCATGTCCACTGAACGTTCACTCAAAATGCCAACAATCGACTCGCGGCCAATGCCTTCATTCCGCAATCTACGCGCCAGTTGGTTCGCACGCTCGTTCAGTGTGCGGTACGTAAGCTGCTCCTCCTCGTACACCACCGCCACGTGATCCGGTACACGCTGCGCCTGTTCTTCTACAAAGGCATGGAACAGTGCTCCTGCTTCTACCGCAGCAACATCCGATACCCCTACATCTCCAAAACCATAGAGGATTTGTGCCTTTTCCTCGGCAGTTACAATATCCAAAGCTGCCAGCGGCTGCTGCGGATGCAGTGTAATGGCACGTACAAGTTCGGTAAAATGCTGCGCCAAGCGCGCGATCGTCTCCGGTTTATACAGCGCCGTGCTGTATTCCAAACTGCACAGAATGCCTTCCGGCTGCTCCACGGCATCCAAGGTCAGATCAAATTTGGCCGTATGATTGTCCGTCGGATACGTCTTAAAGGTCAGACCTTCCAGTTCGAACTCCTGCTGCTCAAATGTTTTCAACTCGAACATGGTGTCAAACAGCGCATTTCGGCTCGTATCCCGCGTTAAACTCAGCTTTTCAACCAGTTCTTCAAAAGGATATTCCTGATGCTCATAGGCACTCAGTGCATGCTCTTTGACCTCTTGCAGGTAGTCTAGGAATGTTTTGTCGCCAGACGGATAATTGCGGATCGCCAGCGTGTTGAGGAATACGCCTACCAGGCTCCCCAGTTCCGCATGCGGTCTTCCGGCAATCGGCGTGCCGACGATAATGTCCTCTTGACCCGTGTATTTATGCAAAAGCGTGCTATATGCTGCCAGCAATACCATGTACAAGGTGGATCCGGTTTGCGCAGCCAGCTGTTTCAACTGCTCGCTGTCCTCCATGCGGATCGCAAACTCAAATCGAGTTCCTTCCAGACGCTGTACAGCAGGTCTTGTAAAATCCGTTGGCATATCCAACGCCGGGATTTCACCAGACATCGTGTTCAGCCAATAGCTTTCTTGCGCACGTAGGCGTTCACTTTGCATATCTGCATGCTGCCAAACGGCATAATCCTTGTACTGAATACGCAGTGGCGTCAGTTCGTTGCCTTCATACAATTGAGAAAACTCCTGCACGATAATGCCTTCCGTGACGCCATCCGAAATAATATGGTGCATGTCATAGAGCATGACGTGACGCCCCGGTCCATTTTCGATCAACTGAACCCGCAGCAACGGTGCTTGTGCGAGATCAAATGCACGTACAAAGTCCTGTGCGTACTGCGCTGTCTCCTCTTCGCTTGCTTGTACATGCTCCACGCTGAATGGTGCGCTGGATTCAATCCGCTGAATCACCTCACCATCCACCATCTCGAATCGGGTTCGCAGGGCTTCATGACGGTCAATCAGCTGGCGGAAGGCTTGTTCCAGTCGTTTTTTATCCAAGGAACCTTCGATAATCAACGCTCCTGGCATGTTGTAGCTAACCTCTCCACCTTCCAGGTGACTCAGCACGTACATCCGTTTTTGCGCCGAGGAAACAGGATAATACTCGCGCTCCTCCGCAACAGGAATAGATACATACGTTTGCTGGGTCTGATCTTCACCCATCACCTGCACCAGTTGCTCAATCGTCGAATATTGGAAAATATCTCGCAGAGCCAGCTTGTAATTCAGCTCCTGATGGATTTTCGCCATCAGTGTTGTCGCGCGCAGAGAATGTCCTCCCACTTCAAAGAAGTTATCCTGGATGCCTATTTGGCGATGATTCAAAACGCTTTGCCAAATACGTACCAATTGCTCTTCCAGCCATGTCTGCGGCGCAACATACGCCGTGCCTCCTTCGAGGCGCGCTTCTGGCGCAGGCAACGCTTTGCGGTCAATTTTTCCGTTCGGTGTCAGCGGGAAACGATCCAGTTGTACGACATAGGTCGGGATCATATAACCCGGCAGTTTGGGCTGGAGTGTGCTGCGCAGCTCCGGCAAATTCAGCGCCTCCGAGGCTACGACATACGCACACAGATCCTTGTCTCCGTCTTCCCAGGCGGTGACGATCGCTTTCTGAATGCCATCCACAGTCAGCAGCTGCGCTTCTACCTCGCCGAGTTCAATCCGGAAGCCCCGGATTTTAACCTGATCATCCATCCGGCCGATAAAGTCCACATGGCCGTCCGGCATCCACCGCGCCAAATCGCCGGTGCGGTACAGTCGTTCACCCGGCACGTACGGGTTCGCTACGAATTTCTCGGCCGTCAGGTCTGCACGATTCAGATATCCCCGTGCCACCCCGGCTCCGCCAATGCACAGCTCGCCCAGTACACCGATCGGCACCGGATTCAGCTGGCTGTCCACGATGTAGAAGCGTGCGTTCAGCCACGCCTGACCAATCGGCACATGGCCGCTGCTTGGTAGCTTCGACAATTCTTCGTCGTAGAAGCTGGAGTCAATCGCCGCTTCTGTTACGCCATAACTATTAATGATGCGGATATCTGCACCAAACCGTTCTTGCAGCACTCGGTAGTCTGTCACGCTGCAACTATCCGAGCTCGTGATCAGCAGCTCCAGACTGCTCATGTTCAGCCCCTGTTCATGCACATGCTGCATAAACGGTACGATCAGGGCCGGAGTCGATTCGAACACGGTAATCTGATAATCGTGAATCCATCCGTGCAGACGGCTGAAATCAATCCGGTCGTCTTTCGGACAAATGACCATTGTCCCGCCATTATAAAGCGTCCGCGCAATATCGCCGACGAACACGTCGAAGGAGAAGCTAGCCAGTTGCAGGAGTCGGACTGGGAATTGGTTCAGGCGATAATCCCGGCGATACGCCGCAGCCGTATTCACCAAGCTGCGATGTTCGATCATGACGCCCTTCGGACGTCCCGTTGTCCCGGACGTGTAGATCACATACGCCAGATCGTGCGGTTCATTGATATGATCGACGTCTGTCGTATCTCCGGTGTACAGTGACTCATCACCCAATGCCAGTATGGTTTGCAGACGTAGCTTTGTTGCCGATTCAGATGCTGCTTCGCTGTTAGACACCGAATTTGATTTCAAGCTCAAACCTTCATTCAGGTTGTCCCTTTCCATCGTTTCAACGCTAACCGCCGTCTCCAGCTCACCCTTAGCATTTTCATCGCCCAAAGCCCCGTAGCTTTCATTCAGCCATGCTTGTGCGCGTTCCTGCAATCCCGTCTGAGTCAACAGTACCGTCGCACCACTGTCCTCCAGCATGAAACGAATCCGTTCGGACGGATAGTCTGCATCCAGCGGCACATATACACCTCCGGCTTTCCACACCGCCAATACGCCGACCAGCATGTCCACCGAGCGCTCACTCAAAATGCCGACAATCGATTCGCGTCCAATGCCTTCCTTTCGCAATCTACGCGCCAATTGGTTCGCACGCTCGTTCAGTTTCCGGTACGTAAGCTGTTGCTCCTCGTACACCACCGCTACATGATCTGGTACAAGCTGCGCCTGCTCTTCCACAAAGGCATGGAACAGGGCTTCTGCTTCAACAGCATCAACACCTTGTACCCCCACATTTCCAAATCCATCGATGATTTGTGCCTTTTCCTCGGCGGTTACCATATTCAAAGCTGCCAGCGGCTGCTGTGGCTGAAGTGAAATGGCACGTACGATTTCCGCATAATGCTGTGCCAATCGCGTCATGGTCCCCGGTTTATACAGCGCCGTGCTGTATTCCAGACGGCACAGAATACCTTCTGGCTGCTCTATGGCCTCCAAGCTCAGATCAAATTTGGCCGTATGATTGTCCAGTGGATAGGAGCTCAAGGTCAGACCTTCCAACTGCAACGCCTGTTGCTCCAAGGTTTTCAACTCAAACATCGTGTCAAACAGCGCATTTCGGCTCGTATCCCGCGTCAAATTCAGTTTTTCAACCAGCTCTTCAAAAGGATAGTCCTGATGCTCATAAGCACTAAGCGCATGCTCTTTGACCTCTTGCAGATAATCCAGGAATGATTTATCGCCAGATGGATAATTGCGCATTGCCAGCGTGTTGATGAAGACACCTACCAGACTCTCCAGTTCCGCATGCGGTCTTCCGGCAATCGGCGTGCCGACTACAATGTCCTCTTGGCCTGTGTATTTGTGCAAGAGCGTAGTGTACGCCGCCAGCAGCACCATATACAGGGTTGAACCTGTTTGCGAAGCCAGTTCTTTTAGGCGTTCGCTCACTTCACGCTCCAGTACGAACTCGATCGTATCCCCTGCCGTACTCTGCACCGCTGGGCGGACAAAGTCAGTGGACAGATCCAGTACAGGCAGTTCACCTTGGAAGGTGTCAAGCCAGTACGCTTCCTGACGTTGCATCCATTCCTGATGGGTTTCGCTTTGCTGCCATACGGCATAGTCTTTGTACTGAATCCGCAATGGCGACAGTTCTTCACCGCCATACAAGCGGACAAATTCATCGGTCAGTACCTCCATCGACACGCCATCCGAAACGATATGGTGCATGTCGAGCATGAGTAAATGCTGGGATTCCTGCTCTTGCTCTACTCCTTGTACGCCCAAATCCACCAAGCCTACCCGCAGCAGCGGTGCAGCTTGCAGATCAAACGGACGGACAAACTGCCGTACCCGTTCTTGTGCTTCCTGGCTAATCCTCGTGTACGTAGCTGTAGTTGTATCCAATCCTGTAGCTGTGTCTTGATCCGTATCCGTAGTCGCACTCTCTGCCTGTACCTTCGTATATTCCACCTCGAACGGCACGGTGTCCTCAACCCATTGCATCGGCTCATTGTCCACTAGCTCAAAACGGGTACGCAAGGTCGCATGGCGATCGATTAGTTGACGGAACACGTCTTCTACTCGTTTCACATCCAGCGGACCGCTCACTTGCAGCACTGACGGCATGTTGTAGTTCACATCACTTGGATCAAATTGATGCAATACATACAGTCGTTTTTGCGCTGAAGATAACGGGTAAAAGCTGCGTTCTTCCGTTACCGGAATGGACGCGTACACCACTTGATCCAGACCTTCCAGAACGGCTGCCAGTTGTTCAATGGTGGGTGCTTCAAAAATGCTGCGCAGTGGAAGCGGCTTGTTCAGTTCCTTGTGAATCTTCGAGGCCAGTGTCGTCGCCCGCAGCGAGTGTCCACCAATCTCGAAGAAGTTTTCCTTCACACCGACCTGCGCGAGGCCCAGCACATCCTGCCAGATTTGCGCCAGCTTAACTTCCACCCACGTCCGCGGTGCGACATAATCGGCTCCGGTTTGTAGGCTGCCTTCCGGTGCTGGCAGGGCCTTGCGGTCAATCTTGCCATTGGGACTCAGCGGCATTTGCTCCAGCTGTACAAAGTACGATGGTACCATGTAGCTTGGCAGCTCCCGGCCCAGCTCACTTCTCAGCTCGCTAGCACCGAGCTCTTGCCCCGCAACATAGTAGGCCACCATTTGTTTTTGGCCCGTTTCATCCGCACGAGCCATGACCACCGCTTCGCGTACCGATTCCACTTGGAGCAGCTGCGTTTCGACCTCGCCCAGCTCAATCCGGTACCCCCGGATTTTCACCTGATGGTCGATCCGGCCTAAGTATTCAATGTTGCCGTCTGGCATCCATCTCGCCAAATCGCCTGTGCGGTACATCCGTTCATAGCCTGCTTCCCCGCCGGCAAACGGATCGGCTACGAATTTCTCGGCCGTCAGCTCCGGACGGTTCAGATAGCCTCGGGCTACGCCGACACCGCCGATACACAGCTCACCTGCCACCCCAATCGGCTGCAATTGCTCCGTGCCTTCCTTGACGATGTACAGACGAATGTTCTGAATCGGTTTTCCGATAGGAATAACTCCATATTCCTCATCCGGCTCGCAATCGAAGTACGATACGTCCACCGTCGCTTCCGTTGGGCCATACAGGTTAACCAGCTTCGCTCCGGCCAGGCTCGACACGAGCCGCTGGAACCGGGCCACATGCTGTGGCGGCAATGCTTCACCACTGGCAAAGACATGGCGCAGCGTGCCCAGCTTCGCTTGCATCACTTCTCGTGGCTGCTGCTCCACATACTCCAGGAACGCATGCAGCATGGCGGGCACAAAGTGCATCGTGCTCACACCATCGCGGGCAATCGTGTCAACGATGTCTTCCGGGTTCTTTTCCCCGCCGACCGACAGCAGGCTTACCTTCGAGCCGACCATCGACCACCAGAACAGCTCCCATACCGACACGTCAAAGGTGAAGGCGGTCTTTTGCAGGATCGTATCTTCCGCACTCAAGCCGTACCGATCATGCATCCACAAAATCCGGTTCAGCACAGAATGGTGTTCCACCATCACGCCCTTTGGTTTTCCCGTGGAGCCGGACGTATAGATGACATAGGCGACATGGTGTGGCCCAGCCAGTGGCTCCAGATTCGAACCGTCTTCGTTGTAAATGTCTTGGCCAGCCTGCTCCTGACGATCCAGCACCAGCACCTGGCCGTCGAAACTCAGCGATGCTTGCTCAGACAGATGCGACTGCGTCAGGACCAGCTTCGCGCCCGAATCCTCCAGCATAAAGCGGATGCGGTCTGCAGGATATTCCGGATCGATTGGTACATAAGCTCCGCCAGCCTTGAGAATTGCGTAGATGCCTACGATCATCTCCAATGAACGGTGGACCAAAATGCCCACGGGCTGATCCGGTTCAACCCCTTCGGCACGCAGGGTGCGTGCGAGTCGGTTGGCTCGCTCATTCAGCTCCGCGTAGGTCAACATCTCCGACCCGAATATCACCGCTACCTGATCCGGTGTATTCGCTACCTGCTGCTCGAACAGCGTACTTAGCGTTTGATCCTGTGGATAGGCTGCCGCCGTATCTCCCCACACCTGAACAATCTGTGCCTGCTCTTCCGGTGTCACCAATGCCAGCTCATTCACACGGGTATGTGGATTGTTCACGATTTGCTTGATGACATGCAGTACATGTCCCTGCATTCGCTCTATCGTAGACCGATCGTATACATTCGCGTTATATCTAAACATGATACGGAAGGTTTCATCGGGCATCACAATCAAGTCCAGATCATAGTTCGTTTGCTCAACAACCTCCACATTCGTAATGTCAAACGCGGACGGACGAACTTCGCCAAGCTGCTCAACTTGCTCCTCTACCGGATAATTCTCAAATACCATAATGTGGTTAATCAGGTTCTGCTTCTGCTCGGTCAGCGCCTGAATCTCATATAGCGGGAAGCTGTCATAGGCTCCCGAGGCCAGAGCCTGTTCCTGCGTTTTCCGCATCACTTCCACAAAAGTGGCATTCCGTTCACTTTGAATCCGCACCGGTATGGTATTAATGAACAAACCAATCATATGCTCTACACCAACAATATCCGTCGGACGTCCAGATACGACACTACCGAAAATAACATCCTCATTGTTGTTATATTTCTGCAAAATAAGGCCCCACACGCTCTGCATCAGCGTATTAATCGTGACCTGCTGCTGCTTCGCAATCCGGTGTATAGCTTCGCTCCACGTTGGGTCCAGATCTACCGTTATTTTTTCAGAGATATATTTGCTAGTTTCACTTGCTGTAGTGGACACCGTATGATCCCTGCTGTCCGCCACTTGGTCTTTCGATGAAATATCCGATCCAGGTAACAACGTCTGCTGTTCAAAGCCCGCCAAATAGCTGCTCCAATACTCTTTTGCCGCACGTTCATCCTGACGCTCTAACCATTCGATATATTGGCCATACGGTGTGATCGGAGCAAGCTCCGGCTGTTTCTGCTCCAGCAGCGCAAAGTACGTACCAAACACCTCGCCTGTAACGAGCGATAAGCACCAGCCGTCCATGACAATGTGATGGAAACTCCATACCAAATGATACGTTTCTTCATCTATTTGCAATACCTGTACACGCATGAGTGCATCGGTAGCGAGATTAAAACCTCTAGCTTGGTCCTCCTGCTTAAACGCCTGGATATACGCCTGTTGCTCCGCTTTCGGCATTTCGCGAATATCCTTGAAGGAAAGGTCGCTATCCTTGTGACGGAACACGATTTGCAATGGCTCCTGACCGTTCCCTGTCTCAAATCGATGGAAATTCGTCCGTAGCGCTTCATGACGCTGTATCAGCAGATCCAGGCTCTTACGGAAAACAGCAACATCAAAGCTGCCCTTTTGATCAAACGAGGCTTGCTGGAAGTATGCGCCTGAGTCCGGCTCCATCAGGCTATGGAACAGCATCCCCTTCTGCATTGGTGAGAGAGCATACACATTTTCCAGCTCGCCCAGAAAAGCTGTTTGCTCCGTCAATTGTTCCAGCTGTTCTAACGACAAGCCTTTGAACAAGACATCGCTTGGGGTTAGCTCACTCCGCTCTTGGGAGGTACAATGAGCGATCACTTCCTGCAAACTTTCCCGTAGCATCTGTGCAAAATTTTCTACGTTTTGCTGTTGATATACTTTACTGTCATAGCGAATTTCCAGTGTCAGCGCGCCTGCTGTAATCATGCCGTTCACATTCAAAGAATGCTCCAGTACGGTGCGGTCACTCATCGGCTCTCCACCTGGATGTGAAGACAGCGTGATCTCACCATTTTCCAAGTCCTGATCAAATTGTCCCAAATAGTTAAAGCTGATCTCAGGCTGCAAGGTTAAGGAAGAATTAGCATCATCCTGAGACAAATATTTCAGAATACCGTAGCCAATGCCCTTATGCGGCACATGACGCAGGTCCTCTTTTACCCGCTTGATGCGCTGCCCTACTTCCGCCTTTCCATCCACACCCAGCAGTACCGGGTACTGACTCGTAAACCAACCCACGGTACGTGTGATATCCACATCTGGAACAATAGCCTCCCGGCCATGCCCCTCCAGATTGACCAGCACTCGCTCCTGACCGCTCCAGTTGTACAATGCAGTACCGAGTGCAGTTAACAGCAGATCATTGACCTCGGTGTTGTACGCACGATGCGATTCCTGAAGCAGTAGCCGGGTTTCCTGTTCGCTCCACGCCACGCTCACCGTCTCACTGTCTCTGACCACAAAATGCTGTCCTGCCGCTCTTTCTTGATCCTTAGGTAGCGATGCAATTTCCACTTGGGCAAGACGCTGCCAATATTCGCGTTCGTTGTCGATCGCCGGACTGTTCGCATATTGAGACAACTGCTCTGCCCAAGCAGAGAAAGAGTCCGTTTTATAGGGCAAGCGAATTGCTTCTCCCCGAACGGCCTGTTCATATCCCGAGGCAAAATCCTCGAACACAATCCGCCATGAAATCCCGTCTACGACCAAATGGTGGATCGCAATCAGTAAATGATCCCCATCCATGCAGCGGAAAAGTCCCAGCTTCATCAGCGGTCCTTCGTCCAGACGAATGGAGCTTTGGATGGCATTGGCTTTCGTTTCAATCGCCATCGCGACCTCTGTCGCGTCTTCGACGCCTGTCAAATCAACAACGTCCAGACTGTACAGCTCGCCTTCATCCAAACCGCGATTCCACGCTTCATAGCCCTGTTCGGTCTGACGGAAGACCATACGTAGCGCATCATGATGCTCCGTCACCTGGGTCATCGTTTGACGCAATGCGGCTTCATCAAAGCCTTCTGCTCTATACAGCATCACCGACTGGTTGAAATAATGCGGCTCTGCCGATGCTTGTCCAAAGAACCATTGCTGAATCGGAGTCAGCTTGGCGCTGCCCGAAACCACGCCCTGATCGGCAGTACGACTCATCTTATGCACATAACCACTTAGCAGCGAAATGGACGGATATTGGAACAAATCCTTCATGTCCAGCTTGTAGCCGGCTTGCAGCAAGCGGGAGGATACCTGGATCGCTTTGATCGAATCGCCGCCCAGATCAAAGAAATTATCCAAAATTCCGACTCTCTTCGCTCCTAATACAGACTGCCAAATCGAAACCAACGTCTGCTCCAGCGCTGTGCGCGGCCCTACATAATCCGCTCCGCTTTGCAGGCTACCCTCCGGTGCTGGCAGGGCCTTGCGGTCGATTTTGCCGTTGGGTGTCAACGGCATCTGCTCCAGCTGGATGAAGTACGAAGGTACCATATAGTTGGGCAGCTCCTCACCCAGTAATCCGCGCAGTTCACCCGCGCTTACGTCTCTTTCAGCGACATAGTACGCCACCAGTTGGTTTTGTCCCTGCTCGTCCGCTTGCGCCAGGACGATAACCTCTTGCACGTCTTCCACTTTCAATATTTGTGCCTCGACTTCGCCCAGCTCGATCCGGTAGCCCCGAATTTTCACCTGATGGTCGATCCGGCCCAAATATTCGATGTTGCCGTCTGGCATCCATCTCGCCAAGTCGCCTGTGCGGTACATTCGTTCATAGCCTGCTTCACCAGTCGCAAACGGATTCGGTACAAATTTCTCCGCCGTCAGTTCTGGACGATCCAGATAACCACGAGCCAGACCTGGACCAGACACGCACAGTTCACCTGCTACGCCTACCGGAGCCAAATGTCCATGCCCATCCACCATGTATACCCGATGATTCGGCATAGGACGTCCAATGGAAATGAGTTGTCCGGCTCTCTCATCCTCGGATACCGGCCAGATCGACGTCGCGACCGAGTTTTCGGTTGGACCATAGCCATTGTAGTACGCCACCTGATCCTTCCATTTGTATACCAGTTCTGTGGAAGATGCTGAACCCGCAGTGAACAAAATACGCAGATTTGGCATCCGCTCCGGCTCCAGATACACCGCATAGGTTGGTGGCAAAGCGGCCACGGTAATCCGGTGATCGGCCATATATTGCTCAAACCGCTCGTAGTTCAAAATCGTCTCTGTCGTTGGCACATATAACGTGGCTCCGCAGAACAAGGCTTGAAAGATTTCCCAGCAAGCTGCATCAAACGAGTAGCTGGCGAACAGCAGCGCATGATCCGACGTACGGATTCGAAGCGTCTGATCAAAATACGTTTTCAGATTGCACAGCCCGTGATGCTCCAGCATGACGCCCTTCGGCTGCCCCGTTGTCCCCGACGTATAAATCACATATGCTAAATCGTTCGGACCGGACCACCGCTCCAGGTTGGAACCATCCTCGTGATACACCGTTTGTGCTCCATCCAGCACCAGCACGTGACCGTCGGTAGCTACTTTGTCTACCAGATGACTTTGTGTCAACAGCAGCTTCGCACCCGAGTCGTCCAGCATATAGCGGATACGTTCCTCCGGATAGGTGGGATCGATGGGTACATATGCACCTCCGGCTTTTAAAATCCCGAAGATGCCCACGATCATGTCCACCGAACGCTCGGTCATCAGACCCACCAGACGATCCTTCGTCACGCCTTGACTGCGCAAGGTACGAGCTAATCGATTGGCGCGTTCATTCAGTTCACGATAGGTCAACTGCTCTCCCTCGAAGAACAGTGCTGTCTGCTCCGGCGTCTGCGCGGTTTGCGCCTCGAACAAGCCGTGGATCGTTTGCTCGCTTGGATACTCGGTCGTCGTATCTCCCCATACGCTGAGAATTTGCTTACGCTCCTGTGCCGTAACCATATCCAGTTCATGTACACGGATGTTCGGATTCGCTGTCACCTGCTCCAGTAGCTGTACCAGATGACCTCGAATTTGCTCTACACTTTCCCGTTCAAAGGCCAAGGCATTATAACCAAAGCTCATATGGATGGTGTCCCCCGGCAATACCACCAAGTTAAAGTCATAGTTGGTCTGCTCGACAGACTCGGCTCCGGTGATGCTGAAGCTAGACTCATCACCGCTACCTAATTGTTCTAATTGCTCCTCTACAGGATAGTTCTCAAAAATAAGAATATGGTTAATCAAATCCTGCTTGAGCTCCGACAACCCCTGAATTTCATACAACGGATACGTATCGTAGACATGGGAAGCGATCGATTGCTCTTGGATTTGCTTCATCACGTCTGAGAACACACTGTCCATTTGACTGCGAATACGCACCGGAATCGTATTGATAAACAGACCAATGATATGCTCCACATTCGGAATGTCTGCCGGACGTCCAGATACTACGCTGCCAAACACGACATCATCGGTGCCATTATATGTTTGCAGCAAAAGGCCCCAAACGGTCTGCATCAACGTATTGATGGTCACCTGATAACGCTTGGCTACTCGCTGAATACCTGCCGTTAGCTCGGCGCCTAAATCAAAATCCAGACGCTCCGCCTGATATCCTGTTTTGCCCTGCATTTTAGCCTGTGGCAGGCGGGACTGCTCCTCGTATCCTTCCAGAACCTTGCTCCAGTAACCTGATGCGGCCTGACGATCTTGCTGTTCCAGCCATTCGATATATTGACTGTACGGCGTTACAGGGGCCAGTTCAGGCTGCTTATGAGCCAGGATCGCAAAATAACTCGCAAACACTTCGTTGGTCACCAGCGACAAGCACCAGCCGTCCATCACGATATGGTGGAAGCTCCATACAAAACGGTACGTCTCCTCACCTGTGCGCAAAACAGCAACACGCATCAAAGCATCTTGCGCCAGATCAAAGCCTCTCTGCTTGTCTTGGCGCGTATATTCGAGGATGTACTCATTTTGCTGCTCGTCCTTCATATCACGTAGGTCCTCAACATACAGTTCGCTGCGCTTATTCCGGTACACGACCTGAAGCGGTTCATCCTTCCAGCCGCTGTAGAAGTTCGTGCGCAGTACCGTATGCCGCTGCATTAAAACATCCAAACTGGCCGCAAATGCAGCGATATTAAAATGTCCTCGCAGATCAAAGGAGGCCTGTTCAAAATATGCTCCCGATTGCGAATCCATCAGATTGTAAAAGAGCATGCCCTTTTGCATCGGCGTCAGTGCATATACATTTTCCAGCTCACCGATACGTGCGGCCTGTTCCGCAATCTGTTCCAGCTCACCAGTCGTCAGACCTTTAAAGGACACATCACTCGGCGTCAGCTCCTGCTGTTCCTGAGCGACACAATGCGTAATCACCTCTTGCAAAGCGGATCGCAGCAGTCCCGCCACACGTTCGAGCGTTTCTTTGCGATACTGCTTACGGCTGTAAGTCATCGTCAAACGCAGCGTACCTTCCGAGATCATTGCGTTTAAATCCAGCGTATACGGCAAGCGGGAATGGACATCCTCTGTCTCCCCTGCACTATAAGACGACAATGTGATTCCACTGTTTTGCAGATCCTGATCCACCTGCCCCAAGTAGTTAAAGCTGATTTCCGGTTCGACTGCAATCGCACGGTCATTCGATCTGGACGCAGAGGACAGGTAACGCCAAATGCCATAGGTCAGTCCTTTATGCGGAATACGTCGTAAGCCTTCCTTCGTTTCTTTAATCCGCTGAGCCAGTGTCATTTCCTTGCCAGTCTCCAGCAGCACCGGATACAAGCTCGTGAACCAGCCGATCGTACGCGTAATATCCACCTCTAGCAGGATCGCTTCCCGGCCATGGCCCTCCAGGTTCACCGGTACCTGGTCTGCGCCTGTCCAGTTGTGCACCGCCAGTCCCAGCGCGGTCAGCAGCAAATCATTGACCTCGGTGTTGTAGGCGCGATGGGCCTGCTTTAACAGTTGCTGGGTTTCAGCTTCGGTCCACTCCACCGTCAGCACTTCGCTGTCTGCATTCAAGGAGCCCTCGTAGGCAAAATCCTTAGGCAGCGGAGCAATCGCAGCTTTGGCTTGCTCTACCTGCTTCCAATACGATGCATCCGATGCAGCCTCCGGACGGTTGGCGTAAGAAGATAACTCCTGTGCCCATGTTTGGAAGGAATCTGTTTTATAAGGCAATCGTACGGGCTCGCCCTTGATCGCCTGCTCGTAGCCTGTCGAGAAATCTTCAAACAGAATCCGCCACGACACCCCGTCCACCACCAAGTGGTGAATGGCGATCAGCAGATGGTCGCCCTCGGTTGTGCGGAACAATCCCAGCTTCACCAGAGGTCCTTCGGACAGGTCGATGCTGCTTTGGATTTCCGTTGCTTTCGCTTCCAGCACTTCCGCATAAGTCGTCCGTTCGCGGTAATCCATCGTCTCCAGCGTATACAACGCGCCTTCATCTACACCGCGTGTCCAAGCCGTATAACCAGAGGAAGTCTGACGGAAAACCGTACGTAGCGCATCATGGTGCTTCACGATGTAGTCCATCACCTGACGAACCGCCGTCTCCTCAAAGCCCTCCGCGCGATAGAGCATGACCGCCTGATTAAAGTGCTGTGGACGCTCACGCTCCTGGGCAAAGAACCAATGTTGGATTGGAAGCAGCGCGGTTTCCCCGCTCACTTCTTCTTGATCTGCCATACGACGAACCTCATGCATATGCGGTGCCAGGGCTGCAACCGTTGGATACTGGAACAAATCCTTCATGTCCAGCTTATAACCAGTCTGGAACGTACGAGATGCGATTTGGATGGCTTTGATGGAATCGCCGCCCAGATCAAAGAAATTGTCCAAAATACCGACCGTCTGTAGTCCCAGTACGGACTGCCAAACTGCTACCAAAGCGCGTTCTTGCCCCGTACGCGGCTCTGCATAATCCGATCCGGTTTGCAGGCTGCCTTCTGGTGCCGGCAGGGCCTTGCGGTCAATTTTGCCATTGGGACTCAGCGGCATTTGTTCCAGCTGTACAAAGTACGATGGTACCATGTAACTTGGCAGCTCCCGGCCCAGCTCACTTCTCAGCTCGCTGGCACCGATCTCTTGCCCGGCGACATAATACGCCACCATTTGTTTTTGGCCCGCTTCATCCGCACGAGCCATGACAACCGCTTCGCATATCGATTCCACTTGGAGCAGCTGTGATTCGACCTCGCCCAGCTCAATCCGGTACCCCCGGATTTTCACCTGATGGTCGATCCGGCCCAGATATTCAATGTTCCCGTCCGGCATCCATCTCGCCAAATCGCCTGTGCGGTACATCCGTTCATAGCCTGCTTCCCCGCCGGCAAACGGATCGGCTACGAATTTCTCTGCCGTTAGCTCAGGTCGGTTCAGATAGCCCCGTGCTACACCGACACCGCCAATGCAGAGTTCACCTGCCACTCCAATCGGCTGCAATTGCTCCGTGCCTTCCTTCACGATGTACAGACGGATATTTTGAATCGGTTTCCCGATGGGAATCACTGCATATTCCTCTGACGGCTCGCAATCGAAGTACGATACGTCCACCGTCGCTTCGGTTGGACCGTACAGGTTGATCAGCTTTGCTCCGGCGAGAGTCGACACGAACCGCTGGAACCGGGCCACATGCTGTGGCGGCAACGCTTCACCACTGGCAAAGACATGGCGCAGCGTGCCTAGCTTCGCTTGCATTACTTCCCGCGGCTGCTGCTCCACATACTCCAGGAACGCATGCAGCATGGCAGGCACAAAGTGCATCGTGCTCACGCCATCGTGGGCAATCGTGTCGACGATGTCTTCCGGGTTCTTTTCCCCGCCCACGGACAGCAGGCTTACCTTCGAGCCGACCATCGACCACCAGAACAGCTCCCATACCGACACGTCAAAGGTGAAGGCGGTCTTTTGCAGAATCGTATCTTCCGCACTCAAGCCGTACCGATCATGCATCCACAAAATCCGGTTCAGCACGGAATGGTGCTCCACCATCACGCCCTTCGGTTTTCCGGTCGAACCGGAGGTATAAATGACATAGGCTACATGGTGCGGTCCGGCCAGGGGCTCCAGATTCGAGCCATCTTCGTGGTAAATGTCTTGGCCAGACTGCTCCTGATGATCCAGCACCAGCACCTGGCCGTCAAAACTCAGCGAGGCTTGCTCCGCCAAATGCGCTTGCGTCAGCACCAGCTTCGCGCCCGAGTCCTCCAGCATAAAGCGGATGCGATCAGCCGGATATTCTGGATCGATCGGCACATAAGCTCCGCCGGCCTTCAGGATCGCATAGATGCCTACGATCATGTCTAGGGAACGGTGAACCAGTATGCCTACCGGCTGATCCGGCTCAACACCTTCCGCACGCAAGGTGCGTGCGAGACGGTTGGCTCGCTCGTTCAGCTCCGCGTAGGTCAACGACTCCGCTCCGCACAACACCGCCACTTGCTCCGGTGTATTCGCTGCCTGCTGCTCAAACAGACTGCTTAGCGTTTGATCCTGCGGATAGGCTGCCGCCGTATCTCCCCAAACCTGAACGATCTGTGCCTGTTCTTGCGGGGTCACCAATTCCAGCTCGCTCACACGGATATTCGGGTTGTCTACGATTTGTCCGATGACGTGGTCGATATGACCATAGATACGCTCCATTGCAGACCGGTTATACACCAGCGCATTGTACTCAAGTAGGATAGAGATATCCTCGTCAGGCACGACAATCAGGTTAAAATCGTAGTTGGTTTGCTCTGTAAGTTCCACATGGGCAATAGAGAAGCCTGTATGTGCGTCTGCTTCGCCGGAACCGCCCATCTGCTTCATCTGCTGCCCGATGGGATAGTTTTCAAAGACCATAATGTGATTGATCAGGTCTTGTTTTTGTTCAGTCCGTGCCTGAATGTCGTAGAGCGGGAACGTGTCATAGACACTGGAGGCCAGCGCCTGTTCCTGCGTACGCTGCAATACGTCAGCAAATGTAGCATCCGGTGCACTGTATATGCGTACTGGGATCGTGTTGATAAACAAACCGATCATGCTCTCCACACCTGGAATTTCTGCCGGACGACCGGATACCACACTACCAAACACGACATCCTGATGATTATTGTATTGCTGTAAAATAACGCCCCACACGCTTTGCAGCAATGTGTTAATCGTGACATGTTGTTGCTTGGCCATTTGGTTTAATGCGGCACTCCGTTCTTTACCCAACATAAATGGCAGCTTTTCCAAAACATAGCCGGAATTCGAACTTCCGCCGCGTCTGTCGGTATCTTCATCCAGAGCTTGCGTATTCTCACCAGGCAACAAGGTTTGCTGCTCAAAACCTGCCAAATAGTCACTCCAATAACGGGTCGCTTCCTGTGCATCTTGATGTTCCAACCACTCGATATAGTCACTATACGGCTTGACAGGTGCGAGCTCTGGCTGCTTGCTCTCCAGCAAGGCAACATAGGTACCAAACACTTCGTCCGTCATCAGGGACAGACACCAGCCGTCCATCACAATATGATGGAAGCTCCATACAAAACGGTATGAGTGATCACCCGTGCGGAAGACAGCTACGCGCATGAGCGCATCCTTGCTTAAATCAAAGCCACGAGTTTTGTCCTGAGTCACAAATTCAGCTACAGCGTGTTCACGCCCTCTGACATCCTCATAACGGAAACTCGGACTTTTATGGCGATAGACGATTTGTAAGGGTTGACCATACCAGCCGCTGTAGAAATTCGTTCGTAATATAGCATGGCGGCTCACCAGCAGCTTCAAGCTTTCCTCGAATAGGGAAGGCTCCAAGTGGCCCTCCAGATCAAAGGTTGCCTGCTCAAAATACACGCCTGTTTCAGCATTCATCAGACTGTGGAACAGCATCCCCTTTTGCATGGGGGTCAATGGGTACACATTTTCCAATTCCCCAACCGTCTGGGTCTGCTCCTTAATCGTATCGAATTGCTCGAGGGTCAGACCTTTAAACAGCACATCGCTTGGAGTCAATTCGGTCCGCTCCCGTGTCACACAATGCTCGATCACTTCAAGCAGATTGGATTTCAACAGGCTGGCTAACATTTGGACTGTATCCTTACGGAAGGCTTTGCCGTTATACCGAATGTCGAGTTCCAGGATGCCGTCCGTGACGATCCCGCTCACATCGAGCGCATATTTCATCTTCGTCCGGTCACTAACGACCGATCCCATCGAGTAAGGAGACATCCGAATATCGCTGTTTGGCAAGTCTTGATCCAACTGTCCGAGATAGTTAAAGCTCACTTGCGGCTCGGCAAAAGCTTGATGTTGACCAAGGTGCAGTGCCTCTGTTTGCTGACCAACAGCTTGGCCGGATTCACTCAAATATCTCCACATACCGTAGCCTATTCCTTTATTCGGAATATGACGCAGACTCTCTTTGACCTGTTTGATGCGTCCCGACAAAGCGTGACCACGGCCGATGTCCAGCCATACCGGATATGGACTCGTAAACCAGCCTACCGTACGAGAAATGTCCGCATCCGGCAAAATATTCTCCCGTCCGTGTCCCTCTAAATGAATCAGGCTGCGTTCATTCCCCGTCCACGTGTACAGCGTCATGCCTAGTGCAGTCAGCAGCAAATCGTTCACTTCCGTGTTATACGCGCGGTGTGCTTGCTTCAATAGTTTTTCTGTCTCTTCTTCCGTAAGCTGGAAGACCACGGTATCCGTGTCAGCCCAGGTAAACGGTTCGGTCTGTGCTTGATCCTCAGGCAAACGTACCTGGTCAGCCAAAGCGGCTGCGTTTAGTTGCTCCCAGTAGGCGTATTCACTTTCCATGGCTGCGCTATTCGCATAGGTGGAAAGTTTTTGTGACCAGGAACGGAATGATTCCGTTTTGTCCGGTAACTGGAGCGCCTCTTTACGGGTGGCTTGTTCATAGGCTACAGCCAAATCCTCTAACAAAATGCGCCACGATATCTCATCCACCACCAAATGGTGGATTGTTATGAACAAATGATCCCCATCTGCACAGTGGAACAAGCAGGCCTCCAACAACGGCCCTTCATGAAGTTGAATACTACTGTGAATTTCACTGGCTTTCGCCTCCATGGCTGCGCTGAGCTCGGCTTCATCCGTCAAGTTCGTAAAGTCCACCACATCCAGATGATATAGCTCACCTTCCTGTACTCCGCGGTTCCAGGCTTCATAGCCTTGCTCGGTCTTGCTGAACACCATCCGCAGTGCATCATGGTGCGCTGTGAGTTTGTCAAGTGCCTGACGCAGAGCGGACTCATCAAAACCCTGCTCCCGGTGCAGCATCACCGCCTGATTAAAGTGATGTGCGTCTACTTGCTCCTGGGCAAAGAACCAATACTGGATTGGAGACAAAGTTGTTTCCCCGCTCACTTCTCCCTGATCTACCCTACGACTTACCTCGTGCATATGCGGTGCCAGTGTTGCGACGGTTGGGTAGCGGAACAAATCTTTCATGTCCAGCTTGTAGCCTGCCTGGAACGCACGCGATACGATTTGAATCGCCTTGATCGAATCGCCGCCCAGGTCAAAGAAATGGTCCAAAATCCCGACAGTTGGCACGCCCAGGATGGACTGCCAGATCGCTACGAGTGCTCGTTCGGCTACCGTACGTGGCGCTGCATAATCTGCACCGCTGTGCAGACTGCCTTCCGGTGCTGGCAGGGACTTGCGGTCGATTTTACCATTTGGTGTCAGCGGCATCTGCTCCAACCAGATGAAATACGACGGCACCATATAGCTTGGCAGCTTTTGTCCCAGCTTCTGTCTCAGCTCACTAGCTCCAAGCTCTTGACTTGCGACGTAATACGCTACTAACAGTGTTTGACCCGTTTCGTCCGTACGAGCCATGATGACTGCTTCTTGTACGGACCCCACCTGCAGAAGCTGCGATTCGATCTCGCCCAGTTCGATCCGGTAGCCCCGGATTTTCACCTGGTGATCCATCCGCCCCAAATATTCAATGTTGCCATCCGGCATCCATCTCGCCAAATCGCCTGTACGATACATCCGCTCATAATCTGCCTTGCCACCAGCAAACGGATTAATCACAAATTTCTCGGCCGTCAGTTCTTCACGTTTCCAGTACCCGCGGGCCAATCCTTCCCCTGCAATACATAACTCACCCGGTACACCCACTGGCTGCAATTCCCCATTCGCATTCATGATATATATTTGCGTATTCGCGATGGGACGTCCAATGTTAATTTGTTGAGCATGGGTCAGTTCCTGTACGGCCGACCACACCGTCGTTTCTGTAGGTCCGTACATGTTATAAATACGGGGACCGTTTATTTCTTGCAGTGCTGTGAGCAGCTTGGACGGAAGGGCTTCGCCCCCGACCATAATGGCCTTCACGTCTTGCAGCGAGCGGGAACCTGCTTCATGCCCCAGCAGCATCTGCAACCGGGATGGGGTCATTTGCAACATCTCAATATGATGATGAGCAATCAATTCACCCAGCGCCTGAGGATTGACCTGATGCTGTCTGTCGCCAAGCACAACCGTCATCCCACCCAACAACGGCAAAATGGTTTCCAAGACAAAAATATCGAATGAAATGGTCGTCAGTGACAACATGGTTTGGCTCGCTTCAAAGTCAATGACTTCGCGCATCCCGGTAATAAAGTTGAGGACCGAGCGATGCTGGAGCATAACTCCTTTTGGATTTCCAGTCGAACCAGACGTATAGATGACGTATGCCAAATGCTCTGGACGGGCAATCGTCTCCAGGTTGCTGCTTTCTCCCTGATACAATGCTGCATCCTCAAGAAACAGGGTATTGGCATGGCAATGGTGCTCTTCTGCCAAATCACGACGGGTCAGAAGCACTGTGGCCTCGCTATCTTCCAGCATGTATGCAATACGAGAGGACGGAAATTCGGGATCGATCGGTACATAAGCACCACCTGCTTTTAGCACGGCCAGCAGACCTACGATCATTTCCACGGAACGCTGTACCATCAGACCGACCAGCTTGTCTGGTCCTACTCCCTGGGCTTGAAGGATGCGTGCCAATGAATTGGCCCGTTCATTCAGCTCCCGATAAGTCAGACGCTGATGTCCAAACACCAATGCTACCTGATCCGGCGTACACTCCACCTGATCCTCGAACAGCTGATGGATCGTCTGATGGGACGGAAATGCACAAGCGGTGTCATTAAAGGCCGCTGTAATCTGTTGTTTTTCTGCTGCTGTGAGTAGTTCCAGCTCTTCCACCCGAACATGCGGGTTGAGCGAAATTTGCTCCAGCAAACGTGCAAAATGTCCATACAAACGCTCAATACCTGCTTGATCAAAGCTGAGCGTGTTATACATAAAACGAATCTTGATGCCTTCACCTGGCATCACGACGACGTTCAGATCGTAGTTGGTTTCCTCTGTAGACACCACGTTCGAAATCGTAAATTTATCCTGTCCATCACTGCCCAACTGCTCTACCTGCTTCTCCACCGGATAATTCTCAAATATCATAATATGATTGATTAAATCCTGCTTCTGTTCGGTCAGTGCTTGAATTTCATACAGCGGGAACGCATCGTAGGCATTGGAAGCCAGCGCCTGCCGCTGTGTTCGTCTCATCAGCTCGACAAAACTTTCACCTGGTTCAGACTGCACACGCACTGGAATTGTATTGATAAATAGCCCGATCATGTGCTCCACGCCTGGAATATCGCCGGGACGACCGGACACAACGCTGCCGAACACGATATCCGTACTGTTGTTATATTTCTGCAACAGAACGCCCCATACGGTTTGAATCAGCGTATTGATCGTGACCTGATTTTGTTTTGCCACCCGTTCGATCTGGGCAACCAACTCTGGCTGGAATTCGCAATCCAGATCTTCAGCGACATATTCCCCGGTGTGCATCGATTTCGGCTGTACTTTTTGCTGCGGAAGCGTAATTTGCTGCTCATAGTCCGCCAGATACCCACGCCAGTATTGCAAGGCTGCCTCACGGTCCTGACGTTCCAGCCATTCAATAAATCGACTGAACGGCGTGACAGGCTCCAGCGCTGGCTCATGACCCGCACGCAGTGCCAGATAGCTGCCGAATACCTCCTGTGTCATAAAGGACAAGCACCAGCCATCCATCAAAATGTGATGGAAGCTCCAAATAAAGTGATACGTTTCATCCCCGGTTTGCAAAATGGAGACACGAATGAGTGCATCCTCTGCAAGATTGAATCCTTTCGCTTTATCCTCGATAACAAAAGCCTCCACCCGAGCTTCTCGTTCCTCTTTTTCTAGTCCGCGCAAGTCTTCATAATATAATTGCCCGCTGCGGTTGCGGAAAACGACCTGTACAGGCTCATCTTTCCATGAACTGATAAAGTTCGTCCGCAAGGCCTCATGACGCTGTACGAGCAGATCAAAGCTTTTGCTGAAAGTAACCACATCAAACCGTCCGTTCAATTCAAAGGTGGCCTGTTCAAAATAAGCCGCCGAACTCTCATCCATTAGACTGAAGAAAAGCATGCCCTTTTGCATCGGCGTCAAGGCATACACATTTTCCAGTTCGCCCATATCTTGTGTATCTTTCACCAATTGCTCCAGCTCGTCCAGCGTTACATGTTTTAACAGGACATCACTTGGGGTCAACACTGTTCTTTCCTGCGCAACACAATGATGAATGACTTCACGCAAGCCGGATGCCAGTAGCTCTCCAAGCCGTTCAATCGTTTCATGACGGAACTGCGTTGTGCCGTAGCGGATCGTGAACATCAACTCGCCATCCTCGATTAATCCGTTGATATCCAGTGCAAAATCCATAGTCGCGTTCGTGCTAACAGGCACACCAATAGAATAGGTGGAAGGCTGTAGATCATTGCCTTTATAATCCTGATCGAATTGGCCCAGGTAGTTAAAACTGATCTCAGGCTGAGCCTGTAACTGTGCGCCTGCTTTCCCCAGCACATTCATATCGGACAGGTAGCGTAAAATGCCATAGCCGATGCCTTTTTGCGGAATATGACGCAGCCCTTCCTTGATCCGTTTGATCAAACGAGCGGTATTTCCGCCCTGTCCCAAACTTCCATCCAGTACAACCGGAAACTGGCTCGTAAACCAGCCGACCGTGCGCGTAATATCCACATCCGGTACAATGGCTTCCCGTCCATGGCCCTCCAGGTTGACCAAGATCCGCTCGGAACCAGACCAGTCATATACCGCTTTTCCGAGCGCAGCCAGCAACAGGTCATTCATTTCCGTGTTGTATGCGCGATGAGCTTGTTTGAGCAGCTGCTCGGTTTCCTGCTTCGTCCAGCGGACCGTAACGACCTCACTGTCTCCGAGCCGTGCATTGTCATTCGCAAAATCCTTCGGCAAAGGCTTCGCGAGGCTGGCTTCTGCTTGTTCGATATGCTGCCAGTAGATAAACTCCCGCTCCATCGTCGCCTGATTGGCATAGGCTGACAGCTGGTTGGCCCATAGCTGGAAGGAATCTGTTTTATGCGGCAGTCGAATAGCTGTGCCTGTTTGACCTGCAACAGCCTGCTCATAACCGGATGCCAAATCCTCCAGCAAAATACGCCACGATACACCGTCCACGACCAAATGATGAATGACAATCAGTAAATGGTCCCCTTGGGCGCATTGGAACAGACCCAGCTTCACGAGCGGACCTTCGCTGAGATCAATGCTGCCTTGAATTTCAGTAGCCTTAGCTTCGACAGCGGCAGATTCGTCTTCCACTTCGCTGAAATCTACAATGTCCAGCGTGTATAGCTCGCCTTCCTCTACGCTGCAGTTCCAAGCGGCATAGCCTTGCTCTGTCTCCCGGAATACCGTGCGCAATGCATCATGATGCTGGACCAAACGTTCCATCGTACGGCGTAGCGCGTTGACGTCAAAGCGCCCAGCTCGGTACAGCATCATCGCCTGATTGCTGTGGTGCAGATCAGCAGGCTGCTGCTCGAAGAACCACCGCTGAATAGGTGTCAGTTCCACCTGGCCTACGACCTCTTCCTGACTGGCCATCTTGCCATCTGTACGAAGCAACGGACTGAGTGACGCTACCGTCGGATTGCTGAACAGGTCTTTCATGTCCAGTCGATAGCCTGCTTGCAGCAATCGGGACGATACTTGCAACGCTTTGATCGAATCGCCGCCCAGTTCAAAGAAGTTATCCTGCGTGCCTACCGTTTCGACACCCAACACCCCGGCCCATACTGAAGCTAAAGCCTGTTCTACCGTAGTGCGCGGAGCCACATAAGCTGCGCCGGTATGGATGCTGCCTTCCGGTTCCGGCAAAGCCTTCCGGTCGATTTTGCCGTTGCTGGTCAGCGGGATCGCCTCCAGCCGCATCAGACGCGCAGGCACCATGTGCGCTGGCAGCCCGGCTTCCAGCTCGGCCTGTACCTCCTCGATCTGCAGCACGGCTTCTCCCGTGATGTATCCGCACAAATACTTATGTCCTCGCTCGTCCGTCCGGTCGATGACTACCGCTTGACGCACACCCGGCACTCGCTGGATTGCCGTTTCAATCTCGCCCAGCTCAATCCGGTATCCCCGGATTTTGACCTGGTAGTCCATCCGGCCGATAAAGTCTACATTGCCGTCTGGCATCCAGCGTGCCAAATCGCCGGTGCGATACAGTCGTTCACCCGATACGTACGGGTTCGCTACGAATTTCTCGGCTGTCAGGTCCGCACGGTTCAGGTAGCCTCGTGCCACGCCAGCACCGCCAATGCACAGTTCACCCAGTACGCCGATCGGCACCGGATTCAGCTGGCTGTCCACGATGTAAAAGCGTGCGTTCAGCCACGCCTGACCAATCGGCACACTGCCGCTATTTGGCAGCTTCGACAGTTCTTCGTCGTAGAAGCTGGAGTCGATCGCCGCTTCCGTGACGCCGTAGCTGTTTATAATGCGAACATACGCGCCAAACCGTTCTTGCAGCACCCGATAATCCGTCACGCTGCAGCTGTCCGAGCTGGTGATCAGCAATTCCAGACTGCTCATGTCCAGTCCCTGTTCATGCACATGCTGCATAAACGGTACGATCAAGGCCGGGGTCGATTCGAACACCGTAATCTGATACTCACGAATCCAGCCATACAAACGGCTTGGATCAATCCGATCATCTTTTGGACAGATGACCATCGTGCCACCGTTATAAAGCGCCCGTGCGATATCCCCGACGAACACGTCGAAGGAGAAGCTGGCCAGTTGCAGCAGTCGGACCGGAAACTGGTTCAAACGGTAACCCCGACGATACGCCGCAGCCGTATTCACCAAGCTGCGATGCTCGATCATGACGCCCTTCGGTCGTCCCGTTGTACCGGACGTGTAGATCACATATGCCAAGTCCTGCGGCTCGTTGATAAGTTCAACATCCGTGGCATCCCCGGTGTACAGCGACTCATCGTCCAGTGCCAGTACGGTATGCAGACGCAAGTACGCTGCGGATTCGGACGCTGATTCGCTGTCAGACTCCGAATCTGATTTCAATCTCCAACCTTCATTAAGGCTGCCTCTTTCCATCGTTTCAGCACCAGCTACTGTCTCCAACTCGCCCTCAGTCTGCCCTCCGACCAAGACCTGTCGGCTTTCCTCCAGCCAACCCTGTGCACGCTCCTGCAAGCCGATTTGCGTCAGCAGCACTGTCGCACCGCTGTCCTCGAGCATAAAGCGGATACGTTCTGAAGGATAATCTGCATCCAGTGGCACGTATGCACCGCCGGCCTTCCACACCGCCAGTACGCCGATCAGCATGTCGACCGAACGCTCACTTAAAATACCGACAATGGATTCACGCCCAATACCTTCATTTCTCAGTCTGCGAGCCAATTGGTTCGCACGCTCGTTCAGCTCACGGTATGTCAGTTGTTGCTCTTCGTACACCACTGCCACATGGTCCGGTACAAGCTGTGCCTGCTGTTCCACATAGACGTGGAACAGCAGGGCTGCTTCCTTCGCATCACTTAACGCAGATACACCAACGGAACCAAAGCCGTCGATGATCTTCACTTTTTCCTCAGCAGTCACTAGCTCCAGCTCATCTACCAGCGCATCTGGTCTGTTAATCGCTTCTTCAATCATATGCAGCAAATGCTCGCGGATTTGCTCTACAGCTGTACGTTCCAACACCTTCGCGTTGTACTCCAAATGGACATGAATTTCATCACCCGGCACAACGGTAATGTTGAAATCATAGTTCGTTTGCTCCAACACGGAAGCATTTGCAATCGTAAAGCCATTCGTCCCACGGCTACCCATCTGCTCCATGCGCTGCTCCGTTGGGTAGTTTTCAAATACCATAATATGGTTCACCAGGTCCTGTTTCTGCTCGGTCAGGGCCTGAATTTCATATAACGGATAGGTTTCATAAGCACGGGAAGCCAGTGTCTGCTCCTGCATCTGCTTCATTAGCGCAGCAAACGTCATCTCTTTCTCACTGTGAATCCGTACAGGTACGGTATTAATGAACAAACCAATCATTTTGTCAATGCCCGGAATATCCGCTGATCTGCCGGATACGACACTGCCAAATACCACATCACGGCTGTTGTTATACCGTTGCAACACAACGCCCCACGCTGCTTGCAGGAGTGTATTGACCGTCACTTGCTTTTGCTTAACCAGCTTGTTCATCCGTTCCGTTACTTCGCGGCCTAGTGTAAACGAAAGCTTGTCCGCTTCATATTCTTTAGCGTGACCGTCCAGCTGTTTTGCCTGCGGCAATACCGTCTGCTGCTCAAAGCCAGCAAAGTAATCACGCCAGAATTGTTCAGCCTCCGCTTTGTCCTGCCGATCCAGCCATTCAATATATTCGCTGTATGGCGTTACCGGGGCAAGCTCCGGCTTGCGGTCTTCGAGGATGGCAAAATACGTGTTGAAGGCTTCCCCGACAACCAGGAACAAGCACCAACCGTCCATCAAAATATGATGGAAGCTCCACACAAAACGGTACGACTCCTCGCCTGTACGCAAAACAGACACCCGCATCAGCTCGCCGGAGCTGAAATTAAAGCCTTTGGCTTTATCACGTTCAGCAAAATCGGCAATGTACGCGTTCAGGGCCTCTTGCTCCAATGAACGTATATCTTCAAAACGGAATCCAGCCGCTTTATGACCGTACACTACCTGTAAAGGCTGCTCATTCCAGCCGCTATAAAAATTCGTTCTGAATATTTGATGGCGATCTACCAGTTGATTTAAACTTTCGGCAAAAGCCTCCACTTGAAAGCTGCCTTGCAGATCAAATGTCGCCTGCTCAAAGTACGCCCCGGATTGCGGCTCCATTAAGCCGTGAAACAGGATACCTTTTTGCATGGGTGTTAACGAGTAAATGTTTTCCAGTTCTCCCGCAGCAGCCGTCTGCTCTACAATATGATCCAGCTCTCCAGCCGTCAGTCCTTGGAAAGACAAGTCGCTTGGCGTCAGCTCCGGTAACTCTTTTGCCACACAGTGAGCCAATACCTCACGCAAGCTCTCCTGAAGCAGATCAGCCAGCTTTTTAATTGACTTTTTCATGAACATTTTGTTGCTGTAGCTGATCGTCAGTTCCAGTGCACCGTCCGTGATCATGCCGTTAATATCCAGAGCATACCGCTTGGTCAACGTATCACTCATGGAAGCTCCGGTAGAATAAGGAGACATGCGGAACGCATTATTCTTTAAATCCTGATCGAATTGTCCGAGATAGTTAAAACTGATTTCCGGCTCGGCAACAAAAGCTGCTTCTCCTTCCCCGCCAGCAAGATATCTTAAAATCCCGTATCCAATCCCTTTATGCGGTAAACGGCGAAGTCCTTCCTTGACGTTCTTGACACGCCCTCCCACATTCCGGTCCTCATCCATATCCAGTACAACTGGGAATTGGCTGGTAAACCAACCGACCGTTCGCGTAATATCCATATCCGGCAAAATAGCTTCCCGTCCGTGACCCTCCAGATTTACAAGCACCTGACGGATGCCTGCCCACTCCTGGATTGCGGTGCCCAAAGCTGTCAGCAGCAGGTCGTTTGCTTCCGTATTGTAGGCACGATGAGCTTGTTTCAAGAATTGCTCCGTTTCTTCTACCGTCCACGCTACGGTCAGTGTCCGATCATCGCGAAGCTGTGGCTTGGCCTGAGATTTACGAGTGTAATCTTTAGGCAAGGATGCCTGACTCTTCCCTACTTGCTCAATCTGCTCCCAATACGCACGCTCCTTCTCCAACGCTCCACTGCTCGCATAAGCTGATAGCTGATCTGCCCACAGACGGAAGGAATCCGTTTTATTGGGTAAACGGACAGACTCTCCTCGTAAAGCCTGCTCATAACCAGACGCCAAATCCTCCAGCAAAATACGCCAGGACACGCCATCGACCACCAAATGGTGGATCGCTACCAACAAATGGTCTCCATCGGTGCAACGGAACAGACCCAGCTTCACCAAAGGGCCTTCATCTAGACGGATACTGCTTTGAATTTCGTTGGCTTTGTTCTCCAGCAAATGAGCAAAGTCAGACTCATTTGTAAAATCAACCACTTCAAGGCTGTACAGTTCTCCTTCTTGCACGCCACGGTTCCATGCTTCATAACCACCGTCTGCATTTTGGCGGAATACGATGCGCAAAGCATCATGATGCTCCACGATGCTTGGCATTGCCTGACGAAGCGCCGTTTCGTCCAGTCGATCCTCACGATGCAGCATCAGAGCCTGGTTATAGTGTTCAGGATTGGATGGCTGCTGTTCAATGAACCAGTGTTGAATCGGTGTCAATGTCACGTTGCCACTGACTTCTCCTTGATCGGACACGCGGGTCACCCGCTGCACCCGTCTATTCAGCTCAGCAATCGTTGGATACTGGAACAGCTCCCTCATTTCCAGCTTGTAACCATTTTGCAGCAATCTTGAAGACACCTGAATGGCCTTAATCGAGTCTCCGCCCAAATGGAAAAAGTTATCCAGCACACCAATCTGTTCGATACCCAGTACAGATTGCCATACCGATACCAATGTCCGCTCTACCTCATTACGGGCTGCTACATAATCCTCGCCGGAATCCACGCTTCCTTCCGGCTGCGGCAACGCCCGCCGATCCACTTTGCCATTCGTTGTCAACGGCAATTGTTCCATCTGTACAAAATACGACGGCACCATGTAACCCGGCAATTCCTGGCTCAAGGCACTTCGCAGCTCACTTGCCGTGATATCCGTAAGGGTGACCACATATGCACAGAGCTGCTTTTGTCCCTGATCATCTTCACGTGCAATGACGACGGCTTCTTGCACCACTTCCAGTTTCAACAGCTGCGCTTCTACCTCGCCCAGTTCAATCCGGTAACCCCGGATTTTCACTTGTGCGTCGATCCGTCCTTTGTATTCCAACGTCCCGTCCTCATTCCAGCGCACCAAATCGCCTGTGCGGTAGCAGCGCTCTCCGCTACGGAACGGACTGTCTATGAACTTTTCAGCCGTCAGCTCAGGACGGTTCAGATAACCACGTGCCACCCCGTCGCCGCCGACGATCAGTTCACCCCATGCTCCGACCGGCTGCAGGTTAAATGACGAATCCACAACATACGCCGTCGAATTGCGGATGGGGCGTCCGATCGGTACAGAAACCAGCTGTTCTTCCGTAATGTGATACGTCGTCGAAAAGGTTGTATTTTCCGTTGGCCCATAGCCGTTAATGATGTTCATGTCCGGGTTATCACGCAGGACCCGGTTAATATGGGGTGCAGACAAAACATCACCACCAACCAGCAAATACTTCACATCGCCGAAAAGTTTACTATCCTGCTGTGAAAGTTGATTAAATAGCGGTGTGGTCAGCCACATCATGGTGACATGATGATCCCGTATCGTCTCTTTAAGTTTGGCCGCGTCCAAAAGATCATCCTTATGCACAAGAACAAGCTGACCGCCGTTCAGCAGCGCGCCCCAAATTTCAAACGTAGATACATCAAATACAAAGGCGCAAGTCTGCAGCATTCGGGTCGATTCATCAAATGGCACATAATCCGTATTGCGGACAAGGCGAACGACACTATGATGCTCAACAACGACACCCTTAGGCTTACCTGTTGAACCTGAGGTATAAATGACATAAGCAGCATGATTACCCGCTCCATCTATACCCAGATTGGAAGCATCTGCACTGTAGGACGTATCCTCATTCAAATTGACAATCTGTCCGTCAAAATAGCAACGATCCAGCAAATCTTGTTGAGCCAGCAACAGCTTGGCTCCCGAGTCCTCCAGCATATAACGGATACGGTCCTCCGGATATTGAGGGTCTACCGGCACATACGCGCCACCAGCCTTCAAAATAGCGAGTGTTCCCGTAATCATATCCAGCGAGCGCTCCGTCAAAATGCCGACAGGTTCATCGGGTTTCACCCCTGCGTCACGCAGTGTATGCGCTAATCGGTTGGCTGTCTCATTGAGCTCACGATAGGTCAATGATTGTTGACCCAAAGCTACGGCAATATGATCCGGCGTACGCTCTGCCTGCTCCTCAAACAGCTCATGAATGCCTGCTTCGTATGGATACTCCACTGCTGTAGCATTGAATACTTCGACGATTTGCACCCGTTCTTCCTCACTGATCAGCGACAATTCCTGTATCTGCTTGTGTGGACCCTGCACCATATGTTCGGCCACACTCAAAAATTGTCGAATAATTCGAGCAATTTCCTGCTCGCTAAACAGCTTGGTTCGATAATCCAGTTGCAATACAAGTTTATCGTTATCTAGCATCTCTATCATGGCAATATCGAAGTCGTTCACCGTATCTCCGCAGAAATCGGTATCCACCTGCTGAACAGCTTCATCAAAACGAGAGAAGCTCAGCGTACGGTACTGAATGGTAACGCCAAACAGGCGGCCAATATCCGTGCCGCTTTGCTGTTCACGCAAATCCTGTATGATTTTGTTGTACGGATAACGCTGATGCCGCAAAATGGACGCCTGCTCCTTACCAACACTCTGCAGGAAGGTAAGCAGCTCGGACTCCGGCTCAACTTGCAAACGTGTAGCCACAGTGCTGACGAACATGCCCATTGTATTTTTTTCCTTCTTCAACGTACGGTTAGCATACAATGTGCCCACGGTTAAATCCTGTTCCCCTGTTATTTTATGCAAATAAATATACAGAGTAGCCAAGAAAAATGTAAAAATACTGATGTTATTCTCCTCGCAAAAAGCCGTGACACCACGATATAGTTCATGCTCCAGTGTATAGTTCTCACGGCGTGCAGCCGTACTCACGTTGAGCGGATTGTATGATTTTAAACCTGTAACCACCGGCAAATCAGCAAATTTCTCCGTCCAGTACGTCTTGTCCTTTTGATAGCGTTCTGATTGCTCATAGCTTTGCTCCACCTGAATAAAATCGAGATATGAATTCGCTGGAGCCGGCGCATCTGAACCTGTACCATGCACAATATTCATATAATGCCCCGTAATTTCATTAATGGCATGCTCCATGGTTACACCGTCCGAAATAATATGGTGCATCTTAAAGCTAAACCAGGTGTCTTCTGCACCCAACTGCAAAATAACAAACCGATACAACTGCGAATCCAACAAGGGGAACGGCTGTGCGTTATGATGGCTGACCCATAGCTCTGCTTCTTCCGGAGTAAGCTGAAGCGTTTCTATGCTTTGAGCAGCAAACGGCTCCACATATTGATAGGGGATGCCTTCCCGATCCGTGATTTTGATACGAAAAGAATCATTCTGTGCAATCACCCGGTTCATTGCCTGCTGCAATGCATCTATTCGAACCGTTCCCTTGATTTTAACAGTGGTAATAATCGTGGACGTGTTCCGATTAGGATTCAGAAGCTCCGTATACCAAATCCGTTGCTGCGGCTGGCTTAATGCAAACAATTGAACATTGTGCTGAGTCATACGTATCTCTCCTCACGAAATAGATATGGATAAAAAGTAACTCCTCATAAATGACCGCCCTTGTCAAGGAACTAGTCATGCGTGTCTTTTCTCCGGCATTAAATTGCCAATGGTAGTCGGCAAAAGCGATCACTCCTGATATACCATTGAGATATGGGTGCCTTCAAAGAGCTAAATTTGAATCGAACAAGCGCATCTTGTTTTTCATCGCTCACACTTTCGCAGTGCAAGCTTTTTTAGTTGTGCGGACATAGCAAATAACTCTGACTCTGGATGTATGAATATGTGCATGGAATGAGAATATTTTTGAATTATGCTGAGAGTACATCTTGGTGGTGGGTTGTAGAATGGTTGCCGCAGTATTAACAACGTAGTGTATCGTGATGTGTGCTGTCGAATCTTGGCTGGAGGGTATCGATGCTGTGAGATGCATGAGCTGCTGCAGCGTGGTTAGGAGCGTGATTCACGACTGCGCTTATGACTTCTTGATTTTGTACATGGATGAAAAATGATGGTCATCGGACGGGCCAACGGGGTTCCCAGACTGCTAAGTATACGTTTCACATACCTTAAAAATAATGGAGTTGTCTTTTGCAATACGGGAGATGTGGGACGGATTTACTGGATATGATGCTATGGACAGGGAATCTTACAGTTTGGCCTATACAACTGCCATGCTGTTTCAATTACAATCAGTGCCCCCATACAGTGTCTAAAAAAGAGAACAGCTTATGTACTTATGAAGCCATTTCGGGAAGCAGTGAGGGCATGTTGTCCTGCTTGGTGTCCATGGAGCTTCGTTGAACAACTTCTATGTTCTGCAAGCCATTAGGCAAAGTCCTCATATCGGGCGAAAATTACTGGATCTTCTCAGTCAGATAGATCACGATTTTTAAAAACCAAGACATGATCGGAGTCGCCATATAAATTTCTCAAATCCTCTTACTGTCCAAAATTTCACAATAAATCCTTATATCCCTTTTTTCCTCCCAATACTTTCTAGCTATTTTAAATATACAAACTTTAAAACCGATTAGCATGGGACAAAAGTTCCAAATTGATAGATTTCATGAAATCAATAAATAACCCATATTATTCTATTATTTTTATATCTTCAAATACAAGAATTTCACTTTTTTATTAAATTGAATACCGATCATGACCCGTTAACATGATTCAAAACAAAATTTTTGATTTTATAATTGATAAAATCAAAATGATGTAGACTTGCAAGAAAGTCCAAAACCCTTGTATCAAAACAAATTTTACGTTACATATCATTAACACAAATGTAACAAATCAATTCTGACATCATCCGACAAATTTCAACTTTTTCAGCAATATCCTTTAATTACCTATATAATGGAATTTATTCATATCAAGCTGAAGTGATTCAAAATTAATAACTCTTCACTTTTTAAATAGATAGTGACTTTTCATAGCTCTTTTGAACTAATTCACATGCGAAATTTTCTTTAATTTTCTTCTGAAATTTCAGTTCAGATTAAATTTTTCTCTAATTTAAGCTAGAAACTTTGTTTTTTATTTAATAGAAACGTTTTGATCTTCCTTTAAAAGTATAAATTTTTAGAAAAATCATAACTATGGAACTATATTTTTCGCAAAATTCAATGAACCGAAAACATAAAAATAGCAAGTCTCCATGTTGCAAGAGACTTGCTATTTTTATGTTTTGGCGACTTGACCCTTAAGAATGAAGTGAATACTGCCACAGCGAACGTACCAGAAACATTTGTTGTGTGATGTATACTGTGTACGAATCGAATCGTTTTTGTTGCCGAGCGCATCACAACCGATTGAGCTTCTGCCCTATGATCAGACATGGAACAAATCCTTTGCAACCACTCACCAGATATCCAGACAAGCAATCGTATATCACGTCTTTTAGATGATAAGGGATTCCCGCGGCTGTCCACATTAACCAATTCAAACTGGTGCGAGAACTGAACCGGATAATCAGAGCTTGGCTTCTACGCCTACTTTGCTGCAATAAGAATCGTTCTTCACCCATCCACTACATCTGCTTGTAAATCTGTTGCAATTTCAATCATCTTAGGCACGACAGCCTCATTGGAAATAGCCACGTACACATCCCCCATGTAATGACGAAAAGGTATTTCTACGTCAGCATACTTCCACATGAAAAAATCTCCCTCGATCGACATGGTGCTCTCAGTACCTTGTATGATAAGCTCCCGTGAATACGAAAAGTCTGGCTGGGATGCAAAGTAATCTTTGCACTCCTCCAGGGAAATGGATTGCTCCACAGGATTTTCCTGCATGGAACGGGTGATTCGAAAACGCTGGTTCATTGATCTGCCTCCACAATTATGATTAAGAAATTCTGGCTCTCATACCTTATAATGTCCACATGATGAAGTTAATTCAATTGGAACTATATAGAAATTCATTATACTTTCAAGCAGTTACTTTTTAGGATGCATGTTCAAACTGACTGTTGTATAGATCGGCATAGAAGCCGCCTTTTGCTAGCAATTCCTCATGGTTACCCATTTCGATAATGTCACCGTCCTTCATGACCAGAATTAGATCCGCATTTTTGATCGTCGAAAGTCGGTGAGCAATCACAAAGGAGGTTTTCCCCACAGTCAGCTGGTCCATCGCTTGTTGAATCAGCAATTCCGTACGCGTATCAACCGAGCTTGTGGCCTCATCCAGAATGAGCATAGGTGAATCTTCAATCATCGCCCTTGCAATGGTAATCAATTGCTTTTGACCGGCAGAGAGATTGGCTTTGTCATCCAGAACTGTATCATATCCCTGCGGCAGTGTTTTAATGAAACTGTGCAGCCCCACCGCTCTACATGCAGCTTCTACCTGCTCATCAGTAACATGATCTTTGGAAAAGACGATATTGTCACGAATCGTTCCTTCGAACAGCCAGGTATCCTGAAGCACCATACAGAATAATTCATGAATATTCTCACGCGTTAATTGGCTAATCGGGGTTCCGTCAATGTAGATTTCTCCATCGTTCAGCTCATAAAACCGCATGAGTAAATTCACAAGCGTGGTCTTACCAGCGCCTGTCGGACCGACAATGGCAATTTTCTGACCAGCTTCAGCTTTCATAGAGAAGTCCTTGATAATCATACGGTCTGCATTATAGCCGAAACGGACATGTTTGAATTCGATGTCCCCTTTGGCGGTGTCCAGCTTCGTGGTCTTGTGACGCTCATCTGCCAATTCTTCTTCACCCAGAAATTCGAATACACGTTCACTGGCAGCGGCCGCCGATTGCAGATTGGTTGCAGCCTGTGCCAGCTGCGACAAGGGCTGTGTAAACAGACGAATATACACCATGAAGGCGACAATAGTTCCGATGGTTATAGTCTGTTGGTTGACCAGCAAAGCTCCCACAACACAGACCGCGACATAACCAAAGTTTCCAATGAACATCATGACTGGCATCATCAGACCAGACATAAACTGGGACTTCCATGCATTTGTATATAAGCGGCTGTTAATGCCATGAAACACTTCCTTGGCTGCTTGTTCCCCGTTATAGACCTTGACTACGTTATGACCAGCATAGGTTTCTTCGATATGACCGTTGATCTGGCCAAGCTCCGCTTGCTGTGCTACAAAATATTTCTGTGAACGCTTCATAATCACGCTCATCAGGCAAAAACCGATCAGCGTAGCTACAATTCCGGTAACGGTCATGATCCAGTTCGTATACAGCATCATAATCAAGGCTCCCACGAAAGTAGCCAGCGCACTGACAAGCGTGCCGAGACTGTTGTTTAGCGTTTGTCCGATGGTATCCACATCGTTGGTTACGCGGCTAAGCACATTACCGTAACTCGTAGAGTCAAAATACTTCAAAGGCATATGATCGATTTTTCGAGACAGCTCTGTTCGCATCTTCTTTGTAAGTCGCTGTGAGACGGTTGCTGTAATGAACCCCTGGAAATAGTTAAAGATAAGACCAAATCCATATAAAAGCGCCAATACAAGAACAATCTTCTGAACAGCACTTACATCAATCCCGGTTACGATTCCTTCCTGAATCAGGTTGGCAATATCACTGAGCTTATCCGGGCCAATCACGTTGAGGGTAGAGCCGACCAGGGCCAGTACCATTGCGAGTATAATCATAGGCACATAGGCCTTGCTGTAGGATGCAAGCTGGCTGATGGTCTTTTTAAAATTATTTGCTTTTTCACCACCACCCCTGCCCCCCGCGGGGCCTTTACCCATGGGACCTGGCTGATTCATTTTCATTTGCTGGCTGTCGACGGTGTGTTCATTTTTATCCATGTATGAGTTCCTCCTTCGAAAGCTGCGAATATGCGATCTCCTGATAGGTGCTACAGTTCGTCATCAACTCTTCATGCGTGCCACTCCCTACAATCTCTCCCTGGTCCAGCACGATAATCCGGTCGGCGTCTTTGATAGTGCCTATGCGCTGACCAACGATAAGTGTCGTAGCGTGGCCGGTTTCTTTTTTGAGAGCGGAGCGCAGAATCCGGTCTGTTCTGTAGTCTAATGCAGAGAAGGAATCATCGAATATATAAATTTCCGGCTGTCGGTAGATGGCACGCGCAATGGATAGCCGCTGCTTTTGACCACCGGACACGTTCGCTCCACCTTGCGAAATTCTACCCTGATATTGACCATCCATTTTTTCAACAAACTCCGTTCCTTGAGCAATACCAACGGCTTCTTTGACGAGTTTCTCCGAAGCTCCTGCTCTTCCGTTAACACCATACGAAACGTTGGATGCCACCGTACCGTTGAACAGTACAGCTCTCTGGGGAACATACCCGATTTTGTTATGGAGTGCCTGCTGATTATAGTTCCTGACATTCACACCGTCCACGAGTACCTCTCCCTCGGTCACATCATAGAAACGGGGAATTAGATTGATCACGCTGGTTTTGCCGCTGCCTGTAGCGCCAATAAAGGCAACCGTCTCGCCTCGTTTCGCCGTAAAGCTAATATTGCGAAGCACGGCCTCCTCCGCGTCCGGATATTTGAAGCTGACATTACGGAATTCCACTTGCCCCATAGCGCTCTCTTCTCCAGTCATCTCATACCCGTTAACGATACTGGATTCGGTATTCAAAACCTCCATGATCCGTTTGGCAGAGATCGAGGCGCGAGGCATCAGGATGAATATCATACTTACCATCATAAAGGCCATAACTACCTGCATCGCATAAGAGGAGAATACGACCATATTGGAGAACAGCGTGATGCGGTCTGGTACGGCCGCCCCGTTAATCAGGTAAGCACCGATCAAATAAATAGAGACACTCAGACCTGACATAATAAAGGTCATACCTGGGCCAATCATCGTCATCAATCGGTTCGCAAACAGGTTTGTATTCGTCAACTCAACGTTAGCCTGCTCGAACTTCTCCTGCTGATATTGATCTGCATTATAAGCGCGTACTACCCGAAGTCCGATCAGATGCTCACGTGTTACCCTGTTCAGATTATCGGTGAGACGTTGGATTCTCTGGAAACTTGGAAGAGCGAAAACAACAATGACACTTAGCATTAGAATCAGAGCAGCCACGGCCGCTCCAGTAGAGGCGGTCCACTGCCAGTTTTTATCCGCAATCTTCACAATGGCCCACACAGCCAGAATCGGTGCCTTGATGATTACCTGCAAACCCAGTGCAACCACCGTTTGAATCTGCGTAACATCGTTCGTGGAGCGGGTAATGAGGCTTGCTGTCGAAAAGCTGTTCATCTCTTCCATCGAAAAGGATAGGGTCTTGTCAAAGACCATCGCACGCAGACGCATCGCCAGCCCTGCAGCCACCTTTGCCGCAAAATAGCCCACAATAATAGATGCAATCATACTGCCAACGGCACAAAACAACATGTAACTGCCAGGAATCAGCAGTTCGGACATAGGCGTCCCTTCTGTTTGCAGCTTGGTCGTAATTTCCGCCATATAATCAGGTAGCTTCAGATCAAGCCATACTTGCACAACGATGAAAGCCAGGCTGAAAAGCACGAGCATCCATTCATTTTTCTTGAGATATTTGAATATCTTTAGCATTCTGTTGCTCTCCTTTTATCTGATAGTCTTTGATGTCTGGTGAAGTATGGTGCTCCTGCGTCTGCATAGGAATTCAGCTTCTAGAGACAATAAGCTTAATGAGTCGGATCAGTTCTTTGGCATCCTGTTCGTCTAACTTTCGAAGAATATTCTCAGTCCATGCGATTCCTTTATTATGCCTGTCAATCATAAATTGCTTACCTGAATCCGTAATGAATACAATCACCTTACGTTTGTCGTCGACATCAGTACGCCGTACAACGAGTCCCTTCTTCTCCAGGCTCTTCAGTGCCGTTGCTACCCGTCCCGTACTGACGGACAAGTATTCGCTCAAGTGCCCCGAGGTAACCCCATCCCTATTGAAATTCAGACAAATGAGAATCCCCATTTCACCACGTGAGAAGTGCCCTCGTTCCTCTAATGCCGGTTTCCGCGATTTGACGATATACTCGAATAGTTCTGTCGCTGATGCTTTATAATCCATTGGTCACAACACCTTCTCAATAATACCTCATAGTATGAGATAATTAATCTTATAGTATAAGATAATAATGATGTGGGGTTACAAAGTCAATTAGAGAAAATATGGAACACAAAAGTCCAATGGAAATGACAAAAAAACTTGAGGAGTAGTTGAATCAGATTTGGAGTTATCATGAAGCTTGAACAAGACCGGATCAGTACGGCTCAAATGATGTTACTTGGGCTTTTCTCGCTAATCGGGGAAATGGCACTTGTTTATCCTGCAGCAATGGCAAGCGGAGCCCACGAAGATGCGTGGATTGCTGCTTTAATTAGTATTCCGCTAGGACTTGCATGTGTAAAGCTGATGATATCTACATCAAATATTGATCCAACTAAAACGATTATTGAGCTTTCATCACAAGTATTAGGAAAATGGGTGGGTGGAGCTGTTGCGTTGAGTTATTTATTCTTTTTCCTGATTGCAGCCTCCACCTATATCAGAGAAATCGAAGATTTCATGTGCACACAGATTTACGAAGGGACACCCGGCGGCGTCATACGCTTCATGGCGATTTTTCTGCTGGTGTATGGCTTACGGCTAGGTCTTGAAACGTTGGGCAGAGCAGCCCAGATTTTTTTTTCCTTTCTTTGCGTTTTTTCTGGTTTGCCTAATCGTTCTCCTGTTCCCCGATGTTCAGATAGAGCGTATCTATCCTATTTTGAATACACCGTTTCCTGACATGCTGCACACCATTATGTTCGGCGTATTTTATCCCTTTGGAGAAATGTGCGTGTTCTTCATGGTATATCCCTATGTACAAAAACAAAGCAATACGAGTCGCAATATATTCATCTCACTGTTGATCGGTGCTGTTGGACTCAACCTCATTTTGTTTCTCTCCCTAACAGTACTCGGAGCATATTTCTCAGAACACGAATTTTACGCTGCCTACATTCTTGCCCAGAGAATCAACATTGCTAATTTTCTGCAGCGGATTGAGGCTTTAATGGCCACCACGTGGATCATTAGCACCTATTTCAAAACAGCGCTTTTCTTTTACGCATTTGTCTTGGGGACAGCTCAGCTACTAAAGCTAAAATCCTACCGGCCATTGATCTTTCCAGTGGCATTTCTGATTTACGGACTGTCGCATCTGATTGCAAAAAATATTATTTTCTACGTCAAGGAGATCCCAGCCTACTGGGTAGATTGGGATTTTACCCATGCCTTCGCTTTCCCATTAATCCTGCTCGTTGTATATCACATCAGGAAACGTATCAGTCACAACAACCAGCTAACGTAACTTTCGGGGCAAAGATGGAATTCCATAGAGTATGGCTAATTTACCATCTGTGAAATTAAAGTATTCTTACGCACTTCTCCCGCAACAATTGCAAACCTTCTTCCATGTTCTCCTGCCCAGGTAGCCAGAAAATTGGTTTGAGCAGCAATATTTTAGATGCTCTCTGTGATCGCAGAGTTCATTTAATTAGACCTTCTGTAGAGTACCTTGATAGAGTACTTTGCAGAAGGTCTAAAGGACGTACTGTTTTTGCTTAATCGACCATTTCAAAGTCTTTTATCGTTGCATTCGGTCTTAAAATCTTTTCCTGGTCAAATATAGCTAGCGGTTCACCATTTTTAACTTTGACAGGCCAATTATGATTAGCAAGAGCTCCTTTGCCCAAAGTAATAATATCGGCTGTACAATTTTCGATCATCTAACTTGCTTTAGATGGGTCTTCCAGGTGTCCATTAGCCATCGCTGTAATGTTTCCATACCTCTTGGGCAAGCTCATGTCTACTACTGTCTGGAAAGGCTGGTTGCCAAGCCTCATATTCTTGTGACATGGATATAATCAAGCCCCGACTTTCTTCTGTCCCGAATTTTGCTGACCCAAGCAGGATGAACCAGTAATGCATACAATCAGTCTTAAAAACCTGTAGTATACTGTGTAGGGATTGCAGTTTCTTTTTTCAATTTTGATGCGGCTTCCAGTGACCAATAAGGATTTCTCAACATCCCTCTACCCACAGCAACCAAATCGGCCTCTTCATTTCCGATAACTGCATTCGCCAAAATTGGATCTTCTAGTCTTCCAACGGCCATCACCGGAATATCCAAAGCTTCTTTGATCTCTTTTGCCAAGGGGACTTGATACGCTGCGTGAGTTCCTGGTCTGCCCCATGCAGCTATAGGTCCCTCACCGCCAGATGAAATATCAAACATATCTACTCCTGCCTTTTGATATTCCTTGGCAAAAGCAATGCTTTCCTTAATACCATATCCACCTTCTACGTATTCTTTGGCAGAAATACGCATCAAGAGCGGCATATCTTCTGGCATTTCACTCTTCGCTGCCTGAATGATCTCCCGACCAAAAAGGGTAAGGTCTTTACCATATTCATCTTCCCGTTTGTTCGTAAGCGGCGAATGAAATTGATGAATCAAATAGCCATGTGCACCATGAATTTCAATGCTGTCGAATCCAGCCTTGACAGCGCGAGCTACAGCAGCACGAAATTTTTTAACCAGTCCTTTAACCTCTTCTGTTGTAAGTGCGCGAGGTTGTTTTGAATTTTCATCAAATGCAATAGCAGATGGTGCTACAGGAACTTCAGCATCTTCCGCCTTGCGTCCGGCATGCGCGATCTGGATTCCCACTTTGGCACCGTAGCTGTGACAAGCATCTACAATCCGTTTGAGAGCAGGAATCTGCTCATCTGACCATAAACCAAGATCAAAATCGGAGATACGACCATCCGGCTCTACATCTGTCATTTCAATTATGATAAAACCAGCTCCGCCTACCGCACGGCTAACGTAATGCATATAATGCCAATCTGTAGCGACCCCATCCTTTTTGTCAACCGAATATTGACACATTGGAGGCATAACTACGCGATTTTTCAATTCCAAACCTTTAATTGTATAGGGACTAAATAAATCTTTCATGTGAGAAAGACTCCTCTCTGAGTTTAGGTAGTACTAACAATAAAATGCATGCACACGCATATATACTAACATGTTTGTTTCATTTGTCAACTCTAGGCATGATTTCAAAACTTCAAAGTAAGATTACGTCATTTACTCGTTTGTTGTAGTAAGCTACTTCTTGGTCTATATCGTAAAACCGGCATTGCCTGACCACGTAGTTATCGGAGCCATAACTACGCTACTCTTCATAGTGATCCCGCTTTTCAAATTAATTGATACACATATTGATTGCTTATTTTTCAAAAAAATACGTGGATGATTTGAATAAACTGTGAGCGCTTCTGGTTTCCACTAGGAAGCGCTCGTACTGTATATTAATTTTTGATGTGGAGGAAAATCTACATTCTCATGCTCTCCATAAAAAAGCTCAATGCGTTGGACACCCACTTCTTGGGATGAAGAACAAGCTGAATTTCCAGCTTGAGTTCGGCATGCTCAAAGGGTAACACCTTCAGCTCTTCCCGTTCAATCTCCTCCAGCGCAGCCATTAGAGGTAGAATGGATATACCCTCTCCAGTCTTGATGCTCCGTTTGATCGCTTCCGGATTACCCAGCTCCAGGCTTACGCGATAGGTGATTCCATTTGCTCGAAGCACTCTCTCCAGCAGTTGTCTGTAGTTGCACGTATGCTCGGGCATGATCCACTCCGCATCCACCAGATCATCCAGGCCGATTCGCTCTTTAGCGATAAGCGGATGGTTCGGATGGACAATCAGCACAAGCGGTTCTTCTCGAATCGTAATCCACTGCAAGGCCGGATTGCTTGAATCGTCCGCGAGGATCAGTCCAACATCGGCCTCCCCTTCCCTGACCTGGTGCAAAATCATCTCTTCGCGATCCGTATGCAACCGTATGTTCAAATCAGGGTATTCTTTGCGAGTCGCCTGCATAAACGGCGGCAGAAAATACGAAGCGATGGAATCCATAGTACCGATCGTCATAGAGCCCCCGCCCTGCTTGGCCAATTTTTCTTTCGATTGCTCGAAAAGCTCCAGCATTTGTCCAGCAAGCTTGAACAGTTCTTCACCGGCAGAGGTAAGACGAATCTTGTTGTTGCTGTAGCGCTCGAACAATTTGACTTGATACGTTTTCTCCAGCTTCTGAATCTGGGTCGTGACGCTGGATTGTGCGTAGCCGAGCACTTCAGCTGCTCTCGTAAAACTTTCACGAATAGCAACTTCTCGAAATGTCTGAAGATAAATGAAATCCATTCTGGCCACCCCATCGAAAATTTTGATTAGAATCATCGCTTATTATAGATAACTCCGATGCTGTCTCCTATGTTACATTAGATTTAATTCAACGGGAAGGGATAACTGATGATGATGAACGAACAACATATTCATGGGATTTTCATACCGCTGATTACACCTTTTACGCGTGACTATAAGTTGGACATCAATTCGTACCGGAAGTATGTTACCTATCTTGCAGGCCATGACATCCAGGGTCTGGTTGTTAACGGTACGACAGGAGAGTCGCCAACCGTATCCTGGGATGAAGTGAAGCAAATGGTACAGGTGACGCAGGATGTTCTGAAGAGCATGAACAAAACCATTCCGATCGTCATTGGCACGGGAACGAACGATACCTATTCAACGGTGCATCGGACGGAAATGGCGGCTGAATTAGGAGCGGATGCAGCCATGGTGGTCACTCCGTATTACAACCGACCGACGCAGGAAGGAATCTTGGAGCATTTCCGTGTCGTATCTCGTGTAGGCCTGCCTGTGCTTGTATATGAGATTCCGGTTCGCACGGGCAGTCGCATGACAATAGATACCATACGCAAGGTGCTGGACCTGGATGGCGTAATTGGGCTCAAGGACAGCACGGGCGGTCTTGATCTGCTCTTAAAATTGACCCAGTACGAGACCAAGCCTGTCCTCTGCGGAGAGGATGCCTATTTCCATGCCATGCTATGTCAGGGAGCTGCCGGCGGTATGCTTGCATCCGCTCATCTCAATATCCAGAAGTATGTGGATACGTACCAACGTTTTGCAGCTGGCGACATGAACGGGTCGCGAGACAGTTTTAAGCTACTGGAACCGCTGATCCAGCATGTATTTGCAGAGCCAGCCCCGGCCGCGATCAAGTGGTGGCTTACCCAGCAAGAGATTATTGCCGCCGAGCAATTGCGCCTGCCACTTATGCCACTGTCAGATCAGGTGAAGCAGGGTCTCCTGAATTCAATCGTATCCTGATAATCAGCTTATCTCAGACTACCCAATCATAACGTAGAAGAAGCATCTCCTAGTCAGGAGATGCTTCAATTTTTAGCCGGAACTGGCACCCTTCTGAAAAACGAATTTAAGAAGCTGCCGATGAATTTCATCGACAGCTCTTCTCTTTTACGCAGTATACTCCTCAATCCTATTCGCTGGACAACTCCTTGAGAGATTTGACTTTACCATGGGGATGCTGTTCTTGCTTTCGTGACTTCCAGGCTGCTTCTTTCCTTTTCTTCTGGTGAGCCATAACAGATATCCTCCTTTGGAAATTGTGATGTATACTACTTTCTTAAGTTGTCATTTCTCAGCTCTGTTCATTCATAAAACTAAATTCTTTGGATTTTTGTAATAACTCAGGGTGCAATCTGGATAAGCCAACTAGCCTTCTTGGAGGCGAGAAATGTAGCTGCATGTGGAATCGGCCTTTACCTTGCGAAAAGAGGATTAGTACATATAACTGCGCCCGCAAGATTGGAAGGAGCGAAAGAAGGCTATTTGTCGGCTAAACCGCTATAAACTGTGCTTAATTTCGATGTCGCCCTAATACCATTGGGACCTTCAATAATAATACGACCTTGTTCCGTAAAACTTGTTCCTTCCCAGTCAGTAGCCATATCCAGATAATCGAGACCCGCGCTGTTTCCTTTCCAAGACCATGCTAGATAACCTACTCCCTTTTGCTCAGCGTAACTCATAATGGTAGCCTCATCAACATCACCGCTCGTATGCTTGATGCCGAATTCGCCAATCACGAGAGCCAGGTTTTTATTCAGTACATTATCCATGTTGCTTTTTACTGTAGCAGCATTTCCACCGGCATATTCGTACATATGGATGGAGAACATCGTATTTTTAAGCGGATCTGCATTAAAGACTTCGGTTCCGTAGTCAAAAATAGATTGCGGATACTGTCCCCATCCTGCACCATCAACCATGATTGTGTTTTTGATGCCAGCATTTCTAAGCTTGGGTATAACAGACTTGTAGCCTTGCGCCCAGCCTCCGCCATCCCATGTTCCATACCATTCGTTCGCAATATTGAGGATAACGGTGCTTTCTTTTCCAATGAGTACACCTTTCATTTCAATCCAGTAATTCGCAATATTATTCAATACAGTAGCGCTATCAGACCCTGTACCATCATGTACTTCAAGGACAACAACCAATTTGTTTTGCTCTGATAAAGTGATTAAATTCTGTAGCTCAGACAGATTGTCTTTTGTCCATTGCTGACCATCCGACAGTACGATTCTGATGGTGTTCGCTCCCGTTCTCGCAATGGCAGGGATCGCTGCTGACTCTTGACCCTTATACCATGTATAAGCGTGATTAATTCCTCTCATTACGAACGGATTTCCGTTGGCATCGTACAGCGTTGTTCCGTTAATATAAAAGCCTGTATTCTCAGAGGTAGCATTTGTCGTCACATTTATGATATTGCTTGCTGTTGAAACATTCCCTGCTGCATCCCTGGCTTTTACTGTGAAGCTATACGTTGTATTGGCGGTAAGTCCTGTCACCGTATAACTTGTCGTGTCGGTTGAATCGACCAAGATTGTTCCATTATACACATCGTAGCTGGTAACCCCTACATCGTCTGTTGAAGCATCCCATACAAGACTTACCGAAGTGTTTGTTTTGGAAAAGCTTTTCAGGTTCGCTGGTGCCGTTGGTGCTGTCGTATCAGCGGTTGATTCGACAAGCGTAAACTTCCATTTCTGCTGATCATTTCCGTTATCCACCCATTGCTGTACATTTGCCCCATCATTAGTATAACCCCCGATTACATCCAGCGCTTTACCGCTAGATTTAACGAGCAACTTATAATATCCGCCGCCGACGCTAATAATCTTCCACTTTTGATTAGATAAGTCGTTGTCTGTCCATTGCTGCACATTAGCACCATCTTCGAGAGAACCTCCAGCTACTGTTAATGCTTTACCGCTGGATTGCACAATCAGTTTATAGTATCCGTCGCCAACGTCGATCACTTTCCATTTCTGCTGGGGTCTGCCGCTGTCCGCCCACTGCTGCACCTTGGCTCCATCGGCAGTGGAGTTTCCTGCTACCTCTAGGTTTTTTCCGCTATGTTGTGCTGTTAGTTTATAAATTTCACCTGAAACAATACTTGTGTCGGATGCGCTAGTGTTCACATCAATCACATTGCTTGCAGCCGACGCGTTCCCAGCAGCATCTCTGGCTTTCACATAAAAGCTGTACGCCATGTTAGCTGTTAAGCCGGTAACGATAAAGGACGTTGACGAACTGGAGCCTATCAAGTTTGATCCGTTGTAGATGTCGTATTCGGCAACACCTACATTGTCTGTAGATTCCGTCCACTCTAAGCTTACCGTCGTATGAGATATAGAGGAACTAGTCAGGCCGGAGGGCGCTGTTGGAGGTGTGTTATCCCCCGGTTCGTCGGCTGAATGCACTTCGAATTCCCAGAGGGAATATCCGTAGCCAGTAGCCCTTTCGATGCCGTTCATTCTTACATACCTTGCGTTTGTTGCTTCGAAAGATATCTTCTCGATTCCTCCCTCTCCAGTCGTAGTGGAATAGACGGTAGTCCAATGATCATTATCCGTTGATGTTTGAACTTGGAAGGACTTCGCATAGGCGGCTTCCCAGTTAAGCGTAACCCCATTGACTTCGGTAGTATTGCCGAGATCTACACTTATCCACTGTGGATCTGAATATTGTGAAGACCATCTAGTTAGCGAATTCCCGTCAATCGCAAAATCAGCCGCCTTACTCGAATCTTCGACGGAACTTGCAGTTGCCGATTTGGTGAGAACAAGGCTTTCGGAAGCGCTCACATTTTTGATCGGCAACAGACTAATAAGCAGACCAAACAAAATCAAACATGTTATGGTTTTTTTCATCTCAAAACCTCCAATTCATATAAATAAACAACTGATTGATTAGTCCTGCATTATTCATCTTGAAATTCACTAATTTACCTAAATTGTCTTTTCTGGGTCGCCCCCTCTCTTCATAGCTTTTCAAATCTTCATCCCAGAGGCTTAATAAAGACTCCTCCTTTAACCGCTTTCATTTAGAGTTATATCACTTATTTCGCTTCGACTGATTTTCTATATCGTCCTCCAGCGATAAAATTCATCAAAGCGACCTAAAGCATATATATTTTTGTCCTTCAGTACTATTCCTTGATTAATAAAAAGTTTTAAAATCTATTTGAAAAACTCATAACAATGCGCCTGAATCATGTAAATTATTTATTAGTTTCCGAGAATAGTTATGTAAGTGAACCGCCTTCCCACATTTCCCGCTTATTCAGTGTCCAACCATCATTATAAAGATTATAGGCACCTTTGAAGGCCTTCTGTAAATTTTATCCAAAAAAAGCCGCCAAAATGGCGACTTCTTATGCGTATATATTGTTATCTCTCCTTGCAGTACTGATGATATTAACCAAGGCATGGTGAACAAAATAGCCTATACTTAACACACTTCCATTCCAGTCTTCCCCTTTGTCCAAACGCTCTCTAGGCTCTAACCTCACTTCTGGCAATCCTGGATAAACAGGCCTCCTTCATATATTGGGTAACCGATTTCAGGTATTTTGACATAATAAGACGCTTCTGTAATTAGTTTTAAGAATCCATTATAGGGGATATTCGCCTAATGTGCAGCTTCCGAAAAATACAAGCTCAGTAGAACCAGATAAACTGTAAGCAGATCATTATTCTATTATAATCCGTGTATAAGCTTACTTATTTAATATAGGTATCTCTCCAAGCAGATTCTTTAAATTAATAGAATCCCACGGCATATGCTCCGTTATACCTAATCCAACTACATCTGTTTCTTCAGATAGTTCTTTAATCAGATTAAGTAGTTGAGGCATTTGCATTGTTCCCGCAGGAGAATAATTATAAGGTGCTTCAGGGTTGGCGAATAATAAAGAACGAAATATTTTTGGGTCAAGCACATCTAAATCAAGGTGAATAGCCAGATGCTTAATGCCACTTTCTTTAATCCAATCTTTTATAGATTCAGTACTGTTCGTTAACTCTTGGGCTTCTGCAGTTCTAATCCCTAGTCTTTGAATCACTTCTGTATCTGGTTCTGTTGGTGCTATACCTAGTCTTTGAAACGCTTCTGAAATCACTTCTATTTCTTGCTCTGTAGGAGCTGCTAATCCCGCGATAAAGACATTTTCTGGTTTTAGAGGGATTTTCACATGCTTTGCGAATTCCTCATCTCCTTCTCCCAACAGATTTCCGAGCGGTAATGTATGTCCGTTATCATAGCCTACATATCTAACTAAATCACTGTGAGCATCGATCCAAATTAAACCTAATTCCCCACCATATCGTTCGTTTAAATAGGCAAATGGAGCTTGTTCCACTAAGCAGTCACCACCAAACATTACAATGCGATCTGGCTTATGAGCATCAATGATATGCTGAGCAGCCTCTAATTGTTCAAGTAGCTGTGTTCTCCCATTCATACCGTTTTCGTTTTCAAGCGGAGTTCCATCATAAGCTTGAACTGGAACATGAATAAGGGGTTGATCATTATCCGGAGCTAGCCAAGCAAGCAGTTCGGCTCCAAAAGAGTAATTAGGATTGTTTCCCCCTTGCCATTGTGGCATTAACAGGCGTATTGTTTTTTTAGTCATGTTATTCTCTCCTTTACTTCAAAAGTAAGGTTAGTATAAACTGAACACAAATAAAAACGTAGTACGCACTATTTTGATAGGTACTACCCGAAAGGATATTGTAACCATGAGTATGGCTGAATTTAAAGGTAAAGTTAAAAATATTCAAGATACACCTTTTGGTTATACAGTTTCATTGATTGGTGGTAAATGGAAAATGGTTATTATTTATCTTCTAGCTGAAAACCGAACAGTTCGCTTTAATGATCTGAAAAGACAGATAGGGGCTATTACTTATAAAACATTGAGTTCACAACTAAAAGAATTGGAAGCGGATGGTCTGGTAAATCGAAAAGAATATCCTCAAATCCCCCCTAAAGTCGAGTACAGTCTCACAGATAAAGCAGAAACACTATTACCTGTTTTGGAAGGGTTATGTGAGTGGGGAACAAAAAACCAAAATAGTTAAATCCAGTTTTCTAATAAAAAGCCTATATGCGAAAAGTATGCCGAAGATGCCGTATTCTTTATTCTCCAACGGAAGAGACAGCATACAGCCGTTCAGCAAATTCTATTATATTAATTATCGCTTCAAGCCAGATTTATCTCTCGAATCACTTCAAGCGGAACCTTCGATTTTCGGTCTTCCGTCAACAACCCGTTGACTTCCTGCTGTACATCGGTTACCTGTGTATAAGCAATAGCCCGAGAGATAGGGGGTCGCTTTAATTGCTCCGGTGATTACACGGAAATGTTCGATAAAAGCTTCGACTGAATAAAGGAAGGAAATGCTGTTGTTTACGGTGCTTTCCTTGTCCTGATATCGCTCCAAAAACTCTTCGCCCGTTTCCACATAATCATGAAGAGTTAAAATATCCGAGACCGTATGCTCCCATCCGTCATTGGTAACCACCGGACGATACGGATCAATCGTCTTCGTCAGATGATAAATGGTTTGCGTGAACTGCTGCTGCCTAACATCATGTCCAATGGTCGATATGTCCCACGATTCATTGAACGGGACCCAAGTTATGATGCTTGGATGATTGTACTGCTGCGGTAAGATTTCCAGCCATTCCTTCGTAAAGCAGCTAACCGCCTGATCATTGAACTCAAAGGTCGACGCCATTTCCGACCAGACAAGCATGTCTTTCACATCACACCAATATAAAAAAAGAGTCAATAATATTGTATTAAATTATTAATTTTGTAATAAATACCGATCATGTTCGATTTCTCTGGTTCAAGAACCCATAGGAAAGACAGCGATTATTGAGCCGAACCCTATACAAAAAAGCAACACGTTATTCCCTTGCTTTATGTAATAAAAAGCCACTGATCTCTGGATTAAAATCAGCGGCTGATGCTCTCTTCATTTTAAACTTTCTTTAATACCCATACTCCATACGGTTCCAAGGATACGATACCAGTCAGCCTGCTACCGGAAAGGAGTTCCTCCGTCTCAACACTCAGTTTAACCTGAGCCGTTTCTTCGCTGTAATTCAGTAGAAATACCAGCTCTTCTTGTGCATCCGCACGAATAGCGACTTCTACCGTTGAAGGAGCTTGGCACCAGCCCGCAAGCGGGGATGTCACTGGCAGCTGTCTTAGAAGCTCAACCGCTATCGGTAAGTCAAAAGCTGCACCCCAATAGTAAACCAGTCCCTCGCCAACACGGTTGACGGTCAAGGCCGGTTTCCCTTCATAGTAGCTTGATGCGTACTCCGCGAGTACTTCTACCGTGTCAGCATGAACACTCAATATATCGTTGAAGCCTGGAGCACAAAAATCAAGAGCTTGATCCTTAAATCGCACCAATACAGGTGATGCCGTCCCATTTATCATCGTAAATTCCTCTACGTGAACGCCGCTCATTGCGGCTGCAGGGCCTGGGAGTGGCTGCATACGGCAGTGACCGAACTCGTTCTTATAACCGGTGCGGCAACCGAAGATCAGGATGCCCCCATCCTCTACATATTTTTGTAACATAGCTGCCGTACTGTCTCGTAGGATCGCCGGATGCGTGTATACCAGCACCTTGTAATTGGCCAGTTCCCGCAACTGTTCTGATTCCTTACCCGGACGGATTGTAACCATATCCGAAGGTATATGTCCATACTGCAGTGCCTTGTACCAGCCGAGCTCACTTTGCTTTGTCAAGGGACCATACCATTTATCCAACTCGCCATCCCACTCGTTATCATAATCGCGAAGTAGAGCAACCTCTGCCACGTAGCGTTTGCTAAGAATCCGCCCTCCAACCTTCTGCAGCTCCTTACCGACGCGACCTGCTTCTGCGACCCGACGATTCGACTGATTGTGATAATCATTAATTCCATGCCAGTACATTTCCGTACCAAACGTTGCCGTTCTCCAGCGGAAATACAAAATCATGTCTGCCCCGTGAGCAATGCTTTGATAGGTCCACAACCGCATCTGCCCCGGGCGTGGAGATGGCATCTCCATCCTGTTCACCCATCCTCCCGGACCGGATTGCTGCTCCATTACGCAGAAATTTGGTGACATCCCTCTGACGTTACTTAAAGAAAGTCCCCACTTGCGATCCAGCAATGGCTTCTCCCCTTTGTCAGGATAAATGGTACTGAATTGAGGGTAAGAATCGTACGAGAAAAAATCAAGTAGTTGATCCGTCATTCTATGGCTATCCAAATGCCCGAATACACCGTTGGTTGTCACCCACTGATTAGGCGCCACTGACCGAAGTATGTCCACTTGTAGCTTGGCAAACGAAATGGTGTTATCGGATATAAATCGTTTCTCGTCCAAAGCCTGATGAGGATTCGTTGACCCGGATACGGTTGGACGAGTTAGATGAACCTGCTTCCAGCTGTCATAAGTTTGATTCCAGAATACAGCACCCCAGGCCTTGTTGAGCTGCTCCAACGTACCGTATTTTGCCTCTAGCCAGCGTCGGAAAGCCTGATGATCTGCCTCGGCATAGAAGACGTTTATCTCGCAGTTCAGCTCATTATCAATTTGCCACCCAATGATGGCCGGATGATCTTTGTAATGTTGTGCCATCTCTCTTGTAATACGTGCGCAAAGCTCTAAATAAATGGGACTACTGTAGTTATAATGCCGACGCTGACCATGTTGGTACGTGACCCCCTCCATGGATACGTTCAGTACCTCGGGATACTTATAAGTAAGCCATGCCGGTGGCGTGGCTGTTGGAGTGCCCATGATCACTTGAATTCCGCTTGCATCTGCCTGCTCCAAGAAACGGTCAAACAGCGTGAATTCGAATTTCCCTTCCTCCGGCTCGAAAATCGACCAAGCAAATTCTCCAATCCGAATGATGCTGAAGCCCAGTTCCTTCATTCTTATGAGATCGTCCGACCACAACGATTCGTCCCAGTGTTCAGGATAATAACAAGCTCCCAAATGAAAGCGATCTAAAGATAAGGATTTCGGCATGCTCCAATTCTCCTTCAGTAGAAGTGATAGTACAAAAATGTGATTCTCTGATAATTGTATCTATTGTAATATAAGAATAAATGGATTAGAATAACTCGATTTTGCTAATTGAATTACTTTTTTGCTAACTTACTCAAGGAGATGGATACATGATTAAAATAGATTGTTATCTTCCTTCACCCATTCTAAATAAAGGTATACTGTTTCCCGAATCGTTAGGACATTACATGAACTTCCCCAATCATGGGGAGCGAAGGAATGCAGGATTACTGAAAGAATACAATTTACATATCATTTTTGCAGGCAAAGGCGTTATTGTACATGATGGGAAGGAAATCGAGCTTACCCCTGGCATGGGCTTTCTTTTCGGCAAGCATACGACGCAGCAATATCGAACTAAACCCGAGGATCCCTGGGATGTCCGATGGATTCATTTTGACGGGCAAGATGTAGATTCGCTATTACAAGGTCGAAGCATGCACGAACCGTATCTGTTCTCGCTCCACCGGCCAGAACATTTAAAACCGCTGATGGAAGAAATGTTGCAACTTGCCCAAGCTTACCGTCACGACTATGATGTAAGGATCTCTTCCCTGCTTTATGAAATTCTTCTGGAGATCGTCCACCATTCCAACCAAATTTTCGGCACCTCTCCCGGCGGCACCGTCCATGAAAGGATTCGTCATACGGCGGAATATATTCGTGTGCATTGTCGGAACATGCTCGATTTGAAGACAATGGCTGCGACGTCAGGTTATAGCTCCTTTCATTTTAGCCGGCTCTTCCATCAGATCATGGGCAATACCCCAGCTCAATATTTACTCCAATGCCGAATAACGTTGGCCAAGCATCTCCTTGTATCCACGGCACTCACTGTAAAGCAGATTGCACTGGAAACTGGCTTTCATCAAAGCAGCTATTTTATCAAGAGGTTTGGGGAGCAAACAGGTATCACACCGGAGCAGTTTCGTCAGCTAAGAAGGATGGGTTAGTACAATCCAAAACTTCTTCAATAGCTGGGCGTGTGTGTATAGTGGCATACAAATTGAAATTACAAATTTTACAGTTGAATAAAAGAATAAGCGGCCGCTTAGGACGTTTGGTTAACATGTCCTACGCTACCGCTTCTGTTAATGTTTTTATATTGCTTATATTTGGGATTAAATTGTCTATTTGGATATCGCTCCGAAATATTCTACAACTACCTCACGGAATTCCAGAGCAGCCCGCGAAATATACCGACTCCTGTGCCATAATAAAGCGATCTCCCGTACCAATTCGTGATTTTCTACTTGGAGATATCTAAGATGTTCCCGTGAATTCCTTGCCGTGCTTGGTATGAAGGCTATGCCAATTTCTGCTTCCACAAGCGTACTAAGCCTTGCAGGTTCATCCCCCTCATACACATATTTAGGTACAAATCCTTCCGATTTGCACACAGAGTCCACTAAATCACGAGTACCATAGCCTCTCTTCACACCGACAAACCATTCATCCCTTAGATCTGTCAACGTTACACTGCTTCGATCTGCCAGTCGATGCCCCTTTGGAACAGCTACAAGGATTGGGTCGATAAACACGATCTGGCATTCGATGTTATCCCCCTCTATTGGAGGTGAGGACAAGCAAAAATCGACCTCGCCTCTATGAAGAAGCGTTACCATTTCCTGTGTAGTCAGCATTTGCACATGAAAATGAATATAAGGTCGCTTTTTCCGAAACTCTCGCAGGATATTGGGTAATGTGCTTGCGGTGGTCACCGCCAATTCGAGAGTGCCATATTCCGGGCTGGATAAATCGCTAAGCTCCTGCTTCCCCTGCTCCAGTTCAAATAAAGCCCTCTCTGCGCGGTGAAGGAATCTGCTTCCGAACTCATTCAATCGCAGTTTCCTCCCTGTTCGATCGAATAGAGGAACCCCCAGATCTTCCTCCAGGCGCTGAATCGTTTTGCTCAGCGACGATTGAGTAACGTGCAGACTTCGTGCAGCTTCGGTCACATGTTCCAAACGAGCTACCGTCAGAAAATATTGCAGTTGAAGAAGTTCCATTATGCCCTCCATTCATTCCCTCAAGTCAATGAGATTATAACATCAAATGCGTTGGAATAAATAATCGATTTCAAGTACGATGACATTAATTCGCTATGGGGGGACCAGAAATGAGCGTTCGCAGCTGGTGGTTAATGATTTCGGTTGGTCTAGGGATACTATTGAACCCATTAAATTCTTCGATGGTTTCTGTTGCTATTCCAAGTCTACAAAATGTGTTCCATCTTGACTTTACAGGTGTTTCCTGGATTATTTTTTCTTTCTACATTGCAAGTAGCATCGCTCAACCTGTCATGGGTAAGGCCAGCGATTTATTCGGTCGTAGGAAGATATTCCTTACCGGGCTTGTTGTAGCCTTCATTGCATCATTATTAGCTCCAATATCACCACATTTCGGGTGGCTCATCGTGTTCCGCATTGTGCAATCCATCGGAACAAGCATGATGGTTGGAGTTGGAATGGCTATTGTTCGAATTCATATTACAGAGAAACAAGCAACTGCGTTGTCTGTTTTGTCCATATTCCTATCTGGAGCGGCAGCAATTGGCCCCTTTATTGGCGGGGTCTTGATTCATTGGTGGAATTGGCCTGCTATCTTTTTCATCAATATTCCGTTTGTAGTGGCAAGCTTTGTATTGGCTTGGAGGAATATTCCTAAGGACGAACTGCCAACATCCGTAGCACGCAACATGTCTTTTCGTAAATGGTTTGATTTGATTGATGCAGCAGGGATTCTGCTCTTCACATTGGGTCTGGTTGCCCTGCTCGTTGGGTTACTCTCGGCAAAATCATCTGGGCATATCTCATTAGGAAATGTCATTGTCGGGCTGATAGGCTTCGTTGCACTGGGGGCATTCGTACGACATGAGTTAAAAGCGACATCACCCTTTATTCCTTTACGCACATTCGCCAGTTACCCTGCGATGATTTGGGTTAATGTCGAATTCATGCTCGTTAACGTACTATATTACTCGCTCTTTTTTGGGCTTCCGTCCTACTTGCAAATGGTACGTCATGTCAGCGAGTTCCAAACAGGCATTCTCATGCTAAGCTTAGGCTTGTGCTCACTAATTACTTCCCCAATTGCAGGACGATGGATCGATAAATCAGGACCCCGACCGGCATTGCTGGCGTCAGCAATTCTGATGACATTGGGGTCAGTGTGGCTCGTGACATTGAATCCCACTTTACCGGTTATCAGCGTGTGTTTGGCTCTAGCTGCATTCGGTATTAGCAATGGTTTGAACAATGTAGGTATGCAAGCAGCCCTATTCCAAAGTTCTCCAAAAGAAATAATTGGCGTAGCATCCGGATTATTTAACACCTCAAGATACCTGGGAACCATCATCTCTTCATTATTGATAGGTATCGTAATGGGAGGTACATTTAGCTTCAAGGGATTTCAAATACTTGGGATTATCCTCACGTTAATTGCATTGTCTTTGGTATTCATGAGTCGGCGGCACCGGGAGTCAGCGCAATTGCATGAGTCATAGGTTCACCAAGTTCATATCTCAAACCATTGCGCGGTACGGATCATCATGCACCAAATGTCATTTATCTGGCGTAAAGATGGTGTCTCCCCTCAAAATGGAAGGCTTTACGCAGGATGGTGGAAAGAAAGTTTATAAATAAATACTAGATAATCTAGGTACACCACATAAATCGAAGAAGGGAAGAATCCGAAAGAAAGAATAACATTTCCCCAGCCTTTGATATACTGATGATATTTTATTCGTCGTTTATATTAGTTAATCACAGTACATCACTATAATCTTTTATCTTCTTGGATACGAATCAGTCGTTTCCTGGTATTCTATCGGACAATACAGCGTTTGATTTAATGTTTTTGGCTGAAAGATGGTTACAACAAAAAACGCCAATTCGCCGTCTTTTTATACATAGTTGTTGTCCTTCGACAGTAATGAGCGGTCAGGCGTCGCCATAGATATGTAACTAAATAAGTAGAAAACTCCAAAGCGGTTAATCTCCTTATTCAGTTTCTTTGATGGCTACAATGCGCAAGCGGCTAGTGTCGATCATCCACTGACCACCTTGATCAAGGTTTGACTTAACCTTTGCCTCGATGGCGCGGTAGGTCGACCCTTTATCAGTAGATGTAACGTGATTCGCCCTCCCCCCCCCATTTCGTACTAAAAAACCGCTGATTTGTTCAGATCAGCGGTTTGAAATCTCAATTTTCCCACATATTCATCAACATACTTTTAGATTTGTTTATTTTCTGAATTCGGCTTATCAAAACCTAACAGCACTACTCTTTGAGGTGTTAATGAAGCCATTTGTTGAATCTTTTTTTGCTTTTATCTGATCATCATTGATTTAAGAATCACTTCGTTGTGGCTTCGTACAAACGCTGTAAAATGGTAACAGCTTCGGCCCGTGTGACTAGCGCTTTTGGGTGAAGGTATCCTTCATTAGCGGTAAGAACCCCCATCTTAGTTAGGGTGTAGAATGCTTCCGCCTTTTGATCCTGGGAATCTCCATCATAGGAGTACTCTTCTCCAGTCTTGTCGATGTACAGCACCGGATAGTAGGCCGAGAAATTGTCATTGTAATTGGCTTGACGAACTTTCATATCTTTGTACTGCGCAGCTGCAGACATCACTTCCTCAATCTCAGGATGAAGCGTCTGATTAGTATAATCCGTCCGAAGAGAGGCAATCATCATCACATCCCAGCGGGTCAATGCTTTATCAGGCTTGACATAGAATTGATAGTTTGGATATTTCCCCCCAACACTTTCAGCATACGGCCAAACATAGTCCCCGTTGAATATTGCTGCAAAATCTTTATTCGCCCAGTGTTTACGCGCATCCACAAAATCGGAAGATTCGCCGGAAGAACGATCGATTTCTGGAAAAAGCTTGTGAAACATATGTACAAATTCCGCTTTCGTTATGGTTTTGCTTGGCTTGAAGGTCCCATCTTCATAGCCCTTGACAACGCCCTTGTCGACCATGGAACGAATCGATTCGGCAGCCCATTCATATTTTGTTCCTTCCACATCAGAAAATGTGTTTGCCGCGAAGGCAGATTGACCGAAAAACAGTGTCGTCGCAACCAACGGGGTGATAAGCCATTTCTTTTTCAACATCTCTTTCCACTTCCTTTAGGTAAAATTTATGTATAAAATAGTTCTCTAGACTCAATTTTATATCGGCATTTCAAAAGAAAATGATGATATTAATGAGAAAATAGCGTTGAACTATCGTTCTCAGTTACTTTAGCGAACTTCACCCTCCAGTATTCGCATTCCTTTCTGTTAAACCCCTCCTACTTTCTTCATTTGATATTTCCAATAAAGCAATTCTTCATCCTTGTGATCAATTTGAAATCCTAACTTCAATAACAAATTCTTAGAGCTGATATTATCAGGTACGCATCTTGCCGTTATGATTTGGACTTCTTCATGATTTAATGACCACTCTATTAATTTTTGAGCGGCTTCATAGCAATAGCCTTTGCGGCGATGGCTTTCATTCGTTGCAAAACCGATCTCAATCATACCGTTCTGATCAGGATCTCCTAAAAAACCAATCCCTCCAACAATTTCTTGGTTATCCTTATCTACAATGATCCAAGAATCAAAACCTCTAGTGCCATTATTTTTTATCAAAAGTTCTTGAAAATAAGGTAAAGCATCAAAGAAATCAGGACCCGGCCATTCATCACTGGTTTTATAACCCAAAGCTTCAATAGCACCTATATCACGTCGAGCTGCTGCTTCAATTAAATTAAGATCAAGTGTTTTTAATATGAGCCGATTCGTTTGAAGTTTCATATATTATCCACCTTTCGATTTACTTAGATTGAATCTTTTGGATCGATAAATAAACCCTTCCGCCTCGTTCCAATCGTTATAATGAAATATCCCTTTTTCATCACAATACTCAAGCAGTTGTACATTATACCCCGCTTCTTCGAACATCGATCGTAACGATTGATAAGTATGTACGATTTTATGAGAAGCTACTGGATGGTCCCTTGGCCCAGGTCCTCCGATTTTGACTATATTTTGATACCATTCATTCGGAAAGTAAGCATCTGGGACTGCACATCGAATGTAACCTCCGACCTTTAAATATCTAAAGCATAACTTAGCTGCTTGAACTCCTTCAGCGTAATATGCAACAATAATTTTCATTAATGTGATTAGAATACTCGTTATTGAGTGATAACCTTACAGGCCTTTTCCGCCTAGGGCACGCAGTTTAATGGGCTCCGCTCCGACAATCAACGGTCGGCCGCGTTGTATCGACGCTAGTACCTCTTCGTTCTTAAGACTGGCTGCATGAGCATCTGCATCTTTCCACACTTCGGTCACATACACCGCATTCGGGTCGTCGTCTGACACATTGACTATATACAAATAGCAGTCAGTATTCGACTTCAACAGATCGGCCGCTTCTAGCAAGATGCCTGCAAGAGCATCCCTTTGCCCTGGAAGTGCCGTCAACTTTCCATACATAGCAAAATGGTTCATGATCCTCATCCTACCCTCGAGCGATATTTGACTTCATCTTATCATAATGTTCCGCAATGTCAGCGCTAATTTCAGCAAGCTTCTCCACAAGCGCTAAAAAATAGTCGGGACCATTCCTCCATCCATACGGATGGGAGAACCTTTAAATGCAGATGCATAAGGACTACATACAAATGTAGCTAGTCTTCCTATTTCAATAGGCTTGATAAATCGCTGTATTTCAGATTGAGGCAGGTTTGTAACCATAAAATCTTTTTCTTTTTCCGAAAAAGTCATATCTTCATGAGGATACATACTCTCAATTATTTGGTGCACATTCTCAGAGAGTGTTGGTCCTGGCATAATCGTATTGACTGTAACTTCTGTCCCTATTGTTAATTTAGATAAGCTTTTTGACAATGACAACAACATAGATTTTGTCATACCATACTGAGGCATTTGTCCTGAAGGCATAATTGCTTCTTCACTCGCAATAAAAATAATGCGTCCATAATCATTTTTCAACATTTTAGGTAAATAAAATTTTGATAATCCATTTGCAGCAAGAACGTTAGTGCGGAAGTATTTTTCCCATACTTCATCGTCTACATCCTCATATTGCATAATTTCATAGATACCCATATTGTTAACTAAAATATCAATTTCGGGGTACTTTTCAAATAAGGCTTCTCTTTGTCCAATATCCACAATATCGGCTGTAGCATTTTGAGGGGAGGTAGCTGGGAAATCTAACTTAATTTCATTTACAGTTCGTTCTACCTTTTCATAATTTCGTCCATTAATTAGTACATTAACACCTTCTTTGGCTAGTTCAATGGCAATTGCTTTACCTATGCCTTTCGTTGATCCTGTAACTAAAGCTGTTTTATATTTTAATCCCATATCCATAATACACTTCTCCTTTTTTAAACAGTCTTGTGCTCCGGATAGTGATTATATTATCTTGTCTGGATTGTCCAGTAACTAGCACATTGCGCCAAAGTTCTTGTTTAATACGCCAAATGACAAAACTCATTAAGCAGTCCTAGCGTGCTCCTGATATCGAGTTTGTACCTAAATGTTCAGTTCTCCAATTTGAAGGTGTATCACCCTCCCATTGGCGGAAGGCGCGGTAAAACGAGTTCTGGTCTTCGTATCCAATTAAGAATGCCACCTCTTTAATGTCGAGCGAGGGGTCTGCTAAGTACTCTCGTGCCTGCTCATGTCTAGCTTTTGTCAATAGAATCTTGAAGCTCGTATTTTCGTCAGTAAGCCGGCGCTGCAAGGTACGATCGCTCATACTGAGTTCCTTCGCCACAGCCTGAATGTCGGGGCGCCCTCCTGTGAGGCTGCGTTTCATGATCCATTTGACCATCTCGGTAATTGAGCGGCTACGCTGCTGTTCATCCAACGATCGGTCCAGAACAGGAGTCAAGATTTCCAGCAACTCTTCGTTGTACGAGACAAAGGGGCGGTCCAGGTCCCTTCGATGTAGAGTCAATCGGTTACATTTTGCACCAATCCGGATACGACAGCCGAAGTAAGCTTCAAGGGCTTGTACATCGCCCATGGAGTGCGAAAATTCAACAAACTGCGCTTTCAAAGGTTGACCTGTGCCCCGGCGCCCAATCTCCAGAAGAAAAGCCAGCGTGCTACCAACCAGTATCGGCGGACCAGACTGCTCGGGAGATAGCCACTCCAGATCAATTGTACAGTGCTCGCCCTCCTCAGTGATATGTAGGTTTTCCGGGGGACACAGTTGTTTGTACCGAGCCATTCGGTTTAGAGCGTCGCGGTAGTCCCGAGCGTGGTAAGTCGCTAAGACAGTCGGTGGGTACTTCGCTGTATCAAAGACGGTCGCAAGCTTGATGATTCCTTGGGCCGTGTCACCAATGAGATCAGAATATGCCTGCCAGATCGCGAAATATTGGGCGGTGGTGACTACTGGCTCAGTAATAATGGTGATCGGCAGTCGTGCTTTGCGTGCTACGTCGTGGGCGCCAAACCCTAACTGAAATAATCCTGCCCACAATCCTGGCGGGATTTTAATACGGTCAGAGGTATGAGTCTTCATATATATGGGCCTCCTTTATATACTTATATATTCATTGGTTTTGGTTGCGATGGGTCCCTCTTAAGTACACATAAGGATACTCTTAAGTACGTTAAGGTGTCTACATTAACGTAATAAGCTGTGGAAAATGTTACATCATCTTGTTATCGGGGCTACTTTCAATCAATGACGAGTGATTTGGCGAATTACTTAATCATGATAAAATTCTGTTAATGGCATGAAAGACTCATTCTCAACACCAAAAAACACACCCTTATGCTTATGAGTGTGTTTTCTAAACCTCAAATCACCGACACTCTTAGGAATGTCATTCCCTTAATACAAATGATTATTCTAGCAATTTCATGGATTATTTTATGTTTTTTTGGAAGATTTAGAGTGAAATGTGTTGATTTAAAGGAGAAAATAGCGGATTTAATTTTTATGTAAAAACATCTTCTTCTCTTTACGTGTAAATTAAACCTATTCGAAATCTCAGCAACTTAAAAATGATCAAGCCATAGAATTCGGTTGTGGAGCGATACCTGCTTGAGTTTTATGGTGGGCAAAATTATTTTGCTCACCATTTCAAAGGTTTACTGATTACTTAAATGCACCCCAAAATTTCATTAAATAAATCTGTTTGTTTCTCTCCAGGCTCCTATATATCTCTCTTATGATGGATCGAAAAATAGAGCAGATCTAAATAGTTCTTCGAATCACGCTTTTGGTTGCTGCCGCCTCAAAAATCGTCTCAATCAGCACCAATACACGGTGTACTTCTTCATTTTTGATCGCAATCTCTGCTTTTCCTTCGATGGTGGAGACAAAATTCTCATAAAAGCTTTCTGCAGCAGCAGGTATTTTCTCAATCGGGAACTTAAGGGTGGATTCCTCAGACGGCGGCGCCATCGTTTTCGTCAATCCTTGACCTGCTTGAATCGGCTTGGGTTCCACGTGAGCAACATCTGGATTTCGGGTGACGATCTCTCCGCTCAAATCCCAGTCTCGAATCACTGCGGTTCCTTCGGTTCCTTTAATATACCAGCGTGGCAGCTTTACGTAATTGGTTGTACCCACTTCAATGACTGCTGTCAGGCCGTCCTTGAACTCAATAAAGCTGGCAAAGCCGTCATCCACTTCAGTCCCCAAAATATAGCTTAGGGTAGCAGCTACGCTTTCTATTTTGCTGTCCGTAATCTGAAGCAGCTGGTCCAACAGATGTACTCCCCAATCCAGTAGCATTCCTCCGCCATACGCCTTTAGTTGCCGCCAGTCACCTGGAATGCCATTAGCTCCCTGAACTCGCGATTCCAGCTGGAAAAGCTCGCCCACGGTCTTATTGCCAATTATATCTTTGATAATTCGGAAGTCTTCATCCCATCGACGGTTCTGATGTACCGTAAACACACGATTTTCTTTCTTTGCCACCTCAACAATATCCAAGAAATCCGCGCTCGTTATCGTAACCGGTTTTTCGCAAATAACATGCTTTCCGGCTTGTAGCGCCTGGATCGCGATTTCCTTATGAACATCATTTGGTGTTGCTATCAAAACAATATCCACGGCCTCATCGGCCAGAACGGCATCCAAGCTAGCGTAGGTTTTATAGCCGGCAGCCGCAGCCAGTTCCATCCGGTAATCGACAATATCATATACACCGCCAACGGCAAGTTGCTGATTAGATTCGATCAATTGAACATGGTAGCTTCCCATGCCTCCATAACCGATGATGACTACATTGTATATACGATTGTCCATTTTCATCTTCCTCCACTCCTGATTTAAGCCCACCGCATATCAATCGGTTGCTCACGTATCCATAAATCTTAATGTCTTCGTAACTCACCCTTCACTTCGTCGGATAGCTCTATCATACAAATCTCATGAAAAGCTTTCCTCCTCATTTCTTGCTGTTTTATTCCCGAATATTGTCCTGCGGTATTTCAATGGTGATGTTCCTGTCGCTTCCTTAAAGAGATGATGAAACGTCTTTACACTACTGAACCCTGCCGCCTCTGCGACCTCAGTAATCGGATTGTTTTCATTCAACAAGATCCATTTTGCCTTATTCAGTCTGTAATCATTCAAAAATGCTACAAAGGTCATCCCCGTATTCTTCTTAAACAGCCTGGCGAAATAATAGGGACTGAACCCCATATAATCAGCGACATTCTTCAGCGAGATGGTTTCATGATAATGACATTCCACATACTCAAAAATACGTTCCAGTTTATAAAGAGTGTCCTTGGATTGTGTTAAGGTTCTCTCTGAGAGTTCAGGAAGCCTTGGGGTTATGCTTCTCGGCACCTCACGAATAATAAGAGTCAACATCTCGAACAGCTTGGCTTTGATCATATAAGCATGACCTTCGTGTTGGTTGACGTTCTCATCATAAATGCTTTGAATCAGAGGAAGCATTTTAGCTGCTGTTTCTTCTGGCCAGTTCCAGCTTGATTGCTCCATCTCCGTAAATATATATCTAAGAGGGCGTTTCTGATCACTTAATGTGGAAACCTCTTGAAAAAAGCTCAGATCAAATTGAATAACCACCCGTTCGCTGTCGGGAGAAGCCAAGAAATAATGAACATCACCCCCATTTATAAACTGAACTTCACCTTGTTTCATGCGTATCGAAATATCGTTAATTCCCAGATCCAAGGTTCCCTGGGTCACATAAATAATTTCAATTTCTTTATGCCAATGAGGATAGCAAAGCACGTCGCCTTTATTAATAAAACTCCGGAAAGGAAAATGTCGGTCAAGCTCCGGGATTTCTAAATAAAAATTCATTTTGGTAGACTCCTTTTGCAGTAAAGTTCAAAAAGCCGTGCACATGACTAATGATAATTATGCCGCACTGCATTCCTTTCTTCCCTTCTTCATGCTACTCCTTCTCAACTAGCGAATAAAATTCCCTCTCCCTTTTGAATTGTAAGCGTTTAACATTCGTTTTTCTACCCTATCCATCATAGTTGCTATGAAGTAAAGCAACTGTTAGGCATCTTTACTAGGTATCCTTACTAACATTATTGCAAACTCAAAGTTATGACTTAATTATGAGCCGTTTGGCGTTCGAGAACAATTTGGACTGATCTTATTCCCTCCTGCCGCTTGCAGTTTCCTTAGATAAAGGTTTCACCTTAACTGGATTAAACACAATTGAAGTTAAATACGTGTAAAATTGTCAAATTAATTTTTTACATTTTCTATATAAAAATATATATACATTTCCAATGTAATGGTATATTCTAGTAAAAAAAATACTCACATAAAAAATATGACCTACTGGAGGGACAGGCCTTGAAGAGACTATTCGCTTTAAGTTGTGCTTTCTATCTGTTAATCGGCGTCACCAGTGTGGTGCTTGGGGCATTACTGCCGACTTTACTATCTCACTATGGACGGGGGTACAGCGATGGTGGATTACTGCTGTTCCTGCAGTTTTTCGGATTTCTTGTCGGTGTTCTGCTCACCCCCTTCATGGCTCTGCATCTGGGTCGCAAGTCCATGTTATCCATAGCCCTGGGTAGTATCGTGGCAGCGTGCATTATCTTGGGTGTACTACCCTCATGGAATTGGGTCATCGCAATGGCCATCTGGGTTGGTTTCGGCTCAGGCATCATTGAATCGTCCATCGGAGCGTTTACCATTGAGTTCACGGAGGAGCAAAAAGCCGTGGCCATGTCTAAGCTGGATGTCTATTTTGCACTTGGTGCACTGCTTATTCCGGCGATCGTTAGCCTGTATATCTGGCTTGGAATGTGGAATCTAACCTTTTACACCATCTCCCTTCTCACTTTTATCTTAGCGCTGTTGTGGCTTACCATGCCTGCATCCGCCTCCTCTCACCTTACCCAAGCAGACATCCGAACTACTGAACGTTCAGTTGAACAAGCCCGTTACTCTGGACAGCATCGTGTATTGCTGGGAATCTTCATTATATTCTTCTTTGTTTATATGGGTCTTGAACTGGGGCTCATGAACTTCCTACCTTCTATTCTGACAGAGACGCTACATCTTCAAGGATCCGTAGCCTCGCTGGGTGTCAGCGTGCTTTGGATTGCAATGATCATTGGTCGTATGTTCTCAGGAAGGATTGCAGAGTCAGCAGGATATATTCCTTACCTGCTATGGAGTGCAATCGGTACTTTCTGTTTCCTAGTTGCCATGGTGTTTATATCCAGCCAATGGGCTACATACCTTATAATTTTCGGTGCAGGTCTATTCATGTCTGGACTCTTCTGTATCGCACTTGTCTATGCCAACGTGCTGATTCCGGGAATGACCGAGCGGACGACCAGCATTCTGATTGCGTCGGGCGGAATTGGCGGCTCGGTGCTTCAATATGTAATAGGCTGGAGCATGAGCGAATGGCCAGTGGCGGCTAGCCTCTGGATTTTAGGAGGGTTTACTCTGATTTTGCTGCTGGCACTTATTCTCACGCATCTGTGGAATGATCGGGGCAGCCGAGTCGTTGACTCTCTTGCCCATCAGGGCAAGGAAGGATGATATTGTTTTAGTTCTTAGGGGAGGTGAGGCCTATCGCAGAAGCACCGGATTATGCTCCCTTGTCCATGAGAGCAAGGAAGGTGGATTTCTTATTTTGGGGAGGTGAGTTCAGCCTCGTTATGCTCTGATAGGGTGGTAGACTTTATAAAGATGACTTAATAAGAATGTATATTCTGATATGGAGGGAAATATCGTGCATACGTTGACCAAAGAACGTTTCAGATATGGTAAAGGCATTACTCTGATTGACGATTCGGGTAAGGAGTATTTGGATGGCGTATCCGGCACCTTCAACTTGTCGCTTGGTTATAACCACCCTCATGTCGTAAGCAAAGTACAGGAGCAAGTCGGCAATCTTGCACACATGTCTTCTACTTTTACAGAGCCTTATGTCGAAGAAGTCCTAGATCATCTAATCCAGTATGCCCCGAACGGCATAGACGCCGGATGGATGAGAGATATTACCGGCTCAACAGCGAATGAATGTGCTGTGAAGCTGGCCCAAAAATACACTGGAGCAACCGATATCATCAGTCTGCATCTGTCACATCATGGACAAACCCAGTTTGCAACAGGCATTTCCGGTAATGCCTTTCGTCGCAAGAATTTTCCTAACTCAGTTGCAGCAAATTCTCTGCATGTGCCTGCCCCCTACTGTTATCGCTGTCCCTTTAATTCTTCACCAGACAAGTGTGGTCATCATTGTATTGACGCTATATCGGACGCCATTGAGTATGGAAGCTCAGGGTCTGTGGCCTGCATGATTATTGAACCCATTCTGGGCAACGGAGGTAATATCATCCCGCCTGCAGGATATTTCAAGCGCCTCCGTCAACTATGCGACGAGCATGGGATGATTCTGATTGCAGACGAAGTGCAGACCGGAATTGGGCGGACAGGTTACATGTTCGCAAGTGAACTGTTTGACATCCAACCGGATATTATTACTCTCGCTAAGGGTCTGGGCGGTATTGGAGTCCCGGTTGCGGCGGTATTGATGCAGTCTCGTCTCGATGTCCTGGAGAAGCACGAACATTCCTTTACTTCGGGCAGCAATCTGATCTCGGTCACGGCAGCCAAATCCACATTGGAGGTTGTAACCGAGCCCGGTTTTCTGGAAGCCGTCCGGTCTAAAGGAAGCCTGCTCGGATCCCTGCTGACGGAGATGGCCGACAAGTATGATTGCATTGGTGAGGCTCGTGGCGTCGGACTGATGTGGGGACTGGAAATTGTAGACGAGGACGATGCCCCGGATGCAGTGAAAAGCAATGGGATTATCGATCGCGCATTTGAGGAACAACAATTAATTCTGAGAGGTTCCCGTTACGGTTATGGGAATGTAGTCAAAGTCAGACCTTCCCTCACGGCTACCGAAGATGAGATTGTCGAAATTGTTAAACGGCTTGACGCCGTTCTTGCTACCCTTCACTAACGATCTGCCCAATAAGCAAAAGGAGGAATTATACATGCTCGCACTTGTATATAAATCAGCTTGGGATGTCGCACTTGAGGAAAGACCTATCCCGGAGATAAAAAAAGATAACGATGTACTCGTCCGGATTCGGGCAACTGGCGTATGCGGTACGGATCTAGGTATCATCAGTGGCAAATATCATGCCGTGCCTTCTACGATTTTGGGGCACGAATCAGCGGGGGATGTGATCGCTGTAGGACCAGCCGTCAGTTCACTGCAGCCTGGAGACCGAGTGGTGATTGATCCAACTTACTACTGCGGCCAATGCGAAATGTGCCGGACAGGAAGACAAAATCATTGCACACATAAATCCGTAACCGAGACCGGAGTCAGCGCAGACGGTACGTTCACCGATTATTATGTGACTGAGGACCGTTTTTTGTACAAGTTGAAGGACCATATCAGCTACGAAGAAGCGACGCTGACCGAGCCGCTGAGCTGTATGCTGACCGGAATCAACCAGATTAACCTGCTGCCGAACTTCACAACCGTTATTATAGGCGCAGGTCCGATCGGGATTCTGTACAGCTATGCTCTTGCTTCGAAAGGCGTAACTGGTTGCCTTGTTGACATCTCGGAGGAACGGCTCGCCATAGCGGATTCTATTGCCCCCGAACGGTGGTCCGCGCACGCCACACTGGAATCGGCCATTCATAAGCTGGCTCCGTTAAAAAATCAGGTGGACATGATTGTGGACACCACAGGAGTGGTCGGCACTGAGGTACTAAGCCAGCTTGCGAGCGGCGGGTATTTGATGCTGGTGGGGCTGAGAGATGGGATAAGTTCGTTTAATCCGAAAGAGGTAGTTGACCGTAGCCTTAAAATCATCGGCTCGATTGATTCTCTGGGCACGTTCTCCACGGCACATTACCTGATTGAGCAGCAAATCATTCCCGCCAAAAAAATCATTACCCACTCGTATCCGCTGGATGACTACCATGAAGCCTTTAAGACGCTTGGATGCAATATCAGCGAGCGGACACTTCAGCCCTCGTCTCAGGCGATCAAGATTGTGCTGCAATCTAATGGCTCCGGCAACTAAATTTAGCTACTAACAAAGGGGAGAATGGACATGACGAGCATCCATCATATTACACCGACGAATAATGAATGCACAGGAGACCTATCAGCGTCCGTTCCGGTCAAAGCGGTCATTTTCGACATGGACGGGGTGTTAGTAGACAGCGAACCGATTTACTTTGAGGTCGAACGCAGCTCCTTTGCCCATTTCGGTGCGCCCATGACGGAAGAAGAGCATCACACCTATGTCGGAGTGACACTCGAATCCATGTGGCGTCAAGTGCTGGACAGGCATCAGCTCACCAATACGGTGGAAGAGGCCTTGGCCTATCACCGAAAAAATGTGATGCAGACAATGATTGCACACGAGGGCCTTGTGGCGATCGACGGACTGGAGCGGTGGCTGGACTGGCTGCAAGAGAAAAGGATTCCGGTCGCGCTGGCCTCTTCCTCTCCACGGGCGCTGATTGATCTCATTATGGAAAAGACAGGACTTGGCCGTTACTTTGACATTCGAATCACCGGTGAAGAGGTATTGCAGGGTAAGCCGGCACCAGACATCTTCTTATACGCCGCCGAGCAGCTAGGCGTTGCACCGGCCCATTGCATCGTTATTGAGGATTCACATAACGGGGTCCAGGCAGCCAAAAGTGCAGGAATGTACTGCGTCGGCTTCCATAACCCCGGCTCCGGCCAGCAGGATCTGTCCAGAGCTGATCGCTGTATTCTCAGCTATGACGACCTGTGGGCGATCAAAGAGAATTTGCCGTTTGATGAGCAGTTGCTTGCTAAGAGCAAGGACCGAAATGTACCGGAAGGCATACCCCCTTTATAATCATATGGAATCGTCCGATCTTTACTATGATTGAGGTATTAAATAATGCCCCTTGGAATATACACTGGAGAATGTCATTTATCCTTCCCTGTGTGTACTCTAAGGGGCGTGCTTTACGTCAAATCGGTATAGTTAGAACACGTACGTTCCCTGTTCAATAGAAAAAAGGGGTGCTGTTAACACCCCAAACTGGATTCATCGATATATATCCTGCTTCATCTGAACGGTAATTTTGCGTATATTCAGCTCTTTCTGTCTTCTTCGGTAATCAGAGAACTGTAAGCCGGAATTTTAACCGTTCCTTTCTTCACCTTCACATCCTTTGAGGTGGAGAAGACCACTTTCCATTTACCCTTATCGAAATCTTTCATCTGCAGGGTAACCGGCTCTCCAGACAGGTTATGATATACATACAGTGCTTCTTTGCCTGAAGTACGTTTAAATGCGGTCACGCTGGCAGAGCCTGATTGTATAGGTTGCAGACTGTCGCTGCGTAAAGCTTCATGTTCTTCCCTCAGACGGATAAGTGTGCGGTAGCTTTCCAGCAGGGAATCATCGTCTCTCAGCTGCGCTTCCACTGATACCTCGCCTTTGTTATATTTGGGTTTCTCCCATGTCGTTTGACCAGGGCCATCTCCCTTATACCAGCGCATAGGCTCACGAAGAAACTCATCAGGCTTCTCTCCCTTCATACCAATTTCTTCCCCATAATAGAGGAACGGCTGGCCCGGAAGCGTCAAAAGAATGGAAGCGGCCAGCTTGGCTTTTCGCACATCCCCGCCTAGCTCGCTCATGACACGGGTCTGGTCATGGTTGCTCAGGAACGGAGCATCGAGTGCCGCCTTATTATACGATTTGTACAGTTGCAGCGTTTTCTCGGCGAATGCCGCGATACCCTGATCTCGGCCGTTTTTCACAGACTTCAAAATCGTTCCGCCCAGGTCAAAATTAAACAAAGAGTGGAGCTGTCCGTAATAAGGAGCTATGGTCTCCGGTTTGTCCCATACCTCTCCTGCCAGATATACATTTGGATTTACCTTCTCCATCTCGGAACGAAATTCATTCCACCAGGCAATGTTCTTATCCGCACCATCCTTCGTCTGTCCTCTAAAAATATGCATTGCCGCGTCAAGTCGGAACCCGTCTGCACCTTGCTGCAGCCAATACTTGCCGACTTTGATCATTTCTTTGCGGACTTCGGGATTGTCAAAGTTCAGATCCGGCATGCCCGACCAGAACGTACTGTAGAAATACCCTTCGCCATTCGGATTCTTATGCCACACCTGCTGACCCCACGAACCCTTTTCTTCCAAATCTGTGTTCGCATCCGCCCATACGTAATAGTCGTGGTATTTGCTTTGCGGGTTGGCACTAGCCTCCTTGAACCATGGGTGCTCGCTGCTCGAATGATTGATAACAAGATCAATGATCACCTTGACGCCCTTTCGGTCCGCTTCTTTCATCAAGGTGCGGAAATCATTAAGACTCCCATACTGCGGGTCCACCTGATAGTAATCAGTTACATCATATTTATGGTAGCTTGGAGATGGATTTAGGGGCATAAGCCAGAGGCCGCTGACCTGCAAATCCTTACCCGAATGGGGTTTGCCGTCGTTTAAGTAATCAAGTTTTTGTGTGATTCCTTTCAAATCACCATGTCCGTCTCCATTCGAATCATAAAAAGAATTGATATAAATTTCATAAAATACACCGCTTCCAGTAGAAACCGGAGGCTTATGTCCGTTCATTTCCTGCTCTGCCATTGCACCTGAAGCGAACATCGTGAGCATAGGCACCGTTAACATGGCGGTGGACAATCTTCTTAAGCGTTTGTTACGTGTCAAAACAAATCAGCTCCTTTGATTGTTATGGGTGCGCTTTCATTATAAATAGAAACAATCCAAAAAAAGGGGATATTTATTATCTATTATGGTGGAAAATATCGATCTTATTGTTATATCTCTGTATCAAGCAAAAAGAAGGAGCAGACTCTATGTCTACTCCGCTTTAAAAAATCATTCTTTTTCTTAGATTTAATACTTTCGATTTGCTGAATAAAAGATTGTCTGGTGTCGTCCAAATCAGTTCAGGAAATATATCTTAATTTAATGCGTTTTGAAGCTCTGTGCAGCGAAGACTTTACTGAATTTTCACTCTTGTTTAAGATTCTAGCCGTTTCTTTTATGGAATATCCTCGGACTACACGCAATTCAAGTACCGTCCTTTGCTCGGTATTACTTGCCATCAAAAGAATTCGATTGACCTCCTCCTGAATTTCAAAATCGAGGGTATCCCAGTGATAGTAGAGCAGCTCCTTACGTAAGTTATATTCATCCATCTTTTTTCGTTTTCTTATTAAATCTATAGCTAAATTTTTGGCAATTCTCAGAAGATAAAATCGAATACGATCTTGAGGCAAGTCAGGTGAAGCTCTTATAAACCGAATAAAGCACTCATGCAACAAATCTTCGGCATCCTGTTTGTTATGCAATATCCTCAATAAATATCCCAAGAGATCTGATTTGCAAGATAAATATAGATCCTCCACATCTTTAATATCCATATTATTGCTTATCCCTTCTGTTTTGATTGACATCAGTACGTTACTTGATAGATTTAAATTCATATCCCTGCTTATTATTCATATCTCAATGCATCTATAGGCTTCAAACTTGCTGCTTTATAAGCCGGGTATACTCCAAATAGGATGCCTGTGCCCGCAGAGCTAAGAAACGAATATATGATAGGCGAGATCGTAAATTCAATGGTCATATGTGCAGTTGCCTCAAGTATTTTGGATGCCCCTATGCCTGATACAACCCCGATTGTACCTCCTAATAGACCAAAGATGACCGCTTCAGATAGGAATTGAATCATAATATCTCTCGGCTTGGCGCCAATAGCTTTTCGAATACCGATTTCTCTTGTACGCTCTATAACCGACACCATCATAATATTCATAATTCCGATTCCCCCTACCACGAGCGATATCGCGGCCACACCTCCTAGCAAGCTGGTCATGATATTATCTACACCAGAAGCAGCACCTGCTGCTTCTGACAGACTCATAATTTGAAATTGATCCGGTTCCGAGGGTTTTAGCTGGTGCGTTAAACGCAAGCTTTCCAATATGTCTGAACGAGCCTGATCCATCAAAGCTGGTGACTTGGCGGATACGTCCAATCCTGTAATGTTCTTCTCACCCAGACGGTTCATTATGGTTGTAGCAGGGATGTAAATTTGTTCATTAGTGCTGTAGCTTAATTTCGTTACTGGCTGAGTATTTAATACTCCAATTACCTTGAAAGGGATCTGTTTAATTTGAAACGTTCGTCCCAATACATTTTGGGTATCTCCACCAAAAAGACGTTGAACCGCCTGACTTTCAAGAATGGCGACATTCATGCGTTTATCCATCTCATCGTTGGTAAATGTTCTGCCCTCGGCAAAGGAAAACTTTTTGACTTTATAGAATGAAGCGGAAGTCCCTACAATAGTGGCGTTATAGTTATATCGCCCCCACGTAGCTTTTGAATTACTCGTTATATTTGGCATCAATGCATCTATGGAATTCTTTTGTTCCAACGTCTCGACATCAGCCCAAGTAAACGATGGAGTGTTGTCATAATCTATTTCACCATCGACCATTGTCATAGCTGGCGCAACCATCAATACGTTATTCCCTAATTTATTAATTTCCGCCTTTATGCGGGTTGTAGAGCCGTTTCCAATCGCCATAATGGCAATAACCGCTGCCACCCCGATAATAATACCGAGTATTGTTAAAAAGGAGCGTAGCTTATTGGTTGTTAAACTGTTAATTGATACACGGATCGTTTCCATTAATTTCATAGGCTTGCCATCCTTGATGAAATTCTTCTATTCATAATGCTCTCATCCCGCTCAATATTCCCATCTCGAAAGCTGATCAGGCGCTTGGCATATTCGGCAATTTCCAGCTCATGAGTAACCAAGACAATGGTTTTCCCCTGTTCATTCAAACCTTGAAACAGCTCCATAATTTCGACGCTCGTCTTCGTATCTAGTGCCCCCGTAGGCTCATCCGCCAGCAGAATAACAGGATTATTCACCAACGCACGCGCAATGGAGACACGTTGCTGCTGACCACCAGATAGCTCATTAGGCTTGTTGTACATGCGTTCTGCAAGCCCTACACTTTGAAGCGCCTCCACAGCTCGTTCCCGGCGTTCCTTGGCAGGTATACCTGCATACATCATAGGTAGCTCTACATTGGCTAATGCTGTAGTTCGGGGAAGTAGATAGAATTTCTGAAACACAAAACCCAGTTTCTGATTTCGAATCTCGGAAAGCTCGTTCTCACGAGCATCCAAAATGGAATACCCATCCAAATAATACTTCCCCGTATCAGGATGATCGAGGCAACCAATGACATTCATCATAGTGGACTTACCCGAACCAGAGGGGCCCATTATGGCAACAAACTCACCTTCGCTAATAGATAAATCAACACCACGTAGAGCCTGAATCTCCTGACCGCCTACCTCATATATTTTTTTTAGTTCTTTAATTTCAATAACGCTTTTATTCAAACGAGCTTCGTTCATTGTGCCTGACCTCCATCAGGGTCCTGACCCTCTTGGCTGCCATTCGGACCAGCACTACCACCCTGAGGCGGAATAACTATGGTTTCGCCTTCCTTGACACCGGACTTGATTTCGGCCTGATCCGCTGTATAGACCCCCAGCTTCACTGGTCTGAATTCATAATCTGCAGGGTTAGCCGGGTTCTTTGCTACATATACTCCGTCCACTCCACCTTCGGATCTCAATGCGAACAATGGAACAGACAACGCATCTTTATGTTCAGCCAAGAGGAGTGATACATCCATGTTCATCCCTGGTTGTAGTCTTATCTTTTGACTATCCAAAGACAATTCAATTTTGTATGTAGTCACATTGGATTCCGTAACCGGCTCTGGAGAAACAAAGAGGACTTCGCCTTTAAATTGTTTGTCCGGGAATGAATTCGTGTGTAACGTAGCCTGGAGCCCAGTCCTCATTTTAGCAATGTCACTTTCGTTAACCTTGGCACTAACCTTCATAACGCCTGTATTGGAGTTGTTCATAACAATGAAAGGTGCTGTAGGACTGGTACCCACATCGCCATTAACCTTCAAAATAATTCCATCCCACGGTGCCGTAACCTGTAATTTGTTCAGAACACTTTTCTTCTGTTCCAATTCCGTTTCAGCCTGTTGTAAAGAAGCCTGTGCGGATTGAATATTGGAGGCATCAGGCGGGGACTGTGCTGCCTTTAATTGTATTAAAGCTGTTTTATAGCCCATTTCCGCATCCTCAATCGCCTGAACTTGTCGATTCCTTGCCTTCTTGTATTGAAGTTCAACATTATTCATATCCAATTTTGCCTTATCCAGGTTTTGCTTGGCCGTCGCCAGGTCACTTTCTGCAGCTGCATCATTCTGAACTAGATAAGTCTGGTCATCATAATCCTTCTGGGCTTTATCCAAAGTCATCTTAGCCGCCTCTTTTTGTGCAACGACTTCTTCCAGCTCCATGGAATCCTTGGCTGTTTTAATCGCCATCTGAGCCTTTAGGACATTTGCCTTCTGGAGCTCAATATCACTAGGCTTTGGTCCACGCTTGGCTTCCTCTACCTTGGCTCGGGCAATCGCTACATTGGATTCAGCATTTTTAATTTGTAACTTGGAATCCGAATCATCCAAACGAGCCAATACCTGACCCGCTTTGACACTATCTCCTGCTTTGACATTGACAGCAATGAGCTTGGCACCCTCGAGATTTGTAAAATTGATATTAACTTCCTTAGAAGCCTGAACGGTTCCAGTTACTTTAAGCGATTCGGTCATATTTGTTTTCTGTACCTGTACGATCTGGTTCGCAGGACCCTCCACGGGCTTTTCCTGACTTCTATTCATATAAACAGTACTGCCAATTCCCGCTATAATAATCAAGACAAAAATACCTATGATCCCTTTCAATCTTTTTTTCCTTCTTAACACTTGCAATGCATCTTTCTTTTCTGTTTCCGACAATGTTATATCCCCTTAAAATGTATTTTTTCTACAACCTATACGCTCCACGGTTTGTTTAAAGCATGTTGCAGCATTGTCATTTGAATAATGAGTTCATCCTTATTCCGTTCAATTTGCTTCACTTTTAACTGATTCGTGGCGACCTCCGTACCTGTGGCAAATCCACGTTCCCTTTTTTTACGAGATATGTCCAACACTTTAATAGCGTTCTGTAAATTACTTTGCATTTGTTCGTATTGTTCATCATTTTGCTGTAAGTTAAAGTAGATACTCTTTAGTGATTCTGCCAATTGATCCTTGGTATTTTTGAGTCCGCCTTCCGCTGAGTCTACATCAATCTGTTTAATTTCATAATCGTCCGCTCCCGAGTTCCATGTGTAATATTTAACTTCCATTTTTGCCAGCTTGACAGCCTCCTCCTGTCTCCATACCGAAGGACTCGCCGAGATTGCACGCGTCACAAGCGTATCCAAATTCGAGTTATCCATTTTCCGGTAAGCGGGTCGATCAATCAGTTCATATACCGTACCTTGCGGCTGTCCCATTTGGGTGTTTAGCACCTCTAATGCTTTTTGCAGCACAGATTTTGCAATCTCTACATTCTTTTCTGCTTCTAAACGAGTCTGAATAATGGTGCTTTGTTCACCTGGAGAAATTTTTCCACGGTTGGCTTTCGCCTCAGCAGCTTTTTCCTCCAATAACGCAAGCGAAAGTGCATCCTCACTACTCTTCACTTTGTTGTCAGCCAAAAGTACGTCGTAATAGTCCTTCATTGTGGTGTAGTCTGTCTGATCTTGAGCAAGTTCGATTTGCTTCTTGGATTCCAAATAAGAAACCGTCGATGAGGCATACCCCTTCCAAGCAGAACTACTAGCCGCGTCCTCTTCACCGTTGCCTGTACCTGCTGGAATGAAATCCAGATTCTTACCTGCATTTTTTAGGTTAATCCGGTTACGATCTATCGTTTGCTGGGCTTCTTTCAAACTAAAGCTATTAGACCGTGCCCATTGCTGGGCTTGACTCAATGTTAGTTTCACACTTGCATTGGAAGCCAATTGCTGCCCCTCTGCTTGAACAAAGGGCCCTGAAAAAGAACTGGTTGATAAGGCCAACAACAATAAAATAAACACACTTTTTTTCATAGATATCCCCCTCTTTCTAAGTTTATTAAATTTAATAAATACGTTGTTATATGAATTACAATTCTTCCTCTACACTACAATTTCTTTGTATGATTCCCCATCAAGGAAATCGTGAATTGAGAGCTTCATCGTCTATAATCCGTGGAGATTCCAGAAAGGAGGAACCACTCCTCCCTTCTGCAACTTTTTTGCACACAGCTTATCGTTCCTTATAACATCTTCAAATCCAATTGACGAAGGTACATGAACCGTACAATAAGAAAGGAAAAGAATTGGATTGCCCAAAAGCACAGCATAATCTGAATAAGCGTAATGCGAAAGGGTACTACATATATTCCAGATGGTTCTGACATAACTAAACAAAGCACTATTCCTATGGATGATACGACTAATGGCAGAAGAAATAAGAAAGCAATTTGTCTGGATGCAGCTCGTCTCATTACCCTTGAGTTTAGTCCGATTTTCGATAAAGCTCGGTATATTTCCTCATCCCGTTGAAGATCTACATACAATCTGAAATACAACAGACTTACAGTGCTTGCCAACATAATAATGGCGATAAATCCGCCAATAAATTCGCTAATATTTAGATCCATCTCCGATGTCAAATAATCCACTGCTCTAGAGTTAAGCACCCCTTTATTCACCTTGTTGGCCAACACGGAATACAACCATATCTCCTGTTGAGTTTCTGAAGTTTCTAAAGAAAGTTGACCATTCTTCCATTTTGGCACAAAGTAGTAAACAGATTTGTATGCCAATGGATCATTGAAATACCGTTGTTCAATTAAATGATCGTAAGTTCGATCTGGAACAACAAGTAACCGTCCTAATTCAGAAATGATGTTTTCAACAAACTTTATGCTATGGTCCAACTTCTGAGTATCCATAATCTGAATATTCATAATGTGAGATTTTCCTTGATTGTAAGTAAGCTTTTTTTCAAAAAAGGTTTTCTGTTCTTCTAAAGACATCCCGTTTGAATCAAAAATGAAAAAGCCTTGATGATCCCGAAGCGCTACTGTCTGTTTTAGTTCCTTAAACCTGGAAGCAAGAACCTCATAATTGGATTGTTTCATCACTGGTGCGAGCTGTTCACGAAAGGGAAAGATCAGTATTTCACTTTTCGAATAATCCACCCCAGCCGTATAAAGATTTTGGTCAATCTCTTTTTCAAGCTCTATAGAACTTACAACATCAGAAGAAAGTGCAAATGAATAAGATTGCTCCTTAAGAAATCTTTTTTGCTGCTGCATGGAGTCAAACGTTGACGCTGCTCCTACACAGGAAATGATAGAAATTAGGGTAATTAATGAAAACAACCCGGCATTATTCCTAATTTTGTATGTGATCTCAGATAACCATAATAAGCGTATTCCGCTCAAAGACCATTTCCTGTTAGCTCTAAGCAATTGAATGAATAGTACACATAATTGGGTGTAAAATAAGTAAACACCAATAAATCCCATTACAATTGTATATTTAAATGTGTCTCCAACTGAATAGTGTAATATATAAAAAGAAAGAGTCCCCAAACGATACGGTGCCAGATAAATGTACGGTGGAAAATCCATCCTCATCAAATATACAGCCGCTCCTATTAATACTATTGCAAGAAAGGACAAGCTCCATGAAGCTTTTAGATCCTTTTTTAGCTGTGGAACCTTGCTAAAAGGCTGCTGTAGTTTAAAATGGCGTATGAAGAAAACAGACACAAATGAGATCAATATAAACAAAAACATAAAGCCCACCACAGTGAAAGCCAGTGCTTTCCAAGGAAAATAAAACGTTAAATACATTCCTATGACATTGGAGCCCAAAAGTAGAAAGAATTTCGCTGAAACAAATCCTCCGATAATCCCGGTAATTAAGGATAAAAAGCCTATAATTAGATTTTCATATGCGACCAAAAAATAAATTTGTCTGTGATGTGTCCCTAAAATGGTCAGTATACCAAATTCTTTTTTTCGTGCAGCAACAAAAATATTGTTTGTGTATAATACGAAAAAAAGGAAAACACAAAAATCAACAGATCAGCAACTTGTAATCCCTTTTTTACATTAGCTGCTGTGATTGCATCTGAGACATCCGGGTGAAAAATAAATATCGCATATAGGAAAAAAATCGAAATCATCAATGAGCTGCTTACATAGTAAGGTACATAAGCACGCATATTGTGCTTGAGATTATTCCATGCTAACAGACGAAAGCTCATGCGCATGTCTACTTCCCCCCAAAAAGGAGAGTATATCTATAATTTCTTGAAAAAATAATTGCTGACTATGACTACGATGGATTTCATTATATAACTCACCATCTTTTATAAAAATAACCCGATCGCAATAGCTGGCTTCCACGGCTCCGTGTGTTACCAGCACGATTGTGGAATGATCCACACGACTGATAAGCCCCAGCATTTCCATCACAACACGGGAAGACATGGAATCGAGATTTCCAGTGGGTTCATCTGCGAGCAAGAGTGAAGGAGAGTGAATAATAGCCCTGCCTATAGCTGCTCTTTGCTTTTGTCCCCCTGACACCTCATTAGGTCGTTTATCCAAAATATCAATAATATCCAGTTTCTTCGCTACCTCTTCCAGTTTGTGCTCCATTTCCTTTAATACTTTTTTATTCAGCATCAGAGGAAACAATATGTTCTCTCCCAAAGTGAGAGTTTCCAGCAAATTATAGTCCTGAAATACAAATCCCAGCTCTTTGCGACGAAATAAAGCTAGCTTATCCTTCTTGAACTGATGTGGATTTTCCCCTTTAATGCAAACCTCGCCAGAAGTCGGCATATCAATGGTTGAAATCATGTTTAATAATGTAGTCTTCCCACTACCAGACGGCCCCATAATGCCAACAAACTCGCCTTGTTTGATCGTTAAATGGATGTTGTTAAGGGCTCGGTAGGGAACCTTGCCATAGTATATTTTGGTGACTTGATCCATTCGTACAATCTCCATAATTCATTCCTTTCTTTTTCCTATGTCATGATCATAATCCATCCAGACAAGTGAAGCGATCGATTAACATTACAAAAACCTTAAATGTGTTGTAAGGTTTCTTATTTGCGAACTGCAAACAAGATCTCAACCGTCGTCCCTTCACCAACCATCGACTTCAGTTGAATGTCATGATTCAGTCTTTTGCAGATTTCTGACACCAAATAGAGCCCCATCCCAGTAGATTCACTATACTTCCGTCCGTTTTCACCTGTGTAATAAGCCTCAAATACCCGCTCTATATCTTTTTTAGGGATACCAATCCCTTCATCCTGTACTTTCAGCACGATTCCATGATCCCTTACGTCAGATATCAATTTCAAACTGTGGGCATGACCTGAAGAGTACTTTACCGCATTGGTCAGCAGTTGATTAATTATAAATCTTAGCCATTTGGCATCGGTAATCACACTCAACTGCTCGTCCACTTCATTGGAAGGATAAATTTCGTTACGAATCAATAGTCTTTTGTTATCATAGATCACATCACTAACCAGTTTTCGTAATACAACAGGCTCCACATGAAAATCAGGTTCAAAGGATTCCAACCGTGACATATATAAAATCATGTCTAGTCCTTTTCCCATTCGATCAATTTCATCGTAAATCTGATCAGATTCAGGATCTATTTTTCCTTTGAGGATTAAATGAATAACAGCAAGAGGAGTTTTCATCTGGTGAACCCACTGATTGATAAATGTAATATGATCACGCTGCTGATGTTCTAACTGATGAATTCGAGACTGATACAATCGATAATATTGTAAAAGCAAGTGTTGCAAAGAAGAGGCTAACGGATTAAGTACCTTCATCTGAATAAGCTCATCTAAATCTCTTAGGTTTGCAGTGGATAATATTCGATATAAACCAGAGTACAGGACATATCGGAAGAGCAAATAAACCAGCAATATAGAAGCCCCAAAAAAGACGGAATACAGGGCCGTCGACCAGTTACGGTAACCATCCAACCAATAGATACTTAACACAAGAAAAAGTTGGATGATATTAAAAATCACCAGCGAAAAATGGTCACGCCAAAAAAGCTTCACCGTTCATCCTCCTCAGTCAAGTGCAGCCGATATCCAGCTCCTCTAACCGTCTCTATGATATCCTCCAACCCCAGTTCGCTCAGCTTTTTGCGGACACGTGTAACATAAACATTCAGTGTGTTTTCGCCTACATATTGGTAATCATCCCATAAAGCCTCTAAGAGATGAACTCTCCCTACAACCTGCTTGGGATATGTCATCAGTAGCTCCAGTAGGGCCGCTTCTTTATGACTCATCTCTACCTGCTTGTCATGAAACACAAGCTCCATAGTATCAGGGTATAAAGTCAAGCCTGACACTGTTATGGAGCGTGATTTTTGGGCAACTGCATATAAACCATAGGCACGTCGCAGATTGCTTTCTACTTTGGCCAACAGAACTTCGGGATGAAACGGTTTGGTAATGTAATCATCCGCCCCGTTTTGCAAAGCAATGACCTGATCCATTTTATCATCACGTGCGGATACAAAAAGGATGGGACAAGTAGATTGAGTGCGGATTTGTCTGCACCAATAAAATCCATCAAAGCGAGGTAGATTCACATCAAGTAGTACCAAATCAGGCTTTACCTCCTGAAAAATAGTCAGAACTTGATCGAAATTTGAAACGTTAATCCCATGATAACCATATTTTTCAAGATAGGATTGGAGTAAGGAGCTGATTTGAGGGTCATCCTCAACTATTAATATCTTTTGCATTGTTTTCTACCTTCTTAGTGCTTGAATTTTTAACAACTGATTTCTCTATATGATGCCTTTATTTGATCGATCAAGCAATAACAACAATCTAACCCCCTTGGTTGTAGATTTAGGAGGTTTTCATGGAGGTGTATATTGAATCCCGGATAATATGCATGGTGCCAAATACCAGAGTGATTAACAATATAATTATAGTAACGACAACTATTACTGTTATAATGGTTTTTTTAGGAATTTTTAATGTTTCATTGAAACTTTGCTTTGGATCTTTCAAAATCTGCTCACTTCTTTCCTTACATAGCTATTTACCATCATAATCAGCTTCTACGTAATGAACAACAGTTGAAACTTACAAAAACCTTTATTTTGCTGTAAGGTTTCTGATTAGCCACAAACCATGGTCGAATTGAAGTAGCGTATGTACATAACAAAACTGCCCCGGCTGGAGAATCTTTTTCTGATTCTCTAGCCGGGGCAGTTTATCCTTTCTATCCTTTTACAGCCGAACCTACCGTCATCGCCCGCTCCACTTGTTCACTCAAGAACAGGTAGACGAGTACCATCGGTAAGGAAGCCATGGTCATAACAGCCCCCATGGCTCCCCAATCTGTGCTGTAAGAGCCTTGGAAGAAAAGCAAGCCGAGTGGCAATGTCTTCATATTTTCATCAGAAATTAAAATATAGGCCAAAGTGAACTCATTCCAGTTGTTCAAGAATTGAAAAATGGCTACAGTCGCAATTGCAGGCAATGCAAGTGGCATAATGATTTTCAGGAACAGTCTATAAATATTAGCTCCATCCATACACGCCGCCTCTTCAATCTCCTTAGGAATTGCTGTTAGGAATCCATAGAAAATCATGGACGAGAAAGGAAGGCCAATTGCGATATAAGGAAGAATAAGAGCTCCATACGTATTCGTAAGATGAAAATCGCGAACCAGAATCGCCAGCGGTATCATGATAACCTGCAATGGCATAAACATTCCTATGATCATATAAGTCCGGACGGCAGAACGAAACCTCCATCTCATACGAGCCACTGCGAAGGCAAACATCAGAGCCAGCAAAAGGATGAACAAAGTCGAAATCGTTGATACAACCAGACTGTTCAGAAAGTAACGGGGAATATTAAATTGCGTCCAGGCATTAATGTAATTTTCGTAACGAAAATGCGTCGGCAGTCCAAATGGGTTAGAGACAAAGATCTCATCGTTGTTCTTGAACGAGTAGGAAACCATCCAGAACAACGGGTAGACCGAAACAATAAAATACAACCACAGCGGTATTTGCAGAACAGCTTGTCTGAACTTGCTCAAAGCAGTTTTACTCATTTCGTTCTCCTTTTCGGTACGCGTCTTATCAGGCGGTTTGTCCGCGATCGAACAGCTTATTGATGACTACAGTTGCCAATAGAGAGATTAGTACAAGCAGCACGGATACAGCACACGCATACCCATAGTTACTTTCCATAAAAGCATAGCGGTAAATCATGAATGTCAATGTATAGTTTGTAGTGCCGGGCCCACCGTTTGTCATAATCAGCATCTGAACAAAGGCCCCAATGCCAGAAGTAATCGCAATAATGAAGCAGAATTTATATGTTTCCCTCATCAGAGGAAGCGTGACATGCCAGTGCGCTCTCCATTTGCTGCAGCCGTCAATCGTAGCGGCTTCAAAGTAGTCCTCGGGTACTGACTTAACTCCTGCATATAGCAGCGCAAATTGATACCCCATAAACTGCCAGGCATTAACAAAGGCAATGGCAATAATCGATGCTGTCGGGGAGCTCAGCCAATTTTGCTGATAAGGGATGTTCAAGAGATCAAACAGTCGGTTGATTAATCCGTTGGTTGGATCGTAGATTGCAATCCATAGCTGACATACCACGGTTACCGATAGGACAACTGGGATAAAATAAGACGTCTTCAGTATTTTCCGCCCGCGTGTACGCGGGTCCGCACAGATTAGTGCCAATATCGTTCCCAGTCCGATCTGAAAGACTGCCAGTACAATTGCAAAGATCAATCCGTTCTTAAGCGAAGTCCCAAGTAGAGGATCGGAGAACAATTCTCGGTAATTATTCAATCCCGAAAAGGTCAGCGTACTAAGGCCATCCCAATCATAAAAGCTGCGAAGAACGGTTTGCAAAACGGGATAGATTAGAATCACGCTATAAAGTATCAAAGTAGGGAGGAGAAACAGTGCGAGCGCCGGTTTGTTCCCCAAATATTTATTCATGTCTTGCTTCCACCCCTTATCTTTGGAACAGCATCCCCCAGCGCCTTATGCCGCCAAGGGTTGCCGATTCCCTGAATTCTCAGTTTTCTTTATTCAATGTACTATTCAGATTGCTCACAAAATCGTTTTCAGAAAAGTTGTCTACCATCATATTCTGAGTATTGTCATTAATGGTGTTCTGAATTTTTGTATTGCTCAGAAGTTGAGCATATTCCTGCGCATTAGGCAGCAACTCTTTAACAACTCGCTGCATCATTGCTGGAACATTAGAGGCCATTGGCTTATCGACTTTCACTGGAACTATCGGACTTCCAAGTTGGGTGTATCTGTACTCTGCTGACTTCGAAGCAAGGAATGCCGCTACCTTTACGGCTGTTTCCTTATTTTTGCTATTCGCTGATACTGCATAACCTTGCGGAGAACCTGAGCCGTCAATAAAATATTTGGAATTCTCGTAGGTTGCTTCATCCTTTGCAGGCCAGTACATCCAGTCGACTTGATCGCCCAGCTTTTCCTGGGAACTGTAAATTTCCCATTGTCCATTCACGAACATGGCAGCTTTGCCCTGATAAAATAGGGACGATGCCTGATCATAATTGGTGTTCGTAGCGTTGGCATCGAATAATCCGGCTCTTTGCAGTTGCTTCATCTGCTGTGCTGCTGTTACGAATGCTTCTGGCAATGCTTTTACACCCTTCTCCTCAAGTGCTCCAAATCCACGTGGCTGTTCTCTTGTAACCAGCCCGTTATAAAAAGCGGTCGTAATCCATTTTTCCTTTGCAAAGATCGACATCGGTACATAACCAGCAGCTTTTAACTTTTTCGCTGCATCGGCCATCTGGTCAATCGTCTTAAGCGGTGTTTTGATTCCTACCTTCTCAAAAATGGACTTGTTGTAATAAATCATTTGGAATTCAATACCAGTTTCAGGGTAAGCATACACATGATTGTCAGGAGCTACCAAACGCGATTCAACTCCCGGGTTGAGACTCTTCTTGAATTCGGCTGTTGTGTCATAGTTGTCAAGAACCTCGACATTTTTCGATTTTGCAAAAGTTTGCAGGACAGACCAATCCGCTAAATAGACATCCGGCATGTTGCCCGTTGCCGCATATGTTTTAAGCTTCTGGCCTCCGTCCTGCACGGCAGGATCCAGTTCAATTTCTACGTTTGGCATCTTCTTTTTGAGTTCTGCCACCGCATAATCAAACGGCTTTATGGTATCGTCATCGAAATGCTGCGCATACACCTTCAATTTGATCGTTCCGTCCCCTGATCCGTTTTTGGAAGAGGCTGAGTTATCTCCACCACAAGCGACCAAACCGACGGACATGGTGAGCACTAGCAAAGCCGCACTCCAAATTTTAAGATTTTTTTTCATTTGTTTTATCCCCCTCTTGTAGAGTCTTTGATGATTGCGCTTTCATTTGCTTGACTACAGTATACTGCTGCCTCATTTCTTCTTTAAGGAATAAAACGGGTATTATCAGTAAAAAACGGGACAAATAGAGTAGCGGTCCTCCATATAGGAAAACCGCCAGGCTTAAATTGATGTGTTCTGCCTCACAAGGCAGATGCTATCTCTTTTTGAGTTGCTCATATTCAGTGGGTGTCATACCAAAACGTTTCTTGAAACATTTGCTGAAATAATTGGGGTCACTGTATCCGACACTTTCAGCGATTTCTGACAGCTTCCGATTTCCTTTCAGCAAAAGCTCTTTAGCCTTCTTCATTCTGATGTGTGTAATGTGATCCACTATGGAAAAGCCAGACTCCTTGCGAAATACACGGCGCAGGTAGCTGGGATCGACGAATACTCCGCACGACACCTGCTCAGCAGACAGCTCTGCGTCTGCATAATGTTCCTCAATATAATTGATCGCCGCCGCAAATAAATTGGAAGCCTTCGTAGGACGCATATTCTCCATCAGCTGGATCAGCTTGCGGTATAGGGCGAGCATCCAACCTTCAGCAGCCTCCCAAGAATCTAACTCCCGCAACCGTTCGTATGGAGACTTGTCTCCTCCGTTTTCCCATAGCTGGTCATAAGGAATGCCTCGTTCACTAGCAAAGGAAAGGGCTAAAGATACAATTCCCATAAGCATCGCATCTGCGTATTCGTCTCCCCATTTATATTTACTAAGCTGACGGATTGCCTTGCGGACCTCCTCTAGCGTTTCGCTGTCTTTCATTCGGAGGTCAAGCACAACCGCATCGCGTAGATGGCCCAAATCAGGCATACCTGCTCTGCTATGCAACACTTCGCCGCCCTGTCCCCTTAACTCTGCACTTTCGCTCTCCTGTGGAAGCACTGGCAATTTCGGCTTAATACGCTCCAACATTGAGAGCATTTCTTCTGCATTGAACGGTTTCAGCAAATAATCCTGTACTCCAGTTCGAACTGCCTTCTGTAGATATTCAAACTCGTTATGCCCGGATATGAATACAATTACGATTCGTTCGAACTTGACTTTCAATCTCTCGGCTAATTCAATTCCGTCAATAAAGGGCATATTGATATCAACGAGGGCAAGGTGCGGCTGATGCTGCTCGGCTTCCTGAAGTGCTTCCTGCCCGTTCCTTGCTTCACAGCAAACCCGAAAGCCGTGACTTTCCCAGTCTATCTTAATTCGCAGAAAGTCCCGGAACAGCGGCTCATCATCAACAATCATCACTTTATACATCTTGGTGTTCACTCCCCTTTGGCTGCGTTGGTAGCGACAGGTCAACAATGGTTCCCTCTCCGAGAACACTCTGCACGGATATCCCATACTCCTCGCCAAAATACAGGCTCAGCCGTTGCTGAACGCTATAGGTACCGATTGATCGTATTCCTTCTTTCGGTAAATGTCTGGACATAATGTTCTGAACTTGAATTTCGTCCATTCCCACACCGTTGTCCTCCACCCGGACGATCACCCTATCGTTCTGTTTAAAAGCAAAAATACGTATAAAACCTTTGGTTCCTTTCTTCTTAAGACCATGGTAAATCGAATTCTCGACAAGTGGTTGGAGCGAGAGTTTCGGAATTGGTGTACCCGCAAGTTCTGGAGGGATATCCACTTCATAGCGGAACACATCGGGATAACGGATTTGCAGAATTGTCAGGTAATCATCAGTAATCTGAGCTTCCTTCTCTAAAATAATGAGTTCCCGTCCTTTATTCAGCACCATTCGATAAAAATCTGCCAGCGCTTTCGTAGTATCTCTAGCCTCATCATTACGATCCAACTCATTCAGTGCATAAATGGTATCTAAAGTGTTGTACAGAAAATGCGGTTTTATTTGAGCGGTCATCAGTGCGAGTTCATATTCACGCTTGCGGTTTTGTTCCTGCCTTACTTCATCCAACAATTCCCGAATCCGTCTTATCATAAAGTTAAAAGCTTCAGCAATGGTACCGATTTCATCTTCTGTTCGGACGGTAGCAACCGATTCTAAATCGCCAGTTACTACTTTTCGCATGGCTCTAGTCAGCTGTTCGAGAGGACTAACGACCATTTTGGACAGGAAGCTAGCACCGAGCCAGGAAAAAACAAGACATAATACACCGATTAAGAGCGAAAGCCTTACATTTTGCCGGACATCAGCTGTAAGCAGGCTAAGAGAGACAATATTGACTAGCTTCCAACCCATCCGGTTATAATCATTGACCGTTACCAGATTGCCACCATCCTCAAATGAGCACGTTTTTTGGGATACCTTAGACCCACAACGTTGGATGGCCTCCGCCAATTGTGAATTCACTGGCTTCATGAGCATCCCATTGTCTTCTGCCACAGCCACACGCATTTCGTTATCTAAAAAATAATAAGATTTGGGCGCATCGGGATCGCTGGAACGAAAATAATCAGACAAACCTTCTTCCTTCACTAATAGAAAAAGCGTTCCATAGGGTTCGCCGGTGTCTATATTAATGACCATCTTTCCCAGCGTCAAAACCGGAGAGTTTGGATCTGGTGTCAGGAAATCTCTTTTCTCCATATCGAACCAGAGTGCCTGTCCATAACTTTCGGATTCCCTTACCCGCTTGAGCATGCTATAGACTTTGCTATCCTCCCCACTTTCGGTATAAGAGGCGTAAATTGTCCCTTCATTATCAATAAATACAGCCGCATCCACTTCGCGAAAGATTGACAAATCAATTGATAGACGGCTTTGCATCAGGTTTCCAAATTGAACACGGTCTATGGCAGTATCAGTTCTGGCGCCGTATGAATCATACATCCGGTTAATATTCGTGACCATAATGTTGGCCGCCGTTTCCACGCTACTGAATATGTAGTCGGTCCGGGACAGGATAAGCTGAGATTCGTCCACTACGTTGCTGGTCGTTTGCTCTATCAATGAACGGCTGAAAAGTTGGTTGGACACAAGTCCAAGAATGAGCAGAGAAATAATGATGAGCGGGAGAAATACCGCTATAACCTTGCTTTTAAAGCGAAGTCGACCAAACCACTTACGAGCTAGGGACAGGATATTCAAACTAGAACCCCTCCGTCATCAAGAGAATATTCATCATGTTAACACAAACAATCTCTACAGTAGTAGATCAAAAATAAAGTTTGAAAAAATTGAACCGTCCATCTTGAAAGTGTTTTAGAGATATGTTAGGATAAAGTCGATTTTTAGTAAAATTATTAACTAAAAAGGTGTGAGCTCTTTTGGCAACCATTAAAGACATTGCCCGCGAAGCGGGAGTGTCTGCCGCAACCGTTTCAAGGGTTTTAAATAACGATCTGTCACTATCCGTAAGCCCAGACACTAAAAACAGAATTTTTTGGGTTGCCGAGCAACTCGGGTATAAGCCTACCCGGCTGAGGCAATTAAAGCAGAACACAGAACGTGCCGGAAAAACGGTCTCCCTCCTGCTGTGGTGTTCCATTGAGGAGGAAAGAGACGATCCATATTACGCCTCGATCCGCCGTGGAATTGAACTGCGCTGTGAAGAGCTTGGCCTGACGTTGGGACAGACCTTGCGAGGCCGCTCATCCCTTGGTACCTTGCAGAAGGTAGACGGTCTGATTGTCGTTGGCGGCGTTGATCCCGAAGAGGTGTCCAAGGTGTATCCGGACAAGAACACCATTGTCCTTGTTGACCAGTACCATGAGCAGCTGGAATACGATTCCGTACGACTCCATTTCCGGCAGGCGGTTGATCAGGCACTTGGACATCTGCTTGAGCTTGGCCACCGACAAATCGGATTTATCGGCGGCAAGAGCGACGGAGAGCGAAGGGCGCATTATTTTGAACGATTCATGCGGGAACGAGGTTTGTATAATCCGCAGTTCGTCCGCATAGGTGCCTGGAGCACCGCGGATGGATATCTCATGATGAACGAGTTTCTAGCCGAGCAGGAACGACCGACAGCCTGCTTCGCTGCCAGCGATCCGCTCGCTATTGGTGCCCTACGCGCCCTTCATGGACATGGAGTCAAGGTACCCGAAGATATGGCTGTTGTGGGCTTCGACGACATTGAGATGGCGGCTTTCGTGCAGCCTCCGCTAACTACTGTACGTGCCTATCCCGAACAGATGGGAAAAGCTGCCGTGCAGCTGCTCTCGGAGCGGTTTGAGGGACGTGAACCACCTGCGTACAGCGTGATCGGGACTAAGCTTGTCATACGGGAAAGCTCATGCATCAACAGTAAACTCAATATTTGAGAGTCACATTGTCATTGATAAGTATCCTTACGTAAAACAATCGAAATGATAACCCCCTAAGGAGTGAATATCATGAATATTCATGTTAACCAAGCGCTTGGTTTGTTTCATTTGCAGTCCAAGGATTGCAGCTATATTATCCAGCTGGTAGAAGGATATCCTGCACATGTCTATTGGGGAGCTCAACTTCATCATGACCAAAGTCTCGCAAGTATATTGGAGCTTAGAGAGCGCTGCTCCTTCTCCCCCACTCCCGTTTCTTCCAGTCGTACACTTTCTTTGGATACGCTTCCACAGGAATATCCACAGTATGGGACAAGCGACTTCCGTCAACCGGCTTATCAGGTTGCGCTTGCGGATGGAACTCGAACTACGGAGCTAAAATATAGTGGTTACCGTGTTGAACCGGGCAAACCAAAGCTTGAAGGCCTTCCTTCCGTCTATACCGAATCGGATGATGAAGCAACAACTCTCCTGTTGTTCCTTGAGGACCAACACTCAGGTCTTAAGGCTACACTGCTCTATACTGTATTTGCGAACCACAGCGCCATTGCTAGGTCTACTCTTTTTGAACATAAGGGAAGCGCTGTCATGAATATTGAGCAGGCGATGAGCGCCTCTGTCGACTTCGCCGATTCCAATTACCAAGCTCTCTATCTATCTGGTGCTTGGGTTCGGGAAAGACATATCCAACGTCGCGATCTTGGACCCGGCGCCATTCGGTTGGAAAGCCGACGGGGATCCAGCAGTCACCAAATGAATCCTTTTCTGGCACTGCTTCGTCCTGATGCAACAGAAGATCGTGGGGATGTGTACGGCTTCAGTCTAATCTACAGCAGCAACTTCGTTGCGCAGGCGGAAGTAGAGCAGTTCAATCAGACTCGTGTAAGTATCGGAATCAATCCTTTTGACTTCTCCTGGCGGCTTGAACCGGGTCAGTCATTCCAGACTCCTGAAGCCATGCTGGTCTTTTCCGAAGAAGGTCTTGGGGGCATGTCGCGCACCTATCACCGACTCTATCGCACACGTCTGTGCCGGGGAGCTTATCGCGACAAGGAACGCCCGATTCTCGTGAACAATTGGGAAGCGACATATTTTGACTTCGACGCCGATAAAATCGAGGCGATTGCCAAAGAAGCGGGGCCTCTTGGAATTGAGCTATTTGTCCTTGATGACGGTTGGTTTGGCAAGCGTGACAACGATAACAGTTCGCTTGGAGACTGGTTCGAAGACCGCCGCAAGCTACCTGGTGGTCTTACCGACCTGGCCAAACGAGTTAATGAACAAGGATTACAGTTTGGCTTGTGGGTTGAGCCGGAAATGGTATCACCTGATAGTGAACTGTACCGCACCCATCCCGACTGGTGCCTGCATGCAGAAGGTCGGCGGCGGACTGAAGGCCGATCCCAATTGGTGCTTGATCTCTCCCGCAAAGAAGTATGCGATTACTTGTACGAGACGCTTAGCTCTGTATTCTCGATCGCTCCAATTACTTATGTCAAGTGGGACATGAATCGTAATATGACAGAGATTGCTTCGGCTACCGCTACTAGCGAACGTCAAAAGGAAACTGCGCACCGTTATATGCTCGGACTTTATGATCTGCTGGAACGCCTGACCTTACGGTTCCCGGACATCTTGTTTGAAAGCTGTTCTGGCGGAGGCGGAAGGTTCGATCCAGGGATGCTCTACTATATGCCACAGACATGGACCAGTGATGACACTGATGCTATTGAAAGATTGGCTATCCAGTACGGTACCAGCATCGTGTATCCGGCCAGTACTATGGGGGCCCACGTATCGAACGTGCCGAACCACCAGGTGGGACGAAACACCTCCCTCGCCATACGTGGCGACGTGGCAATGAGCGGGAATTTTGGCTACGAACTTGACCTTACTGCATTTACGAATGAAGAAAAAGAACTCGCTGCCAAACAAATTGCCCAATATAAAGAAATCCGTTCCCTTGTACAGCAGGGAGATATGTATCGACTTCTTAGTCCGTTTGAAGGCCGAGGCGACACGGCCTGGATGTTCGTTAGCGAGGACCAATCCGAAGCGTTTGTCGCTTACTTCCGCGTACTAGCTGAACCGAATGGGCCTATCCGGCGACTAACTCTAAAAGGACTTGACCCAGATAAAAAGTATATAATCGAAAACGGGGCGAAAGGCAGCACTGCAGTCCATGCTGGTAATACCTTAGTGGAAGATGGCGGTTCCCCCTTCTGCGTAGCATTTGATGGCGAAATTTTTGGAGGCGACCGCCTAATGAAAATTGGGCTTGTTGTCTCGGATCTCTCTGGAGATTTCGCCAGTTCTACTTTCCGCCTTAAAGCTATCTCCTGCTAATTTTGAATCTGGCCAGTGACGATAAAAAAATCAAAACAAGGCAGACCGATTTTCCGGCCTGCCTTGTTTAATAACTTTGGTCCCCGTGGATTGAAGACTCACAAGAGATTGCCAAGCAATTGATCACTTAATAGCATCCTTGATTTTGATTTTCCATATCATATGATCAAAGCCTTTTCCCCAATAATCTTTTAATAAATAATCAGGAGTTCCAAACTTCTTTTCCCATATTTTTTGTGCAATACGATACCCACTATCTAAACAAAATTCTTCTACTCCTCTATCTTTCAACGCCAGATATATTGATTTCAATAATAAATTTCCTACTCCAATCTTCTGGTAGTCAGGGTGAACAAATACAGTTCCTACCTCGCACAAATTTTTTAATGCATCATTGGTAGATTTACTTATAAGTTCACTTGCCGGGCCATATTCAATTGAACCCATTATTCGATCCCCGTCTACAGCGATTAAGAAATATCGCTGTTCACCATGACTCTCAAAGTCACTTTCCAAATATACCCTCTTAGTCTCAATTTCCTCCTCTATGTCTTCTAGCATATGACCAATGCCTTCTTTAGCAAACGTGTCTGCAATCACAATTCTAAACAATTCATTTAACTTTTCGGTGTCTTGAACTTTCGGCCTTCTGATTTCTACATTATTCATCTAGATTTCCTCCGATGAATGATTCAGTACGAGACGCTTTGAAAGCACATGATTCGATAACTCCATCAGGCTTTTTATTTCATACGTGGGTTGAATGCTAGACGCGTTTGTTTTCCCATCAGGGTTGAACCAGCAGGTATCAATTCCGTACTTATTCCCTCCTTGAATATCAGAGGTTAAAGAATCGCCGACCATAAGGACCTTACTTTTATCTGAAATGGCTAGCTTGGCAAATGCGTAATCGAAAATACCAGCTTGTGGCTTTTGGCAACCCACTTCTTCTGAAATAATCACCTGCTCAAACACATGACGCAGCGGGGAAAGCTGAATTCTGGAGGTTTGTACCTCTTTGATTCCATTCGTAATGATCGCCAAACGACACTCAGATAGTACATCACATAATTCAACCGCTCCGTCCATCAAAAAAGCACCTTCACCCAAATAACGTAAATATGCAGCACTAAAAGCATCTGGATTAAAGTCTAGATCATGAACAGTAAATAATCGCTTAAACCGCTCCACACGCAGTTGCGCTGAGGTAATACGTCCTTCCTCTGCCTCTCGCCACAACACACTGTTAATCTCATCATAGCTGGCTTTATATTCAGCGGCCCCTTGGGGCAATCCAAATTGGGTAAACGTATTATGTAGCGCATGACTCTCTGCCTTTTTAAAATCAAACAACGTGTCATCGACATCAAACAAAATAATTTCGTACTTCATAACGACCTCCATATCATTGCTTTACTAAATTGTTCAGTCTGCTTGATCCTTTGAGCTGATAGATAGAAGTACAACGAAAAACTAACAATACATTATTTCCTTTCGGTTATTATACAGAACCTAGTTAAGCCGTCAAGTCACTAATAACAAAGTCATAGTATTTTTCATCGGTGCAAAAGGTAAATACCACTCAATAAGAATGCCCGTAAAATGAGGATCACGTTCATTTTACGGGCTACTGAACATCTAAGAGATGATTTAGCAAAAATACTAGTGATCTTCATTAATCCATTTGGCTAATGTTTGATCAAAACAATGAGGTTCTTCAAACATCGGGTTATGCCCACTATGTTCAAAAATCACCTTTTTCACGTTCGTATAGCTATCATCGACCATATCCCATAAAGAAACTGGCGCAACCAAATAATCATACCTTCCCAAACCAATAAACACGGGCTTGTTGACATCCGCCAAAGACTGTATCAAATCTATCTTTCCGAAGGCTTCCCCCCATAAATAATCAATGATAGGCATATTCGTGTGCACATCATTCCACATATAAGCTGCATCATAGGTATAATCATAAAAGCTTTGGGCTCCCATACGTATACACATGTGAACAAATCTTCTATCGGGGTCTCTTTTGATATCTTCCTCTAATAAAACAATATCTTTTTTGAAACGTTCTTTTCTTTCTGGACTGGCCGTTTCATAAAAGAATGAAAAGCTTTGCCGCTGTCTTTCTTGGCTGTTCGTAGGTGCTGAATTTAAGAGTACCACTTTTTCTACATAGTCCGGGTATTGTTTAGCATATTCCAAAGCCATAAAAGCATGCCCGGAATGTCCTAATATGATAAATGGATCTAAATGAAGGCATTGTCTTACTGTTTCTATATCATTAATGACTTTATCCAAAGTGTAATCTTCCTGTTTTAAAGCTCGATTAGGTTTTGCAAACCCTCTATGGTCCAGGAAAATGAACTGAAACTTTTTATATAAATGGTCTGAAAATAAACGAGGATAATATACACTACTGCCGATCACCAGTATCGGCCTTCCGTTACCTCTTATAGCATATTTCAGCTCAAATCCATCACTAATAACTGTTTGATAAGTGCTCATTTATAATCTCCTTTTCTTTTTTTAAAATCACTCCCTTTCCTTTGTGTAATTCCCTTGTATTCTCCATAGAACGTTCCAACACTTTAACTCACCTCAGAAAGTACATTTATTTTTATGAGAAAAGTTTAACATGGTTTTTTCAAAAACAAAACGGTTTACTTTTGTCTTACCTGTCTTGACTTATAGCATTCATACTGGATTTTTGACAAACACATCTTTTTGGAAACAAAAAAAACCGCGATTATCGCAGTTTTTTTATATAAAGGTCATACTTTTATCGTGCTTGGCGACGTCCTACTCTCCCAGGACCCTGCGGTCCAAGTACCATCGGCGCTGGAGGGCTTAACGGTCGTGTTCGGGATGGGTACGTGTGGAACCCCTCCGCTATCGCCACCAAACATGAATTTACACTGTAAATTCTTCCGTAAGGTTATTCGGTTCATCACATATCGTGTGAATGAATAGCCATGCGCTTGTCGTATGTCACTTGTACATACCTTCAAGGTTACACCCTGAAAACTGGATCCGAAACTCATTTGCGTTTTATCTTAGGATAAGCCCTCGACCGATTAGTATTGGTCAGCTCCATGCATTACTGCACTTCCACCCCCAACCTATCTACCTCGTCGTCTTCAAGGGGTCTTACATACTGGGAAATCTCATCTTGAGGGGGGCTTCACGCTTAGATGCTTTCAGCGCTTATCCCTTCCGTACATAGCTACCCAGCGGTGCTCCTGGCGGAACAACTGGTACACCAGCGGTACGTCCATCCCGGTCCTCTCGTACTAAGGACAGCTCCTCTCAAATTTCCTACGCCCACGACAGATAGGGACCGAACTGTCTCACGACGTTCTGAACCCAGCTCGCGTACCGCTTTAATGGGCGAACAGCCCAACCCTTGGGACCTACTTCAGCCCCAGGATGCGATGAGCCGACATCGAGGTGCCAAACCTCCCCGTCGATGTGGACTCTTGGGGGAGATAAGCCTGTTATCCCCAGGGTAGCTTTTATCCGTTGAGCGATGGCCCTTCCATGCGGTACCACCGGATCACTAAGCCCGACTTTCGTCCCTGCTCGACTTGTAGGTCTCGCAGTCAAGCTCCCTTCTGCCTTTGCACTCTTCGAATGATTTCCAACCATTCTGAGGGAACCTTGGGGCGCCTCCGTTACTCTTTAGGAGGCGACCGCCCCAGTCAAACTGCCCACCTGACACTGTCCTCGTACCGGATCACGGTACCAAGTTAGAACCTAGATACGATCAGGGTGGTATCCCAAGGATGCCTCCCTTCAAGCTGGCGCTCAAAGTTCAACGGCTCCCACCTATCCTGTACAGATCGTACCCAAATTCAATATCAAGCTGCAGTAAAGCTCCATGGGGTCTTTCCGTCTTGTCGCGGGTAACCTGCATCTTCACAGGTATTAAAATTTCACCGGATCTCTCGTTGAGACAGCGCCCAAGTCGTTACGCCATTCGTGCGGGTCAGAATTTACCTGACAAGGAATTTCGCTACCTTAGGACCGTTATAGTTACGGCCGCCGTTTACTGGGGCTTCGGTTCATAGCTTCGCTCCGAAGAGCTTACCACTCCCCTTAACCTTCCAGCACCGGGCAGGCGTCAGCCCGTATACTTCGCCTTGCGGCTTCGCACAGACCTGTGTTTTTGCTAAACAGTCGCTTGGGCCTTTTCACTGCGGCCCCCTCGGGCTATTCACCCTACCGAGGCACCCCTTCTCCCGAAGTTACGGGGTCATTTTGCCGAGTTCCTTAACGAGAGTTCTTCCGCGCGCCTTAGAATTCTCTTCTCGCCTACCTGTGTCGGTTTGCGGTACGGGCACCTTCTCCTGGCTAGAGGCTTTTCTTGGCAGTCTGAGATCATGACCTTCGCTACTATAATTTTCGCTCCCCATCACAGCCCAGCCTTACGATGTGCGGATTTGCCTACACACCAGCCTCACTGCTTAGACGGACATCCATCAGTCCGCGTCACTACCCTACTGCGTCACCCCATCGCTCATAACGGATTACGGTGGTACAGGAATTTCGACCTGTTGTCCTTCGACTACGCCTATCGGCCTCGCCTTAGGTCCCGACTTACCCTGAGCGGACGAACCTTCCTCAGGAACCCTTAGGCTTTCGGCGGATCTGATTCTCACAGATCTTTTCGTTACTCATACCGGCATTCTCACTTGAATGCAGTCCAGCGCTCCTTACGGTACACCTTCAACCCGCATTCAACGCTCCCCTACCCCTGATGCAATGCATCAAGCCATAGCTTCGGTGGTGTGTTTAGCCCCGTTACATTTTCGGCGCAGAGTCACTCGACCAGTGAGCTATTACGCACTCTTTCAATGGTGGCTGCTTCTAAGCCAACATCCTGGTTGTCTGTGCAACTCCACATCCTTTCCCACTTAACACACACTTGGGGACCTTAGCTGATGGTCTGGGCTGTTTCCCTTTCGACAATGGATCTTAGCACTCACTGTCTGACTCCCGGAACTAAATCTATGGCATTCGGAGTTTGACTGAGCTTGGTAACCCTTGCGGGCCCCGCACCCAATCAGTGCTCTACCTCCACGATTCTTCTTTCCGAGGCTAGCCCTAAAGCTATTTCGGGGAGAACCAGCTATCTCCGGGTTCGATTGGAATTTCTCCGCTACCCCCACCTCATCCCCGCATTTTTCAACATGCGTGGGTTCGGGCCTCCAGTGCGTGTTACCGCACCTTCACCCTGGACAGGGGTAGATCACCCGGTTTCGGGTCTACGTCCACGTACTCATTCGCCCTATTCAGACTCGCTTTCGCTGCGGCTTCAGCTCTTCACCTTAACCTTGCACGGGAACGTAACTCGCCGGTTCATTCTACAAAAGGCACGCCATCACCCGTGATTTTTCCAAAGGAAAATATCATAGGGCTCTGACTTCTTGTAAGCACACGGTTTCAGGATCTATTTCACTCCCCTTCCGGGGTGCTTTTCACCTTTCCCTCACGGTACTGCTTCACTATCGGTCGCCAGGGAGTATTTAGCCTTGGCAGATGGTCCTGCCGGATTCATACGGGGTTTCACGTGCCCCGCACTACTCGGGATCCGTCTCGGAGAGAACAAGTTTTGAATTACAGGGCTTTTACCTTCTCTGGCGGGCCTTTCCAGACCTCTTCATCTAACCGGTTCCTTTGTAACTCCATGTGAGACGTCCCACAACCCCAAGGAGCAAGCTCCTTGGTTTGGGCTAATCCGCGTTCGCTCGCCGCTACTGACGGAATCACTATTGTTTTCTCTTCCTCAGGGTACTTAGATGTTTCAGTTCCCCTGGTCTGCCTCTCACTCACCTATGAATTCAGTGAGTAGTGACTGTCGATGAAGACAGCCGGGTTTCCCCATTCGGACATCCCCGGATCAAAGCTTGCTTACAGCTCCCCGAGGCTTTATCGTTGTTCGCCACGTCCTTCGTCGGCTCCTGGCGCCTAGGCATCCTCCGTGTGCTCTTTGTAGCTTAACCTAGACTTTTCTTTCAAAGAAAGAAAATGTCG